>NZ_JBVJAB010000004.1:312351-471844 GCF_055591025.1 Streptomyces sp. NPDC041784
GAGAATCTAAAGACAGGCCTCAAACCTGGGAAACGGGAAGAGGAACCCGAATTGCGACGGCGGCGGGCTCGAAAGGCGGTATGTAAAGTCCTGCCCCACACCGGGGGGGGGGGGCGCCCCCCGGGCCCCCCCCACCCTCGGCTCGTCCACCGCGGCCGCCGGTCACCCCGGCCCGGCCCGAACCACACGACGGCCCTCCGAGGAAAGCCACTCCCCATGCTTCGCTTTCTAGCCCGCCGACTGCTCGGCGCCGCGATCACGCTGCTGATCATCAGCGCGGTCACGTTCATGCTCTTCTACGCGGTGCCGCGCGACCCGGCACGGCTGGCCTGCGGCAAGCTGTGCACCCCGGAGACGCTCGAGGTCATCCGGCACAACATGGGGATCACGGACTCCCTGCCGGTGCAGTACTGGCACTGGCTGGTGGGCATCTTCGCCGGCCGGGACTTCGCCTCCTTCGGGCAGTGCGACGCCCCGTGCCTGGGCTACTCGTTCGTCAACCGTGAGCCCGTCCTGGCCACCATCCTGGACCGGTTCCCGGCCACGATCTCCCTCGCGCTCGGCGCCTCCGTGGTGTTCCTCGTCTTCGGTGTCGGCACGGGCATGCTGGCCGCGGTCAAGCAGGGCAAGCTCATCGACAAGATCGCCAGCAGCTCCTCCCTGGTCGCCTCGTCGATGCAGATCTACTTCGTCGGCACGCTGGCCCTCTATGTCTTCGTGTACCAGCTGCACATCCTCGACCAGCCCTCGTACACCCCCTTCACCGACAACCCGGCGGCATGGTTCAGCGGGCTGCTGCTGCCCTGGCTGGTGCTCGCGCTGATCTTCACCGCGAACTACACCCGTATGACGCGCTCCCAGATGGTCGAGACGCTCAGCGAGGACTACGTCCGCACCGCCAAGGCCAAGGGTCTGTCCAGCCGCACCGTGTTCTTCCGTTTCGCCTGGCGCGGCGCGATGGGGCCGATCGTCACCATCTTCGGCATCGACATGGGTGTCCTGCTGGGCGGCGCCATGATCACGGAGAAGACCTTCAGCGTCCAGGGCGTCGGTCTGCTGGCCGTGAAGTCCGTCTTCACCAGCGACCTTCCGATCCTGCTCGGCATCATGGTCATCACCGCCTCCTTCGTGGTGATCGCCAACATCGTCGTGGACGCCTGCTACGCGCTGATCGACCCGCGTATCCGGCTCGCCTGACCCCACCCGCCCCCGCCAGCTACCCCTGCGTCACCCCCCTCTGGAGCGTCCCCGTGACGAGCACCGATCAGCAGCCCTTCCTGTCCGTCAAGGACCTGAAGGTGCACTTCTCGACCGAGGACGGCACCGTCAAGGCCGTCGACGGCCTCTCCTTCGACCTCGTACGCGGCAGGACGCTGGGCATCGTGGGTGAGTCGGGGTCCGGCAAGTCGGTCACCAACCTGACCATCCTGGGTCTGCACAACCCGGACAGCACCAAGGTCGAGGGCTCGATCGTCCTCGACGGCGAGGAGCTGAACGGGGCGGCCGAGCGGACCCTGGAGAAGCTCCGCGGCAACAAGATGTCGATGATCTTCCAGGACGCGCTGGCCTCGCTGTCGCCGTACCACACCATCGGCAAGCAGATCGGCGAGACGTACCGCAAGCACACCGGCTGCTCCAAGAAGGCGGCCCGGGAGCGCGCGATCGAGATGCTGACCCGGGTCGGGATCCCGCAGCCGGAGACCCGGGTGGACGACTACCCGCACCAGTTCTCCGGCGGTATGCGCCAGCGTGCGATGATCGCGATGGCGCTGGTCTGCGACCCGGAGCTGCTGATCGCCGACGAGCCGACCACCGCGCTCGACGTGACCGTGCAGGCGCAGATCATGGACCTGCTGAAGGACCTCCAGAAGGAGTTCGGCACCGCGATCATCTTCATCACCCACGACCTGGGGGTGATCGCCGACATCGCCGACGACGTGCTGGTGATGTACGGCGGCCGGTGTGTGGAGCGCGGCACGAAGCGGGAGGTGCTCAAGACCCCGCAGCACCCCTACACGCTGGGCCTGCTCAGCTCGATGCCGAGCCTGGACCACCCGGTGGACGTGCCGCTCAACCCGATCCCGGGCTCGCCGCCCTCGCTGCTGAACCCGCCGTCGGGCTGCCGCTTCCACCCGCGGTGCACCTTCGCCGAGAAGGTCGAGGGGGGCCTGTGCGCCAAGGAGCAGCCGCTCCTGGAGATCGTGAACGGACGCGGCTCCGCCTGCCACCTGACCGCCGACCAGCGCGGTGAGTACTTCTCCGACCTCGCCGGCAGCGCGGCGAACTGACGTACAAGAGACGGGATTTCACCACCATGAGCAGCACCACTCCCCTCCTGGACGTCTCCGGGCTCACCAAGCACTTCCCGATCAAGGGCGGTTTCCCGATCCGGCGTACGGTCGGTGCCGTGCAGGCGGTCGACGGGCTGGACTTCCAGGTCAACGAGGGCGAGGCCCTCGGTCTGGTCGGCGAGTCCGGCTGCGGCAAGTCGACGACCGGCCGGCTGATCACCCGGCTGCTGGAGCCGACCGGCGGCACGATCAAGTACCAGGGCAAGGACATCACCCACGCCGGCCGCAAGCAGCTGGCGCCGGTGCGGTCCGAGATCCAGATGATCTTCCAGGACCCGTACGCCTCGCTGAACCCGCGTCAGACGGTCGGAAAGATCATCTCCGGCCCGATGGAGATCAACGGCATCAACCCGGCGGGCGGCCACGAGAAGCGCGTGCGCGAGCTGCTGGAGATCGTGGGTCTGAACCCCGAGCACTACAACCGCTTCCCGCACGAGTTCTCCGGCGGTCAGCGCCAGCGCATCGGTGTCGCCCGCGCCCTGGCCCTCGAGCCCAAGCTGATCGTGGCCGACGAGCCGGTCTCCGCGCTCGACGTGTCCATCCAGGCGCAGGTGGTCAACCTGCTCCAGCAGGTCCAGCGCGACCTCGGCATCGCGTTCGTCTTCATCGCCCACGACCTGGCCGTCGTACGGCACTTCTCGCAGCGCGTGGCGGTCATGTACCTCGGCAAGATCGTGGAGATCGCCGACCGCGACGACCTGTACGGCAACCCGCGCCACCCGTACACCCGGGCGCTGCTCTCCGCCGTGCCCGAGGCCACGGTGGAGGACGAGAACACCCCGGCCCGCGAGCGCATCCGGCTGGCCGGCGACGTGCCCTCCCCCATCAACCCGCCGTCCGGCTGCCGGTTCCGCACGCGGTGCTGGAAGGCGACGGAGAAGTGCGCGACCGAGGCGCCGCCGCTGGTCCAGGTCGAGGGCAACAAGCCCGGCCATCTGACGGCGTGCCACTACCCGGAGGCGACGGACGCCAAGGCCACCGTGCCGGCCCCGCGTCTCTCCAAGGACCCCGAGGCGGCGGCCTGACACACCCCGTTTCACCGTCAGCCGTCTCCTTTCGGAGCGGACATTCTCGGCCCATTGACCCGAGCCCATGAACGTCCGGTCCAGGGGAAAGAAGGCCCGCGCTCACCCGGCGCGGGCCTTCGCCCGTTCCCGCGCGGTTCTCCGTACGGTTCCCCGTGCGGCTCTCCGTGCAGCATCCATGCGCCACCCGAACACCCACCCCCCACAGTGGTGACTCGAGTGGTTCGAGGTACGGGGGTACGGCATGGAGATCCAACTGCTCGGGTGTGTCGAGGCTCGGACGCGTTCCGGGGACAAGGTGCCGTTGCCGCACGGCACCAGGGTGTTGCTGGCGGCGCTGGCGTGGACGCCGGGGGCGTTCGTGGCGGACGAGACGCTGATCGAGCGGGTGTGGCCGGAGCGGCGGCCGCAGCATCCGCGGGACGCGCTCTACATCCAGGCCACCCGGCTGCGCAAGGCGCTCGGGCCCGCGGTGAAACTGGCCCGCAGGCGCGGGGGGTACGTGCTGGTGGTCGAGGAGCAGAGCGTGGACACCGGGCGGTTCCGCGCGCTGGTGCGCCAGGCCCAGCTGGCCGCGCGTTCGGGGGAGACGGACACCGCGCTCGGGCTGTACGGGCGGGCCCTGGAGCTGTGGCGGGGCGAGCCGCTGTCGGACGTGCGCACGGCGTGGGCGGAGTCGGCGCGGGTGGCGCTGCGCCGTGAGCACCGGGAGGCGCTGGTCGGCAGCACGGAGCTGTCGCTGCGCGCGGGCCGGCACGAGGATTGCCTGCCGCAGCTGCACTGGCTGGCCGAGATGCATCCGTTCGACGAGAAGGTCGCCGGGCTGCTGATGCTCGCCCTGTACCGGTGCGGGCGCCCGGCGGACGCGCTGGACTGCTTCCAGTTGCTGCGGCTGCGGATGACCGACCTGCTGGGCTGCGAGCCGGGAGCGGAGCTGCGGGCGCTCCAGGAGCGGATCCTGACCGGCGATCCGCGCCTGGGGGGACGTGCCGCCTTCGCGGCGAGTGTCTGAGCGGGTCGGTCAGCCGTCGAAGTGTTCCGTCAGGTACCGGGTGAGGCGGGACTCGGCGTCCTGGGGGAGGTCGCCGTCGCGATGACGGCGGCGCGGCGGGCCGAGCGGCGGAGCGCCGAGCGTCGCGAAGAGGGCCGTGGCCTCCTCCCGGGCCGCCTGGGCCGCCGCGGCTTCGTCGAGTGCCTCATGGGCCTCGGCGAAGGCGCGCACGGCCCGGGCGTGGATCAGCCGCTGCCCGGAGGTGCGGGCCAGGGCCGCCGCCCGGGTCGCCGCGGACCGGGCCCGCCCGGGGTCACCGGCCGCCAGCAGGGTCATGGAGAGCGCGAGATGCACGCGAGGGACGACCACGGGGGTGCCGTCCGCAGCGAGGCGCTCCGCGCGCTCCAGGTGGTCGAGGGCCTCGGCGGGCCGGCCATGGGCGCGGGCCAGGGCGGCGCGTTCCAAGAGGACCTCGACCAGGCCCGCGCGGTGGCCGGTGCGTTCGGCGATCTCGAAGGCGGTGTCGAGATGGGCGGCGGCCTCGTCGGTACGGCCCGCGCGCAGCTTCAGCGCGGCGATCCCGGCGAGGCTGTCGACCTGGCAGTTGCGGTTCTCCACCCGCCGGGAGACGGCGAGGGCGTCCTCGTAGGCGAGGAGGGCGCGGTCGTCCTCGCCGGCGTCGGCGAGGACCCGGCCCAGGGTCTCCAGGGCGACCGCCTCGGCGTAGGTGGAGCCGGAGTCGCGGGAGACGAGGAAGCAGGTGCGCAGCGCCGCCGACGCCTCCGCGAAGCGGGCCTGCTTCTGCCGGACCAGGGCGAGGTTCACCAGCGCCATCGCGCGGTTGTGGTGGGCCACGTCGCCGATCAGCGAGAGCGCCCCGTCCGCCGCCCGCTCGGCCGCGTCGAGGCGGCCCAGGGCGAGGTTCAGGGACGCCGTGTTGATCAGCATGATCTCCTCGTTCTTGACGTTGCCCAGGGTGCGGTAGAGCGCCAGCGCGCGGTCGTAGCAGGGCAGGGCGCGCAGGGGTTCGCCGAGGAGTTTGAGGGTGACGCCCTTGCCCTGGAGGCTGGCGGCCTCGCCGTACTGCCAGCCGGCCCGGCGGGCCAAGTCCTCGGCGGCCTCGTACTCGACGAGGGCGCCGCGCAGGTCGCCGTTGCGCCAGCGGGCGTGGCCGACGGACATCCGCATCGCGGACTGGCCCTTCCGGTCGCCGCCGCGTTCGGCGACCTCGCGGGCCAGGGTGGCCAGGCGCATCCAGTCGGAGAGCGGGCGGCGGTGGTGGAAGAGGTCCTGGAGGGCGTCGACCAGCCACCACACGAAGGGGGCGGGGCCGTGTTCGGCGGCGTGGCCGATCGCGGCGGCGATGTCGTCCCACTCGACGTCGAACCAGGCGTACGCCTCCTCGGCGGTGCCGAACTGCCGGGGCCGGGAGCCGTCGACGGGGTCCGGGCGGCCGCGCATGACGTACAGGCCCGCGGTGGCCGCCGCGTTGACGACGCTCTGGAGGTAGTGGTCGAGGACGCGGGTGACGGCCGCCGTGCGCGCCTCGGGGGTGTCCTCTGCGGCGGTGCGGTCGCGGGCGTACTCGTGGACGAGGTCGTGCCAGGCCGGGCGGCCCCGCTCGACGTCGCGCAGCAGGTGGACGCGCTGGGCCAGCCGCAGCAGGTCGGCGGTCTCCGGCTCGCCGAGCCCGGCGGCGGCGGCCGCGGCGGCTGTCGAGCGCCCGGTGCCGGGCAGCACCCCGAGGGTGCGGAAGGCGAGCCGGGCGTTCTCCGGCAGCGCCGCGTACGACAGGTCGAGCGCGGCGCGTACGGCGACGGACTCCTCGCCCTCGACGTGCAGCCGTGCCAGCCGGCCGCGGTCGGCGAGGTCGCGGACGTAGGCGCGGATGCTGCCGGGGCGGTCGCCGATCCAGGAGCCGGCGACGCACAGGGCGAGCGGCAGGTGGTCGCAGAGTTCGACGAGCCGGGCGGCGGCCTCGGGGTCGGCGGCGACGGCGTCCGCGCCGACCGCGCCGCTGATCAGCTCCAGCGCGGTGGCCTGGTCGAGGACGTCGCAGGAGACCCGGTAGGCGCCGTCCAGGGTGACGAGGCCGCTGAGCTTGTCGCGGCTGGTCACCAGGGTCAGCGAGCCCTCGGAGGCGGGCAGCAGCCGTCGTACGTGCGCGGGGTCGGCCACGTCGTCGAGGACGACGAGCATCCGACGATCGGCCAGCAGGGTCCGGTACAGCGCGGTCTGGGCCTCGGCGCCCAGCGGGATGTCGCGCGGGGCGCAGCCCAGACCCTGGAGGAGGAGGGGCAGGGCCTCCTGGGGGGTCATCGGCTCGGCGTTGTCGAAACCGCGCATGTCGAGGAAGAGCTGGCCGTCGGGGAAGCGGTCGGCGACCCGGTGGGCCCAGTGCAGGGCGAGGGCGCTCTTGCCGACACCGGCCGGTCCGACGATCAGGGCGAGGGGTTCGCCGGTGCTCAGACAGGAGTCGAGGCGGGCCAGTTCGCCGCTGCGGCCGACGAAACGGCGCGGCGTGGGCGGGAGTTGGCGCGGTACCTGACGGACGGGGGCGGCGGGGGGTCTGGGCCGCGGCGGTGGGTCGCCGCCTCTGAGCAGGCGCTGGTGCAGGGCCCGGATCTCGTCCGAGGGCTCCATGCCCAGTTCGTCGACCATCCGGCGGCGCAGCGCGGTGTACAGCTCCAGGGCCTCGGCGCTGCGGCCGTCGTGGTGCAGGGCGCGCATGAGGAGGGCGTGCGGGCGTTCGCGCAGCGGGTGGGCGGCGGTCAGCCGGAGGAGTTCGGCGATGGCCTCGCGGTGCCGGCCGGTCTCGATGCCGGCCTCGGCGACGCCCTCGCGGGCGGCGAGGTGCAGTTCGCCGAGGCGCCGCAGTTCGGCCTCGCGTACGGCCGCCTCGGACAGGTCGGAGAGCGGTTCGCCCCGCCACAGCGCGAGGGCCTGTTCGCCCGAGCGCCGGGCGGTCGGCCAGTCGCCCTCGGCAGCGGCGCGTGAGCCGTCCCGGATGAGGTCCTCGAAGGCGAGCAGGTCGAGGTCGTCGGGTCCGGCGTGCATCACATAGCCGGGCCGACGGGTGGTCAGCAGGTCCTGGCCCGACGGGCCGAGGGCGCGCCGCACCTCGGCGACGAGGGCCCGGACGCGGGCCGCGCCGGCGCCGGGCGGGCGGTCGTCCCACAGGCACCGGATCAGCTTGTCGACGGAGACGACGTGGTTGGCGTGGAGCAACAGCACCGCGCACAGCGCGCGCTGACGCCCGGTGAGCACGACGGCGCGGCCGTCGATCTCCACGTCCAGGGGTCCGAGCAGGCGGAACCGGGGCCGGGGGGTGAGCATTCACAGAACGTAATGCAGCGTCGACCACCGGGCAACGTCTGCCTTTTCGAACGGGAACCGGAGGGCCGCACGACGGCGTGTTTCGGCCAACTCAGCCGTGTCGCCTACGGAAAGTACCGGAAACTCGGCCAGCCCCACCCGGAAGCTATGGCCAATACCGCAAATTCAGTGCCCCGTGCCCTCCCGCACCTCGCGTTTGTGGGGCGGGCGCCGCGTGTCCCCCGTCGGTCGCCCGCCCCATGACACCAGCATCGCGGAGCGGCCTTTCGCCGGTCTTTCACCGACCTTTCAGGCCCCCTCCGGGACGGCCCGGCCCGGCCCCGGACCGGCCCCGGACCCGCCCCCGACCGGCCGCCCTAGACCCCGGTCTTCCCGTCGATCAGCTCGCGCAGGAGGTCGAGATGGCCGTTGTGCCGGGCCGTCTCCTCGATGAGGTGCAGCAGGATCCAGCGCAGGTCGACACGGCGGCCGTCCCGCATCTCACCCTTGGCCCTGGTGTCGAGGTCGTGCGCGGCGACCAGTTCCCGGTGCCGCGCGGCGCCGTCGGCGTACTCGTCCAGCACCTGGGCGATCGGGAGGTCGAGGGCGATCCGCATCTCGCGGTCGGGGTCCTCGTCGGTCCAGGGCCCCTCGTCCTCCTCGCCGAGGAAGACGACCCGGAACCAGTAGTACTCCACCCAGCGCAGGTGGTTGACCAGGCCGCTCGGGGTCATCAGCGGCGAGGCCGGCAGGACCGCCCGGTGGGCGTCCTCGTCCGAGAGGCCCTCGCACTTGACGCGGGCGGTGTCGCGGGCGTAGTCGAGGAACGTGGTGAGCTGGGAGCGTTCGTCCCATGCTGCGGGCATGTCGTCTGTTCTTGTCATCGCGCAGGAGCATGACCGTCCGAACGCGGGGTTGTCGAGGGAGAATCACGATGTTGTGGATCTTGTCCTGCGCCACAGGGTCCTGTGACACACTGCCGCGGTGGTCGATCATTCGTTCGCGGATCTCGCACTCGCCGCGCTGTACGACAGCATCAATCCGTGGGGGCCCGACGACGACTTCTACCTGGACCTGGTGAGGTCCGCGGGTTCGGTTCTCGACATCGGCTGCGGCACGGGCCGGCTGCTCGCGCGGGCCGCCGAGGAGGGCCACCCCGGGCGGCTCACGGGCCTCGACCCGGCGGCCGCGATGCTGGTCCAGGCCCGCCGCCGCGCCCCCGGCGTGGAGTGGCTGCTGGGCGACCTGCGCTTTCACGGCTGGCAGGGCGACTTCGACCTGGCCGTGATGACGGGCCACACCTTCCAGGCGCTGCTCGGCGACGAGGAACTGCGCACCGCGCTGCGGGCCGTACGGTCGGCGCTCGGCGCGGACGGCCGCTTCGTCTTCGAGACCCGCAACCCGGCCGCCCACGCCTGGGAGACCTGGACCCCGGACCGGGTCCACGAGGTCACCGACGCCGAGGGCCGGACCGTACGGGTGTGGCACGAGATCAAGGGCACCGGCCCCGCCGGCGACCGCGTGACCTTCACCGAGACCTACGACTGCCCCGCCTGGCCCCGCCCCCGCACCAGCCGCACGACCCTCCGCTTCCCCTCCCCCGCCGCCCTGCCGTCCTTCCTCGCGGAGGCGGGTCTGCGGGTGGTGGAGCAGTACGGCGACTGGGAACGGGGGCCGCTGGCCGGGACGAGCCCGGAGATCATCACGGTGGCGGCACCGGCTGGCTGAAACCAGCCGTCTCCGACACCCCCGAGCGGGGCCCTACCCCTAGAGCCCCCTCCCGCCAGCCCCCTACCCCTCGCCTCCGTCCTCCAGCGCCGCCAGTGCCGGATCCAGCACGATGTCCTCGTCCCGCGCCGCGATCGTGGGCTCCTCCGGGAAGTGGCAGGCCGTCAGGTGCCCCTCGTGGTTGCCGGAGAGGCGGACCAGCGGCGGTTCCTCGGTCGCGCATGTGTCCCGCGCCTTCCAGCACCGCGTGCGGAAGCGGCAGCCGGACGGCGGGGAGATGGGCGACGGCACGTCCCCGGCCAGCCGGATCCGCTCCCGGTGCGGCGCCGCGTCCTGCGAGACGGCCACCTCCGGGACGGCGGAGAGCAGGGCGTGGGTGTACGGGTGCCGAGGCCGGGTGTAGATGGAGTTCCGGTCGCCCACCTCGATGATCTTGCCGAGGTACATCACCGCCACGCGCTGCGAGAAGTGCCGTACGACGGCCAGGTCGTGGGCGATGAACAGGAACGCGATGTCCAGTTCCCGCTGCACCTGCTGGAGCAGGTTGACCACCTGCGCCTGGATGGACACGTCCAGCGCGGAGACCGGCTCGTCGGCCACGATCAGCTTGGGTTCCAGGGCCAGGGCGCGGGCGACACCGATGCGCTGGCGCTGACCGCCGGAGAACTCGTGCGGGAAGCGGTTGTAGTGCTCGGGGTTCAGACCCACGATCTCCAGCAGCTCCCGCACCCGCTTCTCCCGGCCGCCCTCGGGCTCGACGCCGTTGATCTCCATCGGCCCCGAGATGATCTTGCCGACCGTCTGCCGGGGGTTGAGGGAGGAGTAGGGGTCCTGGAAGATCATCTGGATCTCGGACCGGATCGGCGCCAGCTGCCTCCGCGAGGCATGGCTGATGTCCCGCCCCCGGTAGGAGATCCTCCCGCTCGTCGGCTCCAGCAGCCGGGTGATCAGCCGGCCGGTCGTCGACTTGCCGCAGCCCGACTCCCCCACCAGCCCGAAACTCTCCCCGACCCCCACGGTCAGGTCGATCCCGTCCACCGCCTGCACCTGACCGACCGTCCGCCGGACCGGAAAGCCGCCCTTGACCGGAAAGTGCTTGACGAGCCCCTCCACGATCAGCAGCGGCTCGCCGTCACCGGCCGCGGCGGCGGCCCGGGGAGCGGGAAGAACAAGCTCCTCTTTCGTCACGGTGCTCCTCCTACCCCAACCGGGGCTTGATCTCATCGACGAAGATGGTCCGCTTCTGGTCCGCCGTCAGATGGCAGGCGGAGGAGCGGTCCGGGGCCAGCAGGGGGCGTTCGTTGACACAGCGGCCGCCGCCGACGCGGTCCTGGAAGGTGCAGCGGGGATGGAAGCGGCAGCCGGAGGGCGGATTCAGCAGGGACGGCGGGGCGCCGGGGATCGGGGCCAGCGGGGTGGCCAGGTCCGAGTCCAGCCGGGGCATGGAGTTCAACAGGCCCCAGGTGTACGGGTGCTGGGGCGAGCGCAGCACCTCGTCCACCGTGCCGCGTTCGATCGCGCCGCCCGCGTACATCACCATGATGTCGTCGGCCATGTCGGCGATCACGCCCAGGTCGTGGGTGATGAAGATGATCGCCGAACCGGTGTCCTGCTGAAGGTCCTTGAGGAGATCGAGGATCTGCGCCTGCACGGTCACGTCGAGCGCGGTGGTCGGCTCGTCGGCGATCAGCAGGTCGGGATCGCAGACCAGCGCCATCGCGATCATCGCGCGCTGGCGCATCCCCCCGGAGAACTGGTGCGGATAGTCCTTCGCCCGCTCCTTGGGGTGCGGGATGCCGACCTTGCCGAGCATCTCCACCGCCCGCTCCCAGGCCACCCGCCTGGACGCGCCCCGGTGCTTCATGTACGGCTCGGCGATCTGCCGGCCCACCGTGTAGTACGGGGAGAGCGCGGTCAGCGGGTCCTGGAAGATCATCGCGACCTTGTTGCCGCGGATCCGCTCCAGCTCCGACTCCCGGGCCGTGGTCAGCTCCTGCCCCTCCAGCAGGATCTCCCCCTCGACGGTGGTGAACATCGGGTTGTGCAGGCCCAGGATGGTCAGGTTGGTGACGGACTTCCCGGAGCCCGACTCACCGACGATGCCGAGGGTCCTGCCGCGTTCGAGGTCGAAGGAGAGCCCGTCGACGGCCCCGACGACACCGTCCTCCGTGCGGAAGCTGACGTGCAGGTCCCGCACCGAGAGGAACGCGCCCGCGCCGGCCGGTACGGGCGCCCCGGCCTCCTTGGTCACAGTGGTCACGACAGTGCTCCTCACAGCGGCTCAGGACAGCCGTACGCGCGGGTCGATGAAGGCGTAGGCGGCGTCGACGACGATGTTGCACAGCAGGATCACGGCGGCCGCGAAGAGCATCACGCCCAGCAGCAGCGGCAGATCGCTGAACTGCACCGACTCCACCGCGAGATGCCCGAGGCCGGGCAGTCCGAAGGTGTACTCGGTGATGATCGCGCCGCCGAGCATCGAGCTGAGGTCGATGCCGAGGATGGTGACGATCGGGATGAGCGAACCGCGCCAGGCGTACCGGAAGAAGACGTACCGCCGGCTCATGCCCTTGGCGCGGGCGGTGCGGATGTGCTCCTCCTGAAGCTGTTCGATCATCGAGGAGCGCGCCATACGGGTGTACTGCGCCGCGAAGATCGTGGAGAGCACGACCCAGGGGATCACCAGCCCGCTGAACCAGGCGACCGGGTCCTCGGTCAGCTCGGTGTAGCGGGGCTCGTCGAAGACATGGGTCTGGTAGACCAGCACGGCGAGGGCGAGCGGGCCCAGGAAGTAGATCTGCATCGAGCTGAGCACCATGGA
Source organism: Streptomyces sp. NPDC041784 (assembly GCF_055591025.1). Taxonomy (NCBI): domain Bacteria; kingdom Bacillati; phylum Actinomycetota; class Actinomycetes; order Kitasatosporales; family Streptomycetaceae; genus Streptomyces; species Streptomyces sp. NPDC041784. The sequence continues at coordinate 324,583 of NZ_JBVJAB010000004.1, forward strand.
GCCCGCCGTGAACGACTTGTCGACGAGCGTCCCGCGCCGCCAGGCGGCCAGCATGCCGGTGCCGAGCCCGACGAACAGGAAGACGACGGTGGCGCCGAGCGCGAGCGAGACGGTGAGCGGCAGCCGGTCCATCAGGGTCGACCAGACCTGCTCGTTGGTGTGGTACGAGTAGCCGAAGCAGGGGGCGGGGCAGGGTCCCTGGGTGAAGTCGTCGCGGCCCAGGACGAGCCCTTTGAGGAAGATCCAGAACTGCTCGGGGATCGACTTGTCGATGCCGAGCGTGCGATGGATGTTCTCCAGCGCGTCGGGCGTGCACGTCTTGCCGCACATCAGCAGCGCCGGGTCCCGGGGCATGCCGAAGAAGAGCAGGAAGGCGACGACGGTCAGCAGGACCAGGATCACGACCGAGCCGAGGGTCCGGCGGAGGAGGAAGCGCAGCATCTCAAGGGCAGCTTTCGGACTCGAAGGCCGTGCGGTCCTCCGGTGCGCCCCGCCGCACGGGCGGGACGGGGCGCACCGGGAACCGCGCTCGGGAAGGGGCTACTTCACGAACAGCCTGCGCGGGTCGACGCCGCCGATGACGTCGTCGTACACGAGGCCGCCGATGCCGGAACCGGCGATCTGCGTCTGCTTGTAGTAGGCCGTCGGGATGTTGGAGACGACCTCCTTCACGATGTACTCGTTGATCGCGTTCCAGGCCTCGGCGGCCTTCACCGGGTCGGTGATGGTGGCCGCCTTGTCGATGTCCGCGTTGACCTTCTCGTCGTTGATGTGCGAGTAGTTCGAGGCACCGTCCTGGATCTGGCGGCCGTCGTACACCGGCGGGATGACGGTCGAGGCGCTCGGCCAGTCCGCGCCCCACGCGGCGTGGTAGATGTCGAAGTTGTTCTCGACCTTGCCGATCTGGTCGTAGTACGTCTCGGCCGGGATCTCCTGGCGCTGGACGTCGAAGCCGGCCTTCTCCAGGCCCGCCGCCATGGCGGTGGAGTACTGCTGGCCCTCGGGGGTGTTGATGTAGCCGAAGGTCAGCTTCAGGCCCACCTTGCCGGCCTTCTCCAGCAGTTCCTTGGCCTTGACCGGGTCACCGGCGGGCTTCTTCTTCTTGCCGAAGGGGTCGAAGTCCGGGTTGTAGCCGGAGACGGTCGGGCTGATCAGACCGCCGGCGACCTCGCGGGCCGCGGCGCCGCCGAAGGCGCGCACGAACGGGGTGATCGGCAGGGCGTAGGCGATGGCCTCACGGACCGTCTTGTCCTGCATCTCCGGGTGGGACATGTTGATGTCCATCTGGCCCACGTACGGCTGGTAGCCGGAGATGGTGCGGGACTTCATCGAGGCGTCGGCGAGGACCTTGGAGAGGTTGCCCGCGTCCACCTCGTTGGAGAAGCTGACCGAGGTCGCGTTGACGCCGGAGTCGTCGAGGATCGCCTTGGTGGAGTCCTCGAACTGCTTGTTGAAGGCGAAGGTGAAACGGTCGACGTACTGGTGCCGGATCGCGTCGGTGTTCGGGTCCCAGTTGGTGTTCTTCACCAGGACCATCGACTTGCCGGACTTGAACTCCTGGATCTTGTACGGGCCCGCCGTCATCGGGGACTTGTCGTACTTCTCCTTGGTGTCCTTCTGCTGCGAGACGATCGAGTAGCCGGCCATGGCCAGCGCGTACGGCAGGTCCGGCTTGGCCGTCTTGAACTTGAAGACGACCGTTTTCGCGTCCGGGGTCTCCAGGACGGTGTCCGGCAGGTGCTTGCCGTTGTACGGGCCGTCCTTCAGCAGGTCGCGGTACTCGGCGCCCGGTGTGTCGGCGAGCCACTGCTGGATGAAGGTCGGGCCATTGGAGACGAACGGCGCGAACAGCCGCTCGAAGGTGTGACGCACGTCGGTGGCGGTGATCGCGGAGCCGTCGGCCCACTTGATCCCGTCCTTCAGCGTGTACGTCCAGGTCTTGCCGCCGTCGGTGGTGGTACCGCTGTCGGTGGCCAGATCGCCGACGACCTCGTGCTTCTTGCCGTCGTCGCTGGTCGCCTTGTAGCCGGTCAGACCTCTGTGGATGAGCTGCGACAGGGCCATCTCGTCCGAGACGTAGATCTGCGCGGGGTCGAGGTGCGCGAAGCTGTCGCGCTGGGGCACCGTGATCATGCCGCCCGGCTTGGCCCCGGGGACCTCGGCGGCCGGGCCGGTCGAGGCCTTCGCGTCACCGAAGTCGATCGACGACTGCTGCCGTTGGGCGTTCTCCTTGTCGTCCTTGTTGCTGTCTTCCTTGCTGCCGCCCTCGCTGCATCCGGAGAGCACGAGCGCTCCCGCCGCGAAGAGGGAGAGCGCGGCGTACGCGCGGCGTCCACCCTTAGCCATCACTCGTTTCCCACCCATCTCTGTGAGTTCAGCAGTGCGTGATGTGCGGGTCAGCGCGCCGTCTTGGGGTCGAAGGCGTCCCTGACCGAGTCCCCGAGCAGGTTGAACGCCACGATGAAGATGATCATCGAGACGCCGGGGAAGAACATGTAGGTGATGTCGTTCTGCATCACGAGTTCGGTCGCCGCCTTGGAGAACATCTGGCCCCAGTCCGGCGTCGGTTCGACCAGTCCCACGCCGAGGAAGGACAGACCGGCCTCGGCGGTCACGAAGTTCGGCAGCATGTAGGTGGCCTGCACCAGGATCGGGGTGACCACGTTGGGCAGGATCTCCTTGCGGATGATGCGCCCCGGCGGTGCCCCGCTCACCTTCGCGGCCTCGATGAACTCCCGTTCCCGCAGGGCGAGACTGGTGCCGCGCAGGATGCGGCCGAGGCTCATCCAGCCGAGGAACCACTGCACGGCGATCAGCGCGACGACCCGGACGTAGACCGGCGTCTCGTCCCGCGGGCTGACGAACAGGGAGACCACGACCGGCATGCTGGCGATGAAGAACAGCTGGGCCGGGATGGCGAGCAGGAAGTCGATGACCCGGCTGATCAGGAAGTCCGTCCGGCCGCCGAGGTAGCCGGCCGCGACCCCGAGGACGATGCCGGTGAGCACGGTGGCGACGGTGACCGCCAGCGAGATGCCCAGGGAGTTGCGGATGCCGTACAGCAGCTTGGTGAAGACGTCGTAGCCATTGCCGGGTTCGAGGCCGAACCAGAACTCGCCGCTGATGCCGCCGTTGGGCTGCACCGGCACGCCCGCGCTGTCGAACAGCTCCGGCCGCTCGTCCGCGTACACGGTGTACGGGTTCTTGCCGTAGAGCTTGGAGATCAGCGGGGCGAGCAGTCCGATCAGGAAGAAGATCACCACGACGTAGGCCGAGATCACGCCCGCGCGGTCGCGCTTGAAGCGGAGCCACATCAGCTGGCCGGGTGACCGGCCCACGGGCACCCTGGCCTCGGACGGCGTCGCCGGCTCCTTGTCGCCGTCGACGAGGACCGGGGTGCCGCCGCCCTCGATGTCGGTAGGACTTGTCACAGTTCGCCCATTTCACAGGTATGGGTGTGCCGTACGGCGACCTGCGCGGGAGGTGCGCGATCGCCGATCGGTCGCATGACGGGACGTCGGATCACGGCCGGAGACGGGCGTGAACCCGCAGCCGGACGCGCGTAGTCGAACGGCCGCGCACGGCGGCCGGAGTCGAACTCAGTGACAGACGCCGTGAACTGGGACGGACGGGCCGGCTGTCGGATGCAGGGACGGCATGGGACTCCTCCTCGTGACTCACAGGTTCACCAACAGGAGGGGGCGCTCGTCTGTCCTCCGACACCCCTGACGGAGGGCCAGACACCCCCTGGTGCTCGTGAGTCGGCACTGTCCCCACAGCGCGAGACCCATTGACCCGAGCGCTTCGCGGCTAACTATCTGGCATGGGCCGGGTGCCGACCACCGTCTTTAAATCTCAATTCAGTCACAGCTCCCGCTTAGATCTTCCAAAATCCGGACAAACACTCTGTCAGGAGAAGGGCGCGAAACGGACTTGTTACATACGTATCGGTCGACCGTCTCCGCATTGCGGACGGGTGGCGCAGAAAAATGGGTTGCGAAAAGCCCGGGTGCCCCCACGATGGGGGCACCCGGGCTTCGAGGTGCGAACTGCCGGTGGATCAGCCGTGCTTGGCGCGGCTCGCGGTGCGGGCGCGATCGCGCTGGTCGAGCACGACCTTGCGGATGCGAACCGCCTCCGGGGTCACCTCGACGCACTCGTCGTCACGGCAGAACTCCAGCGACTGCTCGAGCGAGAGCTTGCGCGGCGGCACGATCGCCTCGAACGAGTCGGCCGAGGACGACCGCATGTTCGTGAGCTTCTTCTCCTTGGTGATGTTCACGTCCATGTCGTCGGAGCGCGAGTTCTCGCCGACGATCATGCCCTCGTACACCTCGGTGCCGGGGTCGGTGAACAGCACACCGCGCTCCTGGAGGTTCGTCATCGCGAACGCGGTGACGGCACCCGAGCGGTCGGCGACCAGCGAGCCGTTGTTACGGGTCGTCAGCGTGCCGAACCACGGCTCGTGGCCCTCGTGGATGGAGTGCGCGATACCCGTGCCGCGCGTGCCGGTCAGGAACTCGGTACGGAAGCCGATGAGACCGCGGGAGGGAACGACGAACTCCATACGGACCCAGCCCGAGCCGTGGTTGGACATGTTGTCCATCCGGCCCTTGCGGACACCCATGAGCTGGGTGACGGCGCCCATGTGCTCCTCGGGCACGTCGATCGTCATGCGCTCGACCGGCTCGTAGACCTTGCCGTCGACGTCCTTGGTGACGACCTGGGGCTTGCCGATGGTCAGCTCGAAGCCCTCGCGGCGCATCTGCTCGACCAGGATGGCCAGCGCCAGCTCACCGCGGCCCTGCACCTCCCAGGCGTCCGGGCGCTCGGTGTCCAGGACGCGGAGGCTGACGTTACCGATCAGCTCACGGTCCAGACGGTCCTTGACCTGGCGCGCGGTGACCTTGCGGTCCTTGACGGCCGCCTTGGCGTCGGCGCCCTTGCCGGTGCCGCCGCGGCCGACCAGCGGGGAGGTGTTGGTGCCGATGGTCATCGAGATCGCCGGCTCGTCGACCGTGATCAGCGGCAGCGCGATCGGGTTCTCGGTGTCGGCGAGGGTCTCGCCGATCATGATGTCCGCGATACCGGCGACGGCGCAGATGTCACCGGGGCCGGCCTTCTCGGCGGGCTTGCGGGTCAGCGCCTCGGTCATCATCAGCTCGGTGATGCGCACGTTGGACATCGTGCCGTCACGCTTGATCCACGTGACGGTCTGGCCCTTGCGCAGCTCGCCCTGCTCGACGCGCAGCAGCGCGATACGGCCGAGGAAGTTGTCGGCGTCCAGGTTGGTGACGTGCGCCTGGAGCGGGGCCGTCTCCTCGTACTCCGGGGCCGGGACGTGCGACAGGATCGTGGAGAAGAACGGCTCCAGGCTGTCGCTGTCCTGCGGGACCGTGCCGTTCTCCGGCTTGGTCAGCGAGGCGACACCGTCACGCGCACACGCGTAGACGATGGGGAACTCGATCTGGTCCTCGTCGGCGTCGAGGTCGAGGAAGAGGTCGTACGCCTCGTTCACGACCTCGTCGATACGGGAGTCGGGCCGGTCCGTCTTGTTGATGCACAGGATGACGGGCAGGCGGGCCTGCAGCGCCTTGCGCAGCACGAAGCGGGTCTGCGGCAGCGGGCCCTCGGAGGCGTCGACGAGCAGGACGACCGCGTCCACCATCGACAGACCGCGCTCGACCTCGCCACCGAAGTCGGCGTGACCGGGGGTGTCGATGATGTTGATGGTGATGACGTCGCCGCCATCCTTCGGGTGGTACTTCACGGCCGTGTTCTTGGCCAGGATCGTGATGCCCTTCTCACGCTCCAGGTCGTTCGAGTCCATCATGCGGTCGTCGAGCGACTCGGCGGCGTGCGCGGCGAAGGCGCCGGCCTGCTTGAGCATGGCGTCGACCAGGGTCGTCTTGCCGTGGTCGACGTGGGCGACGATGGCGACATTGCGGATGTCGTGGCGCGTGGCCATAGTGCGGCGTACTCCCGGGGTGTGAGGAAGGCCTGTGCGTACGTCCGTGTGACGCGGGCCCTGCCGGGCTTGACATGCCACGGCCTCACCCCATGTTACGTGGCCCCGGGGGTTACGGCCTCCGCGGGGCGCCCGCCACGGGCCGTTTCGGGTACGTCGGCCCAGGTCAGACCCGTTTTCGACGGACCTGGCGGGAGACCGCCCAGGAAGGACTGCAAGGGGCTGTGAGGGACTCCGAAGGGCTACGAGGGGCTACGAGGGGTCGGCCGAGACCTTCGCGCCCTTCATCAGGAAGCCCATGTCCTCGTAGACCGGGGTCTGGAAGCCGAAGGCGCCGGCGTTGGCGATGTTCTTCCGCGCGGCCGTGAGCTGGGGGCGCTGGTAGAGAGGAATCGATCCGGCAGCTGCCCAGATACGGGCGTCGGCCTTGCGGATCAGGGCCCGCTCCTGGTCCTCGTCGAGGGTGGAGATCGCCTGGTCGAAGAGCTGGTCGACCTGGTCGGTGCCGACCCGGGTGTAGTTCTGCTCGACGCTCAGCGAGCCGTCCGCGGCGGGCACCGGCTTGGCGTAGATCGGCCGGGCGTCGGTGGCCGGGAAGGCGGAGGCGGGCCAGGAGTACAGCGCGAGGTCGTACTCGCCGGACGCCACGTGGTCCTTGAAGTAGCTCTCGTCGGAGACCCTGACGGTCTCGGTGCGGATGCCGATCTTCTCCAGCATCCGCGAGATCCGCCCGGCGACCTGGTGCAGGGACTCCGAGCCGGGCCCGGACGGCAGCACGAACCGCAGGCTGAGCGCCTTGCCGTTCTTGGCCAGCGCCCCCGCGGGGGCTCCGGCCGGGGCGGCGGTGCCCTTCGGGGCGTAGGCGCCGGGGGCGGTGCCCTGGTGGGGGTGCGTGTACTGCTTGCCGTCCTGGGCGAGGTCCTTGTCGCCGTCCTTGTCGCCGTCGTCCCCGCCGTTCTTCCCGCCGTCGTTCCCGCCGTCGTTCCCGCCGTCGTTCTCGCGGGGCGCCTCGTGGTCCTCGCCGACGATGTACGTGCCGTCGTCACCGTCCCGCGAGTCGTCCTCGGACTTCTTCCCCTCCGGGCCGTGCCCGCCGGACTTCCTGCCGTCCTTCTCGCCCTCCGCGCCGGCCGCCTTCTCGCCCTTCTTCTCCTCCTCGACCGGGCCCCCGGCGACCCACCCGGCGTCCGCGAGCAGCGCCTGCGCCTCGACCGTGTCCTGGCCGCCGAGCGCGCCGCTGTTGTCCGCGTACGCCTCCTGCCCGGAGAGCGCCAGATGGCTGCCGACCGGCACCGCGGGCAGCCCCAGCGGCTTCAGGACCAGCTCCGCCAGCTCCTCGCGGTCCAGGGCGCGGGCGACGGCCCGCCGCACCCGCTCGTCCGCGAGCGGCCCGTCGGCGCCGTTCAGCGCCAGCTGGGTGTACGCCGGCTCCAGCGACCGGCGCACCTCGAAGCCCGTCAGCGCCTCCTGCTGCCGTTCCCAGGTCGCGATGGCCTTGCGCAGCTTCTTGCGGGCCCGGGTCTCGCGCGCGGCGGCCTTCTCGTCGGAGCCGTGCGCGAGGGCCCAGGAGCGCAGCGCCTTCGCGGCGGTGCGTCCGGCGCCGGGGCCGGACAGCGGCCCGGCCTCGCCCCGGGCGGCGCCGTCGATGCGCCGCGCGGCGGACGGGTCGATCTCGGCCAGGTCGATCGTCCCGGCGGCCAGCGCGGTCGCCCGCTGCTCCCGGGGCACGGCCTTCAGCACGATCTCGGAGAGCTTGGCCGTCTCCCCCCACCAGCGCGGATTGCGGGTCAGGCGCACCTGGTCGTTCTTGCGGTCGACCTTCTTCACCACGAACGGCCCGGCGGTCACCTTCAGCCTGCGCCGCGCCCCGTCGTTGAAGGCGTCGGGGGTGCCCATCACCTGTTTGGGGTAGAGCGGCGAGAACAGTGACTGCCAGTCGGCGTAGGGCCGGGCGAAGGTGACCCGGACCTCCAGGTCGTTCTCGCCGCGTTCGATCTTCTCGACGCGGTCGTAGCCGGCGTTGCGGGCGGTCCAGTACGCGCTGTCCTTGCCCGACAGGGCGCGCCACTGGGCGGCGAAGTCGGCGGCGCCGATCTCCCGGCCGTCGCTCCAGACGGCCTGCTGGTTCAGCTTGTAGAGCACGACCTGCCGGGGCTCGGTTTCGACGACCTTCGCGGACTCCAGGTAGGCGGGATTGCGGCGGGCCCGCCCGTTCTCGTCGATCACGAAGAGGGACGGCAGCACGGCCTGGGCGACCCGGGCGGTGGTGGCGTCGGCGTCCGACTGGAAGGTGTTGAAGGTCTCCGGCACCGTGTCCACGGCCCAGCGCAGCGTGCCGCCGTCGGCGATCAGGGCGCGGCCCGCCGGGGCGATGTCCTGGCCCGCCAGGGGCTTTCCGGCCTCGTCCTCGGAACCGCAGCCGGCCAGCAGGGACACCGCGAGCGCGCCCGCGGTGAGGAAGGTGACCGAGCGCATGACCGCGCGCAGTCCGACGCCGTCGTGGGACATCTCAGGTACCTCCGGGGGATCCGCTGCCGCCGGTGACACGGGCGCGATTGGGTGCGTTCTGATCACGTTTGGCGGTATTTTGGAGTTGATCAGATCTAAGGCCCACTGAAGAGGAAAGGGTTCGCCTGCCGGGAGCGACACGGCGGCGGGCTGGCGCAAGCCCACCCGTGCGGAGCAAAGCACCCGCCAATCGCTGCACACGCCTTCACAGCGACAGGCGTGACGCGCAACACTCGCAGGCGCATGAACGTTGCCGTCCAGGGCCTAGCCGCCCACGGAAGCGAGGTCACGTCATGTCCGTGCACGACGACCTGAGTACGGTCCAGCGCTGTCTCGACGACCTCTCCCGGTCCGTCGGCCGTCTGGAGCAGCAGCTCGGCAGCGGCGGTCTGGAGATGCGGCGCGTCCGCACCGACGCCGCCCACCTGCGGGAGAGTGTCGCGCTGCTGCGCGACGCCGCGGCCCAGCCCGCCGCACCCCGCAAGCCCGAGCTGGTCACCATCCCCGACACCCCCTACGACGACTCCCTCTGGATCGACACCGACGACGAGGGACTCGGCGCCCGGGACCGTCACGCCCCCTGAGAACCCACCCCGACGAGAACCCATACCGACCGGAGTCCTGCATTGGCCACTGGTACGGAACCCTCCACCGACCCCCATCCACGAGGCGGCGTACGCGGCGCCGGACGCGCCGCGATCGCCGCGCCCCATCTGCGGACCGACCGCTGGTGGCTGGCCCCCGCCGCCACCGCCGCCGGTCTGCTGGCGTTCGTCGTGTACTCCACCTGGCGGGCCTTCGCGAACGCCGACTACTACGCGGCCCCGTACGTGTCGCCGTTCTACTCGCCCTGTCTGGCGGAGAACTGCGAACCCATGCGGTCGGGCCCCAACGCGGAGATCTTCGGCGGGTGGTGGGGCATCTCGCCCGCGATCATCATCCTGATCTTCCCGCTGGGCTTCCGCCTGACCTGCTACTACTACCGCAAGGCCTACTACCGGGGCTTCTGGGCCTCGCCCCCGGCCTGCGCGGTGGCCGAGCCGCACGCGACGTACACCGGTGAGACCCGCTTCCCGCTGATCCTCCAGAACATCCACCGGTACTTCTTCTACGCCGCGCTCCTCGTCGCCGGGATCCTGACCTACGACACCGTGCTCGCCTTCCGCGACGAGCACTACAACTGGGGCCACATGGGCCTGGGCACCCTGGTCTTCCTGGTCAACATCGCGCTGATCTGGGCGTACACGCTCTCCTGCCACTCCTGCCGGCACATCGTCGGCGGCAAGCTGCGGCACTTCTCCAAGCACCCCGTGCGCTACCGGGCCTGGCAGTTCGTCGGGCGGCTCAACGCCCGCCACATGCTGCTGGCGTGGGCGTCGCTGGTGAGCGTGGCGCTCGCCGACTTCTACGTGTACCTGGTCGCGTCCGGCGTCTTCGACGATCCGAGGTTCTTCTGATGAGTGGGGCGTTCTGATGTCCGTGGTCGACCGCCAGGAGTGGGACGTCGTCGTGGTCGGCGCGGGGGGTGCCGGGCTGCGCGCCGCCATCGAGGCCCGCGAGCGCGGCGCCCGTACGGCCGTGATCTGCAAGTCGCTGTTCGGCAAGGCGCACACCGTGATGGCCGAGGGCGGTATCGCGGCGGCGATGGCCAACGCCAACGAGCACGACACCTGGCAGGTCCACTTCCGCGACACCATGCGCGGCGGCAAGTTCCTCAACCAGTGGCGGATGGCCGAGCTGCATGCCCAGGAGGCCCCGGAGCGGGTGTGGGAGCTGGAGACCTGGGGTGCCCTGTTCGACCGTACGAAGGACGGCCGGATCTCGCAGCGCAACTTCGGCGGCCACGAGTACCCGCGCCTCGCGCACGTCGGCGACCGCACCGGCCTGGAGCTGATCCGCACCCTCCAGCAGAAGATCGTCGCGCTCCAGCAGGAGGACCACCGCGAGACCGGCGACTACGAGTCCCGGCTGAAGGTGTTCCAGGAGTGCACGGTCACCCGTGTCCTCAAGGACGGCCCACGCGTCAGCGGCGTCTTCGCCTACGAACGCGAGAGCGGCCGGTTCTTCGTCCTGGAGGCGCCCTCCGTGGTCGTCGCGACCGGCGGCATCGGCAAGTCCTTCAAGGTGACGTCGAACTCGTGGGAGTACACGGGCGACGGCCACGCGCTGGCCCTGCTCGCCGGCGCGCCGCTGCTGAACATGGAGTTCGTGCAGTTCCACCCGACGGGCATGGTCTGGCCGCCGTCCGTGAAGGGCATCCTCGTCACGGAGTCCGTGCGCGGCGACGGCGGGGTGCTGCGCAACTCCGAGGGCAAGCGGTTCATGTTCGACTACGTCCCGGACGTCTTCAAGGAGAAGTACGCCGAGTCGGAGGAGGAGGGCGACCGCTGGTACGAGGACCCGGACCACAACCGGCGCCCGCCCGAGCTGCTCCCCCGCGACGAGGTGGCCCGCGCGATCAACGCGGAGGTGAAGGCCGGCCGGGGCTCCCCGCACGGCGGGGTCTTCCTGGACGTGTCGACCCGGATGCCCGCCGAGGTCATCAAGCGCCGGCTGCCCTCGATGTACCACCAGTTCAAGGAGCTGGCCGACGTCGACATCACGGCGGAGGCGATGGAGGTCGGTCCGACCTGCCACTACGTGATGGGCGGGGTCGCGGTCGACTCCGACACCGCCGCCGCGCGCGGCGTACCGGGGCTGTTCGCGGCCGGTGAGGTGGCCGGCGGGATGCACGGCTCGAACCGGCTGGGCGGCAACTCGCTCTCCGACCTGCTGGTGTTCGGCCGCCGGGCGGGAGCGCACGCGGCGCTGCACGCGGCGGCCACGGAGGTACGGCCGCCCGTTCACGGCGCGCAGATCGACGCGGCGGCGGCCGAGGCGCTGCGGCCGTTCTCCGCCGACCCGGCCGAGAACCCGTACACCCTCCACCAGGAGCTCCAGCAGGCCATGAACGACCTGGTCGGCATCATCCGCCGGGAGGGCGAGATGGAGCAGGCCCTGGAGCGGCTCGCGGATCTGCGGGTACGGGCCCGGCACGCGGGCGTGGAGGGGCACCGCCAGTTCAACCCTGGCTGGCACCTCGCCCTCGACCTGCGGAACATGCTGCTGGTCAGCGAGTGCGTGGCCCGGGCGGCGCTGGAGCGCACCGAGTCGCGCGGCGGCCACACCCGCGAGGACCACCCGGCGATGGAGCGGGCGTGGCGCAACGTCAACCTGCTGTGCCGGCTCGCCGAGCCGCCCGGTGACGGGGGCGCGATCGACCTCGTCCGGGAGAACACCGACCCCATCCGCCCCGACCTGCTCGCCCTCTTCGAGAAGGAGGAGCTGGTCAAGTACCTCGCCGAGGAGGAGCTCTACCAGTGAGCAGCTACGAGGCACGCTTCAGGGTGTGGCGGGGCGACGCCGAGGGCGGCGGCCTGGCGGACTTCGCGGTCGAGGTGAACGACGGCGAGGTGGTCCTGGACATCGTCCACCGGCTCCAGGCCACCCAGGCGCCCGATCTCGCCGTCCGCTGGAACTGCAAGGCGGGCAAGTGCGGATCGTGCTCGGCGGAGATCAACGGGCGGCCCCGGCTGCTGTGCATGACCCGGATGTCTGTGTTCACCCGGGACGAGACGATCACGGTGACGCCGCTGCGCGCCTTCCCGGTGATCCGCGACCTGGTGACGGACGTCGGCTTCAACTACGACAAGGCGCGGGAGGTCCCGGCGTTCGTGCCGCCCGCCGGGGTGGCTCCGGGCGAGTACCGGATGTTCCAAGAGGACGTGGACCGTCCGCAGGAGTTCCGCAAGTGCATCGAGTGCTTCCTGTGCCAGGACACCTGCCATGTGGTCCGCGACCACGAGGAGAACAAGCCGGCGTTCGCCGGTCCGCGGTTCCTGATGCGGGTGGCCGAGCTGGACATGCACCCGCTGGACGCGGCCGAGGAGTCCGGCCTGGACCGCAAGCGCACGGCCCAGGACGAACACGGTCTCGGCTACTGCAACATCACCAAGTGCTGCACGGAGGTGTGCCCCGAGGGGATCAGGATCACGGACAACGCGCTGATCCCGCTGAAGGAGCGGGCGGTCGACCGGAAGTACGACCCGCTGGTCTGGCTGGGGAACAAGATCCTGCGCCGGAGCTGAAGCGGCACCTCATGCGAGAGGGTGCCTCACGCGAGGCGGTCCCTCACGCGAGGGCCGCGTCTCACGCCCGCGCGCGCAGATAGCCCGAGTGCGCCACCTGGCCGAGGAAGGTGAACCGGGTGTCGGTGGCCATGTGCTTCTCGAAGGCCTCCTTGATACCCGGCCACTTGGGGTGCCCGAAGTCGTCCAGCACCACGATCCCGCCGGGGGCGACGATGGTCTCCGCCCACTCCAAGTCCGCCGCGACCCCGGCGGCGGAGTGGTCGCCGTCGACGATGACCACGCCGTAGGAGCGGTCGGAGACCAGGGCGCGCACCTCGGGGTCCTCGGAGAAGCCCTGCTGGATCCGGGTGGCGGCGCCCGCCGGGCCCACCAGACCCAGATTGGTGCGCACCGCGGCCTCCCGCACGGGGGTGCCCGAGGCGTCGTCGCCCATGGTGGCGCCGGGCTGGAGCTGCGTTCCGGCGAGCGGGTCGACGATGGTCAGCCGCGGGTCGCGCCCGGCCTTCTCCATCATCCGGATCAGGGACGCGCCGAACATCCCGTACAAGGTGCCGATCTCCAGGATCTCGTCGTTCGGCGGATCCAGCAGCGGTACGGCGGAGAGCTTGCCGACGATGTTCATCGTGCCGCCGGCGATCCGGCCGACACCGAGCGCCTCCATCGCGATGAGCAGCCGGAACGCCTGGGCGACGGTGCCCTCGGCGGCCTCCCGCTTCCCGGTCACCTCGGTCAGTTCGGCGATCGTGCGGTTGAGATGGGGCGCGGACGGCAACCGGGACGCGCCGCGCCCGGTCCCGTCGAAGAACAGTTCCAGCGGGCGCTGCCGGCTGCGCAGCTTCTTCAGTTCCTGCGCCACGTCCGACGGGGTGTTTCCGGCGGCGTTCGCGCCGTTGTTCCCGATCATGCGCCGGACCTGGCGCTCGATGCGCTGGTCGATGAGTTCGGCCACCGGGCGCAGCGCGCGACGGGCAGCCTTGCTGGTGAGTAGCGATCGCATCAGTGGGAGACCCTCACAGGGATAGGAGATGTGGACGCTAGGGCGAGCACAGACCCCGCACAACCAACAGACATACCCCTGGAGGAAAAGCACACATGACACCTGGGCAACGGGACGGCTACGGCCGCGGCACCGACCGTCCGGTCCCGGCCCACTCCAGCGCCCTGCGCAGGTTGGACTCGGCGATCTCCCGCATCGGGGCGGGGTCCGGGAAGTCCCCGTCCAGCAGCCGCAGCGGACCCGCGACCAGCGAGAGGTGCATGGCGAGGCGGTGGAACTCCAGCCGGTCCTCGTCGAGGCCAGGGGCGCGCAGGGTGTCGTACCAGGGGCCGAAGCGCAGTTCCAGGAAGACGTGCTCCCGCTCCGCGTCGCCGTACGCCAGGCCCTCGATGTCGATCAGGACCGGTTCGCCGTCCTCGGTGAGCAGGACGTGGTCCGGGCCGAGTTCGCCGTGGATCAGCGAGTGGACGGGGCGCGGCCGGACGGCGTCCCGCAGCTCCCGCACCCTCTCCGCCAGCCGGTCGCGGGCCGCCCGCATCCGGGGGTCGCGCGCGGCCGCCTCGTCGAGGTCACGGACGGCGTGGTCGGCGACGGCCCGCACGTACGAGGCGCCGGGCGCCGTGCCGCCCGCCTCGACGAGGGCGACCTCGCCGTGTCCGGCGGCGGTACGGGCACGCATCGCGCCGAGCGTCCCGGCCAGCCGTTCCAGGGCGGGGCGCGCCCCGGCCGGGTCGTCGCGCAGGGCGTCCTCCAGGGTGGGGCCGGTGACGTCCTCGACGACCGCCGCGCACACCGGGAGGTGCACGGCGTCCTCGTCGAGCAGCAGCAGCCGAGGCACGCGCACACCGAGGGCGGTCAGCCGGCGGTGCGCGGAGCCGAACAGGCCGCTGCCGGTGCCCGGGGAGGGGCCTTCGGTGGCGGGCGGCACCCAGTAGTCCTCCTGCGGGGACCAGACATACGCGATCGCCGTGCGGCCGTCGTCGAAGGCGAGCCGGTAGACGCCCTTGCTGGTGCCGCCGGTGAGCCGGGTGGCGGCGAGCAGGGTGCGGTGCCCGCCGACCGCCGCGCGGGCGAGGGGCGCGAGGTCGGCGGCGGTCAGGTGCTGTCGTGGCCGTCCTGGCTGTCGTGGGGTGGTCATCCCGCCGAGTCTTCCGTGCCCGCGCTCACCGGACCCAGCCCTTTTCGTACGACGCCCAGTCGGTCTCCGTCGCCGTGAAGTCGACGTACGCCGCCACCCCGAAGTTCTGGCGGTCGGCGTCCGTGCGGGACAGGCCGAGGCGGACGCCCCGGACGGCGGCGGCGACGGTCTCGGCGTGGGCCCAGTGGCTGAACTTGTTCTCCTGGTAGAAGGGCAGGCCCATCAGCAGGTCGGTGGAGGGCGGGGTGACCTCCAGGGCGAGGGAGGTCTGCTGGGCGACATAGCCGCCGTAGGTGCTCTCCAGCGGCTGCATGGTGTCGTACGACATCACGGCGATCTGGTCGACGCGGCGGGCGACCTGGCCGAAGAACCACTGGGACCACCACTTGGGGTGGCCGGTGGTGGTGCCCCAGAAGGAGTGGAAGCCGGGGACGGGGTCGATCTGGTGGGCGGCGACGGAGAGCTGGGCGTCGCGGGAGCGGGTGAGGTCGCGCAGGGAGTCCAGGAGGGTGAGGTAGTTCCGGTCGCCGGAGTGCAGCGGCTCCAGGTCGAAGTGGGTGCCTTCGAAACCGGTGTCGAGGATCTGGCGCGCGGACCGCACGACGGCGGCCCGGGTCTCGGCCTTCTCCAGCCGCATGCCGCGCGGGCTCTCGGAGGCGAGGACGTCACCCAGCCAGGCCTGCACCCGGATGCCGGGCGCCTCCCGGTGGATCGCGTCGATGAACCAGGCCGCCCGGGGATAGGCGGACGCCGGCAGCGTGCCGTCGTGCTCCAGGGGCCCGGAGTGCACGTACAGGTCGCGCATGCCGGTGTCGCGCAGCCGCTCGGCCAGCGCCTCGACGTCGGCCTCGGTCTTGCGCCCGTCGACCCAGGCGTGCCCCAGCCAGATGGCGTCCTTGCCGCGGGTGTACGTGCCGTCGGCCGGGTCGCCCAGGTAGTTCACCCCGAGGGCGATCTGGGAGACGAGGACCGGGGCGAGGAGGAGCAGGACACCACCGAGGGCCCAGCGACGCCAACGGCGTCGACGCCGGGGGGCCTGCTGTTCCTCGCCCCGGTCCTCGTGCCGCTCCTCGCCCCGGTCCTCTTGCTGTTCCTCTTGCGGTTCCTCTTGCTGTTCCCGCCCCTCTTGTTCTTCTCGTTCTTCTCGTTCTTCTCGTTCTTCCGGTTCCTTCGTCGCTTCCGTGTCGGTGACCTTGCCGGTCTCCATCCCCGTTTCCCCCTTCTGTGGTGCCCCGCCCCACCGCCCCCGCCTCGGGCGCATCCCGGTCGCGTGGCCGCATTCACGGCCATACGCTCCAAAATGTGATGTCATCCCTGCCCCGAGGCCGCCGGCGGCGTGCCACCTCCCACATATCCGTGCGAGTGGCCCATGCCGTGCTGGGAGGTGCGGCCGGGTTGGTGTGGCTCGTGTTGCCGGGGATGACGTCGGGAAGCGACGTGCCGGTTGCGATCAAGGAGGCCGGGCCCACCGCGAGTGCCGCCGCGGCGGAGGCGGACGAGACCTCCGGCGCCGATCTGGTGCTCCCCGTCGTGGTGGTGGGCGCGGCGGGCGTGCTCGCCGGCTACGGGTACATACGCCGGGTCCGGCGCACCCGCGACCGGACGACCCCCGGCGGGGCGGGCGGCCCGCCGCCCCCGGGCTCGGCGCCGCCGCTCACCGGCCCCGACGAGGAGGCGCAGCAGGCCCTCGTCCGGGCGGACGACCGGCTGCGGGCCGGGCGAGCGGAACTCGGCTTCGCCGAGGCCGGGTGCGGCGCCGAGGCCGTGGCCCCCTTCCGGGCGGCGCTGGAGGCGGCCGAGCACGAGTGGTCCGCCGCGGCCCGGATGCGGCAGCGGTACGACCACGGGGAGCCGGCGGAGGAGGCGGCCCGGCGGCACGCGCTCGCCGGGATCGTCGGACGATGCGCGGAGGCGGAGCGGCGGATGGACGCCGTGGCGGGGGACTTCGCGCGGCTGAGGGGGCTGTCGGAGGAAGCCGACGCGGGTCAGGGGCTGGAGGCGGCGGTCGGGGTCGCGGAGGAGCGGTTCCGGGAGCTGGCCGGGCGGGCCCGGGACGCGGACGCCGTCCTCGCCGAGCTGCACACCCGGTACGCGCCCACGGCGACCGCGACGGTCGTCGGGAACGTCGAACAGGCCAAGGACCGGCTCGTGTTCGCCACCACCCGGCTCAACCAGGCCCGCCAGTCGGCCGACGCGGGGGATCCGGCGCGGGCGGCGCGTCAACTGCGGGCCGCCGAGGGGGCGGTGGCCCAGTCGGCCGTGTTCGTCGACGGGGTCGACCGGCGCTCGGGCGAGCTGCGGAAGGCCGAGGAGACCGTCCCGGCCGCGCTCACCGGCGCGCAGGCCGAGCTGGCACGGGTGCGGCGGGAGGCACCGCCGGACGGCATGCCCCCCGGCGAGCTGCGCTCCCGGCTCCAGAACGCCGACGCCGTCCTGGCCTCCGTACGGCAGGAGATCGCCGCGGGGCAGCCGTACGACCCGACGGCCGTGCTGCGGCGGATCGTGCGGGCGGTCGGGGCGGCCGTCCCGGGGCCGGGCGGGGTGCTCGCGGCCGCCGCGCTGCTGGTGGCCCGCGCCTCGGCCGCCGCGGCGGACGACCAGGTCGCCACGCACCGGGGCGCGGTGGGCGCCACCGCCCGCACCCGGCTGGCGGAGGCGCGGCGGCTTCTCGCGGACGGTGACCCGGCGGACCGCGTGCCCGCCGACACGCTCGCCCTGGAGGCGCTGGACCTGGCCGAGCGGGACGTGCGGACGCACGGCAATCCGTACGGGGGGCCGGAGGGCACGACCGGGACGGGTGGGGCCGTCCTCGGCGGGGTCGTCCCGGCCGAGGATCCCGAGGGCGGTCCACCGTCGGGGTTCTGACCCGCAGGTTCAGAACAGGCTCAGCAAGGCCTCCGCCGGGTCCGTCAGGCCCGTCTCCCCGTCCGGCAGCGGCAGTTCGAACCACACCGTCTTGCCGCGCGGGGTGCGCCGGGAGCCCCAGGCCGCGCTGAGCAGCCCGACGAGCTGGAGGCCGCGGCCGCCCTCGTCGGTGTCGCGGGCTCTGCGGCGGCGCGGCTGGACCAGGCCCGCGTCCCAGACCTCGCACACCAGGGTGCGGTCCAGCAGCAGCCGCAGCCTGATCTCGCCCTCGCCGTACCGCAGCGCGTTCGTCACCAGTTCACTGACCAGCAGTTCCGTGGTGTCGACGAGGGGTTCGAGGTCCCAGGACAGCAGCTGGCCGCGCGCGTACTCACGGGCCCGGCCCACGCTGCGGGGCTCGCGCGGCAGTGTCCAGTCGCCGACGGACTCGGTGGGCAGGCCCTGTACACGTGCCATCAGCAACGCGATGTCGTCCTCGCCGTGGTGCGTGTCGAGGGTGTTGAGGACGTAGTCGCAGACGTCCTCCAGGGGGCTGGAGGGGTCGGTCAGCGCGCCGACGAACGCCTGGAGGCCCTCGTCCAGGGGATGGTCGCGGGACTCGACCAGGCCGTCGGTGTAGAGCGCGAGCAGCGCGCCCTCGGGCAGGTCGACCTCCACCTCCTCGAAGGGCTCCCCGCCCACGCCGAGCGGCAGGCCGGGCGGCACGTCGAGCATCAGCGCGGGCTCGCCGGGTTCGACGAGGACCGGCGGGAGATGACCGGCGTTGGCGAAGGTGCACCGGCGGGTGACGGCGTCGTAGACCGCGTACACGCAGGTCGCGAGATACACCTCGGACAGGTCGGCCTCGCGGGGGCGGCGGGCGGCGCGGGTGGCCTGCTGGACGCCGCCGGGGGCGCCGAGGCCGCGGGCGATCTCGTCCAACGCGGAGAGCACCTCGGCCGGTTCGAGGTCGAGCAGCGCCAGGGTGCGTACGGCGGTGCGCAGTTCGCCCATGGCGACCGCGGCGCGCAGACCGCGGCCCATCACGTCGCCGACCACCAGCGCGGTGCGGTGGCCGGGGAGTTCGATGACGTCGAACCAGTCGCCGCCGACCTCGCTGGGGCGGCCCGTGGAGGCGTTCCCGGGCAGATAGCGGCAGGCGATGTCGAGGCCGGTCGCCACCGGGTCGCCGGGCGGCAGCAGTGACCGCTGGAGTATCAACGCCCGCTCGTGCTCGCGCCGGTAGAGACGGGCGTTGTCGATACAGACGGCGGCACGGGCGGCCAGTTCCACGGCCAGGTCCCGGTCCCGGTCGCCGAACGGCTCGCTGCCCTTCGTCCGGGAGAACTGCGCGAGGCCGACGACGGTGTCGTGGGCGACCATCGGGACGGCGAGGGTGGACTGCACCAGGCCGCCCTCCTCGCCGGGGATGGCCTGCGGGCGGGCGGTGCGCAGGGCGTCCGCGCAGGGCGAGTTGAACGGGAAGTGGTGGACCGCGCCGACCGCGACGGGCGTGCCCGACCCGGCGAAAGGGGCGTCGGAGACGGCGGAGGAGAAGGCGACCCGGCGCAGTTCGGCGCTGCCGTCGGCGAGGCCGGGCGGGGTCTCGTCGCCGGCCAGCAGGCCCTGGTAGAGGTCGACGGTGGCCAGGTCGCAGAAGCCGGGCACGACCACGTCGAGGAGTTCGCGCGCGGTCGTCTCCAGGTCGAGGGAGTTCCCTATGCGGGCGCCCGCCTCGTTCAGGAGGGCGAGATTGCGCCGTGCGGCGGCGGCCTCGCGGGCGGCGGCGCGGCGGGCGGTGATGTCGGTGCCGAGCCAGGCGATGCCGATGGGGCGGCCGGAGCCGCTGTGCACGCGGTAGAGGTTGATCGACCAGTGCCGGCGCTCGTCGGAACCGGGCAGGAAGCCGGTGACGTGCATGTCCGTGATCGAGTCGCCGGTCTTCAGGACCCGGCGCAGGGTCGCGGTGACCCGCTCGGCCTCGGGGCGGGGCAGATAGTCGTGGACGCCCCGGCCGCGGTGTTCGTCGGGGGTGCCGCCGAAGAGGGAGGCGAACCGCTGGTTGGCCCGGCGGACCCGCAGGTCGGGGTCGATCAGCAGGAACCCGAAAGGGGATTGGCCGAAAATGGCCTGCGAGGCGGCGAGGTCGGTCTCGATGCTGCGCAGGGTGCGGACGTCGACGACGATGCACACGGCGGCCTTCTCGCCGTCCAGGCTGCGGGTCGGCATGACGTAGACCTCGGCGAGGCCCTGCTCGCCACGGCCGCCGCCGGGCACCGGGTCCGGCATCCGAAAGGGGACGACTCCGGTCCACTCCCGGCCGTCGAGGATCTCGGCCATCTTGCGCTGGCCCTCTTCGCGGAGGTCCGGGTCGACGAAGGCGTCGATGGGGTCCATGCCGAGGGCGCGCTGGGCCGGGATGCCGAAGATCTGCTCGGCGCGCAGGCTCCACTGGTCGACGAGCCCGTCGGGACCGATCGAGAACGACGCAACCTTGATGTAGTCGTAGATCGAACCGGGCGGACTGCTCTGCCACATGGCGTCGCCGGGTGCCTCCCCGTCCGCGAGGCCGTCGTGCGCGGCGCCGACGGCGAGCGCGCTCGCGGCCTTCACCCTCGCGCCGTCCGACGGGTCCTCGGAGCCCGTGGCCTTCGCTGGTATCTCGCTCACGCGAACCGTCCCCTCCAGCTCACCGCGTCCGGCACCGGTCACCGGCGGCGGCTGCCCGCAGTATCCAGCACTACGGGTCCGCACGACACGGTGTTCACGATCACAGCACGGTCCAGGCGTTTTTTGGCCCGTTCCGCGACAACACTTCCAGTCTTCTAACCAGCGGGCACCTCGTCGAATCACACCTTCCGGGACCGGTCGGGGACCGGGGCCGGAAGGCGTCCGCCCGGACCCCCGCCGTATCCGGGCTCATCCCCGTACGACGGCCGGTCAACCCGGCACCGTCAGCTCGAACCACACGGTCTTGCCGGTGTCTCCGGGACGGCTGCCCCAGCGGCGCGAGGAGGAGGCCACCAGTTGGAGTCCGCGGCCGCTCTCGTCCTCGGGCCGGGCGGCGCGTTCCCGGGGCGGGTCCGGCACCGGGTCGGAGACCTCGACCAGCAGCACGTTCTCCAGTCCGGCGGGGCGGACCAGCCGGACGCCGATGGGGCCGGTGGCGTGCCGCAGGGAGTTGGTGACCAGCTCGCTGACCAGCAGCGTCGCCACATCGCCCAGGCTGTCGAGGCCCCAGCCGCTCAACTGGCCACGGACCGCGCCGCGCGCGGCGCGCGCCGCTCCGGGGTCCGCGGGGAACGTCCACTCGACGCAGTCGCCTTCGGTGTCGATCACGCCGATCACTTCCCGGGCCAGCGAGTACACCCATGTCCGGTTTCGTGGGGTTAATGGGCACATACCCGGTATCCGGGAGGCATTACCGTGCGGAAGGGCGCACGGTGGCACGAACGGCGTGCCGGGCGCCGCCCGTGCTCCGGGGGCGATGCACGGACCGGACGCCCGCACCCCCGCCACGCCCCACAACGCCGAGGGACGCGCCCTTGCCACCGGCCGCGGTCCCTGCTGGGAGCGCGGCCGCGGCGGTTCAGCCGGCCCGCGTGCCCAGGTGGGTCAGGGTCTCGCGCACCGCGGGAACGTCCTGGTCGAGCCAGGGGACGTCCCAGATCTCGGCCGGGTCGAGCCAGCGGAGTGCGTCGTGGTCCTCGAGGGGAGCGGGGGCGGCGGAGCCGGGGCGCAGGCGGGCGGTCCACACCTGGAGGACGTAGGGGGGTCGCAGGGGCCACTCCCCGGGGACGCGTCCGACCGGTTCGGCCTCGACGCCCAGTTCCTCGCGCAGTTCGCGGACGAGGGCCGCCTCGGGGCGCTCGCCGGGCTCGACCTTGCCGCCGGGCAGTTCCCAGCGGCCGGCGAGTTCGGGGGGTGCGCTGCGGCGCGCGGCGAGCAGACGGCCGCCGTCGAGCAGGGCGGCTCCGACCACCACGATCCGTTCCGTCATGCGCCGGAGCCTACGGGACTCCGGCGCACGTCAGTTCCGGGTGCCGTCCCCGTTCTGGGCCGGGGACTGGGTGTGGGTCTGGGCCTGGGCCTGGCCGATCCGCTCGACCCAGTAGAGCTGCTTGTGACCGCGGCTGTCGAGGCTGTCCGCGATCTTCTGGGCCTCCGCCCGGGTCGCGTACCGGCCCACGCGGTAGCGATTGCCGTTGTCGTCCTGCCGTATGACGAGCCAGGGCAGGGAGATGGTGCCGCCCTCGTTCATCGCGCCCCTCCGCTTCCCGTCCGCGGCTCGCTCCGCGCCCCGCCGTCTAAGGAAACCGCACTCCGCATATGCCCGAGCGTACGCCTTACCTTTACACAGCGAATACGGCTTTTCACAAAGAGGTACGCAACCAGCCAAGACGCAGGGGGCGCACGAGGGAGAACGCGCCGTACGAGCGCTGCGACGCATCCGGTCGGCGGGGTGCCGGGCACAAACGGGACGACCTGCGGGAACGACGGGAAACGACCGGATTCCGACGGCGTGCGCCGGGCCCCGGGACAGGCGGACACGCGGGGCGACCGCCTGAAGGGTGTGCGCCGCTCACCGGCGCGCGCCACAGCAGCGTCCGCTCACCGCACCGGAAGGTGGTACGCCACCCGGTAGCGGTCGGCCGGGATGACCACGTCGGCCGTCTCGACCGGGCGGCCCGAGGCGTAGTACGTGCGCTGGACGACCAGCACCACATGCCCCGGGACGCCGCCGAGGGCGAGCAGCTCCTCGGCGAGGCCGGGGCGGGCGCCGACCTCCTCCGTGACGTTGTCCACGATGACGTCGATGGCACGCATGCGCTCGACGACGCCCATGCCGCCGACCGGGCCCTCCTCGGGCAGCATCACGGGCGTGCGGCCGGTGACCGCGAGGGGCTCCCAGGAGGTGGAGAGCATCATCGCCTCGCCGGCCTCCCGGAAGACGTACTTGGTGCACATCACGCGGTCGCCGGCCTTGATGCCGAGCCGCTCGGCGACGGCGCCGCTCGCCTCGGTCTGCTCGCTGCTGGACTCCCAGGTCCCGCGGGCGTGCGCCTCGGCCTGCTCCTGCCGGAAGGGCGTGGAGCCGCTCGCGGGCCGGTACCCGGAGCGGGAGATCCGGCGCGGCACGGGCCGCTCGCGCACGTACGTGCCGGATCCGGAGCGGCCCTCGACCAGCCCTTCGGCCATCAGCACCTTGCGCGCCTCGAGCGCCACGGTGTCCGAGACGCCGTACTCCTCGCGGATTCTGGCCTGGGAGGGCAGACGGGTGTGTGGTGGCAGCGAGCCGTCGACGATCTTCTTGCGGAGATCACCCGCGACACGCAGGTACGCCGGCTGCTCACCGAATGTCACGAGCCACTCCCATCAGGTTGTACAGACAGCTACAGCGTGGCAACCGTGGGTTCCGCCGTGCAAGCAAAGGCCAGGGAATCACTCGATGTGATGACATCTGCCCGTGGGGGGCTTTACGCAGGCACTTTCTCCCCGCTATGGGCGTGATCACACCTCGGCATCAGACTTCGAGACCGCCGGCCTCCTCGCCGCTGCCGCCGCTGCTCTCGCCGTCGCCCTCCTCCTCGTACGAGGGCACGGTGGTGGCCAGGCCCAGAGCCTCGCGGGCGGTGACCGTGGTGTCGCCGTCGACGTACTCGTAGCCGCTGTCGTAGTGCTCGTAGTACGTGTCGACGTCGGTGGCGCCGGCCGCCTTCGCCCAGTCCGCGCGGGCGTCCTCCATGTCCGCGACCAGGGCGTCGACGGACGTCCCCGTGCCGTCGGACCAGTCGTGCGCGCGCAACGCCTCGACCTGCTCGCCGAGCACGTCCCGGACGTCGCCGGCCCAGGACCTGTTGGCGGCCAGGTCGTCCTCGGCCAGCTCCTCCGGCTCCTCGTAGAGGACCTCGTCGACGGCGGCCATCGCCTTCAGGAAGGCCAGCTGGTCGGTGTCGAGGGTGGACTCGTCGGCGCGCAGCGAGCCGGTCAGGGTGGCCGACTCGTCGGTGTTGGCGAAGACGCAGGTGATCTCGCGGTCGCCCCAGTCCCAGCTCTCGGAGGTGGGCGTGAGGTAGTAGACGTCGACCTCGTCGGTCAGCGCCCAGGGGTCCATCGCGTACGCCTGGTGGAGGGGCCAGCACTTGTCCTCGGCGATGTCCGTGACCCGGTCGTCGCCCGGGAAGTCACTGCCGGACAGCGGGATGGTGGCGAACACCTCGCCCTCGTGCTCGCCGGCGCAGGGCACCTCGTCGACGTCGTAGACGTTCTCGTCGAAGTTCGAGCCCGGGACGTCGAAGCAGTCGCCCTTGGCCAGCGAGAAGCTGGAGCCGACCGCACCGTCCTTGAAGCCCTCCCAGAAGTCGGAGGCGGCGTTCGTGGACAGCGACACCACCCACAGGGCGAGCCCCACCGAGGACAGGATCGCGCCCGCGATCGCCATCCCCTTGCCGCGCTCGCCGCGCTTCCTGATCTGCACCAGCGCGATGATCCCGAGGATCAGCCCCACGGCCGGCAGGAAGCAGAGGATGCCCAGCACGAGCGCGGCGATGGCCACCCCGTTGACCGGCGAGGGCCGGTTGAAGGGGCTGTAGCCCTGGCCCCACATCGGGTAGGGCGGGGCGCCGTACGGGGCCTGCGCGTAGGGGGCCTGCGGGTAGGGGGCCTGCGCGTAGGGGGCCGGGCCCTGCGGGCCGTACGGGTGCTGCGCGTAGGGGTCCTGCGGATACGAGCCCTGCGGGTGCGGAGGCTGGTACGGGTCCTGGGGCTGCTGGGGCCCGGAGGGCGGGGGTATGGACACGGGTACCGTGCTCCTGGTTCGGACGGGTTCGCGGTTCTGACGGTGATTCGGCTCTGCCGGTGACTCGGTTCGGCCAGTCTCGCAGGGGGGTCCGACATCGGATCCGAACCGGCGTACGAGACTGTCCGCGACAGTGGCGTCGACTGGCGCATGGTAAGCGCGTCACGAGCGGGGGCTGAATGGCGGTCACGAATGCGACGATCCGGGCGGTGAACGGGCTCACCACCCGCTGGGCGGGGGCCGTGGACTCCGGGTCGGTGTTCTCGGCGGCCGGGGTCTGGCCGCTGCTGGCCTTCCTCGCGGACGGCGCCGACGGGGCGGCCCGGGAGGAACTGTCCGACGCCCTCGGCCTGCCCGCCGCGCAGGCCTCCGCGGCCGCGCGGGAGCTGCTCGCCGGGATGGGCGCGATGCGCGGGCTCGACACGGCGCTGGGGCTGTGGACCGTACGCACGCTGGAACTGCGGGAGCGGTGGGCGGCCGGGCTGCCGGCCGACGCGCACGGGGTGCTCACCGGGGACCCGGCGGCCGACCGGAGGGCCCTGGACGGCTGGGCGGCCGGGCGGACCGGCGGGCTGATCGAGCGGATGCCCGTCGCATTGACGGACGACACGGACCTGGTGCTGGCGAGCGCGCTGGCGCTGCGCACCCGATGGCTGCGGCCCTTCCACGAGACGCCTCTGGAGAGCCCGTACTGGGGCGAGGAGGCCGTGCTGGGCCTGCGGCGCGAGAGCGCCGTGCTGGACCGGGTGGGCGTCGTGGACACACCCCACGGGCACGTCACCGAGCTGAAGGTGCTCGGCGACACCGCCCTCGACGTCCATCTGCTGCTCGGCGAGGAGGACATGACGCCGGGCCAGGTGCTGGGCGCGGGCGTGGCCGTCCTCGACCGGCGGCTCCCGGTCGTCCCCGGCTCCCGGCTGCCCTTCGGCGACGTGGGCCCCGGACTGGGCGTCGAACGCCGACACTCCACGACACCCGATCCGCCGACACTCGACGTGACCACGGCGGCGTACGACCTCACCGGCGACCACGATCTGCTGGCCCGGCACGAGCTGTTCGGGCTCACGACGGCCCGGGACGGCCGGCGCGGGCACTTCCCCGGCGTCAGCGGCTTCCCGCCGGCCGTCGGCTCCGCCCGGCAGTCCGCCGTCGCCCGGTTCGGCGCGCTGGGCTTCCGGGCGGCCGCGACGACGGCGATCGGCATGGTGGCGGGCGGCATGCCGCCCACGCTGCGCTGGGCGACCACCGTCGTCCGGGTCCGTTTCGACCGCCCCTTCGGCTTCCTCGCCCTGCACCGCCACACGCGGCTGGTGCTGGCGGCGGGCTGGGTCACGGAGCCCGAGCCGTACCCCGACGACTCCGACGCCTTCGATGATTTCGAGGAGGACGGGTGAGGGCGCCGTCCGGCACGCTCGCCGCCGGCCGTCCTCGGGTGTCGCGCGGCACCGGGACCGCGCCCGTCCACCACGGCGAGCTGGTGCAGGGCGTGTTCACCGGGCCCGGGGGCGATCCGGTGCGGGGGCTGGTCACGTTGCCGTGCCCGCTGTTCACCACCCGGGCGGTCTTCACGCCGTCGTCGGACGGCGGTGGGGTGACCGTCCGCCCGGCGTGGAAGCGGAAGGCCCGGCGGGCGGCCGAACTGGCGCTGGACGGTGCGGCGCCGGGCGATGCGGTGCCGGGCGGGCTGCTGGAGGTGTGGGGGGACGTCCCGGTCGGACGGGGGTTCGGATCGTCCACCAGTGATGTGCTGGCGGCCGTGCGGGCCGTACGGGACGCCCTCGGCGCCGTGCCGACGGCCCGGGAGGCGGCCCGGCTCGCGGTGCGGGCGGAGACCGCCTCCGACGCGCTGATGTTCGAGGAGACGACGGTGCTGTTCGCGCAGCGCGAGGGCACCGTGCTGGAGGACTTCGGCCACCGGCTGCCGCCGCTGCGGGTCCTGGGCTTCGCCACCCGCCCCGGCGGCTCCGGCGTGGACACCCTCGCCCTTCCGCCGCCCCGCTACGACGACACGGAACGCGCCCGCTTCGAGGACCTGCGGGCCCGGCTGCGCGAGGCCCTGCGGACGGGGGACGCGGCGCTGCTGGGCGCGGTCGCCACGGAGAGCACCCTGCTCAACCAGGCCCGGCTGCCCGTCCCCGGGCTCGACGCGCTGCTCGGCGTGGCCCGTGCCTGCGGTGCCCTGGGTCTTCAGGTGGCCCACAGCGGCGATCTGGCGGGCCTCCTCCTCGCCCCGGGCACCGCCACCGGCCCCGCCCGGACGCTGCTGCGCCGGGCGGGGGTCGGGGACTGCTGGGAGTTCACGGTCGGGGGCTGAGGCTGCCCGTCACGTTGCGGTGGATGTCCAGGGCCGCCTCGGGGCGGTTGAGGGTGCAGTAGTGGAGACCGGGGGCGCCCTCGGCGAGCAGCCTGGTCGCCATGTCCGTGGCGAAGTCGACGCCGATGCGATGGCCCTCGGCGGGGTTGTCGCGGGCGGCCTCCAGACGGTGGGCGAGATCCTCGGGGAAGGCCGCGTCGCTGAGTTCGGCGAAGCGGCTGATCTGACGGACGTCGGTGGCGGGCATGATCTCCGGGATGATCGGGGTGTCG
This sequence comes from Streptomyces sp. NPDC041784, assembly GCF_055591025.1. Classification (NCBI taxonomy): domain Bacteria; kingdom Bacillati; phylum Actinomycetota; class Actinomycetes; order Kitasatosporales; family Streptomycetaceae; genus Streptomyces; species Streptomyces sp. NPDC041784. Next base: position 351,553 of record NZ_JBVJAB010000004.1, read on the forward strand.
CAGCCGGCCGCCGCGACCCGGTCGCGCAGCCGCAGGTAGTCGTCGACGTGGAAGAACATCTGGGTCACGGCGTAGTCGGCGCCGGCCCGGCACTTGGCGACGAAGTGGCGGATGTCGGCGTCCCAGTCGGACGAGCGCGGGTGGCGCTCGGGGAACGCGGCCACGCCCACCGTGAAGCCGCCCAGCTCCTTGAGCATTTCGACGAGCTGGTAGGCGTACTCGATGCCCTCGGGGTGCGGGATCCAGGGGCCCTGCGGGTCGCCGGGCGGGTCGCCGCGCAGGGCGAGGACGTCACGGACGCCCGCGTCGGCGTACTCGGCGATGACATGGCGGAGTTCGGCCCTGGAGTGGCCGACGGCGGCGAGGTGGGTGACCGGGCGCATGGTCGTCTCGCCGGCGATCCGCCGGCTGAGGTCGATGGTGCCGGTGCGGGAGGAGCCGCCGGCGCCGTAGGTGACGGAGACGAACGCGGGGGACAGTGTCTCCACCCTGCGCAGCGCCCGCCACAGGGACGCGCGGCCGTCCTCGGTGTTCGGCGGGAAGAACTCGAAGGACACGCTCGGGTCCGGGCCCCAGGGGGACTCGCGAGTGACCGTGCTCATGGGACTGCCTCCAGTCAGGGGGTGTGGGCGCGGGTGAGGGCGCGGTCCACCAGCGGGCCCGCGGCGCCGGGGTATCCGGTCGGGTCGCACAGGGCGGCCAGGTCGGCCAGGCCGAGCCGGCCGGTGAGTTCGGGCAGGGCGGCGAGGACCTCCGCGAGGGGCCGGCCCGTCTCGGCGGCCGTGGCGGACGCGGCGGACAGCAGGTCCTTGGCGGCGGCCTTGCCCACGTGCGGCGCCAGATGGGCGGCGACCCGCTCGGAGACCAGCCGGCTGCCGGTGAGGTCGAGGTTGGCGCGCATCCGGCCGGGGCTCACTTCGAGGCCCTCGGTGAGTTCCACGGCGGTGTGGGCGGCGCCGCCGGCCAGTCGCAGGCACTCGCGCAGCGGCAGCCACTCCGCGTGCCAGACGCCGGCCGACCGTTCCTCCTCGGTGACCAGGCACTGGGTCAGGGCGGCGGCGAGCGCCGGGACCTGGAGGGCGGCGGACCGGATCAGGGTGGAGAGGACGGGGTTGCGTTTGTGCGGCATGGCCGAGGAGCCGCCGCGTCCGGCGACCGCGGCCTCCGCGACCTCGCCGACCTCGGTGCGGGCCAGCGACTGCACGTCCACGGCGAGCCGGCCGAGCGCCCCGGCGGTGAAGGCCAGGGCCGCGGCCAGGTCGGCGAGCGGGGTGCGCAGCGCGTGCCACGGCAGGGCGGGCACGGCGAGCCCGGTCTCCTCGGCGAACGCCTCCACCAGCCGCTGGTGGTAGCCGTCGTCGGCGGGGCCGGCGGCGCCGTCGACGCGGGCGTACTCCAGATAGCCGGCGAGGGTGCCGGCGGCGCCGCCGAGGGACACCGGGAGGCCGCCGTCGAGGACCCGGTCGAGGCGGCGGACGGCGTCGCGGAGCAGCTCGCGCCAGCCGGCCGCCTTCAGGCCGAAGGTGGTGGGGACCGCCTGGAGGCCCAGGGTGCGGCCCGCCATGGGGGTGTCGCGGTGGGTGCGGGCCAGCGCGCCGAGGGCGGTGACCGAACGCTCCAGGTCGGCGCGGACGATCCGCAGGGCGCGGTCGGCCACCAGCATGGCGCCGGTGTCGAAGACGTCCTGGCTGGTGGAGCCGCGGTGCACATAGTCGGCGGCGGCCGGGTCGAGCGCGGCGACCTCCCGGGTGAAGGCCCGGACCAGGCCGACCACCGGGTTGGCGGTCTCCCGCGAGGCGACGGCGAGGGCGCGGACATCGAGCGAACAGGACACGGCGGCCCGGGAGATGACCTCCGCGGCCTCCTTCGGCACGGCGCCGAGCCGCGCCTGCGCCCGGGCGAGTGCGGCCTCCGCCTCCAGCATCGCCCGCACCCAGGCGTCGTCGGCGACGGCCGCCTCCACGGGGGTGCCGGCCCGCACGGGCGACAGCAGTCCCGTGTCGGCGGCGGCCCGCGGGGCGGTCATACGATCACCCCGAGCAGGTCCGTGTCGTCCGCGGCCGGGCGTACCTCGCTCGGCACCCGGGTCGCCGGGGGCAGGCGCAGGACGGCGCGGGCGATGGCATCGGAGTCGCCGAGGGTGACGGAGTCGACGCCGGGGCGGATGCCTGCCGCCGTCACCCAGTGCACGGCCTCGGTGGGCACGCCGAAGGCGAAGCGGCGCGGGTGGGAGCGGCCGCGCGAGTCCAGCAGGTGGTAGGGCCGCTCGCTGACGGCGAGGCCGCCGGTCTCGTAACTGGTGCCGCACTCGCCCTCGATGCGGTACGGCACCGCCTGTTCGGTGGCGAGGAGGTGGCGCAGCAGCGGGTCCTCGGTGCGGCGCAGGTCGGGTTCGGGCAGCCGGGCCTCGATCAGCGCGCGGGCGCGGACGGCGGGTCCGGGCACGTCCTTGGACTCGGCGACGAAGCTCGGCCGGGCGGCGTCGAAGCGGATCTCGGTGCCGGGGCCGGTGAGTTCGAGGACGCCGGCCTCGACGAGGGCGATCATCTCCTCGATCCGGGAGGCGGGCGGGCCGATGGAGAGGAAGGCGTTGAGCGGGGTGTACCAGCCCTCCAGGTCGTCGCGGTAGGAGTTGCCCTCCAGGCCGCCGTGGTCGACGGCGAGCCGGATCTCGTTGCGCAGGTCGCGCAGGACGTCGAGGGCGGCCTTGAGGGGGCCGTCGAGGTTGCCGGCGCGGGCCGCCTCGACATCGCGCCGCAGATGGCCGAGGAGCCAGGCGCGGAACGCGTCGCGGTCGGCGAACCGGGTGCGGCCCAGGGGTGAGGTGATCCGCTCCCAGTCCCAGCGGTCCTCGGGCCGGATCTCGTACGCCTGGAGCAGCGCGGCCGTCCGGACGGCGTCGCGGCCGACCTCCAGGTAGCGCTCGGTGAACGCCTCGGTCTCGGTGTCGGCGGCGCCGCGGGAGCGCAGGAGGGTGGCGTAGTAGACGCTCTCGACCTCCAGGCGGATGAGCGGCCACAGGTCCTCGGTGAACCGCAGGTGCTCGCCGCCCTCCGAGCGGGCCCGCAGCCGCGCGATCGCGTCGGCGGTCAGCAGCCGGGGGAAGTACCGGCCGTGCGCGCCCTTCTGGTTCTCGCCCCGGGCGTGGTACGGCACTCCGCGCCGCGAGCTGGCGTACATCTTCGGTTCGCGGCCCGAGGGGCGGTAGACGAGGGCGCCGTCGTCGCCGCGGACGAAGGTGCCGCCCCGGCTGTGCGTGAACAGGGCCATGTAGTCGAAGAAGTTGAGCCCGAGGCCGCGCAGCAGCACCGGGGTGCCGGGCTCGACGGCGTCGAGGTCGACGTCGGCCGGGTTGGAGGGGGTGATGTAGGTGAGGTAGTGGATCCGGGCCAGGGCGGCGGTGCGTTCCTGGCGCGGGGTCAGTTTGGCGGGCACGTGTCCCAGCGCCAGCACGATCGCGTCGAGGTCGTTGAGCCGGGTGCCGTCGGCGAGCCGGACGCCCTGGGGGCCGCCGGTGACTCCGTGGGTGTCGGCCATGGCGACGGCCCGGGAACGGTGGACGTGGACCCGTACGTGGTCCGGGGCGCCGGCCACGATCCGCCGGAAGCAGTCGTTGAGGTAGTGGCCGTAGAACGCCCGGGTCGGGTAGGAGTCGGGGCCGAGCCGGCGGGCCTCGGCGAGGGTGTCCCCGTCGTGCTCACCGCCCTCGGTGCCGAGCAGGGCCAGCTGCCGGGCCCACTCGTACAGGCTCGGGCCCTCCTCGATGGGCCCCGGTATCCGGGCGCTGGGGTCGGTGAACACGGTGACCTGCGAGGCGACCGTGTTCATCAGCAGGTGGCGGGACTGGTCCGTGCGCCACACCCCGCCGGCGCCGGGGGCGGCGGGATCGACGACATGGACGAGGACGGAGGCGCCGGACGGGGCGTGCCGTTCGTTCGCGCACAGCCTCTCCAGGACGGACAGTCCGCGCGGTCCGCCGCCGACAATGCAGACCTCCACACATCTGCTGCTCATGAACTCTCCCCTGCGGCCGGAATTTTTCCCGGATCATCGCAGCGGGGGTCCGGAGTGGGTCAACGAATGCCGGTCGGGTCCGTCAAGTTCTGGGGCGACCTCGCGTTCCGGCGATATTCCGCACCGAGAACCTGACGCATTCCGTCGCATTCCCGGGGCGCTGCCGGGAATGGGCGCCATGCTGCGAACCATGCGTGCTGCCTTTGTCGAGCAACTCGGCTCCCCCGACGAGATCCGCGTCGCCGAACTGCCCGCTCCCCGTCCGGGCCCGACCGACGTCCTGGTCGAGGTCACCGCCACGACCGTCAACCCCGTCGACACGTTCGTACGGTCCGGGGTGTTCCGTACGCCGGTGCCGATGCCGCTCGTGATGAGCCGGGACCTGGTCGGGACGGTGGTCGAGGCCGGGCCGGGCGCGCCGGGCTTCCGGCCGGGCGACACGGTGTGGAGCAACAGCCTCGGGCACGAGGGCCGGCAGGGGGCCGCGGCCGAGCTGGCCGTCGTCGCCCACGACCGGCTCTACCGGCTGCCGGCCGGGGTGGACCCGGAGACGGCGGTGACCGTGCTGCACCCCGGGGGCACCGCGTACCTGGCGCTGTTCACGCACGCCCGGCTGCTGCCCGGGGAGACGGTGTTCGTGGCCGGGGCCGCGGGGAACGTGGGCGCCGCGCTGACCGTCCTGGCGGTGGACGCGGGCGCCCGGGTGGTGGCGACGGCGTCGGCGGGCGACGCGCGGTACGTGCGCTCGCTCGGTGCCGCCGAGGTGTTCGACTACCGGGATCCGGCGCTCGGCGAGCGGCTGCGGGGCGCCTGTCCGGCGGGGGTCGACGTGTACGTGGACTCGTCCGGCCGCAACGACCTCACCGAGGCGGTGGACGTGCTCGCCCCGCGCGGCCGGATCGTGCTGCTGGCCGGGGTCGCGGCCCGTCCGGTGCTGCCGGTGGGGCCGTTCTACATGAAGGACGCCTCGATGCTCGGCTTCGTCATCTCGCACGCCACGACCGCCGAACTGGCCGCCGCGGCGGGGACGGTGAACCGGCTGCTGGCGGCGGGCCGGCTCCGGCCGCGCCACACCGAGCGCGCCCCGCTCTCCGCCCTGCCCGAGGCCCACCGCCGCATGGAGAAGGGCGACCTGCGCGGCAGGCGCCTGATCATCCGCCCGGACCTGGACGCAGCGGCTCCGCCGGCGGGCGGCGGGCTGCCGGGGCCCGGCCCCGGCGCCGGCCCCGCGGACTGACGGAGAGCTGTGCCGCGCCCCCGGAGGGCGCCGGCGGGCCCCGGCCCGGCAGGCCCCCCCGTCGGCCGACCCCCGCAGGGCCCCGGCTCCACCCCCTACGAACCGCACCACCCCCAACGAACCGCGCCACCCCGCAGGACACCCCTGGAGCGCTGAGAGGAGTGCGATGTCACACATAGTGGTAGTCGGCGGAGGGATCGGCGGGCTGGCCGTCACCCTGGGTCTCGCGCGGCGGGGGCACCGGGTCACGGTGCTGGAGCGCCGCGGGGAGTTCACCGAGCTGGGGGCCGGCATCCAGCTGGCGCCGAACGCCTTCCACGCCCTGGACCGGCTCGGGGTGGGCGAGGCGGTGCGCGAGCGGGCCGTGTTCATCGACGAGCTGCGGCTGTTCGACGGCACGACCGGTGAGCGCATCAACGCCATGCCGCTGAGCGAGGCCTACCGGCGGCGCTACGGCAACCCGTACGCGGTGGTGCACCGCACCGACCTCTACCGGCCGCTGCTGGACGCCTGCCGCCCGCTGCCCAACGTGGAGCTGCTCACCGGCTGCCAGGTCACCGCCTACGAGCAGGACGCGACGGGCGCCACGGTCGTCCTCGCGCCGGGCGATCTGCGGCTGACCGCGGACGCGGTGCTGGGCGCCGACGGGCTGCGCTCCGCCGTCCGCGCCCAGCTGGTCGGCGACGGCGAGCCGCGGGTGTCGGGGCACACCATCTACCGGTCGGTGATCCCGATGGAGCGGGTCCCCGAGGAGCTGCGGTCCAACGCGGTGTCCCTGTGGGCGGGCCCCAAGTGGCACTTCGTGCACTACCCGATCAGCGGCGGGCGGGCGCTGAACCTGGCGGCCACCCGGGACGACGGCGCCGCCGAGGCGGTCACCGGGGTGCCCGCCCGGCGCGCCGGGGTGCTGGAGGAGTTCCCTGGGCTGAGCCCCAGGGCGCGGGCGCTGCTGGAGCTGGGCGACGACTGGCACCGGTGGGTGCTGTGCGACCGGGACCCGGTGGAGCGCTGGGTGGACGGCCGGGTCGCGCTGCTCGGCGACGCGGCCCACCCGATGCTCCAGTACGCGGCGCAGGGGGCCTGCCAGGCGCTGGAGGACGCGGTGCTGATCGGCGACCTGTTCGGGGACGCGGGCGACACCGCCGCCACCCCGATCCCGCGCGCCCTGACGGCGTACAACGTGCGGCGCGGACCGCGCACCGCCAAGGCCCAGTGGGTGGCCCGGGAGATGGGCCGCCAGGTGTACCACCCGGACGGTGTGGCCGCGAAGGAACGGAATGTGGCGCTGTCCGCGCTGTCCAGCGAGGAACTCTACGAAAAGGTCGACTGGCTGCACGGCGCGCGCGATTACGCACGGGTGTGAGAAAGCCTTTCCACCCTTTCTTCCATCCCCTGCCATTTCGAGAAGAACCGAGGACGGGATTCCGGCATGAGTGACCTGACTGCCTACACGACCGAAGGTGTCACGACGTTCGAGGCGCGCGCCGACATCTTTGTGGCGGCCTCTCCCGAGAAGGTCTACGACACCGTCAGCGACCTCTCCCGCAGCGGCGAGTGGAGCGTGGAGTGCCGGGGCGGGACCTGGGTGGAGGGCACGCCCCGCACGGTGGGCGCGATCTTCCGCGGCGACAACGTGCGCGGCACCGACACCGTCGCCTGGGCGCCGGTGATCCGGGGGCCGTGGCGGACGGAGTCCGAGGTGGTGGAGGCCGTGCCCGGCAAGGTGTTCCGCTGGGTGGTCCTGGACAGCGCGCGCCGCCGGCAGGAAAGCACCTGGTCGTTCGAGATCGAGCCGACGGCGGGCGGCTGTGTGCTGGTCCACCACTACCGGCTGGGCCGGCTCACCGAGGGCCTGTCGAAGATCTTCGCGGCGGGCCTGGACGAGGCCGGCCGCGAGCGCTTCGTCCGGGAGTGGAACGCCAAGCTCTCCCAGGACATACGGGCCACCCTGGACCACCTGAAGTACGTCCTCGAGAAGGACTGACCCACAACCCCGGGTGTACGCCGGGGAGTCGCACCACAACTCCCGGAGTACCCGAGGTGTCCTCCCCCGGCCGACGCGCGAGCCCCCCTCCCGGCCGGAAGGTAGGAGCGTGAACGGTCCGTTCACGGTTCCGGCGCCGACATCCCCCGCGACGCCGGGGCCCACCGCCCTCCCGTGCCCCGTGCGCGGGAGGGCGGATTCGTGTCCGCACTCCCCCGCCGGCCCCCTGGGGGGCACAACCCTGGGTGTAGCCGTCCGCCGCACCGCAACTTGCGGAGTAACGCAGGTGTCCTCCCCGGGCCGACGCGCGAGGACCCCTGCGGGCACGACGGTAGGGGGGTGGAATCACAGACCGTCGAACTGGCCCGCTGGCAGTTCGCCCTCACCGCGGGCGGCCACTTCCTCTTCGTATCCCTGACCCTCGGGCTGGCCACCGTGCTGGCCGTGCTCCAGACCCGTGCCACGCTGCGCGGCGGGCAGCCCGTCCATCTGCGCATGGTGCGCTTCTGGGGGCGGCTGTACGTCATCAACTACGCCGTGGGCATCGTCACGGGCCTCGTGATGGAGTTCCAGTTCGGCATGGCCTGGAGCGGGCTCGGCAGTTACGCCGGGGACGTCTTCGGGTCCTCGCTGGCGCTGGAGACCGTCCTGGCCTTCTTCGTCGAGTCGACCTTCCTGGCGCTGTGGATGCTGGGCTGGGGCCGGTTCAACAAGTGGGTGCACCTGGGCGTGCTGTGGGTGGTGACCCTCACCGCGTATCTGTCCGCGTACTGGGTGCTGGTGACCAACGGCTTCCTCAACCGCCCGGCGGGGCACACGCGGGGCGCGGACGGCCGGCTCCTCCTGTCGGACACCTCGGCCCTGCTCACCAACCCCAACGCCCTGCTGGCCTTCGGACACATCCTGGGCGGCGCGCTGCTGACCGCCGCGGTCTTCGTGGCCGGGGTCAGCGCCTACCACCTGCGCAAGGGCACCCCCGACGAGGACGGGCTGCTGCGCCGCTCCCTGCGGGTCGGTGTGTTCACCACGCTGCCCGCACTGCTGCTGACGGTGGCCTTCGGCGGGATGCAGTTCGGCGAGATCGAGGAGTGGCAGCCGCTGAAGGCCGCCGTCTTCAACGAGGACAACGCCGACGTGGTCCGGCTCCAGGCCGAGATGGTGCGGGAGTTCGGCCCCGGGAACTATGTGCCGCCGGAGGCGCTGACCCGGGGCGCCGGCCTGCTGATGCTGATGGTCTTCGGGGTCCTCACACTGGCCGTGCTGGCCTCGGTGGTCCTGGTGTCCGTACGGCGGTGGGCCGTGGGGGCCCGCCGCTGGCATCTGGTGCTGATGACGCTGGTGCCGCTGCCCTTCGTCGCGATGACCGCCGGCTGGGTGTTCCGGGAGGCCGGCCGGCAGCCCTGGGTGGTCTACGGGCTGCTGCGCACCGAGGACGCCGTGTCCCATGTGACGGCCGGCCGGCTGTGGCTGTCCCTGGCCGTCTTCGTGCCGCTGTTCGCGGTGCTGATCGTCGGCAACTGGTGGGTGCTGCTGCGGGCCGTACGGCAGGGCCCGCACGGGCCGGAGCCGGAGCGTGCCGAACCCACCGAACCCACCGCGGCCGTCGCGTACTGAGAGGGAACGAACGTCCATGGAAACCCTTGCCGTCGCAACGCTCGGCTTCTTCTTCGTCGGTTACGTCGTCCTCGGCGGCGCCGACCTCGGGCTCGGCATGCTCCTGCCCTATCTGGGCCGCACCAAGGAGGAACGGCACCGCACGGTGTCCGCGATCTGGCCCCTGTTCCTGGCCAACGAGGTGTGGCTGGTGGCCGCCGCCGGGTTCTTCATCGGCGCCTTCCCGACGCTGGAGGGCGAGGTGTTCAGCGGGCTCATGGTCGTGTTCGTACCGCTGCTCGCGGGCTGGATGCTCCGGGACGCCGGGCTGTGGTGGCGGGCCGCGGGCAGCGGTCCGGCCGCCGACTGGCTGGTCTGCGCCGGCAGCTGGCTCGCGGCGGGCGGCTGGGGCTGGCTGATCGCCTCGCTGCTGAACGACTCCCCGACCGAGCCGACCTCCCTCGGGCTCGGCGCGCTGACCACGCTGTTCGTGCTGCTGCTGTTCCTCGCCCACGGGCTGGGCTTCGCGGCGCTGCGGCTGACCGGGACGCCGCTCGCGCGCGCCCTGCGGCTGACCGGGCGCGGCGGACGCGGCGGACGCCACTCGCTGCTGCTGACCTCGCTGGTGAGCGCCACGCTCGCGGTGCTGGCCGGGGCGCGGCTGCCGCTGACCGAGCACGCGGCGAGCGACACCGCGCTCCAGCTGCTCGTGCCGCTCTCGCTGGCGGCGCTGCCGCTGCTGCTGGCGGCCCATCTGTGGCTGTGGCGGCTGGTGAGCCGGAGCGGCTTCCAGCTCTCCTCCCTCTGACTCCCTCTGCCCCGAACCCTCCTGACCCCTGCCCCTTCCCCCCTCTTCGTCCACACCCCTGTGTCTGTCCCCTGCGTCCCTGCGCACGGAATGTACGGAAGTGAGCCCTATGTCCCTCACCGAAAAGGATCCCCGCGCCCCGGAGACGGGCGCCCGACCGCCCGCCAGTGCGGGGGTGTTCGCCCGGGTGGCGCGCTTCTCGCACCGGCGCCGCTGGCTGGCCCTGACCCTCTGGGTCGTCGTCCTGGTCGGCGTCTGGGCGGCCGCGTCGGGCGGCGACGACTACCGCGAGAACTACTCGCTGCCCGGCACCGAGTCGCAGGCCGCCGCCGACCTGCTCAACCACAGCAGCAAGACCAAGACCGGCGACAGCCTCCAGATCGTCCTGCACGACAAGGACGGACTGCGCGGCGCCGACGTCCAGCGGCGCGTCGACGGCATGCTGGCCGAGGTGGCGAAGCTGCCCAAGGTCACCCAGGTGCGCAGTCTGTACGAGGACGAGTCCGCGATCTCCCGGGACGGCACGATCGGGTACGCCACCGTCGTCCTGGACGTGACCTCGCCCAACATGCCCCGTGAGGACACCGAGCGGATCCTCGAGTCGGTGCAGAAGGTGGAGGGCCAGGGCCTCCAGGCCGAACTCGGCGGCGGCGCGGCCCGCAAGCTGGCCACCGGCGAGGGCGGCTGGGGCGAGATGATGGGCCTGGTCTTCGCGCTGGTCATCCTGGTCTTCATGTTCGGCACCCTGATCGCCGCCGGACTGCCCATCGTCACGGCCCTGTTCGCGGTGGGCTCCACGCTCGCGGTGATCGTGGTCGCCTCGCACTTCGTCACCATCGCCGACTACACGCCGTACGTGATGATGCTGGTCGGCCTGGGGGTCGGCATCGACTACGCGCTGCTGATCTTCGCCCGGTTCCGCAGTGAGCTGGTGCGCGGGGCCACCCCGGAGGAGGCGAACGTCAAGGCGCTGGACTCGGCCGGGCGGACCGCGTTCTTCGCCGGCTCGACGGTCATCCTGGCGCTGCTCGGCCTGGTCGCCCTCGGTCTCGGCTCGCTCCAGGGCATGGCCCTGTCGGTGGCGCTGACCGTCCTGGTCACCCTGCTGGCCTCGCTGACCCTGCTGCCCGCGCTGCTCGGCATCTTCGGCGACCGTTTCGCCCGTCAGTTCACCGCGCGGGCCGCCAAGCGGGCCACGTCGAAGCGTTCCGAGGAGGGCGCGGGCTGGCGCCGGTTCGCCTCGGGGGTGCAGCGCCGTCCGCTGGCCGTACTGCTGGTCGCCGTGGTGGCGCTCGGGGCGCTCGCCTTCCCGGCGCTGAGCCTCAGGCTCGGGTTCACGGACGCGGGCAACGACAAGACGGGCTCGACCAGCCGCGAGGCGTACGACCTGCTGTCGAAGGGGTTCGGCCCCGGCTTCAACGGCCCGCTGTACGTGGTCGTCGAGGGCAAGGGCGGCGCGGAGGCCCCGGCCACCGCGGTCGCGGAGGCCCTGAACGACACCGAGGGCGTGGCGGCGGCCACCGGCCCGATCCCCACCGACGACCCGAACGTGGCCACGGTGATGGCCTTCCCCACCACCTCGCCGCAGGACGAGGGCACCTCCGACCTCGTCGGCACGCTCCGCGACGACGTGCTGCCCCAGGTGGCGAAGGAGACCGGCGCCCGCTATCTGGTCGGCGGCGCCACGGCCGCCAGCGAGGACTACTCCGACAAGGTCGCCGCCCGGATGCCGGTCTTCATGGCGATCGTGGTCGGGCTCTCCCTGCTGCTGCTGATGGTGGTGTTCCGTTCGATCCTGATCCCGCTGAAGGCGGCGCTGCTGAACCTGCTGAGCATCGGGGCCGCGCTGGGCGCCATCTCGCTGGTGTTCCAGCACGGGATGTTCGGCATCGAGCCGGGGCCGATCGAGGCCTATCTGCCGGTCGTCATCTTCGCCATCGTGTTCGGCCTGTCCATGGACTACGAGATCTTCCTGGTCTCCCGGATCCAGGAGGAGTGGCACCGCGCCAAGGACCCGGAGGTGGCGGTCCGCGAGGGCCTCGGGCACACCGGGTCGGTCATCATCGCGGCCGGCGCCATCATGGTCGTGGTGTTCGGTTCGTTCATGCTGAGCCCGGAGCGGATGCTCCAGCAGATGGGCTTCGGCATGGCGGTGGCGATCTTCGTGGACGCGCTGGTCATCCGCTGTCTGATCGTGCCGGCGGTGATGCAGCTGCTCGGCCGGCGGGCCTGGTGGCTGCCGGCGCCGCTGGCCAAGGTCGTGCCCAGCGTCCAGCTGGAGAAGCACTGATCTGACAGGACGGGCCCGGACCCCGGTGGCCGCCCCGCCACCGTGATCCGGGCCCGTCCCGCGCGGTCAGTCGGCCTGCGTGCCCGGCTCCCCGGTGCCGCGCAGCGACTTGCCGACCTTGTGCAGCCGCAGCGCCAGCTGGATCTCCAGCGCCGGGCCCGGCTGCTGCCAGTCGGGGCCGAGCAGCTGCGAGATGCGCTCCAGCCGCCGGGCCACCGTGTTGGGGTGGACCTGGAGCGCCTCGGCCGCGTAGGTGGGGCTGGCGCCGGCGTCGAAGTAGGCCTCCAGGGTGGCGGCGAGGGTGGTGGAGCGCTGCTCGTCGTAGCTGATCACCGGGCCGAGGACCTGCTCGATGAAGGCGCCGATGTCCCGGTTGCCGCCCAGCAGCATGCCGACGAAGCCGAGTTCGTCGGCCATCGCGGGCGTCTCCATGCCCTCCTTGCCGAGGACGGTGAGGACGTCCAGGCAGACGACCGCCTCCCGGTAGGCGGCGAGCAGTTCCTTGGGCCCGCCGTGGGCGGCGGCCGCGCCCACCGGGACCGGCCGCCCCAGCGTCTCGCCGAGCCGCTGCATGACGTCCCGGGCGGCCTCGCGGGCGTCGGAGTGCGGCAGCAGCAGCACCAGATGCCCGTCGTGGAGCGTCTTGGCGCCCCCGCGGAGCCAGACGAACGTGGAGGCCCAGGTCGACACGCGCTGGCGGTCGCCGACCTGCACCCGGGTGACGATGACGGCGTGCCGGCTGCTCAGGTCGAGCCCGAGCCGCTGGAGCCTGCGCTGCCAGCGGCGGCTGGACGGCACGCCGTTGATCAGCTCCTCCAGTGCCTCGTCGCGGACCTTGCGGTCGGCCGACTCGGTGCTGCGGTTGAGCTTGGCGAGGATGCCGGCGGCCTGGACGGCGTACTGGACGAGGGTGGGGTCGGGTTTGTGGCGGGGGTCGTGGCCGCACAACACCAGTGCGCCCAGGTCCTCGTCCCCGGCGCGCACCGGGGCGACGGTGACGCCGTCGGCGGGCTGGACGGTGCGGTGTTCGGCGCGGGCCGTGAACACGGCCTCGGCCAGCTCCCGTTCGTCCCCCTCCCAGCGGCGGCCGGAATGGGCGAGGATCTCGTCGTTCTCGTCGCGCAGCCACACCGAACCGCCGAGCGCGGCGCTGACGGTGGCGGCGAAGGCGTCCAGGTCGACGCCCTGGAGGGCGAGTTCGACGAGTTCCCGGCCGCGGGCCGCGGTCTGCTCCCGGGTGCGTTCCCGGGCGCGCAGCCGGTCGACCTCCAGGGTGAGGTCGGAGATCCGGCCGTGGGTGTACTCCACGGCGCGCACCCATTTCATGGCGGCGGCGCCGTAGTCGGCGAGGGCGGACATCAGGGCGACCTCGTCGGCGGTGTAGGAGCGGGAGACCCGGTCCCCGCCGAAGACGACGCCGACCACGTTGTCCCCGACGCACAGCGGGACGGCGAGCACGGCGGTCAGGCCCTCGTCCATGACGACGGACTCGACCTCCTCGGAACGCTCCACCGCGTCGTCCCGGAGGTAGTCGGAGGTCCACACGGGGGTCCGGCCGACGGACTCGATGGCCCGAAGGCCGTCCCGGGCCGGAATGCGGACCACCTCGTTGCGGTCGGAGATCGCCCCGTCGCTGGCCCGGATGCACACGCCACCCTGTCCGTCGAGCAGCAGCGCCCAGGCCATGTCGAAGTGCAGCAGCAGTCGGGAGCGGCGGACGAGCGTGGTGAGCAGCGCGTCGAGGTCGTGCTGTTCGGCGAGGTCGCGGGCCGAGTCCATCAGGAGGGCCAGCTCGTTCTTGCGGCGGTCGAGGTCGGTCATCCACTGTTCGATGCCGAGGGCCAGTTCCTTGGCGCGCTCCAGCTCCCGCATCAGGCCGGGCGGCGCGCCGACGCGCCGCGCGTGCGCCACCGGCTGGCTGAACGCGCCTCGTGGCGCTCGGGACGCCAGGAGTTCCAGATAGGTCAGGACACCACTCAGGGTGGCCGTGTCTTGAGACATCACGCTCCGAGCTGTGGGCAGGGGGCACGCTCTGCCGGCGCGTCGATCCGGCGCGGCAGGGCGCTGTCGGGTGGGGGACCGTGCGCGTCCGCCTGTCCGTTTCACGGCGGAAGGAATGCGGATGGTGCGGATGCCCGCCGGGCCCGGCGTCGTGGCGCCGCGGCGGGGTGGGGGGCGTGGCCTGATCTGCTGTTGTCCTCCGTCACGTCCCGGTCAGTCCCATGGATGTCCATGGACGTCATTAGCTCTTCTTCGGACAGTCGCGATCAAGTGACTCCTTGGAATTGTCCGAAACTGTCGGCTCGGGTCCGCTCCGTCCGGGGCCGTGCCCTGGGGGGAGGTACGGCGGTGGGGCGGGGCGGACCCGGAGCCCTCAGGTTTCCTGGGGCCGGGCCATCCGCGGCAGCGACACCATCAGGACGGTCATGACGAGGAACAGGCCCGCCGAGTACAGCAGTCCCCGGCCGAAGGAGCGCGAGAAGGTCTCGGCCCGCACCTCGGGGGTGCTCTCGGCGAGGACGACGGCCGCCGTGCGGGCCTGCTCGGCGGTGACGCCCGGGGGCGTGCTGCGGCAACTGTCGGGCACCACGGCGGGGTCGGGTTCGCCGAGCCGGTCCTCGGTGCAGGCCCGGAAGCCCGCCAGGATGCCGTCCTGGGTGCCCCGGTCGGCGAGTCCGACGGCCGTCAGCTCCTGCCGCACCTTCGCCTCCACCGCGTCGACGCCCTTGCCGGACTGGCCGGGCATCGCGCCGAGGAACACGACGGCGACCATCGCGATGCCGATCGACAGGCCCAGCTGTCCCGAGGTGTTGAGCACACCGGAGGCGGATCCCGCGTCCTTGTGCGCCACGTCGGTGAGGGCGAAGTCGACCACGGGAGCCACCACCGCGCCCATGCCGAGGCCGAAGACGAACAGCGGCCCGGCCATCAGCCACGAGCTGATGTCCGTGCCGTAGTGGTCGCCGACCAGCACGAACAGCAGGGCGCCGGCGACGAGCAGGACGCCGCCGGCGAAGAGGACCTTGCGGCCGTACTTCGGGGTCAGCTTGTCGCCCGCCATACCGGCCGTGATCATCAGGCCGAGGAACATGGGGAGCGCGGTGAGTCCGGCCCGCATGGCCGACCAGCCGAGCCCCGTCTGCATGTAGAGGGACCACATCAGGAAGAAGGTGCCGTAGGCGATGCTGTAGAGCAGGTTGACGCCGAAGCCGCCCGCGAAGCTGCGGGTGCGGAACAGGCTCGGCGCGATCAGCGGGGTCCCGCCGCGGGCGACGACCCGGCGCTCGTGGACGACGAACAGCAGCAGGACGGCGACGGAGCCGGCCATCATCAGGAACGACCAGGCGGGCCAGCCCAGTTCGCGGCCCTGGGTGAGCGGATAGACCAGCATCAGCACGCTGGCGGTGGCCAGGACGACGCCCACCAGGTCCAGGCGGGGCTTGTCGGGGGCGCGGGACTCACGGACGTAGAGGACGCCGGCGATGAAGGTGACGATCCCGACGGGGATGTTCACCAGGAAGATCGGGCGCCACTCCAGGCCGAACAGGTCGGCGCTGACCAGCACGCCGCCGACGACCGGGCCGAGCACGAGCGCGAGCCCCGCGACACCGCCGTAGGTGCCGAGGACCTTGCCGCGCTCCTCCTTCGGGAAGGTCACGTGGATGATCGACAGGACCTGGGGGATCATCAGGGCCGCGGCGGCGCCCTGGACGGCGCGGGCCACGATCAGCAGGACCGGTCCGGGGGTGAGGCCGCAGACCAGTGAGGCGACGGTGAAGGCGCCCAGGCCCAGCAGCAGCATGCGCTTGCGGCCGTAGATGTCGCCGAGCCGGCCGCCGGTGATCAGCAGGGCGGCGAAGGCGAGCGAGTACCCGGCGGTGATCCAGGCGATCGCGGAGTAGCTGGCGTCGATGTCCTGCTGGATGCTCGGGATCGCGACGTTGACGATCGTGACGTCGAGCAGGTCCATGAACGCGGCGAAGAGAATCACGGCAAGCGCGTACCAGCGCTTGGGGTCGGGAGGAGGGGCTGAGCCCGCCTCACGCACCTCCTCCTCCCGGGAGGTGTCCTCGGCGGACTTGTCGGTGGGGACGGTCATCGCAGCTTCCCAGCCCTTCCTCGGATCGTGTAGCCTCACTTTTAAAGCATCTCAGGGAGAGAATATCTCGGAAACAAAGATATAAGGAAAGTAAGGTGAGGCTTGCGCCGTGTCAACCGAGAACATTGAGCCGACGGGCCCCAGCAGCTATCACGAGGGCATCGGCAAGCACACGGGGGACGCGGAGCGCGACGAGGTGTTGAAGCAGGCGATGGTCGCCGGCCGTGAACTCGGCCTGGCCTTCCTGTCCCTCAACGCAGCGGCGGCCCGCGCGCTGAACATGCACCCCACGGACGCGTGGATCCTGTCCTACCTCCAGAGCGTGCCGCCGGACGTGCCCACCACCCCCGGTGACATCGCCCGGGTCACCGACCTGACCACGGGCGCGGTCACCGGCGTCGTCGACCGCCTGGAGGCGGCCGGTTACGTCAGTCGTGAACGCGACCCGCACGACCGGCGCAAGGTCGTCATCAAGCCCGCAGAGAAGAGCAAGAAGGTCGCCGACGTCTTCCGGCCCACCCTGGACGACTCGATAGACCACGGACTGGCGTACACCACCGAGGAACTCCTCACGGTGATCCGCTATCTGCGCGAGGGCAAGGAGATCACGGACCGGACCACGGCCCGGCTCCGCGAAATGTAACGGGCCCGGCCCGCCGCACTCCCCGCACCGACAGCCGCCGGGCCCCTGGAAACAGGGGCCCGGCGGCTGTCGGTGTCGGCACGGCCTCAGCAGGCCTCCGCCATCATCCCGTCGGACAGCGAGCCCAGCACCGAGACCGCGTGGGCCGCGGACGCCAGGGTCACATGGCGGTGCCAGCCGCCGTAGGAGCGGCCGATGAAGTCACGGATGCCCAGCCGGTCGGCGGTGGTGCGGAAGTCGTGCTCGACCCGCCGGGTGAGTCGGGTCAGCCGCACCAGGGCGTGCAGCCGGGCCTCCGTCATGTCGGTCAGCCAGAACTCCGTGGGCCACTGCCGACGCCCCTCCCCCACACCCAGCAGGGTCAGTTCGCCCGGCCCGGTGACCTGCTGGACGGCGCGTGAGGGCCGCACCCGGACCAGGGCCGCCAGCTGCACCGCCCGGCCGGCCTCCGGGCCCGCACCGGTCGGCAGCACCGGCCGCACCTGGTCCCGGGCCGAGGTCATGATCTGCGCCGCCTGGAGGACGTCCGGCTTGCGGCCGCGCAGCGCCGGGTCCGTCACCGTCAGCTGGAGCGAACCGGAGACCCGGGCCAGGAAGGACGTACCGGAGGCCCGGAACCGCGAGATCGCCGACGCCAGGTCCAGATGGCGGGCGTCCAGCACCACCGGCCGGGGCGGCAGACCCCAGCCGCGGGCCGCCTCCACCGCCGCGCCGACCGCCGACTCCGCCGGGGACAGCTCCTGCACGTCCTCGGGGATCGAGGCCTGACGGCGCCGGGAGCGGTCGTCCAGCCACGCCGCGGACAGGTGCAGCCGCCAGTTCACCGGAGCGCTCAGCTCCTCGGTGGCGAACCACACCCCGGTCGCCTGCTGGGCGTTGACGAGCTGGCCCATCTCGGACACGTACTGCCGGTCCACCCCGACGGAGTTCTCGCCGGCCTTCGGGATGACCATCGGCCGCACCACGTACGCCAGCGGCGAGGCCTGCTCGGCCAGGTGCCGGGCGAGCGAGAAGCGCACCGGCATCCAGTCCCAGGTGGAGTTGCAGACGAAGTGGTGCAGGCTCTGCTCGGTCGCCGAACCGCCCAGCAGGACGGCCATGTTGCGGATCGAGCGGCGGCCCTGCGCGCCGAGCAGGCCGCGCAGATAGTCGACGCCCTTGCTGCGCTGGTCGCTGCGCCGTAACGAGGCGAACAGCACCGCGCTCAGCTCGTTGAACACCCGTTCGTCCCAGGTGTGCTGGGAGGCCCGCCCCCGGCCGTCCGAGAACCGTCCGGCCGGTATCTGACCAACAGCGTTCATGTGTTCCCCCGTTGAACGTCGGATGTGTGTGGTGGAGAGAGAAGCGAGACGGAGCGAGGTGCCATGCCTGACCGGCGGCCTTCGAACTCCCGGCGACGCATGCCCTTGGGGCGCACCACCGTGCCCTTTCCGCCACCACAGTGCCCTTTCCGCCGCCGCGGGCCAAGGTTGAGAGGCCACCCTCTGACCGGCCGGACGTGAGGGTGACCACCTCCTTCCGCTTGCCAACCTGCGTTCGGCTCCCGGGAGGCGTCCGGTCCGGACGCCGGGCACCGCGCGGGTGGTGGCCGGGCAACCCAGGAAGCCCCGGTTCCGCCCGTCGCACGGGTGCCGGACGACCGCAGCCCGTCAGGAGGACGGCAGGACCCCTGGTGGGGACGGGCTGGTGAGGCGGGCCGGGCCGGCCACGGGGAGGGCCGGGCCACCGTCGCCCCCGCCGTGGGGTTCTCGCCACACCCGGCCGAGGGGGACGTGCAACACCGGCCACCACACACCGCCGAGGGGGACGCGCGACACCGGCCATGGGCCTGCCGCGCCGGCCACCACACACCGAACGCCCGCCCCTCACACACCGAACGCCCGGCCGCGCGGCCCACGAGGGGCTGCGCGGCCGGGCGTTCGGCGACGGGGCCGTCGGGAATCCCGCGCGGTCAGGTCAGGGTGACGACCTGGGCCTGCGCGGCGGAGGCGAACAGGGCATCCATCACACGGGCCTGCTCCAGCGCGTCGGCACGGCCGTACGGCGGCGGCGTGCCGGTCCGCAGGGCCCGCGAGACGTCGTCGAACAGCATCCGGGAGACGGCGTACGGCTCGTCGCAGCCGTGGACGCCCTCGGGGTCGACCGGCAGGTACTCGCTGACCGGGTCGGCGTGCGGCGGCGGGCCCTGGGTCTGGAGTTCGAGCCGGGTGATGTCGCGGCTGAACCACGGGTCGTCCAGGACCAGCCGGCCGGTGGTGCCGACGATGTGCAGCGCGTCGCCGCGGCACACCTCCTGCCCGACCTCGAACTGGGCGAGGACGTCGTTCGGCAGCCGCAGCTGGGCCGAGAAGTTGAGGTCGGCCCCGCCGTCGCGGCGCACCTCCTCCCCGTACACCCGCTCGGGGGTGCCGCCGAAGAGCCGTACGGCGGCGAGGGTGAAGGCGCCCAGGTCGAGCAGTCCGCCGCCGCCGAGGGCACGGTCGCGGCGGAAGTAGTCCGGGGGCAGGCTGGCCGTGCAGGCGGCGTAGATGTACCGCAGGTCGCCGATGCCCCCCTCCTCCACCAGCCGCCTGGCCAGCAGGGTCCGCGGGTGATGGCGGAAGAAGACGCCCTCCACACACGTCCGGCCGGCCTCCTCGGCGGCGTCGAAGACCCGCTCGGCGTCCGCCGCGCTCAGCGCCAGCGGCTTCTCCACCACCACGTGCTTGCCGGCCCGCAGGGCGCGGATCGCCCACTCGGCGTGGTCGACCGGGTGGAGCGCGACGAAGACGGCCTCCACCTCGTCGTCGGCCAGCAGGTCCTCGTACGAGCCGTGCGCCCGCGCGAGCCCGTGGTTGTCGGCGTACTTGCGGGCCTGCTCGGGGTCGTCGTGCGCGACCGCGACGAACTCGGTCGTGCGGGAGGCGGCGTTGGCGCGCATCGCGACGTCGGCGTAGCCGCCGGTGACGAGGAGCCCCCATCGCACCTTGCTGTTCATGACAGATGTGTCCCTTCCGGCGTCAGACGCCGTTGTCCGCCCGCGGCAGGTCCGGTACGTCGGTCAGGGTGATCCCGAACCACTTCTCGAACTCCGCGACGAACTCGGCGTCGTCCGTCAGCTCCCGGGACTCCTTGCCGCCGTCGCGGTGGTGGGTGAGCACCCGGTTGAAGAGGGAGACCCGGCCGGTCGCGGTGACGATGGACGCCCACAGCTGGCCGGCGCTGCTGGCGTCCGGGGAGGTGGCGAAGTACCACATGAGGGGCTCGAAGTCGTCGAGGTCGCGGGGGTGGGTCTCGGCCCGCCAGCGCAGCACGCCGTCGTGGACCATCTCGATGTCGCCCTGCGGGGTGTGCACCAGCTGGTACTCGCCGTGCTCGTCCTTCTGGATCCCCCGCTCGGCGATCTTCAGCGGCCGCCGGCTGGCCCAGCGGAAGCCGACGTCCACCAGGTACGACTGGTCGAGTTCGACCCGCAGCACCAGATGGCCGTTGTGGACGCCCCGGAACGCGGAGTGGCCGTTGTGCAGCACCCGGCCGCCGAGCGGGACGACCCGGAAGCCGAGGGACTTCAGCAGCAGCGCGAACGCCGAGTTCAGCTCGCCGCAGCCGCCGCCCCGGCGCCGCCGGACGATCTTGTCGAAGACGAACTCCTCGGTCATGCTCGGTATCTCGCGCTCGACGAAGGAGAGCGTCTCGAAGGGCACCGTCATGAGATGGCGTTCCTGGAGATAGCAGAGCGCCTCGTAGTCCGCCTTCTCGGGCCGGGTGGCCCCGATGCGTGCGAGATACGCGTCGACGTCGATGTCGGTCATTTCTCGTCCATCCTCGTGTGGGTCGGCGGCGCGGTTACCAGCGCAGAAGGGTGAAGGCGTACGTCAGTCCGGCCCCGAAGGCGATCATCAGCACGAGGTCGCCGGGGCGTACGGCGTCCTCGCGCACCGCCTGGTCCAGGGTGACCGGGATGGAGGCGGAGCCGGTGTTGCCGTAGACGGGTGCGGTGAGATGGGCCTGGGCCTGCTCCAGGCCGAGCATGCCGGTGAGATGGGCCACCAGGTTCGCGTTTCCCTGGTGCATCACCAGGTGCGCGATCTCGGACTTCTCGACGCCGTTCTCCTTGAGGAAGTCGTCGAGCATGCCGGGCACGGCCTCCTGGAGCGCCGCGGAGACGGAGCGGCCGTCCATGTGGACGTAGTGCGCGCGTCCGTCGACCGTCTCGTGGCTGGCGGGGCGGCGGCTGCCGCCTGCCGGGATGGTCGCCAGCCCGGCGATGGAGCCGTCGCTCAGGAGCTTGGTGGCGAGGATCCGGGGGCGGCCCTCGGCGGCCGGTCCGAGGACGACGGCGCCGGCTCCGTCGCCCCACAGCACGACCGTGCGCCGGTCGGCCGGGTCGAGGAAGCGGGTGTAGGCGTCGGCGCCGATCACCAGGGCGTGTCCGGGAGTTCCGCCGGGGGATCCGAGGAGGAACTTCTCCGCGGTCGCGAGGCCGGTGAGAAAGCCGCTGCACGCGGCGTGCACGTCGAACGCGGCGGTGTTCGTGTCGCAGCCCAGCTGGTCGGCGACCTGGCAGGCCACGGCGGGCCCGAGGACGTCGGGGGTGGTGGTGCCGACGATGACGAGGGAGAGGTCGGCGGCCCGCAGCCCGGCGCCCGCCAGGGCCTGGCGGGCGGCCTCGGCCGCGAGGTCCGAGGTGGCCTGCTCCGCGCCCGCGCGGCGGCGGGTGTGGATGCCGGTCTTGCGGACGATCCAGTCCTCCGTGACGCCCGCCGGGCCGGCGAGTTCCGCGTTGGTGATGACGTTCGGCGGGACGTACGAGCCGATGCTCGCGATGCCGACGGCGCGGCCGTCGCTCCGAGTTCCGTGATGGGTGCTCAACTGTCGCGTTCCTCCTCTGCGCGGACTCGCCCGAAGGGCCCGGGAGAGGTCCCGGCGAGCCGAAAGCCGCACGTGCGGGTCCCCAGCGACTGTGCCGGGGTCCGGGCGGAGGACAAAGGGCGGCTGTCCGACTCTGTCAGGTGAGGGGATGAAGACACCCACCAAGGAGCTTTTTCAGTGAGATGCTTGCTCACTAAGACATTCTGCGGTTACGGTGCGGTCTACCGAGGCCGGCACCCAGGGCGGTGGCCGTCATGCCCGAAACGTTCCAGGAGACCCCATGAGCAGCGAAGACACGGAACTCCACGGCGCGAGCAAGCGCTTCCGCGACCAGCCGCAGGGGGCGGTCGACTTCACGGTCATGTTCCTGACGCATGACGCCCTGCTGCGCGACATGCGCCGGTTAGAGGCGGCCGTGGCCGAGGGGCGCCAGGGCGAGGAGGCCGTGCGCACCGGCTGGGACACCATCAAGCACGAGCTGCACATCCACCACGTCGGCGAGGACGAGGCGGTCTGGCCCCAGCTGCGGGAGAAGGTCACCGACGCCGGGGAGCTCGCCACGCTGGACCTGATGGAGGCCGAGCACGGGCAGATCGACCCGCTCCAGGAGCGGGTGGACGCCGCGTTCACCGCCGGCGGCCCGGAACTCCAGGCCGCGGTCAAGGAGTTCGCCGCCTCGCTGGCCCTGCACATGGAGCACGAGGAGGACCGGGCGCTGCCGCTGGTCGAGCACCACCTCGGCACCGAGGGCTGGGCCAAGTACCACCAGTACATGATGGGCAGCCAGGGCATGGACGAGGTGGGCTTCTACCTCGCCTGGCTGCTCGACGACGCTCCCGCGAGCGCCCGGGAGAAGGTCCTCGGCATGCTTCCGCCGCCGGTGCAGGGCCTGTTCCAGCAGTCGTTCGAGCCCGCCTACCGGGCGACGCCGCGCTGGACCACGCCCACCGTCTGAGCCGCGGCGGCCGCTGGTGGCCGTCGCGCGCGCCCCGGCCACCCGGAAGGTGATGATGCCCCTCTCCATGGGCGAGGTCGTCGTCGCGGGGAGCGGCGTCGGCGGCCTCGCCGCGGCCCTGGCCGTGGCACGCCAGCGGCACTGGGTCACCGTGCTCAGGGAACGCGACCCGTTCGTGCCGCCGGACGCCGGGGTCCATCTGACGCCCACCGCGCTGCGCGCCCTCGACCAGCTCGGGATCGGTCTGGACGCGCGCCGGCGGGCCGTCACCGTGCACGAGGTGCACCTGGTCAACGGGGTGACCGGACGGCCGATCTCCACCGTGCCGACCGACTCGCGCCACGGCCGGCCGCACGCCGTGGTGCACGGCGGCGATCTGTACGACCTGCTGCTCGGAGCCTGCCGAAACGATCCGGCAATCCGGATCCGCGAGGACACCTCGGTGGTCCACTACGAGCAGACCGACCAGCTCCTCACCGTGTTCCTCGGCACCGGCGAACGGCTCCGCCCCGACGCGCTGATCGGCGCCGACGGCGTCTGCTCACCCGTCAGGCAGCGGCTGACCGGCCAGCCCGGACGGGTCTCGCCGTACGCCACGTTCCACACGGCGGTCCCCCGGGCGCGGGTGCCCGCGCGGCTCCAGCCGCAGCTGTCGGCGCGCACCGCGGTCACCCTGTGGGAGGGGCCGTCCTGGCAGCTGGCCCACTACCCGTCCGGGGACCGGCGGGTGGGGATCACCGCGACCTGCGCGCACGACGCGCCCGCCCTGGTGCGGGGCGCGCCCGCGACCGCCGCGCAGGTCCTCGACCGGATGCCCCGGCTCGCCGACACGGCCCGGGAACTGGTCGGGCTCGGCACCGAGTGGCGGATGTGGGTGCCCTGCGACGGGGACCGGGACCCGCGCCGGCACGACCGCCGGGTGGTGCTCACCGGCGCGGCCGTCCGGCCCGCCTTCCTGCACTCCCTGCCGACCGCCTTCCACGCCGTCGACGACGCGGTCCGGCTCGGCAACGTGATGGACTGCGACCCGGCGGACTTCCCGCAGGCGTTCACGTCCTACGCGGGGCGGCGATGACCGGCGGGGCGGCGGCGCGGGGTCCCTGGCTCGCTTCCTTCATCGGCGTCCGGTCCTTCCTTGACATCCTCCCCCTCTTAAAAAAGGGGGATTCCAACCCGGTTGGGTTGAGGTTCACGGGCGCTCGAGCGTCCGGTGGCCGCTGCCACCCCTCCGGCACCGGCTGAGCGCCGGGGGCGGGGGATCCCGCCCTGTCCTGCCGCGACGTTGTGTGCCGCATTGGTGTCCGCGTTGCTGGTGAAGCCGCAGGACACGCACTCGAAGTCGGCTTGGCTCTTGCGCGACTTCTTCTCGATCCAGCCGCAGGCACTGCACCGCAGGCTCGTGTAAGGGGCGGGAACGTCCTCGACCCGGCCGGGCGCTTTGTGCTCGGTACGCTGCCGGAGCAGGCCCCAGCCCTGGGCGAGGATCGACCGGTTCAGGCCGGATTTCTGCGCCACGTTCCTGCCGGGCTGCTCGACGGTTCCCTTCGCGGAGCGGGTCATGTTCTTGATGTTCAGCTTCTCGAACCGGACGAGATCGAAGTCACGGGCGAGCATGGTGCTGGTCCTCTCGCACCAGTCCTTGCGCCGGTTCGCCTCCCGCGCCTTGAGCCTGGCGGCCTTCGCATATTCGGCCGCCTTCTCGGGGCTGCCCTTCTTCGCCCGGGCCGCCCGCCGCTCGTGCTTTCGGATCCGGGAGCGTTCCCTGACGGTGAGCTGCGGGCAGTTCAGCTTCCGGCCGTCGGAGAGGGCAGCGGTGATCGTGAAACACCGGTCGATGCCGATCACCTCACCCGTGCCGGGCGCCGGGATCGGCACAGGGACGACCGCGAACGCGATGTGCCACTGACCGTTGCGGGAAGGTGACCCGGAACGTCTTCGCGTCGGGCAGCCGCGCGCCCCTGCCCTTGGCGCTGAGGCGGAGCCGGACCCAGCCGCAGCCGGGCACCCTGACCTGCGCCCACCGCCGGTTGAGCCTCTGCACGACCACAGAGCGGCCCATGACCTGTTTGCCGGTCTTCGCGTTCAGCTTCGGCGACCCGTCCGCGGTGCACTCCGGTACGCGGTCGGTGCCGATGACCCGGAAACCCTCGTGCCGGAACTTCCTGCGCCATGTCGGCTCACCGAACCCGGACGTGAACCTGGCGTTCCTGGCGTTGGTGAAGTCCTTCAGTGCCTGCTGCTGCACGTCCGCGTTCCCGGAGCCCAGCCACTCGTTCTCCCGCCGGGCCTCGGTCAGCTGGCGGCACTGCTCCACGAAACCGGGCGCGCTCTTACGCCACCGGCGCCAGTGCGAGTGCTGCTCAACGGCAAGGTTCCAGACGTACCGGGCGTGCGCGCAGTGCAGCAGCATCTGCCGCTCCTGCACGGGCGTCGGGTACAGCCGGAAACGTGACATGCCACGAAACCTAGCCATCCTGCTCCCCTCCCGCGCACGCCTTCGATCACCATCACCCCTGAGAGTGAAGACCAGCCCCGCATTCCAGGGCACCCCCGGCCACAGGGCCCTAACCCGCCGACACCACGAACGGCTTGAGGCCGGCCTCACCTCCATATCTCCCGAGACGACGAATCGCCCCGGCGGCGATTCGGCTTCCCCTGCCCGGCAAGCAAGGTGGTACAGGCGGTCCGGTCCGCATTAGACGCGGGTTCCGGCGCGCGGTGCCACGGAATCGAACGCTCTTCGTCAGGTCGCGCGCGCCGGGACGGGTCCGCGTGGCGCCACCTGACACAGTCCCCTGTTCCTCGTCCCCTCCTCCCCCGCACCCCCTTACCGTCGGCCCCGGGGACCTGACGGACGGGGAGGTCGCGGTGATCGAATTCTTTGTGCTCGGGCGGTTGGAGGCGCGGTCCGCGCGGGGGCTGGTGGCGGTGCGCGGGGCGTTCCGGCGGGCGTTGTTCCAGGCCCTGGCCATGAGTGAGGGGCGGGTGGTGTCGACGGAGGCGCTGGTGCGGGAGGTGTGGGGGCGGGACCGGCCGGACGGGGTGGGCAACGCGTTGCAGGCGCACGTCAGCCGGCTGCGGCGGCAGCTCGACGCGCTGGAACCGGAACGGCGGGGCAGCCGGCTGGTCGGGGATCCGCACGGGTACCAGCTGCTGCTGGACGACGCCACGCTGGACGCCGACGCGTTCGTCCGCGCGGTGCACGAGGCTCGGGCGGCGGCCGGGCGGGATCCGCGGCGGGTGCGGGACCTGCTGCGCGGGGCGCTGCGGCTGTGGCGGGGGCCGGCCGTGGGCGGGGAGAGCGGCGGGGTGCTGTGCCGGTCGGCCGCCGCGCGCTACGACGAGTACCGCATCCAGGCCCTGGAGCTGCTCTTCGACAGTGAGCTGGCGCTCGGTCACCACGCCCATGTCCTCGGGGAGTTGCGCGAGGTGTGCGCCGAGAACCCGCTGCGGGAACGGTTCTTCGAGCAGCTCATGCTGGCCCTGTACCAGTCGGGCCGGCAGGCCGAGGCGCTGGAGACCTACCGTCAGCTGTCGTCCCGGCTCACCGGTGAGCTGGGCATCGAGCCCTCACCGCTGCTGCGGCGCACCGAGCGGGCCATCCTGGAGCACGACCCGCTGCTCGCCCCGCCGGTGGCCGCCGCGCCGTGACGTCAGGCCGGCCGCGCCCCCGCCCGTGCCGCCGCCCGCGTCGCCTCGTAGGACGGGAGCAGGCCCTCGGCGCGGGCCTGGGCCAGGGTGGGGGCGGTCGCGTCGCGCGGGGACTGGACGGCGTCGGCGACCGGCCACCGGATGCCGAGGCCGGGATCGAGGGCCTGCACGACGTGCTCGCGGCGCGGGGCGTACGTCTCGTCGAAGAGGTAGAGCATGGCCGCCTCCTCGGTGAGGGCGCAGAAGCCGTGGCCGAGCCCCTCCTCGATGAGCAGCGCCCTGCGGCCGGTGTCGTCCAGCCGTACGGCCTGCCAGGCGCCGAAGGTCGGCGAGCCGGTGCGGATGTCGACGACGACGTCCAGGACCGCGCCCCGCACGCAGGTCACGTACTTGGCCTGGCCGGGCGGGACGTCCGCGAAGTGGATGCCCCGCACGACCCCGCGCGTGGAGAGCGAGACGCTGCCCTGGAGGGTGTCGAAGCGGCGGCCCGTCACCTCGGCGAGCCGGTCGGGCCGGAAGAACTCCCAGAGCGCGCCGCGCGCGTCCTCGTGCACCTGCGGGACGATCTCCCAGGCGCCCGCCACGGCCAGCGGTCTGATGTCCATGGCCCTTCCCCCTTCACAACAGCGGCCTTCGGATGGGCAGCCGTCAGATCGGCAGCTGTACAGAACTGTGGTCGCCCAGCACCAGCCGGGTGCTGTTGGGCACGCGCGGCGCGGCCGTCACCACGGCCCGGCGGCCGATCAGGGACGCCTGGAGCCGGGAGACGCCCTCGATGGAGGCGTCCGGCAGCACGATGGAGAACTCGATCTCGCTGCGGACCACCCGGCAGCCGTCGGAGACGGAGGTGAAGGGGCCGACGTAGGCGTCGGTCACCTCGCAGCCGGCGCCGATCACGGCGGGGCCGATGATCCGGGAGTTGCGCACCACGGCCCCGGGGGCGACGACCACCCGGCCGACGATCTCGCTGGCCTCGTCCACGTCCCCCTCGACGAGCGGCTCGACCCGCTCCAGCACCTCCCGGTTGACCTCCAGCATGTCCTGGACGTTCCCGGTGTCCTTCCAGTAGCCGGTGATCTCGGAGGAGCGCACCCGGCGGCCGTCGTCGATCAGCCGCTGGATGGCGTCGGTGATCTCCAGCTCGCCGCGCGCCGACGGGGTCAGGGTGCGGATCACCTCGTGGATGCCGGCGGTGAAGAGGTAGACGCCGACGAGCGCCAGGTCGCTCTTGGGGAACTCGGGCTTCTCGACGAGGCCGACGACCTCGCCGCGTTCGTCGAGTTCGGCCACGCCGAAGGCGCTCGGATCGGCGACCTTGCTGAGCAGGATCCGGGCATCCACGGATTCCCGGCGGAATTCCTCCACGAAGGGCACGATGCCGTCGACGATGAAGTTGTCACCGAGATACATGACAAAGTCGTCGTCGCCGAGGAATTCCCGTGCGATGAGCACGCCGTGGGCCAGTCCCAGCGGTTTGTCCTGCCGGATGTAGGTGATGTCGACACCGAAGCGGGAACCGTCGCCGACGGCCTCCCGGATCTCCGCCGCGGTGTCGCCGACGATCATGCCGACCTCGGTGATCCCGGCGTCGGCCAGCGACTGGAGGACGTAGAAGAGGACCGGCCGGTTGGCGACCGGGACCAGCTGCTTGGCGGACGTGTGGGTGATGGGGCGCAGTCGGGTGCCCGACCCCCCGGCCAGTACCAGTCCTTTCACGGCAACTCCTGAACAGTCGGTGCGCTCTCATGGACCTTCGACGGTCGCCTCCCATGCTGACCCCCGCCGCTGACACTCCCCTGGGCCGTCGAGCACGCCCCGCTGACCTTCCGCTGACACCTCGCTGACGGACCTGATTTATTACCTGGCAGGTAATGGACCGGGGCGGTGGAAAACCGGGAAATTGAGGGCCGGAAGGGAGCCGAAAACCATGAGAATCCTCTTTGCCACCACCCCCGGAATCGGCCATTCGTTTCCCGCCGTGCCGCTCGCCTGGGCGCTGCGCCTGGCCGGCCACGAGGTGCTGTTCGCCACCGGCGGCGACGGCCTCGCGGTCCGCAACGCCGGGCTGCACGTCGAGGACGTCTGCCCGGGCGAGACGGTCGTCAGCATGGTCCAGAAGACCTTCGCCGAACGTCCCGACCTGGCCGGGCAGTACGCCGAGGTGGACCACACGTCGTTCGAGTCCACCCAGCGTTTCTACGCGGTCCTGATGAACCGGCAGACCTCGATGATCGACCGGTACGTCGAGGTCGCCGAGGAGTGGAGGCCCGACGCGGTGGTCTTCTCCTCGCTGGGCATCGGCGGTCTGCTCGCCGCCGGCAAGCTCGGCATCCCGGCCTTCGAGCACGGCTACGGCTTCGTCCAGACCGGCCGCTTCACCCGCGACCTGCGGGAGTGGAACGCCGAACTGTTCGAGCGGCACGGCGCCGAGCTGCCGAAGGTGCTGCACACCATCGACGTGGCCCCGCCGAGCGTCTCCGGCAACGCCGAGGGCGGCTGGCCGCTGCGCTACCTGCCGTACAACGGCGGCGGGATCGTGCCCGAGTGGCTGCACGAGAAGTCCGGCCGGCCGCGGATCGCCGTCACCCTGGGTACCACCGCCCCCGGCTTCGGCGGGCTCGGCCCGCTGGACAGGGTCATCGCGCTGGCCGGGGACACGGACGCCGAGTTCGTGCTCGCCCTCGGGGACATCGACACCTCGTCGCTGCCGACGCTGCCGGACAATGTGCGGCTGGCCGGCTGGGTCCCGCTGGGCCTGCTCCTGGAGAGCAGCGCCGGGCTGATCCACCACGGCGGTTCGGGCACCACGCTGGCCGCGCTGGAGGCGGGCGTCCCGCAGATCCTCATGCCGGACGAGGGCGAGCGCGCGGAGAGCGCGGCCCGGGTCGCGGGGCGCGGCGCGGGGCTGAACGTGCGCCACGACGAGATCGCCAAGACGCACCTGGACGCGCTGCTGAACGACGAGTCGCTGAAGCGGTCCGCGGCGGAGGTCCGTACGGAGATCCACGGGCTGCCGCTGCCGGGCGAGGTCGCCGAGCGGATCGTCACCACCGTCCGGGGCTGAGCACGCCGGCTCCCCCCGGAGGAACGAAAACCGACACCCCCGATCCCACCGACCGAGCTGAGAGCGGTAGACCATGCGCATTCTCGTCACGGGCGGCGCGGGCTTCATCGGATCCGAGTTCGTGCGCGGGCTGCTGGCCCGTCGCACGGACCGGGTGACCGTGCTCGACGCGCTGACGTACTCCGGCAACCTCGCCAACCTGGCGCCGGTCGCGAACCTGCCCGGCTTCGACTTCGTCCGGGCGGACATCCGGGACGCCGACGCCGTCGGCCGGGTCATGGCGGGCCATGACGCCGTCGTCCACTTCGCCGCCGAGTCCCATGTCGACCGGTCGATCGCCTCCGCCACGCCGTTCGTCACCACGAACGTGCTGGGCACCCAGGTCCTCCTGGACGCGGCGCTCGCCCACGGCGTCGGACGGTTCGTCCATGTCTCCACGGACGAGGTCTACGGCTCGATCGACGCCGGCGCCTGGTCCGAGGACCAGCCGCTCGACCCCAGTTCGCCCTACTCGGCCTCCAAGGCCGCCTCCGATCTGCTGGCCCTGGCCTACCACCGCACGCACGGCCTGGACGTGGTGGTCACCCGCTGCTCCAACAACTACGGCCCGTACCAGTACTCGGAGAAGCTCATCCCGCTGTTCGTGACCCGGCTGCTGCGCGGCGAACAGGTGCCGCTCTACGGCGACGGCGGCAACGTCCGCGAATGGCTGCACGTCACCGACCACTGCCGGGGCGTCGAACTCGCCCTGGACAAGGGCCGGTCCGGGCAGATCTACCACATCGGCGGCGGCACCGAGCTGACCAACCGTGAGCTGGTCGGCCGGCTGCTCGCGGCCTGCGGGCGGGACTGGGACGCGGTGCGCCGGGTCCCGGACCGCAAGGGCCACGACCGCCGGTACGCCCTCGCGATCGACCGGATCCGCGACGAACTCGGCTACGAGCCCCGGATCCCCTTCGACGAGGGGCTGGCGGGAACCGTCGCCTGGTACCGGGACAACCCCGACTGGTGGCGGCCGCCGGCCGGTGCCGCCGGGGAGCCCCCGGCCGGCGCGTGACCCGCCCCGTGGGCTGGCTGGTCACCGGCGCGGCGGGCATGCTCGGCCGCGAGGTGCTGGCCGTGCTGCGGCACGACCCCACCGCCCGGGTGACCGCCACCACGCGGGCCGCCCTGGACATCACCCGCACCCACGCGGTGCGGGCCGCGGTCCCCGGCCACGACATCGTCCTGAACGCCGCCGCGTGGACGGCCGTCGACCTGGCCGAGACCCATGAGGCCGAGGCCCGCGCGGTCAACGGCGAGGCGGTGGCCGGCCTGGCCGCCGCCTGCGCCGCCGCGGCCGTCCCGCTCATCCATGTCTCCACCGACTACGTCTTCCGCGGCGACGATCCCGCGCCCTACCCGGAGTACGCGGTCACCGCCCCGCTCAACGCCTACGGCCGCAGCAAGCTCGCCGGGGAACGGGCGGTGC
Source organism: Streptomyces sp. NPDC041784 (assembly GCF_055591025.1). Taxonomy (NCBI): domain Bacteria; kingdom Bacillati; phylum Actinomycetota; class Actinomycetes; order Kitasatosporales; family Streptomycetaceae; genus Streptomyces; species Streptomyces sp. NPDC041784. Next base: position 382,213 of record NZ_JBVJAB010000004.1, read on the forward strand.
TGGAACGGCTGCCCGCGACCGGGTACGTCGTGCGCACCAGCTGGCTCTACGGCGAGCACGGCCGCGACTTCGTCAAACGGGTCGCGCGCCGGGTCGCCGCCGGGGAGACCGTCCGGGTCGTCGACGACCAGCACGGGCAGCCGACCTGGGCCGGGGAGCTGGCCGTACGGCTGGTCGAGCTGGGCCGGCGGGCGCTCGCCCGGCGGGCCCCGGCCGGCATCTACCACGGCTCGGCCGGCGGCCGCACCACCTGGTTCGGGTTCGCCCGCGCCGCCGTGACCCGGCTGGGGCTCGACCCCGGCCTGGTCCAGCCCTGCCGCACCGAGGACTTCCCCACCGCGGCCACCCGGCCCCGGTACGCGGTGCTGGGCCACGACCGCTGGGCGCTGGCCGGCCTGCCGCCGCCCGCGCCCTGGCAGGACATGCTCCGCGAGGCCCTGCCGCTCCCACCGGGGACGGCTCCCTGAGGCCGGCTTCCCCCGCCAACTCCCATGCGAAAGGTACCGACATGAGCCAGGAAACGTTCGATCCGGTGCAGCAGGTCGAGGTGTGCCGGGTGTGCGGCGGATCCGACTGGCAGGAGGTCGTCTCCTTCGGCCCGCTGCCGCTGGCCAACAGCTACCTCGAGCCCGGCGCTCCGCTCGGCGACGAGCCGCGCTACCCGCTCGGCGTCATCTCCTGCCGCTCCTGCCGGCTGCTGACGCTCACCCACACCGTCGACCCCGAGGTGCTGTACCGCACGTACTTCTACGTCACCTCCGACTCCGACACCATCGCCACGCACATGCGCGGGCTCGCCGAGCTGTGCGTGGAGCGGTTCGGGATACCCGAGGGCGGGTTCGTCGTCGAGCTGGGCAGCAACACCGGCCAGCAGCTCGCCGCCTTCCGTGACCTGGGCATGGAGGTGCTGGGCATCGACCCGGCGCGCAGCCTGGCGGCCCTGGCCACCGAGCGCGGCATCGAGACCCTGCCGGACTTCTTCTCCGCCGAGACCGCGGCGCGCGTGGTGAAGGAGTACGGCCGCGCCCGGCTGCTGCTGGGCCGCCATGTCTTCGCGCACATCGACGACGTCGCCGACATCGCCCGCGGCGCCCGCGACCTCCTGGAGCCGTCCGGGGTGTTCGCGATCGAGGTGCCGTACGCGCTGGACATGCTGGAGCACAACGAGTTCGACACGATCTACCACGAGCACCTCTCGTACTACTCCGTCTCCACCCTGTCGACGCTGTTCGCCCGGCACGGGATGCGGGTCGTGGACGTGGAGCGGGCGGCCGTGCACGGCGGGTCGATCATCGTCTTCGTCAGCCGCGAGGACGCGCCCTGGCAGCCGCGTCCCGTGGTCGCCGAACTCCAGGAGCTGGAGCGCGCCTCGGGCTTCTTCGAGGACGCCACCTACGACACGTTCGCGCGGCGCGTGGACCACGTCCGGGAGACCCTGGCGCCGCTGGTGCGGGGGCTGGTCGCGGACGGCAAGCGGATCGCCGGCTACGGCGCGCCGGCCAAGGGCAACACCCTGCTCGGGGTGAGCGGGCTGAACGCCCAGGACCTGGAGTTCTGCATCGACACCACCGACCTGAAGCAGGGCCGGCTCCAGCCCGGCTCGCACATCCCGATCACGTCGCCCGAGCACGGGGCGCAGAACCCGCCGGACTACTACCTGCTGCTGGCCTGGAACTACGCCAAGGAGATCCTCGGCAAGGAGCGGGCGTTCCTGGAGAACGGCGGCCGGTTCATCGTGCCGGTGCCGCGGCCGCGGATCGTGTCCTCGGTGGAAGAGCTGTGAGGTGACGAAGAACCGGTGCGTCCGGCGCCGCCGGTGGGCGGCGGAGCTAGCCTCCGAAGCGTGATCGCCACCACCGAACTGCGAACGGACGCACCGGACCTGGGGTCCGTGCTGCGGGACCTGCGGCGCCGGCGAGGGCTGAGCCAGCTGGACCTCGCCGCCGCCGCGGACGTCTCCGCCCGGCATCTGAGCTTCGTGGAGAACGGGCGCTCCCGGCCGGGACGTGAGCTGCTGCTGCGGCTCGCCGACCGGCTGGACGCGGACACCGCCCAGCGCGACACGCTCCTGGTCGCCGCCGGGCACGCGCCGCTGCGGCCGGGCGGGACGGGAGCGGTCGTCGACGGCATCGGCGGCGTCTTCGGCCGGCCGGGCGGACCGTCCCGCCCGCAGCCGGCCGTGGAGGCGGGGCGGCGGGCGCTGGCCTCGGCCGGTGCGCCGGAGGTGGACACGGTGGTCGTCGCCACCGCCACGCCGGGGCGTCCCGGGCAGGCCTCGGCGCCCGAGGTCGCCGACCGGCTCGGCCTCGGGGACGCCGCCGCGTTCGATCTCGCGACCGTGTGCGGCGGCTTTCTGTACGGGCTCGCCAACGCGGCGGGGCTGGTCGCCTCCGGTGCGTCGGAGCGGGTGCTGCTGATCGCCTCCGACGCGGGGACGGCGGAACCGTGTCCGCCGTGGACCACGGCGGCGCGGCAGTGGCTGGGCGGGGCGGGCGCGGTGGTGGTGCGGGCCGGGTCCGCCGACGAGCCTGGGGCGCTGGGCAGAGTGGTGCTCGGGACCGACGCGCGGCGGGGCGGTGAGGAACGGCTGTACGCGGCGAGCTGGCGCGCGCTGGAGGCCGTCGGGTGGACCGCGGGGGACATCGACCGGCTCGCGGCGGACCCGGGGGATCCGGCGGCGGTGCGTTCGCTGGAGGGGCGGCTGGAGCTGTCCGTGGAACGGCGCCTCGGGGTGTCCGGGGGGCTTCCTCTGTCGCTGGCGCGGGCCGCGCAGGACGGGGTTCTCGCCGCGGGGCATCGGGTGCTGCTCGCCGCCCACGAGGGGAACCGGACCTGGGCGGCGGCGGCGCTTGTCTGGCCTCGTCTGCGGGTGCGGGTGGGCGGGGGCTGATCGCGCCCGCGCGGCGCGGCCTGCCGCGGTGGACACAGCCCCGCGCCCCTGAGTCGTTCCACTCCCCCTGACAGAGATGTGCCCCTTGGCCCGTGCGGGCGAAGGGGCACATCGCTGTCAGGGAAGTTCCACCACCTGGGCCGCGTACAGCAGGCCCGCCCCGAAGCCGACCAGCAGGGCGCGGCTGCCCGTCGGGAGGTCGCCCAGGGAGAGGACCGTCTCCATGGCCATGGGGATCGACGCGGCCGAGGTGTTGCCGAGGGTGGTGATCTCCCGGGCGATCACCACGTCCTCCGGAAGGTCCAGGTCCTTCGCCAGGCCGTCGATGATGCGGGCGTTGGCCTGGTGGGGGATGAAGGCGGCGAGGTCCTGCGGGGTGACGCCGGCCAGGTCCAGGGCGCGGCGGGCCGTGTGCGGGACGGTGTGGACGGCCCAGCGGAAGACCTCGGGGCCCGCCATCCGCATCGTCGGCCAGGGGTGCGGCGCGTCGCGGAGTGCCAGCCAGGAGCGGTTGTGGGCGAGCAGGCCGGCCTTCTCGCCGTCCGAGCCCCAGGCCACCGGGCCGATGCCGGGCCGGTCGGAGCGGCCCACGACCACCGCTCCGGCGCCGTCCCCGAAGAGGAACGCGGTGCCGCGGTCCTCGGGGTCGATGATGTCGCTCATCCGTTCCGAGCCGACGACCAGGACGTGCCGGGCCGAACCGGAGCGGACCAGGGAGTCGGCCACGCCCAGGGTGTAGGAGAAGCCGGCGCAGGCCGCGCCGGTGTCCAGCGCGCCGGCCGAACGGGCCCCGACGAGATGGGCGATCCGGGGTGCGGTGGGCGGGGACTGCTGGAGGTCGGACATCGAGGCCAGGAGGACCATGTCGACGGCCTCCGGGGCGACGCCGGCGGAGGCGAGCGCCTTGAGGGACGCCTCGACCGCCATGGTCACGATGGTCTCGTCGGGGCCCGCGTGCCGTCGGCTGCGGATGCCGGTGCGCCGGGTGATCCACGCGTCGCTGGAGTCGATCCGGGCGGCGATCTCGGCGTTGCCCACCACCCGGGTCGGCCGGTAGGAGCCGACGCCCAGGATCCGGGCGCCGGGGCTGGTGGCCGGGGCGCGCAGCGGCCGGGTCATGACGCCCGCCCCACGGCCGGACTGAGGGTGCCCTCCAGGTACCGGGCGCGGCAGGCGCGGCGCTGCACCTTCCCGCTGGAGGTCTTGGGCAGCGAGCCACGCCGTACGACGACCACGTCGTCGACGTGCAGCCGCTGGCCCTCGTGCACGGCCTCCCGGATGCGCCGGCTGAGGGTGGGCCCGTCGGTGGCGCGCAGCACGCGGCCGTCGGCCTCGACGACCACGACGAGGCGTTCGTTGGTGCCGTCGTCCACGGAGAACGCGGCGGAGCAGTTGGGGTGCAGTCCGTCGTCGGTGCCCTCCACCTGGACCTCGATGTCCTGGGGGTAGAAGTTGCGGCCCTTGCGGATGATGACGTCCTTGAGCCGTCCGGTGACGAAGAGTTCGCCGCGGTGGAGGAAGCCGAGGTCGCCGGTGCGCAGATGCGGTCCGGCCTGCTCGTCGCCCGCTATCCGGCCGTCGAAGACCTCGGCGGTCTCGTCGGGACGCTGGTGGTAGCCGCCGGCGACGCCGGGTCCGCTGAGCCAGATCTCGCCGACCTCCAGCTCGGCGCGTTCGCGGCGGGTGGCCGGGTCGACGATGCGCAGGCTCGCGTCGAGCACGGTGACGCCCACGCCCACGAGCGGCTGGGCGGCCTCGCCGGGTGCGGCGATCCGTACGGTGTCCTCGCGCAGCGCGTCGGGGTCGACCCGCAGGACGGTGGGCAGGTCGCCGGGGCGGCTGCCGGTGGCCTTGAGGGTGTTCTCGGCGAGGCCGTACGCGGGGCACATGGCCTGGGGCCTGAGGCCGGCGGCGGCGAAGGCGCGGGTGAAGTCCTCGACGACCGGCCAGCGGACCGGTTCGGCCCCGTTGACGGCGATCCGCCAGGACGACAGGTCGAGCGCCGGGTCCACGCCGGTGCGGGCGGCCTCGCGGACGCACATCTCGTAGGCGAAGCTGGGCGCGGCGGCGTGGGTGCCGCGGTACCGGGACAGGGCCTCCAGCCAGCGCATCGGGCGGCGGACGAAGGCGTCCGGGGCCATCAGGTAGGAGGGGCGGCCCGTCCACACCGGCATGATGATCCCGAAGAGCATGCCCATGTCGTGGAAGTGGGGCAGCCAGGACACGAACACACCGTCGGGGTCGGTCGGCCAGAGCGCGTCGGTCTCCAGCACGTTGTGCACGAAGTTGGCGTGGCTGACGACCACGCCCTTGGGGTCGCCGGTGGAGCCGGAGGTGTACTGGAGGAGCGCGGTGTCCCCCGGCCCCGGCGCGGGGGCCTCCCCGGTGGCGGTGGCCGCGGGGAGGTCGTCGGTGGCGATCAGGGTGAGGCCGGCCAGGTGGGGCGAGTCGCCGAACCGGGCCAGCAGGTCGTCGCGGACCTCCTTGCAGGTGAGGATCGTGGTGGTGCCGGCGTCGTCGGCGATCCGGCGCAGCCGCTCCAGTCCGCGTTCCCGGCTCGGCACCTGGACGGGGGCGGCGGCGACCCGGGCGTACATGCAGCCGAAGAGGGTGCGGACGAACTCCAGGCCCGCCGGGTGGATCAGGATCACCGAGGTGCCTTCCAGGCCGGCGGCGCGCAGGGCGGCGGCCCGGTCCTCGGCGTCCTCGTCCAGGCGGCGGTAGGTGAGGCTGTCGCCGGGTTCCTCGCCGGCCGTCAGGAAGACGAAGGCGGGGTGGCCCGGCTGCTCCTGGGCGCGCCGGCGCAGCACGTCCGGCAGGGTGCGGAGGCTGTCAACGGATGTCATCTGAGGTCAACTCCCCGGTGGATACGGAATCTTCATGGGGCTCGCTCACAGCAGCCCGCGCAACAGCGACTCGAAGACGTGGGGGCCGTGCTCGGTGAGCACGGACTCCGCGTGGAACTGGAGGGAGGCGAAGTGGGGGCCGCGCAGGGCGTGCACCTCGTCGCCGTCCGGGTCGCGGCAGACCTCCACGGCGCCGACGCCCTCGACCTCGGCCTTGTCCTGGGGGCTGCGCGCGGCGAACGTGTTGTAGAAGCCGACGCGTTCGACGGTGCCGAACAGGTCGATCTCGCGCTGCACGCCCTGGTTGGGGGTGGCGCGGCGGGCCAGGTCGAGGCCGAGCCGCAGGCTGAGCACCTGGTGGCTGAGGCAGACGGCGAGGAACGGCAGGCCCCGCTCCAGCAGCCGGGCGACGGCGGCGTGCAGATGCGCGATGCGCGGGTCGCCGGTGTCGCGCGGGTCGCCGGGGCCCGGGCCGAGGACGACGAGGTCCCAGCCGTCGAGGTCGTAGGCCTCGTCGAACCGCCGGACCGTCACCTCGAGCCCCAGGGCGGCGAGCTGTCCGCACATCATCGCGGTGAAGGTGTCCTCGGCGTCCACCATCAGCACCCGCCGCCCGTCCAGTCCGGGCACGGCGGCCCGGCTCCGCCGCTCGGGCGCGTCCAGCCAGAACCCGGAGATCCGGTCGTTGCGGCCCTCCAGCGCCCGGCGGACGAGAGGATGCCCGTCGAAGCCCCCGGCCCGCATGCCGCTGCTCTGTTCGACGACGGCATCCGATCCGGGGTGGGGCTGCACGGGCGACGCGGAGCCATCGGCCGTTCCGGGCCCGTCGGCCGCTCTCGGCGCGCGCGGCGCCGTCGGTCGGGCCTGACCGGCCGTGCCGGACCCGGCGTCGGCCGGGCCGCGCAGGGCCGTCAGAAGGCCCTCCGCCTTCGCCGCCGTCTCGGCGACCTCGGATGCCGGGTCGGAGTGACGGACGAGGGTGGCGCCGACGCCGATCCGGAGGCGGCCGGCGGGGTCGATGTCGGCGGTGCGGATGAGGATGGCCGAGTCCAGGGCGGGGGCGCCGTGTTCGTCGCGGCCGAGGAGGGCGGCGACGCCGCTGTAGTAGCCCCGGCCCCGGGTCTCGTAGCGGCCGATGACCCGGCAGGCGCTCTCCAGGGGGCTGCCGGTGACCGTCGGGGCGAACAGGGTCTCGCGCAGGATGTCGCGCGGGTCGCGGGTGCTGCGGCCGGTGATGACGTACTCGGTGTGCGCGAGCCGGGCCATCTCCTTCAGCCGGGGGCCGACCACCCGGCCGCCGTCGGCGCAGATCCGGGCCATCATCTTCAGTTCCTCGTCGACGACCATGTACAGCTCGTCGGTCTCCTTGCGGTCGGCGAGGAAGTCGAGGACGCCGTCGAGGGTGGGCCCGCCGGGCGGATAGCGGTAGGTGCCGCTGATCGGGTTCATCACGGCGGTGCCGTGGTGCAGGCTGACGTGCCGTTCGGGGGTGGCGCCGACCAGGGTGCGCTCGCCGGTGTGCACGAGGAACGTCCAGTACGCGCCCGACTCGGCGCGCGCCAGGCGCCGGAAGAAGCCGAGGGCGACCTCGGGGCCGTAGTCGCCGATGTCGGCGACGAAGGAGCGCCGGATGACGAAGTTGGCGCCCTCGCCCCGGCCGATCTCGTCGCGCACCACGCGGCGGACGATGTCGGCGTACGCGTCGTCGGGCACGTCGAAGTGGCCGTCGGAGAGCCGGATGGCGGGCGCCGGGAGCCGGTCCAGGGCCGCGTCCAGGGGCAGGGAGGTCTGGCGTTCGGCGCGCAGCGCGAGCAGCGGGGTGCCGTCGTCGGTGCAGGCGAAACCGCGTTCGGCGAGCTGCCGGTAGGGCACGAGGGCCAGCACGTCGTGACGCGGGCCGTTCGCCGGGCCGTGTTCGCCGGGGGCCGGCAGGGGCAGCTCGGCGAGCGTGTCCGGGGTGCCGACCGGGCCGGCCAGCACCTCCAGCCGGCCCGGGGCGCGCTCGGGGCGGTGCAGGAGCGCGTAGGCGGGGACGCGCCCGGCGAGGACGTCGTCGAAGAGCGGGTCGGGAGTCACACCACCACCCACTCCGGGTGGGCCGCCGTGCGGTGCCAGCGGACCGCGTCGGCGGGCACCGCCAGTTCCAGGGCGTCGACGAGGCCGTCGGTGTCGGTGACGACCGCGCAGCGGCCGGCCGCGTACCGCAGGGCCAGCTGGTGGTGGTCGCGGCTGAAGTCGGCGACGGCGTCGGCGACCAGGAAGGTCTCGATGTCGTTGCTGAACGCCTCGACGGCCGTCATCAGCACGCCGACATGCGCGTAGACCCCGCACACGATCAGCTGGTCGCGGCCCGCCTCCCGCATCCGGCCGAGCAGCCCGGAGTGGTGGAAGGCGCTGTAGCGCCACTTGGTCAGCAGCCAGTCCCCGTCGGCGGGGGCGAGGGCGTCGACGACCCTGCGGTCGGCGTCCGCGGCCCGCATGCCGGGGCCCCAGATGTCCTTGAGCAGTCCGCGCTGCTCCTCGGTCATCGAGCCGGGCTGCGCGGTGTAGGCGACCGGCATGCCGAGGTCGGCGCAGCGCTCCCGCAGCCGGACGGCGTTGCGCAGCACGGTGTCGCGGGGGCGGGCGGGCAGCGGGCGCAGGAAGTAGCGCTGCATGTCGTGGACGAGGAGGACGGCCCGGCGCGGGTCCGGGGACCAGGGGGCCACGGCGGCCGGCAGCTCGTCGCCGGCCGGGGGGTCGTAGGGCTCGATGGGGGGTATTCCGGCGGTGAACTCGGTCACCTGTTCGCTGGACACCATGTCAGACACCGAGTCCGGCACCTCCGTCCACGGTCAGTTCGTGCAGGGTGATGTGGGCCGCGCGCTCGGACAGCAGGAAGTCGACGGCGTCGGCGACGTGTTCGGGGCGGGCGATCCGGCCGAGCGGGATGCCGACGCGGAACGCCTCGGGGCGGCCCTCGACGGTGCCCCGGGGCCCGGAGTCGTCCGTCCACATGGAGCTGAGCATCGGGGTGTCGGTGGAGCCGGGCGCCACGATGTTGCAGCGCACCCCGTACCGGGCGACCTCCAGGCCGAGGCTCTTGGTGAACATGGTCGCGGCGGCCTTGGAGGCGGCGTACGCGGCCATCTCGGTGCGCGGGGTACCGGCCGCGTTGGAGGCGACGGTGACGATGGCGCCCCGGCGGCGCTCGATCATGGGGCGGACGGCCGCCCGGGACATCAGGAAGACGCCGGTGGCGTTGACGGCGAGGGTGTCGTGCCAGTCCTCGGTGCGGTAGCCGCTGACCTCGCCGAGCCGCAGCACGCCGGCCGCGTTGACGAGGAACTCCACGGGGCCGAGGGCGCGTTCGACGGCGGCCACGACCTCCTCGGCGGCGCCGGTGCCGGTGACGTCGGCGGGGAACGCGGTGACCGGCAGCCCGTCGGCGGTGAGTTTCTCCACCGCCTCGGTGAGGCGGGCGGCGTCCCGGTCGACGGCGGCGACGGCCAGGCCGCGGGCGGCGAGGGTGCGGGCGACCTCGGCTCCGATGCCGCCCGCCGCCCCGGTGACGATCGCGGCGCGGGGATACGTCTGTGGGTCCATGGGGTTCCTTCCTCGGGGACGACGGGCTCCTCGGGGCCGCGGTGTCAGCCCGTCCACGCGGACAGCACCTCGACCGCCTGCTCGGGAGTGAGCCGCGGGTCGCAGAACGTCGTGTACTTGTCGCCGACCCGGTCGAGGGCGCTCGCGTCGGCGACGCACTCGGTGACCTCGTCGGGGGTGGTCTCCAGATGGACCCCGCCGACGACGCCCCCGGCGGAGCGCACCGCCTCCTGGAAGCCCTCCAGTTCGCGGCGGATGGTCTCCACGAACCGGGTCTTGAGGCCGTCGGCCGCGGTCACCGTGTTGCCGTGCATGGGGTCGCTCAGCCAGATCACCGGGTGCCGGGCGGCGCGGACGGCGGCCACCAGCGCCGGCAGCCGGTCGGCGACGAGCCCGGCGCCCATGCGGGCGATCAGGGTGAGCCGTCCGGGGGTGCGGTCGGGGTCGAGGACCTCGCACAGCCGCAGCAGCTCGTCCGGGGTCATGGTGGGGCCGACCTTGCAGGCGACCGGGTTGCTGACCCGGGCCAGCAGGGCGACATGGGCGCCGTCCACCTGGCGGGTGCGTTCCCCGATCCAGGGCCAGTGGGTGGAGGTGAGGACGAGCCGACCGGTCTGGTCGCGGCGCAGCAGCGGGAGTTCGTAGTCGAGGACGAGGGCCTCGTGGCTGGTCCAGACGGGGGTGTCGATGCGCAGCCGTTCGGCGGGCAGGTACCAGTCGAGGTTGTTCACCGCGTCGCGGGCCGCCTGGTAGCAGGTGAGCAGCCGGCGCGGGTCGGGGCGGCGGCTCGCGGCGTCCGGCTCGGGCCCGTTGACCAGGTGGCCCCGGTAGACGGGGAGGGTGCGGCCGCCGACGTGTTCGGTGTCGTTGGAGCGGGGCTTGGCGAACTGTCCGGCGATCCGGCCGACCCGCAGCACCGGCCGGCGGCTCGCCATCCGCATGGTGCCGGCCAGCAGGTCGAGCACGGCGGCCTTGGCGGCGATGTAGCCGCCGGTGCACTCGGCGGGGTCCTCGGCACAGTCCCCGGCCTGGACCACGTGGGCCTCGCCCGCGGCGACCTGGGCGAGCTGGCCGCGCAGGAACCGGACGTCGGCGGCGTTGACGACGGCGGGCCGGCCGGCCAGGTCGTCGGTCACCCGGCGCAGCACGGCCGGGTCGTCCCACCGGGGCTGCTGGCGGGCCGGACGCGAGCGGATGAGACGCGGAACGTTGTCCACAGCTTTTCTCCCTACGAAGGCGCGGGTGCCGGTTGCCGGTCGGTCAGGGCTGGAGGTGGCGGCCCGGCCCGTCCCAGAACCGCAGCCGGCGGCGCCCCGGGGTGTGGGCGAGGCGCGCCGGGCCGGGCCCGCCGAGGACGAGGGTGGTGGGGTCCTGCGGCGCGTGGACGGGCCAGTCGGGGACGCCGGGGGCGGTGGGCGCGAGGCCGCGCACGAACGAGGTGACGAGGTCGGCGAAGGTGCCGGAGATCCGCCGCTCCAGCGGTCCGTCCCCGAACTGGGCCACGTTTAGGGGGTGGGCGTGGGAGCCGAACAGGAACTTGGACGTGGCGTCGTGCGGGGTGCCGAAGTGCGGGGGGCGGACCGGGTGGGCGAACTCCATGACGTACTGGGGGGTGCGGCCCTCGCGGGCGTGCCGGTCGGCCTGGCGGACGATCGGGGCGCGGAAAAGGGCGTCGCCCCAGATCTCGGTCCACAGGGTGCGCGGGTCGGCGGGCGTCCCGTCGGCCGCGGCGGCCTCGCGGTAGGCGCGCACGCATTCCTCGGCGAGGCCGTCGGGCACCTTCGCGGCGCACTTCAGGAGCACGTCGTGGACGGCGGCGCGCAGTCCGGCGTCGTCGGTGGGCGCGGGCGGGGCGGGCGGGAAGGACGGGGAGAGCGGGTCCGTGAAGAAGGAGCCCTCGGTGCGGTTGTGGACGCTCATGACCGGGACTGCCGGCACGGACGGCAGCCCGGCGGGGAGCGTCACGCCGTCGAGGACGGGCCCGCGGTACTCGCGCCCCGAGGCGACCGGCCGCAGTGCCGGCGGCGGGGCGAAGAAGTCCCCCCACGCCCGGTGCAGCCGGTCGGCCGGTACCTCGCGCAGGCCGGGGACGGTGGTGCCGCACTCCTTGGCGAGCGTCTCGTACACGGTGCGGGCGTCGTCGGGGGTGAGGGCGCAGGCGGGCGCCGACACGGGCGGGGCGCTGATCGCGATCAGCCGGGTGATCAGGCCGGCGCTCTCCGGGTGGGTCGCGAGCAGCCGGGCGGTGGCCGCGCCGGCGGAGGTGCCGCACAGGGTGACGGCGTCCGGGTCGCCGCCGAAGGCCTCCGCGTTCTCCCGCACCCAGCGCAGCAGCGCGGACTGGTCCTGGAGGCCCCAGTTGGCGCATAGCCCCGTCTCCGGGTCGGCGAGGTCGTCGTGCAGGCCCCAGCCGAACACACCCAGCCGGTAGTTGAAGTTGACGACGACGATGTCGCCGCGCGCGGCCGGCGCCGCACCGTCGAAGGTGGGCACGCTGCCGGCGCCGACCGCCCAGCCGCCGCCGTGGACGTACACCATGACGGGGCGGCGCCCGGCGGTGTCGGGGGTCCACACGTTGGCGTACAGGGCGTCCTCGGCGCTCTCGGGGCGGCCCGACTGGACGAAGGGCGCGGCGAACCGGGTGGCGTCGCGGACGTCCCGCCAGGGCCGGGGCGGGCGCGGCGAGGCGAAGCGCAGCGGGCCCACGGGCGGCTCGGCGTAGGGGACCCCGCGGAACACGGCCAGGGTGCGGCCGTGGTGTTCCTCCAGGGTCCCGCGCAGCGCACCGGCGGTGGTGCGCACGACGGGTCCGGCGGGGTGCGGTGATACGCCTGTGGTCATCGTGGGTGCAGCTCCTTGGCAGGGGGAGAGGCGCTGGCCGATCCTGTGCCGAGGGCGGCGGGGTGACCAATGCGACGCTGTGAATTCCGTCAAGTGACCGGGAAATCCGTCAGGTCCTCCGAGTGACCTGACACATTCGCGGATTCGACCTGACGGAATGCGCGGGCGTCCGTTGCCGGGCGGGCCCGGCGGTCCCCAGGATCCGGCGCATGGCTATGGAAAAAGGCGCGCTCTCACCGGTGGGGCAGCAGACGGTCCGGCCCGATCCGCAATGGGGCGGGGATCGCCTCGATCTGGATGCCTATCTGCGCCGTACCGGGTACGACGGTCCGCTCGACACCTCGGTGGAGACCCTCTTCGCGCTGCACCGGGCGCACAAGGAGTCCATCGCCTTCGAGAACCTCGACGTGGCGCTGGGCCGGGGCGTCTCCCTCGACCTGGGCGACGTCCAGCGCAAGCTGGTGGACGGCGGGCGCGGCGGCTACTGCTTCGAGCACAACCTGCTCCTCGCGGCCGTGCTGGAGCGGCTCGGTTTCCCGGTGACCCGGCTGCTGGCCCGGGTCCGCAACGGGCGCCGGCTGACCCGCTACCGCGCGCACACCGTGCTGGTCGTCTCGGCCGGCCTCGAACTGTGGGCGGTGGACGCCGGGTTCGGTGCCGAGGGGCTGATCGAGCCCGTGCGGCTCGGCGCGGGCGAGGTGGCGAAGGTGGGCGCCTGGAGCTGGCGGGTGATCCGCGAGCAGGACCAGTGGGTGCTCCAGACCCTGCACGAGGACGGCTGGTTCGACCTGTACACCTTCCGCGTGGAGCGCCATTTCGCCGTCGACTTCGAGGTGTCCAACTACTACACGGCCCACCACGAGCGCTCCACGTTCACCGGCAAGGTGATCGCGATGCGCGGTACCGAGGACGTCCAGCAGACGCTGGTCGACCGGGAGCTGACGACCCGTTACGGCGACGGCCGCACCGAGCGGACCGCGCTGTCCCGCGACGCGGTGGTGGACCTGCTGCGCGAGACGTTCGCCGTGCGGCTGACCGACCGGGACGCCCGGCTGCTGCGGCAGCGCCTGGCGGCCCTCGCGCCGGCCCCGCAGGACCCGATCCCCACTCCCCAGGAGGCATGATGCTGCTCCATCTTCCGGCCAGCAGGCGCCCGTTGCGGCTCGGCATGATCCCCGAGGAAGCCGCGGCCCGGCATCCGCACGTGCCGTTCACGCTGGACCACGACCTGGACGCGGCGCCCGAGGCGGGGCGGACGCTGACCGTGGCGCGGCTCGCCGACCTGGTGGACGACATGGCCGCCCGGCTGTGGGCGGCCGGGGTGCGGGCGGGCGAGCACCTCGCGCTGTACAAGGCCCACAACTTCGACATCTGGGTGCTGGCGTGCGCGGCGTCCCGGCTGGGCGCGGTGCCGGTGCTGCTGTCGCCGGCCCTGGACGGGCCCACCGTGGGCGCGCTGCTGGACCGGCTGGAGCAGCCGCACCTGCTGACCGACGAGGGCAAGCTGGCGGACGAGCTGGCCGGCCTGGACCTGGCGAAGGCGGCGGCCACGGTCGTCGTACCGCGCGGGGAGCGGGCGGGCACGGTGTCCCTGGAGTCGCTGGCGGGTTCGCCGCGCCGGGAGCCGGTGCTGCTGGACGGCGACCACCCGGCGCTGATGACGCACACCTCGGGCACCACCGGCATCCCCAAGCTGGTGGTCCACACGGCGCTGTCGCTGCGCGGCCGCTACCGCCCGCAGGAGTACCTGGTGAGTCTGATCCGCCGCAAGGAGACGTACGCGATCCACGTCTCGTTCGTGCACTCGCGGATGTACATGGCGCTGGCGGTGATGCTGGAGCACGGGATGCCGGTGGTGGTGATCGACCGCGGCGCGCCCGAGGAGGTGGCCCCGCTGCTGGCCCGGACCCGGCCGGGCATCGTGGAGACGCATCCCAACTCCTATGTGGAGTGGGCCGACCTGGCGGACCATCCGCTGCGGCCGCTGGCCAACGTGCGGTTCTTCAGCGGGACGTTCGACGCGATCCATCCGCCCACCATCCACAAGCTGCTGTCGGCGTCGAGGCGTTCGCGTCCGCTGTTCTTCCAGTTCTACGGGCAGAGCGAGTGCGGTCCGCTGGTGGCCCGCTGGTACACCCGCAAGAACGCGTACAAGGCGAACGGCCGCTGCCTGGGCTATCCGCTGCCCGGCATGACCCATGTCCGGGTGGTGCCGCGTGAGGGCCGGCGGCCGACGAAGAAGACCCCAGGGTTCATCGAGGTGCTCAGCGACGGCCGGGCGGTGGACTACTACGCGGAGGGCGAGCGCTACCGCAAGGAGCTGAACGGCGACTGGTGGCGCACCGGTGACGTCGGCTACCGCGACCGCTGGGGCCGGGTGCACGTGCTGGACCGCGCGGTGGACGTGATCCCGAACGTGGACAGCACCCTGGAGGTGGAGGACGCCGTGCTGGGCCGGCTGGAGGAGCTGCTGGAGCTGGTCCTCGTGCCGGGCCCGGCCCAGGAGCCGCTGCCGGTGGTGTGCACCAAGGGCGACGTGCCGCTGGACCCGGTCCGCTGGCGGCGCGCGGTGGTGGACTTCCCGCAGCTCGCCGACCCGGTGCAGATGCCGCTGTCGGAGCTGCCGCGCACGGCGACGATGAAGGTGCAGCGGATCGAACTGGCCCGCCGGCTCCGGGAACGCCTGGAGCAGGCCGGATGAGCGAGCGGGCCGACGTACTGGTCGTGGGCGCCGGTCCGACGGGGCTGTTCACGGCGTGCGAGCTGCTGCGGCGGGGGGTGGGTGTCCGGCTGATCGACCGGGCCGACGGGCCCTCGACCACGCCGAAGGCGCTCGCCCTGTGGCCGCGCGCCCTCGACCTCCTCGACGACCTTGGCGTGGGGGGCGCGCTGCGCGCGGCGGCGCTCCCCGTCACCGGCTTCGACTACTTCTCCGGCGGCACCCCGCTGGCGTCGTTCACCATCCCCGAGGAGCTGCGGCCGGTGCATCTGCCGCAGTACGAGACGGAACGGCTGCTGACCGCGCGGCTGCACGAGCTGGGCGGGAAGATCGAGCGCGGGACGCGGCTGCTGGCCTTCGACGACGTGGACTACGGCGGCCGGATCGACGCGACCGACGGGGTGACCGCGGTGGTGGAGCACGGGGACGCCGGGGTGCGGCGGGTGCGGGCCTCGTTCGTGGTGGGCGCGGACGGCGCGTCGAGCGCGGTGCGCGGGGCGCTGGGCATCGGTTTCCAGGGCACCACGTATCCGCTGTCGTTCGCGCTGATCGACGCCCGGGTGGCGGGCGAGCTGCCGGCCGGGCGGCTGCTGTACTACCAGGCCGCGTCCGGCACCCTGATGATCGCGCCGCTGCCCGGCGGGGTGTTCCGGATCCTCGCCGTGCTGCCCGAGGGCGGGGAGCGGGTGACCGTGGAGTCGATGCAGCGGCTCCTGGACGAGCGCGGGCCGGGCGGGGTCGTCATCACCGAGGCGGTGTGGCGGACGGTGTACCGGGTGCACGCGCGCACCGCGTCCGAGTACCGGCGGGGGCGGGTGTTCCTGGCCGGGGACAGCGCGCACGTGCACAGCCCGGCGGGCGGGCAGGGCATGAACAACGGTCTCCAGGACGGTTTCCAGCTGGCCTGGAAGCTGGCCGCCGTGCTCGGCGGGGACTCCCCCGTGTCGCTGCTGGAGGACTACACGGCGGAGCGGTCCGAGGCCACGGACCGGATCGTCGCCGACACCGACCGGCAGACCCGGGCCTGGATGGCGCGCACCCGGACGCGGATCGCGGTCCGGGACACGCTGTTCCGGGCGGCGGACCGCTCGGGGCTCGTCCCGGACCGGGTCTTCCCGGTGATGGCGGGCCGCCGGGTGCGCTACACGCCCGTGCGGCCCACCCAGGAGCCCTCGGGCCGCCCCCGCTGCCGGCTCCTCGGCCGCGTCCCCGGCCGGCTGCGCACCGGCATGGTCTTCCCCCGCGAACTGGCGGTCCGGTACGGCATGACGGGCTCCGCACCGGCCGGCTGGACCCTTGCCGTCCAGCCGTCGAGCCCGTACGGCGCCCTCCCCGAGCTGGCCGCGCGGGCGCTGGATCCCTGGCCGGGGGTGCGGCAGGTCGTCCTGCACCCGTTCGACGCCGTCCCGCTCACCGGGTGCGCCGAGGCGGGCTACTACCTGGTGCGGCCGGACGGGCACATCGCGGCGCACGGCCACGAGAGGGACCTCGGCCGGCTGCGCGCCGAGCTGACCCGGGTGCTGCATCCGCGCGGCTGAGCGCCCCGGACACGGACGGGCCCCCTCGCGACACCGCGAGGGGGCCCGTCCGCATGGGGGGTGGCGGGGTGCGCCGCTCAGGCCGACCTCGCCGCGAACCCCCGGGAGAGCAGGTCCAGGGTGAGCAGCGGGGCGGACTCGGCCGGGGCGTCGATGCCCGGGTCGCAGGCCAGCACGGCCTGGTGCAGGCGCTTCATGCGGGGCGAGGGCTCCAGGCCCAGCTCGTCGTGGAGCATGGTCCGCAGCCGGTGCACGACCTCCAGCGCCTGGGTGCGGCGCCCCGAGCGGTACAGCGCCAGCATGAACTGGGCGTGCAGGCTCTCGTGGGTCGGGTAGTGGGCGCACAGCGCGCTCAGCTCGCCGAGCAGGTCGTGGTGGCGGCCGAGCCGCAGATCGGCGTCGATGCGCTGCTCCTGGACGCTGATCCGGGTCTCCTCCAGGCCGGCCAGATGGACCCGCAGCACGGGCCCCGCCTGGACGTCGGAGAGCGCGGTCCCCTCCCACAGGCCGAGCGCCCGGGAGAACAGCTCGGAGGCGGCCGCGTCGTCCTTGCCCAGCTCGGCCCGGCCCCGCCGCACCAGCTCGTGGAAGCGGGTGACGTCCAGTTCCTCGGGGCCGACCGCGAGCAGATAGCCGCCGTCGCGGGTGCGCAGCAGTTCGCGCGCCGCCTGGAGGCTGCCGATCCGCGGCACCCGCTTCAGGATCCGGCGCAGCTGGAGGACGTACGACTGGAGGGTGGACAGCCCCGTGTCGGGCGGGTTGCCGCCCCACAACTCCTCGATACAGGTGCCGACCGAGACGACGTGGTTGGCGTTGAGCACGAGCAGCGCGAGGAGCTGACGCTGCTTCGGTGCCGTCGGAGCATAGTCGCAGCCCATTTCACGTACGCGTAGTGAACCAAGCACAGAAAATTCCATGTCGACCTCTCGCACGCGTTTATCGTGCCGTTTTACCGACCCATTACCAAAAGCCTTGGCAATCCGTGTTTTTCGGTGTCACGAGCGTATCCCCGCGGTTCGGGACTCCCTCCGATGCACGTACGGGATCCGTCAACTCGCCCCATCTCCGCCCCCTATCGGGAATTCAGCCAGCCTCCCTCGGGATTCCGTAGCGTCGGTCGGCGTCGGCACGAAATCCCCGAGGAGGCACGCGTGCGACTCGCAGGGAAAGTCGCCATCGTCACCGGTGGCACCAAGGGCCTGGGCCACGCCGTCGCCCAGGCGTTCGCGAAGGAGGGGTGCCGGGTGGTGTGCGCGGCACGCCGGCCCGACGAGCGGGGCGAACTGCCACCGCTCGGCGGGGGCGACCTCGCCCACCACCCCGTCGACGTACGCGACCCCCGCTCGGTCGAGGAGCTGATGCGGGCGGTGCACGAGACGTACGGGCGGCTGGACGTGGTGGTCGCCAACGCGGGCCTCAGCCGGCCCGGTCCGGCCGAGCGGCTGGCGCCGGACGACTGGGCGGACGTGGTCGCCACCAACCTCAACGGCACCTTCCTGACGGTGCGTTCGGCGATCCCGTACGTGGAGCGCGACGGCGGGGGCCGGATCATCACCCTGTCGTCGGCGCTGGCGACCCGGGTCGCCCGCGGCAGTTCCGCGTACGCCGCGTCCAAGGCCGGGATCGAGGCGCTCACCCGGGTCGTCGCGGTCGAACTGGCCGGCCGCCCGGTGACCGTCAACTGCCTCAGCCCGGGCTTCGTCGACGAGGGCATGGGCCGGGAGCTGGCCCGCAACGAGGCCCTCTGGTCCTACTACGGCGGCAAGATCGCCCAGGGCCGCGCGGGCCGCGCCGACGAGGTCGCCGAGGCGGCTCTCTTCCTGGCCTCCGACGCCTCCTCGTACGTCAACGGCCATGTGCTGGAGGTCAACGGCGGACTGAGCTGGTGAACACGGGGCCGGTGAACACGGCACGCCCACACGAGGACTCCCATGGAAGGTCAGTGGCAGTGACACAGGCAGGCACACACACATCGGCGCGACCGCGCCGGGTCGTGATCACCGGGATCGGGGTGATCGCCCCCGGCGGGCTCGGCACCAAGGCGTTCTGGTCCACGCTCACCGCCGGACGCACCGCGACCCGCGCCATCACGCACTTCGACGCCTCCGCGTTCCGCTCCCGGATCGCCGGCGAGGCCGACTTCGACCCGGCGGCCGAGGGCCTCGGCCCGCAGGACATCCGCCGGATGGACCGCGCCGCGCAGTTCGCGGTGGTCGCCACCCGCGAGGCGCTCGCCGACAGCGGTCTCCAGGACACCGGGCTCGCCCCGCACCGCACCGGCGTCGCCATCGGCAGCGCGGTCGGCGCCACCATCAGCCTGGACCGCGAGTACGCGGTGGTCAGCGACTCCGGCGCGACCTGGACCGTCGACCACCGCTACGCCATGCCGCATCTGTACGACTGGTTCGTGCCCAGCTCGCTGGCGCGCGAGGTGGCCTGGGTGACCGGCGCCGAGGGCCCGTCCGCGGTGGTCTCGGCGGGCTGCACCTCCGGCATCGACTCGGTCGGGCACGCCACCGAGCTGATCCGCGAGGGCTCCGCCGACGTGATGATCACCGGCGCCACCGACGCGCCGATCTCCCCGATCACCGTGGCCTGCTTCGACGCGATCAAGGCGACCACCCCGCGCAACGACGACCCCGAGCACGCCTCCCGCCCCTTCGACCGCACCCGCAACGGCTTCGTGCTCGGCGAGGGCTGCGCCATGTTCGTCCTGGAGGAGCTGGAGCACGCCCGCGCCCGCGGCGCGCACGTCTACGCCGAGATCGCCGGGTTCGCCGGGCGCTGCAACGCGTACCACATGACCGGACTGCGGCCCGAGGGCCGGGAGATGGCCGAGGCCATCCGGGTCGCCCTCGACGAGGCGCGGATCCGGCCGGAGCAGATCGACTACGTCAACGCGCACGGCTCGGGCACCAAGCAGAACGACCGGCACGAGACCGCCGCGTTCAAGCGCAGCCTCGGCGCGCACGCGTACGCCACCCCGGTCAGCTCCATCAAGTCGATGATCGGGCACTCGCTGGGCGCCGTCGGCTCCATCGAGATCGCGGCCTCCGCGCTGGCGATGGAGCACGGTGTGGTGCCACCCACCGCGAACCTGCACGAGGCCGACCCCGAGTGCGACCTGGACTACGTGCCCCTGGTGGCCCGCGAGCACCGCACCGACACCGTCCTCACCGTCGGCAGCGGCTTCGGCGGCTTCCAGAGCGCCATGGTGCTCACCCGGCCCGAACGGCGGGCGGCGTGAGCGCCCGCGCGGTGGTGACCGGCCTGGGCGTGGCCGCGCCCAACGGCCTGGGCACCGAGGAGTACTGGAAGGCGACCCTGCGCGGCGAGAGCGGCATCGGCCCGGTCACCCGCTTCGACGCCGCCCGCTACCCGGCCCGGCTGGCCGGCGAGGTCACCGGCTTCCACGCCCCCGACCACATCCCCGGCCGGCTGCTGCCGCAGACCGACCACATGACCCGGCTCGCCCTGGTCGCCGCCGAATGGTCCCTCACGGACGCGGGCGCCGACCCGAAGGCGCTGCCCGAGTACGGGATGAGCGTGGTGACCGCCAACTCCTACGGCGGCTTCGAGTTCGGCCAGCGCGAGCTGGAGAAGCTGTGGAGCCAGGGCGGCAGCCATGTCAGCGCCTATCAGTCCTTCGCCTGGTTCTACGCCGTCAACACCGGCCAGATCTCCATCCGGCACGGTATGCGCGGACCCAGCGGGGTGCTGGTCACCGAGCAGGCGGGCGGCATCGACGCCACCGGTCACGCCCGCCGGCACATCCGCAAGGGCACGCCGTTCGTGCTCACCGGGGGCGTCGACGGGGCGCTGTCGCCCTGGGGCTGGACGGCGTACCTGTCGGTGGGCGAGCTGAGCACCCGCGAGGACCCGCACCGGGCCTACCTCCCCTTCGACGCCGACGCCTCGGGCTGGGTGCCCGGGGAGGGCGGGGCCGTCCTCACCGTCGAGGACGAGGAGTTCGCGCGCGAGCGCGGCGCCGCGCGGCCCTACGGCGAGATCGCCGGCTACGCCTCCGGCGTCGACCCCCACCCCGACTCCGGCCGCCCGCCCGTACTGCGCCGGGTGATCGACCAGGCCCTGGCCGACGCCGGGATCGGGCCCCGGGACATCGACGTCGTCCTCGCCGACGCCGCCGGGGTCCCCGAGGCCGACCGGCGGGAGGCCGAGGCGCTCACCGCCGTGTTCGGCGCCCGCGGGGTGCCGGTCACCGCGCCCAAGACCCTGGTCGGCCGGCTGGCCGCGGGCGGCTCCGCGCTGGACACGGCGACCGCGCTGCTCGCCCTGCGCGACGGGGTGATCCCGCCCACCGCGCACGTCACCGACCCCGCCCCCGCCTGCGCGGACCTCGACCTCGTGCTGGGCGCCCCGCGCGAGGCCCGGCTGCGCACCGCCCTCGTCCTCGCCCGCGGCACCGGCGGCTTCACCGCCGCGCTGGTGGTGCGCACGCTCGACGGGGAGTGGCCGCACCGCCCCTGACCCCTCAGTACTCCGAAGCACTCCACCCTCTCAGGCACACCCTCAGGCACACCCTCAGGCCAGAAGGAGAACCCCAGCCATGTCCCAGTTCACCGTCGAGCACCTCAAGGCCCTGCTGGAGCAGGCCGCGGGGCAGGACGCCGACGCCCCGGCCCTGACCGCCGACACCCTCGACACCGCGTTCGGCGACCTCGGATACGACTCGCTGGCCATGCTGGAGGTGGCGAGCCTCGCGCAGCGCCAGTGCGGCATCACCCTGGAGGACGAGGCGGTGGCCGACGCCGACACGCCCCGCAAGCTCCTGACGCTGGTGAACGGGCTGATCACGGCGGACGCGGCGTGAAGGCGCTCGTCACCGGCGCGTCCGGCCCCCGGCTGGAGTCGGTCGCCGAACCGGAGCCCCGGCCGGACCAGGCACTCGTCGAGGTCCGCGCCCTCGCCGTCAACCGCGGTGAACTCGCCCTGATGGGGCAGCTGCCCGCCGGCTCCCGGCTCGGCTGGGACATCGCCGGCACCGTGCTGCGCGCCGCCGCCGACGGCAGCGGCCCGCCGGCCGGCACCCGGGTCACCGCGCTCGCCGACCGCGACGGCTGGGCGGAACGCGTCGCCGTCTCCCCCAGCCGGCTCGCCCCCGTCCCGGACTCCGTGGACTGGCCGGCCGCCGCCGCCCTGCCGGTGGCCGGACTGACCGCCCTGTACGCGCTGGAGTACGCCGGGGTGCTGCTCGGCCGGACCGTGCTGGTCACCGGCGCGGGCGGCGGGGTCGGCCGGACCCTGGTCCAGCTGGCCGCCGCGGCGGGCGCCGACGTGCTCGCCCAGGTCGGCTCCCCCGGCCGCGCCGAGGGCCTGCGGGCGCTGGGCGCGCGGGCGGTGACGACGTACGACGAGACCGACGCGGACGCCGTGAACGGCGAGCCGGTGGACGTGCTCCTCGACAGCAGCGGCGGCCAGGTGCTCGGCCGGGCCTTCCGCCGGCTGCGCCCCGGCGGCACGCTCGTCGCCTACGGCAACACCGCCCGCGAGGAGCTGCGGCTCACCGTCGACTGGGGGCACGCCCGTCCCGGCCTGCGGATCCGCTATCTGCACCTGTTCGACGAGCTGACCCGCCGCGACCCGGCCCGCGATCTCACCGCGCTGGTCCACCTCGTGACGACGGGCCGGCTCGACCCGCAGCTGGCGTCCGTGGGCTCCTGGATCGACCCGGGCCCGGCCCTGGACGCCCTGCGCGACCGCAAGGCCAACGGCAAGGTCGTCCTCACCCTCT
The DNA here is from genome assembly GCF_055591025.1 of Streptomyces sp. NPDC041784. Classification (NCBI taxonomy): domain Bacteria; kingdom Bacillati; phylum Actinomycetota; class Actinomycetes; order Kitasatosporales; family Streptomycetaceae; genus Streptomyces; species Streptomyces sp. NPDC041784. The sequence goes on from NZ_JBVJAB010000004.1 coordinate 404,384, forward strand.
GACACTCAGGGGGTGTTCCCGGGGCCCGGCGGTGTGCGGACCGCCGGGCCCCCGCGTTTGCCGGGCCCCCGCGTCTTCCGGGCTCCGGGCGCGTGGACCCGGGCACCTGCCGTCCTCCAGCGTCCCCGGGCACGGTGGGGACATGAGCCTGCCCACCACCACGCCGTACGACCGTCTCCGCTCGTCCGTGCCGCCGCCGCGGGTGGAGGAGGTCGCCGACGGGATCCACGCCTTCGTCCAGCCGGACGGGGGCTGGTGTCTGAGCAACTCCGGGATCCTCGCCGGGCCCCGCTCGGTGGCACTCGTGGACTCCGCCGCCACCGAGGCCCGGGCCCGGGGCCTGCGGGCGGCCGCGCTCGGCCTCGGGCGCGGGGAGCCCCGTACCGTGCTGAACACCCACCACCACGGCGACCACACCTTCGGCAACGCGGTGGCCGCGCCCCTGGCGACCGTCGTCGGCCACGAACTGGCCCGCACCGAGATGGCCGAGCGTGGTGAGGCCCTCAAGCAGGTGTGGCCCGACACCGACTGGGGCGACCTCGGCGGCATCGAACGCTCGCTGCCCACCGTCACCTTCACCGACCGACTGACCGTGTACGTCGACGAGCTGACCGTGGAGCTGATCCATGTCGGCCCGGCGCACACCAACAGCGACGTGGTGGTGTGGGTGCCCGAGCACCGGGTGCTGTTCGCGGGCGACGTGCTGATGCCCGGCTGCACGCCCTTCGTCCTCGCCGGGTCCGTGCTCGGCTCGCTGCGCGCCGTGGAGCGGCTGCGCGCCCTGGGGCCCCGGGTGATCGTCGGCGGCCACGGCCCCGTCGCCGGGCCCGAGGTCCTCGACGACACCGAGACCTATCTGCGGTGGCTCGGCCGCCTCGCCGACGAGGGCGTCGCCGCCGGCCTCACCCCGTACGAGACCGCCCGGGAGGCCTCGCCCGGCCCGTACGACGAGCTGCGCGACCCGGAGCGGATCGTCGCCAACCTGCACCGGGCCTTCTCCGAGGCGCGGGGGAAGCCGCTCGACACACAGATCCGCTCCGGCCCGGTCTTCGCCGAGATGGCCCGGTACAACGGCGGCCGCCCGCCCACCTGCCTGGCCTGAGCCGCACACGCGCGAGGGCCCGCCCGGTCGGCACCGGGCGGGCCCTCCTGCGCGGGTACGTCAGACGGCGGCCACCCCGGCCCGCTGCTCCGCGTACCGCTTGGCGTGGCCGAGGGTGGCCAGGCTGTTGGTGCCGAGCGCCTTGCGCACGAACGCGCGGGCGTCGGCAACCGTGGCGCCCTCGCCGAGCACGGCGGTGACGTTGTCGGGGTTGATGACGACCGTGTGCCGGGAGGTCGCGGACAGGCCCTGAGGGGTGTCGGTCAGCGTCCACGCGCCGGTGTGCACGGTGAGCAGGGCCGGCACGCGCTGCTGCTTGTAGACGATGCGGTCGGGCCCGAAGCCGACCCGCACCGACTTGGTGGTGTGCGTGGAGCCGTCCGTGGCGAGCGTGTCCATCTCCAGTTCCTGGATGTCCGGCGCGGGCTCGTCCAGCACCAGCCGCACCACGTGCGGGAGCCGCTCCTGCCAGCGGTCGGCGCGCCAGACGAAGTCGTACACGTCCTCGGCGCGGCCCTGGATCAGCACGGTGTCCTCGAACTCCAGGAGGAGTTCGCCGAGCCGGTCCGCCTGTTCGGCGCCGGCCCGCAGCCGTTCCAGTTCGGCGCCGCTGTTGTGGTCCAGGGCCCGCTCGATCCAGGAGACGTTCTCCGGCAGGTCGTCCACGGCGGCGAAGTCGTGGTCGAGGATCACCTCGCTGCCGCCGTCGGGCAGCGGGCGGACCGTCCAGGTGCCGCCCATCGCGGCGACCGGCGGCTGGGAGACCTCCTGGCGGAAGGTGATGGTGCGGGCCACCGGGTCGAGCCGGCGCCGTGAGGTCCAGGCCTTGACCTCGCCGTTGGCGGTGGCCCAGATCCTCAGGGTCTCCTCGCCTTCGCCGGCCGGGGTCTGCTCCACGTGCACCGAGGGCGGGAAGACATGCGGCCAGTCCGCCGCGCGGGCGAGCAGACCGTAGACGGTGTCGGCCGGGGCGGCGACGGTGACGGTGTGACGGGCGTGGTGGGTCTGCGCCATGGGAAGCCGTTTCTCTCGGATTCTCTGGGAAGTGAGTCGAGTTCTCTCGGCGGGAGTCGAGGAGCCCCCGGAGCGGGATCAGTAGTTGCCGAGCCCGCCGCACACGTTGATCGCCTGGGCGGTGACGGCCGCGGCGGCGTCGCCCGCCAGATAGCGGACCAGGGCGGCGACCTCGTCCGGCTGGGTGTAACGGCCCAGCGGGATCTTGGCGTTGAACCGGTCGAGCACCTCGTCGGTGCCGATCTCCCAGGCCGCCGCGTACCCCTCGCGCACCCGCTGGGCCATCGGGGTCTCCACATAGCCGGGGCAGACCGCGTTGACGGTGACGCCGGTCTTCGCCAGTTCCAGGCCGAGCGCCTTGGTGAAGCCCACCACGCCGTGCTTGGACGCCGAGTAGGGGGCGCCCAGGACGACGCCCTGCTTGCCGCCGGTGGAGGCGATGTTGATGATCCGGCCCCAGGACCTCGCGCGCAGCCCGCCGGTGGTGAGGACCTCGCGGGTCATCCGGAACACGCTGTTGAGGTTGGTCTCGATCACGTCGTACCAGAGGTCGTCGGCGATGTCGGCGGTGACGCCGCCACCGGACCGGCCCGCGTTGTTCACCAGGACGTCCACCCCGCCGAACCGGTCCACCACGGCCGTGACCGCCCGCCGGACGTCCTCGGCCTCGCGCACGTCGGCCGCGATGCCGGCCGCGTCGACGCCCTCGGCGGTCAGCTCCTTCACGGTGGTCTGGACGGCCTCGGCGGTCCGCGCGGTGACGAACACCCGGAAGCCGTCCCGGCCGAGGCCGCTCGCCACCGCGCGGCCGATGCCGCTGGTGGCGCCGGTGATGAGGGCCGTCCTCGGCCGCTGCCCGTTCGTCATTGCTGGTTCCTTCCGTCGGATGTGGTGTCGGTCGCCGAGACGGTCCGCAGGGCGCCCCGGTGGAAGACCAGCGGCGGCCGGGAGGCGTCCACGCCCAGCTGGACCACCTCGGCCACGGCGAAGAAGTGGTCGCCGAGCCGCTGGACCTGGCGGACGAGACAGTCCAGCCAGGCGGAGGTGCCGGGCAGGACGGGGTTGCCGTGCGGCGACTCCCACCAGGACAGCCCGGCGAACTTGGCGGCCGGACCGCCCGCGCCGCTGCTCCTGGCGAACCGCGCGCACAGCTCCCGCTGGTCGTGGGCGAGGACGTTGACGGTGAAGGAGCCCGCCCGGCTCATCGGCGGCCAGCTGGCGGACTTCTCGTCGATGAAGATCCCCACCAGCGGCGGTTCGAGCGACACCGACACGAACGACCCCACCACCAGCCCCGCGGGCCCGTCGCCGGTCGCGGCGGTGACCACGGTGACGGCGGTCGGGACGTGGCCGAGGATGTGCCGGAACACCTGCGGTTCCACATGCTCTCCCACAGGCGGAGCCATGGGCATGACGACCTCCCGGTGGTTGTTGCTGGTCAACGGCGATGCTGGCAGCGGCGGTTGGAGAACCGGTCTGGGATCGATGGGGGGCCGCCGCCGTCCGTCCTCCATCGGGTCCCCAGCGGCTCCGCGCACGATGAGGGCAATCCGCCGGCGCAAGGAGGCCCGCCCGTGCCCGTACCGCAGCAGCGTGATCCCGAACTGACCCGGAAACGGCTGACCGCCTGGCTGTCCGACCGACTGCCCGGCGCCAGGGACCTGCGGGCCCGCGTCGAGGTGCCCGAGGGCCTCGGCTTCTCCCACGAGACACTGCTGGTGGACGCGGTGTGGGAGGAGAACGGCGGCGCGCGCGAACACCGGCTCGTGGTCCGGGTCGCGCCCACCCGGTACCAGGTGCTGCCGGGCTCCCGGCTCGCCGAGGAGTACCGGGTGCTGAGCGCGCTGCGGGACACCGACGTCCCCGTGCCGGGCGTCCTGGGCTTCGAGCCCGACCCCGCGCTGCTGGGCGCCGAGTTCTACGCCATGGACCATGTGTCCGGCTGGGTGCCGCCGGACCTGCCGTCGTACCACCGCCCGGGCGGACCGCTGGCCGCGCTGACCGAACCGGAGCGGGCGGCGGTGTGGTGGGCGGGCGTCGAGGTGCTGCACCGCGTGCACCGGCTCGACGTCACCGCGCTCGGCCTCGACGGCCTGCGCGACTCCCCGCACGGACCCGGCGGATTGGTTCGTCAACTCGACCACTACGAAGCCCACCTGGACCACTTCGGCGGGGGCACCCCGGTCACCGCGGACGCCCTGGCGCTGCTGCGCGGCGGCCTGCCGCCCGAGCCGGCGGCGCCGAGCCTGCTGTGGGGCGACGCCCGGCTCGGCAACCTCCTCTTCGACGGGGTGGTCCCGGCCGCCGTGCTCGACTGGGAGATGGTCTTCCTGGGCCCCGGCGAGGCCGACCTCGCCTGGTACCTGTACTTCGACCGGCACCTCAGCGAGGGCGTGGGCGCGCCCCGGCTGGCCGGGCTGCCCGGCCGCGCCGAGACCGTGCGCCGCTACGAGGAGCTGTCCGGCCGACCGGTGGCCCGGCACCTGGACTGGTTCGAGGTCTTCGCCGGCTTCCGGTTCGCCCTGATCGCGGCCCGCGTGGGCCGGCTCCTGGTCGAGCACGGCCTGGTCGCCGACGAGGCCGACATCCCGCTCGCCCGCAACGCCGAACGCCTCCTGGCCCGCACGCTCACGGCGCTGGGCTGACCGCCCGGGCCGACCGCCTCGGTCCGGCCCGCCGTAGTCGCCGTACTCGCCGTACCCGCCGTACCCGATCCCCATCGAAAGGCCGTCCCATGGAAACCCATCAGCATCGCGCCGACGCCCTGGTCGTCGGCACCGGATACGCCGGTTCGATCGCGGCCCTGCGGCTGGCCGAGGCCGGGGTCGCCACCCTCGTGCTGGAGCGCGGCAGGCGCTGGCCGGTCGGCCCCGACGGCGACACCTTCGCCACCCAGCACGCGCCGGACGGCCGCGCCTCCTGGCTCAGCCCCCGCTCCCCGCTCACGGACAAGACGCTGGACATCCGGACCGGCGTCCTGGAGTCCCTGGAGGGCGAGGGCCTGACGATGATCGCGGCGGCCGGCGTCGGCGGCGCCTCGCTGCTCAGCAACGGCACCATGGTCGAGCCGTCCGCCGCGCTGTTCGAGCGGGCCTTCGCCGGGGTGCTCGACCGGGACGAGATGCACGACGTCTGGTACCCCGTGGCCCGGGAGCTGATCGGCTGCTCCCCGATCCCGAAGGACGTCCTGGAGTCTGACTTCTACCGCTCCTCCCGGGACTTCATGGAGCAGCTGGACCGGGCGGGCATCCCGCACGACCTGGTGGACCTGGCCGTCGACTGGGACGTGGTCCGCGAGGAGATGGCGGGCCGCCGGACGGCGTCCCACATCGCCGGGCTCAACGTCTTCGGCGTCAACAGCGGCGCCCAGCGCAGCATGGACGTCACCGTGCTGGCCCGCGCGGAGGCCACCGGCCGGGTCGAGGTCCGCCCGCTCTCCCGCGTCACCGGCATCCGCCCCGACGGCGAGGGCCATCTGGTGGCGTACGACGAGCTGGACGAGGGCGGCCGGGTGGTCGCCCGGCACGAGGTGCGCGCCGCCCATCTGGTGCTGGCCGCGGGGACCCTGGGCACCACCCGGCTGCTGCTGCGGGCCCGCGCCGAGGGTCATCTGCCGGACCTGGACGCGTCGGTGGGCAGCCGGGTCGGCAACAGTGAGGTGATCACCGCGCGAACCGGGATGGCCCCCAACAACCCGGCGCAGGGCGGCCCGTGCTCGGTGCTGGTCAAGGACTGGGAGGACAACCCGTACGCCCCGGTCACCCTGCTCAACTTCCCCTGGGTGGACGCGCCCGCCGACGAGGGCTGGATCACCACCATCGGCGCGTCCCCGACCGACCCGCTGGGCTCCTTCGCCTACGACGCCGACGCCGACGACGTCGTGCTCAACTGGCCCGTCGCGGACCCGCGGGTGCAGCGGGCGGCCCGCGCGGTGCAGGACACCCTGGACCGGCTGAACGCGGCGACCCCGGGCAGCCGTACCGCGTTCAACCGCATCGGCACGACCGGCGGGAACGTCGTCGGGGGTGTGCCGCTGGGGCTGGCCACGGCGGCCGACGGCCGGGTGCACGGCGCGCGGAACCTGTACGTCGTGGACAGCTCGCTGCTGCACGGCTCCTCCGGCGCGGTGCCGCCGGCGCTGACCGTGGCGGCGGTGGCCGCGCGGGTGTCGTCGCTGCTGGTGCCGTCGGTCGCGGGCGGCCGCTGACCGGCCCGGCGGGACACGACAGGAGGGGCTCCCCGAACCCGGCCGGTTCGGGGAGCCCCTCCTCATGTGCCGCTCGGTCAGCGGAAGTTCGGCATGACCCGCTCGGCGAAGAGCCGGGCGCTGCGAGCCGACTCCTCGTAGGTCGGGTTGCCGGAGATCAGCTGGAGGCTGATGGTCACGTCCCCGAACCACTCGCGGATGGTGTGCAGCCGCTCGGTGACCTCCTCGGGGCTGCCGACCAGGGTCTTGTTCTCGGCCAGCGACTTGTCGAAGTCCGCCTTGTTGATCTTGTCGACGATCGACTCGTACCCGGCGTACCCCTCGCTGCGGCGGGTGCCCCAGGCGGCGACCGCGTCCACCATGACCGCGTTGGTGCGGCGGGCGTACTCCCGGCCCTTGGTACGGGCCTCGGCGGGGTCCTCGCTGAGGTAGCAGCCGTAGCTGAGGTGCACCTCGTCGCCGCCCGCCGGATGCCCGGCCTCGGCGTAGGCCTTGCGGTACAGGGTGAGCATCTCCTGGACCTTCTCGCGCTTGGAGATCGACGGCACGAGCAGCAGCCCGTGACCGTCCCGGCCCGCCTGCTCGCAGGAGGAGGGCGTGATCGCCGCGGCGACCAGGATCCTGGGGTGCGGGCGCTGGTAGGGGCGGGGCAGCAGGGTGACCGGGCCGAAGCTGTGGAACTCGCTGTCCCAGACCACGTTCTCCTCCGCCCACAGCTTCTGGCAGGCGCGCAGACCGTCCAGGAAGCGGGGGCGGCTCTCGTCCATGGGCAGCTGGAAGGCGTCGAACTCGTCGGGCAGGAAGGCCCGTCCGAAACCGACCTGGAGCCGGCCGTGGGAGATGTTGTCCAGCATGGCCAGCTTGCCGGCCAGCTTCACCGGGTGCGTGAAGGCCGGGATGACAGCGCCGGTGACCAGCTTGACCCGGCTGGTGCGGGCGGCCACCGCGGCCAGGAAGGTCACCGGGTCCGGGCTGTAGCCGCCGTACTCGAAGAAGTAGTGCTCGACGGTCTTCACATGGTCGTAGCCGAGTTCCTCGGCGAGTTCGGCCAGCCGCAGCGCCTCGTCGAAGTACTGGTCGGCGGGTTTGTCGGCCGGGCCGACGGTCGGGAAGAAGTTGATGCCGAATTCCATGGATGCTCCAAGCTCCGTGTGGTCGAACAAGTGGGACTCGGGGGCCGCTGGGGACGCCGGGGACGCGGGGCGTTCGCCCGGACCGCGGGGCCGCTCAGAACACGACCCCGGCACCGCCGTCCACCGGCAGCACCAGGCCGGTGGCGTACGACGCCTCGGGCCGGGCCAGGTTCACCAGCCACCAGGCGATCTCCTCGGGCTGTCCGACCCGCCCGAGCGGCACCCGCCGGCGCTGGCGCTCGCGCAGCCGTGCCACGCCCTCGGCGTCCAGGCCCGCGTGCTCGCCGATCGGGGTCTCGACCGGGCCGGGCGCCACGGCGGCGACCCGGATACCGCGCGGTGCCAGCTCCAACGCCCAGGTGCGGGTGAGGAAGTCCAGGGCGGCCTTGGTCGCGCCGTACACCGAGTGGCCGGGCCAGCCGCGCTGGTTGCCGGCCGTGGTGACGTTGAGGACCGTGCCCTTGGCGGCCTCCAGGTGGGGCAGCGCCTCCTGGGTGAGGAAGAGCGGGGCGAGCAGGTTGGTGGCGACCTGCTCGTGGGTGTTGTCCCGGGCGATGGCGCCGAGCGGCGCCGAGCGCATGGTCACCGCGTTGTTCACCAGCACGTCGAGGCCGCCGAGCGCGCTCACCGCGGCCTCGACGATCCGGGCGGGCCCGTCGGCCGCGCCGACGTCCGCCGCGCAGACATGGATGCCGGGGCGCCCGTCGGCGGTCTCGGCGAGCCGGGCGGCGCCCCGCCCCACCACCAGGACCCGGGCGCCCTCGTCCGCGAAGGCGTGCGCGGCGGCCCGGCCGATCCCAGTGCCGCCGCCGGTGACGACGACGGCCCGTCCGGCCAGGCTGCGCGCACCGTCGGCGGCGGTCACAGCTCCGTGCGCTCCCCGTCCGTGCCCACCGGCGACCACCACAGGTTGGCCCGGGTCACCCCGTCGGCGAACAGGGCGCTGCGGCCCTCGACGATCCGCCCGTTCTCCCAGCGCAGCATGTGCACGCCCTCGACCTGGAGGCGCTCGTACGGCGAGGTGGCACCCTCCTCGGCGTGGGCGCGGTAGCCGTCGAGGCGGTAGATGTCGACGGAGACGCCGTCCTGCTCGTTGACCAGGACGCTGACGGTCTCGGAGGTGATCCGGCCGTCGCAGGCCTCCATCAGCTTGGACATCTTCTCGAGGTAGTCGTCGAGTCCGGTGAACCAGCCGGCGAACTGGTGGTTGCCGGGCATCTGGAAGCGCAGGTCCTCGGACCAGTACTCGGTGATCTTGTCTCGGTCGCCGGTCAGGAGGGCCGCGTAGGCCGCCTCCACCCGCTCGCGTGTCAGATCGGCCATGGCTTCTCCTTCTGCTGTCCGAAGCCGGTGTGCGAACCGGCCTCGCTGTCGTGGGAGTTGATCCGGTGGCGGACCAGCCAGCCGGCGCCGTGGCGCACCAGCAGGTCCCGGCCGGTGGTGCTCAGGTGCAGTGCGGCGCGGCCCCCGGGCGGGGTCTGCACCAGCACCGCGTCGTAGCGGGTGCGCAGCGCGCCGTCCGGCAGCCGGTGGACGGTGAGCATCCCGATCAGATACCGCCGCACCAGCCCGGCCGCCCGGCGTTCGGCGACGGCCCCGCGCGCGGCGGCGGCGATGGCCGCGCGCCCGCGCCTGACGGGCGGCGCGTTCCCGGCGAAGACCTTCTCCGGAGGAGCCTCCTGCTCGAAGACGGCGTCCTCGGCGAAGGTCAGGGCCCAGCGGTCGACGTCCCCGTCGCCGAGGAGCTGCACCTGGCGGGCGTAGAACCGCTGGACCTGGTCGTAGAGACGGGCGTCGACCGGCACGGCGGGTGCGACCGGTGCCACCGGTTCGACGGGCACGAGGGGCACGGCCGGCTCGACGGGCTCCAGCGGCGGCATGTCAGGCCCCGTCGTGGAAGATCTCGCGGTGCTCGATGAACCACCGGGCGCCCCGGCGGACCAGCAGGTCCTCGCCGGTGGTGCTCAGGTACACCGACGCCTGGCCGCCGCGCGGGGTCTCGTAGACGACGGCGTAGTAGCGGGTGCGCACGGCCTCGTCGGACCCGGTGACGGGCTCCGCGGGCGTGGCGACGACCATGGACAGCCAGTGCCGGCGCTGGACGCCGCGTTCGGCGAGCCGGTCCAGGCCGCGCCGCATGGAGGTGGCGATGTGGGTGCGGCCGCGCCACGGCTCGGGCTTGACGTTCTGGGCGAAGACGCCGTCCTCGGTGAAGCCCTCCGCCCAGTCCTCGGCGGCGCCCGCGTCGAGGTCCTGCATGTGCCCGGCGTAGAACTGGAGGATCTGCGCGTAGGCCTCGGCGGTGACCGCGGGCGCGGTGGCGGCCTCGGGCGCGGTGGCCGGGGCGGTGCCGGCGGGGGTCACCGAGCCGCCCCGGGCTGGCGGGCGACGCCCTCGACGACGACGTCGCTGAGGTGCGGCTCGCCCTTGATGACCGTGCCGAGCGCCTTGAGCCGGGCCCGGAACTCCGGTTCGGCCAGCGCCGTGTCGAAGGACTCCTTGCTGTCCCACTCGGCCACGTTGAAGTAGATGCCGGGCTCCTTCTGGGAGCGGACCAGCTGGTAGCGGATCAGGCCGGGCTGCTCCTCCATGAAATCCGCGACATGCGCGTAGATCCGCTCCAGCTCCTCGGGTTTGCCGATGAGCGTCAGCTTGTTGACGAAGACGACCACGAAGACTCCTCGTTGGGGCGGGCGGGTGGTGCGGCTTGCGGATGGTGCGGGTGGTGCGGGTGGTGCGGGTGGTGCGGGTGGTGCGGGTGGTGCGGGTTACGGATGGTGCGACTTGCGGGTGGTGCGTGCGCATCCCACCCTTCAGCCCGCCGCTGATGACGGGGTGGTGGCGTGTTGGAGGCCGGAGGCAGACCCGCACGACCGAGTCCCCTGCCGGGCGGCACCGCGCCCCGACCCGTCCACCATCCGCGCTGCCGATCCTTGAGGACCGCGACCCTGTCAGCCGAGCCCCAGGAGCAACCGTGTCCCAGGCCCCCGAGTCCGAGGCATCCGAGTCCGAGGGATCCGTGCCCGAGGCGACCGTGCCGGTCCTCATCGCCGGCGGCGGTCTGTCCGGCCTGTCCACCGCGCTCTTCCTCGCCCTGCACGGCGTCCGCCCGCTGGTCGTCGAGAAGCACCCGGGCACCTCGGTCGTGATGAAGGCGCGTGGCCAGTACCCGCACACGATGGAGGCGCTCAGGATCGGCGGCGTCGCCGACCGGATCGTCGCCGCCTCCCCGGGCGGCACCGGCGCGTTCTACATGGCGCTGGCCGACACCCTGGCCGGTCCGGTGCTGCGCGGCATCATGACGCAGGGCGAGATGAGCATGAGCCATGTGTCGCCCGAGGGCTGGGGGATGGCGAGCCAGGAGCGCACCGAGGTGATCCTGGCCGACCGGGCCCGGGAGCTGGGCGCGGACCTCGCCTTCGGCACCGAGCTGGTCTCCTTCACACAGGACGCCGACGGGGTCACGGCCCGGCTGCGCGAGACGGCCACCGGCGCCGAGCGCGAGGTGCGGGCGGGGTGGCTGGTGGCGGCGGACGGCCGGCACAGCCCGGTCCGCCGGGCGCTGGGCGTCGGCACGCACGGGCGGGGCCGGATCGGCGAGGTGTTCCGGGTGTTCTTCGACGCGGACATGAGCGGACAGCTCGCGCATCTGGAGGGCGGGGTCGCGGAGGGGAACCGGTTCGCCCTGTTCCATCTGCTCCAGCCGGTGCCCGGCGTCTTCTACACCACGGACGTGCCCGGCCGGTACGGCTACATCCGGGGCATGACGAAGGACCGGCCCGACTTCTCCGGGTACTCCGACGCCCAGTGCGCCGACCTGGTCCGCACCGGTCTCGGCATGCCGGACCTGGAGCTGACGGTGACCGGTTCGGGCGGCACGGAGATCGTCTGCGAGGTGGCCGACCGATTCTCCGTGGGCCGCGTCCATCTGGTGGGCGACGCGGCGAAGGTGGTCCCGGCACCCGGCGGACTCGGCGGCAACACGGCCGTCATGGACGGCTTCTACCTCGCCTGGAAGCTGGCGCTGGCGGCCCGGGGACTGGCCGGTCCGGGGCTGCTCGCCAGCCATGACGCGGAGCGCCGGCCGGTCGCCGACATGATCGCCGAGCAGCAGTTCGCCAACACCGTGGAGCGGCTGGGCCCCGACCTCGACGACGGGACGGCGGCCGCGCCGATCTCCCCCGTCACCCAGGTCTTCGGCTACCGCTGCGCCGACGGAGGCGCTGTGGTCCGCGAACTCGGCGACGAGGGCGAGCCGTTGGAGGACCCGACGGCGCCCACCGGCCGGCCCGGCTCCCGGGCGCCGTACGTGCCGCTGGACTCCGGCGGCACCACGACCGCGCTGTTCGGGCACGGTTTCGTGCTGCTCGTCGGCTCCGACGGCGCCGCCTGGGAGGCCGCGGCGGCCAACACCTCGCTGCGGCTCGGCATCCATCTCACCGTGCACCGGGCGGGCGGCTGGGAGAAGGCGTACGGCGTGACCTCGTCCGGCGCGGCGCTGGTGCGCCCGGACCGGTTCCTCGCCTGGCGGGCGGCGGACGACGGACGCACGGCGGACCTGGAGGGCGCGCTGCGCACGGTCCTGGACCGCCCGGCGGGCTGATCCGGCCCCTCCCCAAGACCCCCTGTTGAACCTCTGGATTGGAGACAGCCATGACGATCGTGGTGACCGGGGCCACCGGCAACGTCGGCGGCAAGGTGCTGAGGCGGCTGCTCGCGGCGGGCCACCCGGTGCGGGCGCTGACCCGTGACCCGGCCCGGGCGCAGCTGCCCGCCGGGGTGGAGGTGGTGCGCGCGGACCTGGATCTGCCGGACACGCTGCCGGACGCCCTGGAGGGGGCGCGCCGGGTGTTCCTGATGGCGCTCGGCCACAACAAGCGCACCCATGACGCGAACCTGGTGGCGGTGGCCCGCAAGACGGGCGTCGAGCATGTCGTCCAGCTCTCCACGCTCGGGGTGGAGGAGGTCGACGAGGAGCACGACACCCCGCTGGGCAAGTGGCACCGCCAGGCCGAGAACGCCCTGCGGGACTCGGGGCTGGGCTGGACGATCCTGCGTCCCAACGGGTTCATGACCCAGGCCCTGGGCTGGGCGCCGGCGATCCGCGGCGAGGGCGTGGTGCGCTCCCCGGTCGCCGATCTGCCGGAGGCGCTGATCGACCCCGAGGACATCGCGGAGGTCGCGGTGAAGGCCCTCACCGAGCCGGGGCACACCGGGCGGGCGTACGCGCTGACCGGACCGGCCGCGCTGACCGCGCGCGAGCAGGTCGCGGTGCTCGGCGAGGCGCTCGGGCGGCCGCTGCGGTTCGAGCAGATCTCGGTCGAGGCCCATCGGGCGATCCTGGCGGAGCGCTACGGCGAGGCGACCGCCGCCGGGGTGGCGAAGGCGCTGGCGACGGTGCTGGAGTCGGGCGACGACTTCCGCGGGCGGCTGTTCCCGGACCTCGAGCGGGTGCTCGGCCGGCCCGGACGCTCCTTCCGGGACTGGGCGGCGGCGCACGCCGCGCACTTCGCCTGACCCGGCCGGGGCCGCCGTACGCCGGTGTGCCGGTGCGCCTGCCGTGGCCGTCCTACGACCGTGCCCGGTGTCCGTCGACGGACACCGGGCACGGTCGTGTGCGGGGTGGTCAGGCGGCCGCCCGGGTGAGGGTCCGGCGGTCCTTCTCGTAGCGGGGCCGCCAGATGGCCCGGTACACGAACCGCACCGGCGGCGGCAGTACGCCGAGCGCCTTGCGGCTGGTCTCCTCGGGGGCGCCGTCGAGCACCCACGGGAAGTACACGGCGCCGCCCTTGAGGCCGAGCAGCCGGCGCTGGGCGGCGCCGAAGGTGTCGTACTCCTCCTTGCTGAGCAGGGTGGCGACGACGGGCAGGGCCGCCCTCTCCTCGTGCTCGAGGTGGAAGACCAGCCGCTCGGCGACCGTCTCGACGAGCGCGGGCAGCCGGTCCTGGCGGCGGTCGGCCAGGACCTCCTCGACGGACTCGATCATCGGGTCGATCACCGCGTGCTCGGCGTCCATCTCGTCCATCAGCCGCAGCCCGGCCGGGTCGTCGGCGAGCTTGCCCCGCATGAGGGGCCACAGCACGTCGTCCTCTGCGGTGTGATGGATCGTCAGGAAGCGCTGGAAGGTGTCCCAGCCGGTGCGGAAGGCCGAGCCGGGGGCGGCGCCGTCGTTGCGGGCGGCCGCGGACAGCAGGCCCAGATCGCGCCGGAACGCGTCGTGGGTGGCGTACATCAGGGTCAGGTCGGGCGCCGTGCGGGCGGCGTGGGTGCCGGTCATGGAAGGGCTCCTTTCGGACGTCGCATGGGTGCGGGGGCGGGGCCGTCGACGCGGTGGGCTCAGACGACCGCGGCGACGTCCGTGCGGGCCGCGTCCTCGGCCGAGACCCGGATGGTGAACAGGGCGATCAGGAAGGCGGCGACCAGGACGAAGCCGGCGACCAGGAAGCCCACGCCGTAGCCGTGCGAGAGGGCGTCGTGGACGGCCTCCTGGATCTGCGGCGGCATCTGTCCGCCGGTGGCCCCGTGGGCGTCGCCGCCGCCGGAGCCGGGCAGCAGCTCCTTCATCCGGTTCTCGGTGGCGTTCGCGGCGATCGTGCCGAGGACGGCGAGCCCGAGCGCGGCACCGACCTGCTGGCCGGCGTTGAGCAGCGCCGAGGCGACCCCGGCCTCCTGGTCGCGCACGCCGGCGACGGCCGCCAGGGCGAGCGGGACGAAGCACAGGCCGGTGCCGGCGCCGCCGAGGACCAGCGGGCCGAGCAGGTCGGTGGTGTAGGAGCTGTCCGCACCGAGCGCCGACAGCCAGAACAGCCCGGCGGCGAAGACCAGCGTGCCGACGGCGAGCAGCGCGCGCGGCCCGGTCCGCGCGATCAGGGTGCTGCTCAGGGTGGCGGTGACGGCCGCGCCGACCGCGAACGCGAGGAAGGCGAAGCCGGTCCGCATCGGGCTGAAGCCGAGCACGATCTGGATGAACAGGGTGAGGAAGTAGAACAGCGCCATCAGCGCGGCGCCGATCGTCAGCATGATCACGTACGAGCCGGAGCGGGCGGGCGAGGCCCAGATCCGCAGCGGCATCAGCGGGGAGGAGGACCGGGCCTCGATCACCAGGAACAGCAGCAGCAGCGCGACGCCGGCCACGATCGGCAGGACGGTGGCGGTGTCGCTCCAGTCGTGCGAGGCGGCGTTCATCAGGCCGTACACGATGAGGGAGGTGCCGCCGGTCACCGAGATCGCGCCGGGCAGGTCGAGCTTGCCGGGGGTGGGGGTGGACTCGCGGAAGGCGCGGGGCGCGCCGAGCAGCACCAGCAGGCCGATGGGCACGTTGACGAAGAGCACCCAGCGCCAGCTCAGGGCGTCGGTGAAGACGCCGCCGAGGACGTTGCCGAGCGCGCCGCCGAGGCCTGCGACCGCGCCGTAGACGCCCATCGCCTTGTTGCGTTCGGCGCCGGGCGCGAAGGTGCTGGTGAGCAGCGCGAGCGCGGCGGGGGCGACGAGCGCGGCGGCGACGCCCTGGAGGGCGCGGGCGGCGAGCAGCAGTTCCTTGCTGTTCGCCATGCCGCCGAACAGCGAGGCGGCGGTGAGCAGGGCGATGCCGGCGATGAACGCCTTGCGCTGGCCGAACTTGTCCGCGATCCGGCCGCCGAGCAGCAGCAGGCCGCCGAAGGCGAGCGCGTAGGCGTTGACGACCCACTCCAGGTCGGTGGCCGAGAAGTCCAGCGCCTGCTGGATCGACGGGAGGGCCACGTTCACGATCGACACGTCCAGCACGACCATCATCTGCGCGATGGCGATGAGGGTCAGGGCGAGGGACTTGTGGGCGGAACCGCCGGGCGGGGCCTCCCGCGCCGACGTCTTTGCCTGGGGCTGTGTGGACACGGATCACTCACTCCTGAGAGGTCCTGTGGGGCAGCTACCGGGCCACTATGGGACACCTTGCCCCGAATGTATGAGACAGACTGTTCCGAATCTTTGGAACAGGATGCACCATAGTCATCTCTGGGGCAAGGTGTCCCAGAGCGGGATCCGAGGCAGACTGTCCCAGAACCCCCTGGCGCGGCGGCCTCGCCCCGACCCCGCCGCGCGTACGACCGAACGGAGCCGGATGTCCGCCTCTCCCGCCCCCGAGCCGACCGGCGCCCTCGACGCCCCCGACGCGCCGCCCGCGCCCGGCCCCGACACGGGCCCGTCAGCCGCGCCGGACCGGGGCTTCGACGCGCCCGACGCGCCCGGCCGCGGCCCCGACCCGCGCGCCGAGCGCAGCCGGGCCGCCGCCCTCGCCGCCGCCCGCGACCTGCTGGTCGAGCAGGGCTGGTCGGCGGTGACCCATGTCGCCGTCGCGGCCCGCAGCGGGGTCGGCCGCTCGACCCTCTACCGCCACTGGCCAGACGCCTCCGGCCTGGTCCGCGACGTCATCGCGCAGCGCATCTCCACCGCCCGCGCCCCCCTGACCGGCGACCTGCGCGACGACCTCGTCCACCAGCTCGACGGACTGCGCCGCCTCCTGCACGACCCGGTGAGCGACCGCGGACTGCGCGCCGTCATCGAACGCGCCGGCGTGGACCCGGTCTTCGCCCGCCTCAAGGAGGACCTCTACCGCCACGGCTCCCAGGACTTCCGCACCATCCTCGAAGCCGCCCGCACCCGCGGCGAAATCGACCCGGACCTCGACGTCGACCTCGCCGTCGACCAGCTCGCCGGCCCCCTGATGTACCGCCGGCTGCTGGCCGGACGCCCGGTCACGGAGGAGTACGTGCGCCGGGTCGTGCACGACTTCCTGGCCGCCCACACCCGCCCCGACGGGATCCACGGCACCCCGGCCGGCACCCACCCCCTCGTACCCTGATGGACATGGCCTCCTCACCCGTCGCCGCGCCGGCCGAACCCGTCTTCCGGATCGACCGGACGATGGCGCTGGTCGGCGTCTGCCAGTTACTCGAACTGGGCTGGATCGTCCTCGGCCGCACGGCGGACGGCGCGCTCGCCGCGCTGGCCGGCTGCGCCGCCGCGACGATCGGCTGGCTGGGGCTCGGTTTCCGCGCCCGCCGGCCCCTCGCCGCCGCCGTGCTCGCCCTGCTGGTGACGCTCGTCTACTACACGAACGCCGGCATCAACGGCCCGACACCCGCCCTGGTCTTCATGGTCGCCCTCTACAGCGTCGCCAGATCCGGCCAGCTGACCGCGGTCGTCGCCCTCGCGGTGCTCATCATGCTGGTGATCGCCTACGGCGAGCTGGGCGTCGTCGACCAGCAGCGCAGCGTCGACAACATGTCGATCGCGCTGCTCAGCGGCTGGTTCCTGAGCGTGATCGCGTTCAGCCACGCGATGCGCACCAGACAGGCCTATCTGGCCGAGGCCGAGGCCCGGGCGCTGGCCGCCGAGCGCGAACGCGACGTACGGGCCAAGCAGTCGGCGACCGAGGAACGGCTGCGGCTGGCCCGCGAGCTGCACGACGTGCTGGGCCACAACATCTCGCTGATCCACGTCCAGACCACCGCCGCCCTGCACCGCAGCACCCGCCGCCCCGGGCAGACCGCCGAACTCATCACCGCCCTGGAGTTCGTCCGCGACACCAGCAAGGAGGCCCTGCGCGAACTGCGGGGCACGCTGGGAGTGTTGCGGCAGGTGGACGAGGCCGCGCCCACCGCGCCGACGGCCGGCCTCGACCGGCTCGGCGAACTGGCCGACCGGGCCGCCGTCACCGGCCTGAACGTGAAGGTCACCGTCGAGGGCGAGCAGCCCGTCCTCTCCTCCAAGATCTCCCTGGCCGCCTACCGCATCGTCCAGGAGTCCCTCACCAACATCACCCGGCACGCCCAGGCCGCCAACGCCACCATCGAGGTCGCCTACACCCCGGACGAACTGCGCGTCCGCATCGAGGACGACGGCCAGGGCGCCGCTGACGGGAACGACCGGGGCAGCGGCATCGTCGGCATGACCGAGCGGGCCCGTGCGCTGGGCGGCCGACTGACCGCGCGCGACACGGGCCAGGGCTTCCGGGTGGACGCGACCCTGCCCCTGACGACGGCGGACCCCCTTCCCGAACCCACCGTCAACTGATGTGCCCCACCGGCCGATTCACGCACGACACGGCAGAACTCCCTGTCTAGGGTGGCCCCATGACGACGACGCCACGCATCAGAGTGCTGCTCGCCGACGACCAGAAACTCGTCCGGGCCGGATTCCGCTCCATCATCGACGACGAGGACGACCTGGAGGTGGTCGGCGAGGCGTCCACCGGCACCGAGGCCGTCCGCCTGACCCACGAACTGCGCCCCGACGTCGTCCTGATGGACATCCGCATGCCCGAGGAGGACGGCCTCGCGGCCACCCGCCGCATCGTCTCCGACGAAAGCCTCTCCGAGGTCCGCGTGGTCATCCTCACCACGTTCGACGTGGACGACTACGTGTACGGCGCCCTGCGCGCCGGCGCCTCCGGCTTCCTGGTCAAGGACACCGAGCCGATGGAACTGCTGCACGGCATCCGGGTCTGCGCCCGCGGCGACGCGCTGATCGCCCCCGCGGTGACCCGGCGCCTGATCGCCGAGTTCGCCGGCCGCGTCGTCCAGCCGGACGTCAGCCCCCGCCTCAACGTCCTCACCGAGCGCGAGTTCGAGGTCATCCGCCTGGTCGGCGCCGGCCTCACCAACGACGAGATCGCCGCACGCCTGGTCCTCAGCCCCTACACCGCGAAGACCCACGTCAGCCGCATCATGACCAAACTCAACGTCCGCGACCGCACACAGCTGGTGATCATCGCCTACGAAAGCGGCATGATCAAACCGGGATGGCTGAGCTGACCCCAGGAAGCCGGCTCGCCGTACGGAACCTGCTGAAGCAGGATGACCAGCCCGGCTACGCCCCCGGAAGGACAACGCCGCCGGACCGGCATCCATCAGGGCCTGGCGGGTCTTGGCTCCCATGCTCGGAAGTCCCCGCGCATCGCGGATCGATGTGGTGCGCAACCTGGCCTGACATGTGACCTGACTACTGACTCCAGAGCCGGACACCCACCTTGTGTACACATGCGACACTCAGTACGCTTGGGCGCATGAGTCAGATGCCCATAGAGTCCATCCGCGACGTACGTGCCCACCTGGCCGAGGTCGTCGAGCGGGCCGACCGGGACGACGTGCCCACCGTCATCACGCGGCGCGGCAAGCAAGTGGCCGCCGTGGTGTCGATCGAGGTGCTGCGCAGGTACCAGGAGTGGGAAGAGCGCGAGATCAACCGGATCATCGACGAGCGCATGGCCAACCCGGCACCCGGCATCCCGATCGAGGACATCATGAGGGAGACGCTGGCGCGCAGTGAGTGAGTACCGAACCGCCTTCCGGCCGGAGGCGCAGGCTGAACTCCGGAAGATCCCTCGCGACATGGCACTGCGCATCCTTGCCAAACTGACCGAGCTGGAGAGCGATCCGCTCGGCTTCAACACCACCGCACTCGTGTCCCAGCCGGAGCGTCGTCGCCTGCGAGTCGGCGACTACCGCGTCGTCTACACGGTCGACAACGGCGAGCTGGTGGTGTGGGTTGTGCACGTCGGGCACCGCTCCACCGTCTACGACACCTGAGCACTCCTGACGTCAGGTCAGAAGATCCAGCACCGATCCAGCACGGGATCGACGAAGGGGCCGGGCTCTTGAGAGCCCGGCCCCTTCCGATCTGCATGTTTGCCAGATCAACGACGTGGTGTTATTTTATCCGCTCACACGTTGAAGCGGAATGCCTGCGGCCCGATCCTGACCTGCGGCGGAGCCACATCCAGGGCTCTGACCAGGCATTCCACCGTTTGGTTGCGTTGGCCTCCGACGGCCGCTTACGACCGTCCTGCGGACTGTCTGCGGACTGCTGGGGCCTCCACCGAACGGGAGAATCCACGCCCTGGGGCTGGCTCGTCGACGAGGCCGCGCTGATAGCTGAGGCACCGCACCCCCTGTCACTCACTCGGGTGTCGTGAGCCTCCCACCGGTCAGGCCCAAGCGGGCCTGTTCCTCTTCGACGATCCGACGGGCCAACTCAGTATCTGAGACATCGACCGCGTCCGGGGTGGCTTCGGCCACGGCGCTGCGGCGGGCGTAGGCATCGAACAGGCGGGACTTGTCTTCCAGCATCTTCACCATGCGCTCGTCCACGCCCCCGGTGGCGAGGAGGCGGTGCACACGAACCGGCCTGACCTGACCCATGCGGTGGGCACGGGCCACTGCCTGGTGTTCGATGGTCGGCTTGATCTGAGGCTCGCAGATGATAACCACGGAGGCGGCCTGCATGTTGAGGCCGACGCCCCCCGCCTGGATCTGCGCCAGCAGCACCGCGGGGCCCGAGACGCCGGCGAAGTCGTCGACGATCTGCTGCCGCCGCCCGGCCGGGACGCTGCCGGTGAGCGGCCCGAATACCGGAGCGCCGTCAGCGGGTCCTGTGTCGAGTGCCTCCTTCACCACGCCCAGCACGTCCTTGAAATTGGAGAAGATCACCGTCTTCTGCCCGCTCCCCCCCGGCCTCCTGGACGATCTCACGGAGCCGACCCAGCTTGGCCGACCTCTCGGGGCGCATGTACGCAGCCCTGCGCATCGCCATGAAGTTGCCGACGCGCACGGCTTCCCGGTACGCCTCCTCGTCCGACGCGCTGAGCTCCTCCCACTCGTCGGTCTGCTGGAGGGTCGGGAGTTCCGTCAGCACGTCCTCCTGGTTGCGTCGCAGATAGACCGGGGCGACGGCCTTGCGGAAGGCAACCGATCCGGCCAGCGCGTCCCGATCTCCCAAGGAATCCGCGACATCGCCGTCGAGCATCCGGACCAGGTTGCGGAACTCCACGACCCTGTTCTCCATCGGTGTTCCGGTCATGAAAAGGGTGCGCTCGCAGCGATCCGTCCACACGGCGACCGCTTGAGAACGCTTGGTACTCGGGTTCTTCACGGAGTGCGCTTCGTCGACTACCAGCAGCCCTACCTCTCCTCCGCCCGGCTCGGGAAAACCACGCAGAGCGTCGAAGGTGGTCACCGCGACACCGCCCCGCCCTTTCCAGTCAGCGAACGCATAGTGCCGATCCGGGCCGTGGAGCACCGTGACCCGCAGGGCGCTGCGGGCTTCGACCTCCCGTGTCCAGTTCACGAGGACGCTGGCCGGGCAGACGACCATGAAGTGGCTCTGTCCCTCGGCGGCCAGGTGTGCCAGCACGGCGATCGCCTGGATGGTCTTCCCGAGCCCCATCTCGTCGCCGAATATCACCTTGCGCTGCGCGAGGGCGAACCGCGCACCGAACGCCTGGTAGCCGCGCAGGGAGACCCGCCGGTGCGCATCGTCGAGGTGCTGGGTCCGTACCCGCTCTGCGATCTCGTCCGGTAGGAAACCCTCGGCAGCAGCCGCGTCGGGCAGCCGCCCGGAGATCTCGGCGAGCAGGCTGTAGTACTCGGCGGAACGGAGTTCGAAGTCCGTCCAGGCCGCGAGGTCACTCGAAGGCCGCAGCAGGTCCACCGAGGCCTGGGCAAGCAGTCCGTCCAGGCCCCCGTGTTCCGCCTCGTCCACCAGCGATCGGATCTCCGTGACCGCCGTCAACGCGCGGGCCTTCTTCTCGTGACCCGCCAGAAGCATCCGAATCCGGCCGGCAGCGGACCTGGCAGCAACCAGCAAAGGACCCAAGCCGCTCCGCCAGGGCTGTCGCCTTGTCAACCGCGCGCCGGGCGTCGGCGCCCGCCTCCACCAGTACGTGCAAGGCCATGACGAGCGCTGTGGTGCTCGGTACGGGCCGGTCCACGTCTATGTGAACTGCCACGGTCTCGTGCGCGGCCTCGGAGAGCCAGCGGGCGGCGGCAAGCATCTGGTCAACCGTGCGGTGCCCGACACCGGGAATATGCCGCAGCCGGTAGGGACCCGCTTCGAGTACACGGCCTACGGTGCGCAGCCCGCTCTTCTCCACGCTCCCAAGCCGGAGCCGTCCTTCGGTGACGTCCTGCAACCGGGCGACGGGAATGGCGTCGAGCTCCCGCTTCACCGCCGCATCGTGAATCGGCTTCAGTGCCGCCTTTACTGCCTCGACCGCCCTGCTGTGGTCAGTGACCACAGCTTGCACCGCCTCGTACAGCCGCGCTCCCCTCGCGACCGTGTCCCCTCGCCACGTCCCACGCGCCCCGCCCCTCTCCCACAGTCCCCACATCATCCAGGAGACCGGGCACAACCTCCCGCGATTCCGCATTGGCCCCAGCCCAGCCGGAGCGGCCCCGCAGCAAGGGGCACCAACACAGGAAGGGCGAGGGCGACGGTCGGCCGCGCCGTACAGGGCCAACACGCTAAGTCGATGGTGATGTGAGCCACTCCCGGGGCTTCCGTGCGGCCAACTCCCTCGGACCGCGACTCATCCCCAGCCCCCTCAACCAGCAAGGAAACGAGAGCAAGTTCGCGCAGTCACACTGCGCATTAGCCATTGATGCGGCGTGCGGCACCGTCGGCGCCTCACATCAACCGTCGCTCACTGCTAGTTTTCTGACAGCTCCACAGACGATGCCAGAGAAGTTACGCCGGGCCAGCGGCACGTGAGAACTGCGCAGAACAACTGCGCATGGCTCGTACCTGCAGCCGCGCACGTAATCAGCCGGTCGAAGTGAAACGCCCGAAAGAGGAGTTCCCCATGGAGAGTACGGATGCAGGCGGCCCCGCCGCAGAGGTCGTCGACCGACTGTGGCGAGCGTACGCACCCTTCCAGCGGGGTCGCGGCACGGACCGCGACCTCACCGCGATGCTCGCCGTCCTGGTGCTCGCGGGGTTCATCGACTCCGCGAACGACCCGGGTGACGAACTCGTGAAACGGTGGTCCAGAGCCGTTGCGGAGGCACGGACCGGGTACCCACCGCTGCGGGACCTGAATGACGTGCTCCTCCTCGCCTCCAGACACGACCGGTTTCCCGTGCTCGCACCCTGGAATCCGGAGAACGTCTTCGCCGGCAAGGGTGAGGTGGACGACCTGCCATGGGCGGCGGCCTTCCTCACTGCGCTCCAACAGCCCCCTACGGCCGCCGCGGCCGGACTCGAAGAAGTCAGCGACCTGCTCCTGGAACGGTACGTCGCGGAGAGCACCGCTCTGTCGGGCGAGTACCACACTCCTCGCACGCTCACGCGACTGCTTGTGGAAGCCCTGTCCCCCGAGCCCGGCGATCGTGTACTCGACCCCGCCTGCGGCACCGGGGGGTTCCTCACCGCCGCCGCGCAGCACATCGCACAGCAGGGTCCCGGTGGCGGAGCCTCGTTCGAGGGCTACGCCATGGATCACCGCAACCCCCACCTGGCCATGCTGAACCTGGCCCTGCACGGCATCGACCGGCCCCTGGTGCGTGCCTCCGATCCCGGGTCGCTCTTCCGGAACCTGGCCAATAGCATGGCCGAATTCGTGCTCTGCAATCCGCCGTTCAACCAGCGCGTCCAGGGCCTGGAACACCTCGACTGGCCCTTCGGGCCGCCGCCCGAGTCGAACGCAAACTTCGCCTGGATCCAACTCGCCTGGTCCCGACTCAGCGAGAAGGGGAAGGCGGCCCTGATCATGCCGTCGGGCGCCGCCTCCACACGCGGTCGCGCAGCGGAGATCCGCCAGCACATGCTGGCCAACGACGCGCTTCTCGCCGTTGTCGCACTACCAGCCGATCTGTTCTCCCACACGACCGTCCCTGTACACCTCTGGCTACTCGCCCGTGACAAGTCCCACCATGTCCCCGCCGGGGAAACCGAGTCCGTCCTCTTCATCGACGCGAGCCGACTCGGCACGCAGGCTCCGCGCCAAGCGCGTGTGCTCGGCCCGGCGGACAGGAGCCGCATCAGCGGCCGGCTTCACGCCTGGCTGCGGTCTCCCCGCTCGACCCCCGACGAACCCGGATTCTCCTGCTCGGTCTCGTACGACGAGATCCTCGAGAACGACGGCTGCCCCCTTGACCCCCGGCTGTACGTGGCGCCTGCCCGGGAGCAGCCGCCCGCGGCCCTGGACACGCGCCGCCTGCTCGACCATCTGGTGAAGCAGGCCGAATCGACAGTCGGCGCGACGGCCCACCTCTGCAAGAGCTTCGACCGGAGCGAGCGGGTGGCGCGCGGCGAAAGCGAAGCCCCGCGTGTGCCGCTCCGGCGCGTGCTGGAGGGCACCGCGGAAGGGGTACCCGAGGCCCCTGGCCTGCTGCTCGCGGGACCGTCGGGAAGCCTGATCCGCGCCGACCACTACGTCGACGTCGGTGGCATCCCCGTCGTGATGCCCAAAGACCTGACGGGAAGCGGCTTCAGCGCGGCGAGCATCCGGCACATCAGCGAGCGACAGGCCAGGGGGCTGGAGCGCTTCCACCTCCGCCTCGGCGACGTCGTCCTGGCACGCCGCGGAGAACTTGGACGAGCCGCCGTCGTCCGCGAGGAACAGCACGGCTGGGTGTGCGGCACAGGGTGCTTCCTGCTGCGTCCCCCTGCCGGGCTCGACGCCGACTACTTCGCCGCGTACCTACGCGGTCCGGAGGCACGCACGTGGCTGGAAGCCCACTCCACGGGGAGCATGAAGATGAAGACCATCTCCCTCAACGTGCTCGGCGATCTGCCCGTGGTACTGCCCAGCCTGGCAACCCAGCAGGCGATCGCCGACACGATGAAGCGGCTGGACGAACACGAGCGCCTGCTGCGCAGGCAGCTCGACCTGACGCAACGCATCCGTCATGACGCGCTGGACGGAGGCATCATCCCCACGCCGTAGGCACTCGCGGCCGTGGCGAGGTGGGGAGCCAGGGCTCCGGGGAGCACCCGGCTCGCCGCAGCCGTACCCGCTACCGTGAAGCCATGACCGCACTGCCCGACTGGATGCGCCCGCCCCGCGCGGAAGGCTGGTTCGCGGAGGACCTGGACCACCTCCCCGAGGCCCCGCGCCACACCGAGCTGATCGACGGAGCCCTCGTATTCATGATGTCGCCCCAGCGGTCCTGGCACGGCCGTCTCGTCACCGCTCTGACCACCACGCTCATGGCGCAGGCGCCGACCGGCGTCGAGGTCGAGCGGGAGATGACGATCCGCCTCGATGCCCGCAACCGCCCCGAGCCGGACCTCCTACTGACGGACCTGCCCTACGACCCCGACCGCACCTGGTACGCCCCCGATGACGTGAAGCTCGTTGTGGAGGTCGTCTCCCCCGAATCCGCCCACCGGGACCGCACGGTCAAACTCCGGAAGTACGCGGAGGCCGGCATCCCGCACTACTGGTGCATCGAGGACGAGGACGGGGCACCCGTCGTGCACGTCTATGAGCTCGACGAACCGACCGGCGGATACGCGCCCGCCGGCATCTTCCGCGGATCGCTCCAGCGCCCGGTGCCCTTCGAGATCAGCCTGGACCTCGACAAGCTCACACCTCCCCGCAGCCACTGAAACGTCAGCACGGGAACGCGGAAGGGGTCGGACTCCTCGTAGTCCGACCCCTTCTGGCCTGCACATTTGACGGTACTGCCAACATGCCGTAACGATTCAACTACACGTTGAAGCGGAACGTTCAAGAATCCCCCTCCTCTCCAGTGTTCCCAAGGGTTCTGCCCTCTCGACCCCGTGTCGGGTCAGCACCAAGTCAGCACCATGTCGCAAGGTCAGCACCTCACGCCGCCAGCGCCGACGCCTGACGGGGTACCGACGGGCGCAGCGCCTCCTGCATGACATCCCGGCAGCGGTCCCACGCCTCCGGCACCAGGTGCCCGTACGTGTCGACGGTCGTCTTGATGTTGCGGTGGCCGAGCCAGCGGCTCACCTCATGGATCGGCACCCCGTTCGCCAGCGCCGTCGAGGCGAAGAAGTGTCGCAGTGAGTGCGGCGTGTACTTCGGCTTCCCGTCCGGCGTCACCACACCGGCCGCCTTCAGCGCCTTACGCCAGTGGTAGCCGTAGGTCGAGGCCGTGGGCATCTTGCCCTTGCCTCGCTCACGCGGGGCGAACAGCACTTCCAGGCCGTCGAGCTCGACCGTCCCCCAGCGCTTCAGGTGCAACCCGATCTCCTGATCGAGGAAGAGTGACGTGGGTACGTCGCGGAACTCCTCCGCCGTGCGGTGCTTCAGCGGGACGAAGCGCGTGACACAGTCGCCCTGGTTTGCCTTGGCGCTGATCTGCCGACGCAGCCGGAGGAAGCCGTCCCGCTGGCAGTCGACCGAGAAGCCGAGCGCCTCGCTGATGCGCAGCCCCGCGCCTGCCTGGAGCCACACGGTGAGCCGGTACTGATCGGACATGGCGGCGGCGATGGCGTACACCTCGGCGAGCGTCGGGATCTCGTCCGGGTCGACCGCAGCGCCCGCCGTCTTGAGCGGCGGCACCTCATCACACGGGCTGCCCGGTATCCGGCGCTCCTTCACGGCTGCCGTCATCATGCTGCGCAGGATGTTCATGCGGTCGTTGACCGTCGCGGCCGTCAGCCCTCGGGCCACCATGGCGGCCTGGAGCTTCTTCACGTCCGCGACGGTGAGGCCAGCGAGCGTTCGGGAGCCCAGCTCGGGGATCAGGTGGTTGGAGAGGAAGCCCTGGTAGTTGCGCCGAGTGGACTCGTTCACGGGGTGCTGCTCCAGCCACTCCTCGGCCCACTTGCGGAGCGAGACCCGGCCGAGCTGGTGGTCGATGTAGACGCCCTCGCGCTTGTCGTTCTCCGCCTTGATACCGAAGTCCTCGGCCTCCCGCTTGGTCGGGAAAGACTTCTCCCGCTGCCGAGCGCTACGCCCGCCGGGCTCGCGGTACCGGACGGTCCACATGTGCGCGCAGCGTGCCTGGTTGCGGCAGTCACACTTCTTCAGAACCTTGGCCAACGTCCAGCCCCCTCAGAATCTCGATCGTCTTGTTGGTGAGCCGCCCGCCGGCCTTGCCCTCCACCTTGGTCAGGAATCCCCTCTGCCGAGCTGCCCGCAAGTGGCCCTTCAATGTGGCCTGCTTGGTCCCGGTCCACAGCTCCAGATCGTGGATGGGGGCCCGCCGTCCGGCGTCAACGCTCCGCACATACAGGCCGGAGAGCACCGCCAGGTACTCGTCAGAGAGCCCGCGAGGTAGAGCTTCGAGTTCTTCCCGAAGCTTCTCCACCGCCGTCTTGGCCGAGACAGCGGTTTCTGCCACCGCGGCAACGTCCGCAGCGAAAGCGGCGGTGTCGATCTGCCGCAGCACCGTGGTGGATACACCACGGGCGATCTCCTGTGGATCGCCAGCCTCGTGCGGCTCGATCCGGATCTCCTGGGGGCCGCCCGAGTAGCCGAGCAGCGGTCGCCACAAGGTCACCTTCCATGAGCCGATACGCAGCTCCTGCTCAATCCCCTCGCGCCGTGGAGCGTCGTCGTTTGGGCCGTGAATGATCGCCATGGGTCAGAACGTAGGAGACAGCACCTGAATCGTCAAGTCCAGACACGACAGATCCGGACTTGACAGAACAGGACTGAAACCGCACGATGGCGATCACCTGATACCGCCTTCTCTGGGAGACCGCCTTTGGAACCGAACCGACTGATGAGCGTCAACGACGTGGCCGACTACCTGGCGATGAAGCCCGCGTGGATCTACAACAACCACCGCGCACTCGGCATCCCGTCCCGCAAGATCGGCGGACACCTGCGATTCCGCAGGTCGGAAGTCGACCGCTGGATCGACCGGAACTGTCCCGCCTCCGCCTGACCGGCCCGACCACCGCCCACATGCCCCCGAGCGAAAGGAGCACATGACCCCCGCATCGACGGGGACCACGGCGCTCGCAGCGCCGCCACCGAAAGGACGGACCACCACCCGTGGGAGCCATCACCACCAAGGGGCGCAAGCTCCACGAGATCCAGCACGTCCCGTACGAGAAGGCGTTCCTCATCGGAGACCTGCTCACCAGCAACATCACCATGCTCGCCGGCGAACCCAAGGCCGGGAAGACGCTTCTGACCGCTGGGATGTCCATCGCCCTTCTGAACGGAGCCGACGATTTCCTCGGCCTCCCCGTTCTCCGCCCCTGCCGGCACATCGTCTTTGGCCTCACCGATGACGGCGCTCAGGAAGAGCTCCGCGAGCGCCTTCACGGCGCGGTACCCAAGGATTCCGTCACCGTCTTCCCCGTCGAGAACACCGGGCAGGCCGACTACTGGGAGGGCATCCACGATGACCTCATGGACCTGGGGGCCGACCTCTTCATCCTCGACAACGTCCTGGGAGCCCTCGGCGACGGCGAGGACATCTCCTCCCCCGTAACGGCCCGGCGCATCATCGACAAACTCAAGCCGATCAGCAGCGCGGGCATCCCCGTACTGGCCGTCACGCACACCCCAAAGGGCAACAGCGAGGGCCTCACCACGGCCTCCGCCCCCATCGGCGGGCGAGCGATGGCTGGAGGCGTCCGAGGCGTCGTCGCCCTCCGGAGGTCCAAGAAGGGCCGGAGCATCCAGACCGCGATCAACCGGGCCAGGACCGACCTCGACATCGGGGTCACCGTCGGGCCAACCGGCAGCGACTCCGAGGTGCCTGTCTGGGAGCGCCTGCACACGAAGGCCCAGCGTGAGCCGGGCATGCCGCAGGCACGGTTCTGGTTGGATCACCTCGTCGAGCAGGTCATCGACGAGCAGCCATCAGAGACAACCTTCGCTGCGCTCGCCAAACGCTACGCCGACAGCGTCGACAAGAGCAGCAACACCGTGAGAGCAGAGCTCGCGAAGAGACTCAAGCACACCAGCGAGGGATGGGCCGCGGCAGGATGAGCTGCTGATGATGACGCACCCTCTTACAGAGACCAGCATCATCAACAGCTACCTCGCTCCGCTCGGCAAGCCTCGCTCCGCTCTGTCGTACTTGTACGTGCACGAGTGCAAGTACGTACTGAACTGGGACAAGCTCAAGAGGGCCGCCTTCGCGGCCCTCAGTTGTAGGAGCCAGCGGAAGGCAGGGAGCACCAGTGCGGCCCTGCCGGGGCCGCCAAGGGAAGGGTTCAAGGGGGCGCTGCCGCGCCCCACCTGGCGAAGACATCATGGAAAACGGCCGGGCGGCCCCGGCAGGGCCGCACATCCGGAGGCAAAGAGCTCTCTTGTTGTTGGGCCGCTGCGCGGCCGCTTGAGCGTTGCCCTCTACTGCTTCCGCCGGTGCCTGCCAGGAGGCCGCCTTTGGCGGCCCACCTGGTCAGACTTCTTGGTCAACTTCCTTCGATGCTCTTCGCCATCGAGCCGACTGTCGGGCTACTCCAGGATGTCCAGCGCCGGAAGAGCGTCCACGATCTTCATCGTCTCCAGGCTGACCGTGACGATCCGCTTGAGCAGGTCGATGATGTACCTCGGGTCGTCGGACCAGTCGTTGGGGTCGTTGACGATCTCCGATGCCTTGTCGACCTTGACCTGGTAGCGGTCGATGATCCACTCGATCGCAGAGCGGGCACCGAGCTGGTAGCGGTACGCCTCCTCCGGGATGTTGGTCAGCTTGACCCGGGTGTTGTAGACGATCGTGGACCGGTCAGCCTCACCCTTCACCTTCGGGATCTTCATCTTGGTGACCCGGTACAGCTCGGTCGCGGGCGTGGCAGTCGCGTCACCACTCACCGTCTCGACGATGCCCTTGTACGGCTTGGCCTGCTCGTAGTCCAAGTGCAGCTTGGCGAGCGCGCGGCCGGCCGCGGCGAAGCCGTGGAAGTCCTGGACCTTGGGGATGCGGGGCAAGGACTTCTTCAAGTCGGCAGCAAAGCGCTCCCGGAAATCCAGAGAGTGGAGCAGAGCGTAGGTGTAGTAGAAGATGTCGTCCTTCGCGATGGCCGGGTCCTCGTAAGCATCGCGGTACCCCGCGAGGGCGGCGTCGGTGATGTTGTCGACACGCTCGTAACCTTCGCCCTCCCCGAAGTCGAAGCCGCCGTCGACTGCCAGCTCCCGGTAGGTGTACCGCGGGAAGAAGTACCCGCCCTTGCCGAAGACATCAAGGTTGGGCACGTGCCTCACCATGAGCACGGCCGGCACAGTCGTGGCGTGCACACCGTTGCTGTAGAAGCCGAAGTTCTCGTGCTCGGCCGTAGGGAACAGTCGAGGCAGCTGATACGTCATGTCGTTCAGCCGCGAGTGGAAGTACAGCTTCTGCTTGGTGAAAGGTCGGTAGGAGGAGGTGACTACGCAGGCGGCGTCGTAGACGTACTTCTCGCCCTTGGCGAGCCTGGTTTTGTCAGCGCGGTTCCAGCTGATCTTCTTCCCGTCGGTGTCGATCCACTGCTCCACGTCCTTCACACTGGGAGCGGTCTCTTCGCTGGCCTTGCAATGGGCGTGGAATCCCTGCACCTGATCGTTGTAGAAGTCGATCATCGACTCCATGTTGGTGCGGACCTTCTCCTCGGAGAAGTTGTAGACCCAGGAGTCACGGGCGGAGTTCAGGCCGCTGGAGTAGAGCGCGAAGACAGACTGGCTGGCGAGGATCTTGTCCTTGTCGCCGATCGCCTGGAATGCCGCGTAACTCTCGTCTCGCTGGTTGATCCAGTCGCCCTCGACGTTCGGCGTGATCTTCTTCCACTCCACGGTGTCCAAGCTCTGGGCGCGGAGCTTGTTCAGCTTGTCCTCACGGGTGAGGTAGTCGTCGACCTCGTGGTAGTGCAGCTCGCAGCTGGACGCGGGACTGCCGTTCTTGCTGCCCTTGACGAGAATCAGGATGGCGACAGTGTTGCGGCTGCCCGAGCCGAAGATCTTGCCGCCTTCCTTCCGGGCCTGCTCACCGGCGGTGCGCTGGTTGCCCCGCAGGTTGTAGCAGTAGATCGCGTCGAACTCGCTGACCAGAGACTTGCGCAGGCCATCCGCACTGGTGCCGTCGATGTAACCGCCGTTGGAGACAAACGCGACGACGCCTTCACCCGTGATGCGGTCCGATGCCCAGCGGATGGCTCGGATGTAGGAGTCGTACAGCTTGTTTTTGTTGCCGACCGCGGACTCGGCCACGTACGTCTCGGCGATGCGGGCGTCCAGCACCTCGTACTTGAGGTTCTGGTTGTTGTCGTTGACACTGTCCTGCCCCACCGAGTACGGCGGGTTGCCGATCACGACAGTGATGGGCTGCTTGCGCTGCTTCCTGGCCCGCTCGCTGTTGCCCTCCAGCACGTCCATACCGTCGAGCTTGGCCGTGCCGCCTTCGGCGAGCTGGAACGTGTCGGTCAGGACGATGCCCTCGAACGGCTGATACTCGCCGCTGGTCAGATCGTGGAAGGCCGCCTCGATGTTGACGGCTGCGATGTAGTAGGCCAGCAGCACGATCTCGTTGGCGTGCATTTCGCTGGTGTACTTGCGTAGCAGGTCCTCTGGCTTGATCAGGCCGGACTGGAGCAGCCGCACGGGGAACGTGCCGGTGCCGACGAACGGGTCGATGACGTGGACCTTCTGATCCGAAAGCGACCGTCCGAAGTGCTTGGCCAGGGCCTGCTCGGTGGAGCGGATGATGAAGTCGACGACCTCGACAGGGGTGTAGACGATACCGAGCGCGTCGGCTGCCTTCTTCGTGGCCGTCTTGAAGAACTTGTCGTAGAGCTCGACGATGAACTGCTGGCGGCCCTCGTGGTTGTCGACGCCCTCGGCACGCACCCGCACCGACCGGTAGAACTCCTCCAGAGTCCTGGCTTCGGTCTCCAAACCCTGATCGTCCAGGACGTCGAGCATCCGCTGCATGGCCTTGGACACCGGGTTGTGCTCGGCGAAGGCGTAGCTGCTGAACAGCGCATCGAAGACAGGCTTGGTGACGATGTGCTGGGCGAGCATGTCGATGGCGTCAGGTTCGGTGACGCCGGGGTTGATGGTCGTGCGCAGTTCGGCAAGAAACTGCTCGAACGCGGCCCGCTTGTCGGGGAGGGCGAGGGCGGCCTTGATCCGCGTAACGTGGGCCTGGGCGATCTCGGCGATGTCCTTGGCCCAGTCCTCCAGGTACTTGCGCTCGCCGACCTTGTCCACGATGCGGGCGTAGATCGCGTCACGCCAGTCTTCGACCTTGAACAAGGCCTCTTGGACGTGCTGGGCGCTCTTGGCTTCCTGGGCCGCGTGGTCGGAGGTGCTGGAGCCATCCTGGTCGCCGACGGTCTCGTCGCCCGGCCCGATGTGGCCCACGCCGATGTTCTCAGGGGCCTTGTTGTTCAGCTTGATCTGGTTGACGGTCGCGTTGAAGCGGTCGTCGTGGGCACGCAGTGCCTGGAGGACCTGCCAGACCGTCTTGAACCGTTCGTTCTTCGAGAGCGCCTGCTCCGGCGGCATCCCCGCCGGGACGGCCACCGGCAGGATGATGTAGCCGTAGTTCTTGCCCGGCGCGATGCGCATCACTCGGCCGACCGACTGGATCACATCGACCACAGAGTTGCGCGGGTGCAAGAACAACACCGCGTCCAGACTCGGCACGTCCACGCCCTCGGACAGACAACGGGCATTGGAAAGGATGCGGGCGCTGGCCGGACCGGGATCCTGCTTGAGCCAGTCGAGGAGCCGGTTGCGCTGGAGGGTGTTGAAGTTGCCGTCGACGTGGTCGACGTCGCAGCGAAGCACCTCGTCGTCGCCGTCGTCGTAGGCGTCAACGATCTCGTTGAAGTGGGTGGCGATTTTCTTGGAGTCGTTGATGGAGCGAGCAAAAGCTACAGCGCGCTTCATCGGGGCCTCGTCCTCACCGAAACCGGAGCCGTCGGTGAAGGTACCGGTGCGCTTGGCCATCGCGTTCCAGCAGCCGATGATCTTTGCGGCGTCATCGAGGTTCAGCTCGGAGGCGCCGCCGGCGAAACCCTCCTGGAGGGTCTTGGCGACAACGCCCTCGTCGACGGTGAGTATGAGGACCTTGTAGTCGGTGAGCAGGCCCTGCTCCACGGCTTTGCCGAAGCCGAGGCGGTGGAACTCGGGGCCGTACTTCGACTCGTCGTCCATTGAGGCAACGACCGCGTCTGCGCCCTTGGCGTCCTGCTTGGTGTCGTCGCTGTACACACGCGGGGTGGCAGTCATGTACAGGCGGCGGTCCGCGCCGATGAAGCTGTCGTCGTGGACGCGGACGAACGCGGACTCGTCGTGTCCGGACAGCGTAACGCCGGTGGTGCGGTGGGCTTCGTCGCACAGGATCAGGTCGAATCGGGCCAACCCCTGCTGCTGGGCAGCGGCAACGGTAGCGATCGACTGGTAAGTGGAGAACACGACCGTCAGCCCCGGCGTGGCCTCGACACTCGCCATCTGGGCGACCAGTCGGTTCGGGTCGGTGGTGGCGGGCAGGGCCAGGTCATGGGCGGCCATGTCCTTATCGTCGCCCTGGGCCTTCTGCTTACCGACCTTGGTGTCCGAGCAGACGGCGAAGGCCCGCAGCGGTACTGCGGCCTCGTACGACCACTCACGCAGCGTCTGCGAGAGGAGAGCGATGGAGGGAACCAGGAACAGAACGGTGGTGTGGTCGCCCTGCCCTGCCTCGGCCCGCTGACGCTGGAAGCGCTCCGCGATTTTCAAGCTGGTGAAGGTCTTGCCAGTACCGCAGGCCATGATGAGCTTGCCGCGGTCGTGCTCGGCGAAGCCGGCAAAGACATCGTCGATCGCATCGCGCTGGTGCGGGCGCGGCTTCTTCTTCCCCCGCAGCGTCACCTCGAACTCGACGTGCAGGTTTGGAGAGGGCATGTGCCACTCCACCGGGCTGTTCGCAATGTCCGACAGGCCGAGCCGGGTGACGGGGATCTGCTGGTCGTCCAGGGCCGACTCGGCGTGATCACTCCACTTGTCGGTGGTGGAGACGATCATCCGGCGAGTAAAAGCGCCCTTGCCAGAGGCCGTGAAGAAGGAGTCGATGTCCTCCTTGCGGATCGTGTGGTGCGGCTCGTAGAACTTGCACTGGATGGCACAGAAGCCACCCGTCTCCCGGTCCTGCGCAACCAGGTCGATGCCCGTGTCCCGCTTGTCGTGATCGGCCCCCGGCCAGTCGGCCCACATCCACACGCGGCTGAACTGCTCGGTCCACTGCGGGTCGGTGCTCAGGTACTGGACCATGAACTCCTCGAAGCGGGTTCCCCGGTCTCGGTTCCCGGTGGAGCCGTCACGGATCGCCTTGAGAACGTCGTGCACCGACGTCGTGGTCGCAGTCACGCGCTTCGCACCCCATCACACTCAGTAGCGCGCCCGTCCGCACGCCGCATGGCTCACACCAGAATCTTCACAACCCTACTGGTCAGCCCCAGAACGAGGGACCAGATCGGCCCTGAAACCGCGACGCGATCTCGGCCGGTAAGACACTGCGGTAAGGAACCTTGGCCACGCGGATTACCCCAAGGGGCCCGGAAAGCGGCGTTACCGTGGAGCGATGTCCAACGATCACGACGCCTTCGACACCGGCCTCGGCTTCGCCCTCCAGGTCACCGGGTTCGAGCTGGCCACCGAACCGCCGGCCCCAGACACTCCTCTCGGCCGCATTCTGGCCTACGCCGCTGAGCATGGGTACGAGTCTCTGACCGACGAGCACTTCGACCTGGCCAAGCTCGGCCTCCTCTGACCTCGCTGGCGCATTGTCCCTGGTCAGACAGGGTGCTACTGTCGGCGCCGCACCTTCCCCTTCTCTCGCTGACACTTGAGTAGGCCGGTGCGAAACGGCCCTCGCTTTCTCCGAGGGCCGTTTCTCTTTGCCACCGGGGCGCCCGCTGGCGCTCCTCCTGATCGGCCCTGAAACCGTGGCGCATTCTTGACCGGTAAGACGTGGCGGTGAGCAAACCACACCCCAAGGGGTCATCCCCCACCCCCTTCGCCGACCTTGCCTCCCAGGGCACCGGATGGCGACCCCTGCCAGGCACTGCATGACGTCAACGAACGGGTGGCTCCTTGAAGAGGATGCGAGCAAGCTCAAGCCGCTGCTCCTTCGACCACTTGACCAAGCGCCACTCCACCGTCACCTGCGGATTGGTCGTCGACCGGTAGCTGATGACCCGAGGCTGCTCGCCCAGCGGCTCGCCTTCGGGCTCATCGTGCTCTGTTACCGGCGTCTGGGCCATGAGCCAGCCTCCCGTATTTCCGCTCGTCCATCGTTACGTGCGGGGCTTCGTCCAGCACTCGCACCTCGCCGGTGTTCAACGAGCCGAGGCGGCTTCCGTACCGACCCTGGTCACCATGGCGAAGGAGGTACAGGTGCGCCGAAACTCCGGGTGTCCTGTCCGACCGGTATGGCTCATGCACTCGATGTCCACCGCTGCGCCATCGGCCGACGGCGTCGCCTTCCACTCGCACGCCATGCACTCGGCCGCGAAGGTGACGTCAGTGCCTGGCTGCTGTGTGATCCGGTGCTTCACGAATCGCAGGACGGAGCGGGTCACGGAGCGCTCTCCGGCGCCCTCATGGCCTTGACCATCTGTTCCGCCACGTCCGCTCGCACCATGCCGACGTGCACGTACGCCGTGCCCTTGTGGGTGACCATCGGGCGGACGCTGCCACACACGCTCTGAGGGGTGCCGAGGGCGGCAAGAGCCGCCCGCAGTGCCTCGGCTGCCTCGGTGGCCCTTGCTCGGCTGTCCCGCCACGTCTGCATGTCCATCACCGGCGCCCTCGCGTCTTGTGCGGGTGGCTTCGGATCTCGATGTCGGCGTCCGTCGCCGCGGACAGGTCTCCCCGGTCTCTCGCTGTCTGCCGTTGCCTCGCGAGTGCGGCGCATACATCGCACCCCAGCACCGGTTCCGGAGGCGTCGGCGGAAGTGGCAGGTGCACGGGTCCTGACTGTGGTCATGGTCGCTGGCATGGCTACTCCCCGGCTTGGATCTCGCTGCAATCCATCTTTGGGGCTCCGGCCGAGCGTCCCTACCCTCTTTCCCGTTGCGGCAAGAACTCGTCTCGGATGCTTTCGACGAGAGCTCGCATCTCCTCGCCGTAGACCGCTACGTCGGCGAAGCGCTGGAAGGTGTCGACGTACGTCTGTATGTCCCTGGGGTCGCGTGTCGTGATCTCCGAGTGGAACGTCTCGACGATCACCAGCCGGTCATCGTGGACGCTGAAGCACGTCATCGGGAAGTCTGGCATCCGACCCGTCAGGGGCACCGTCCCGACCGTCACGCTGGGGAGCCGGGACAGGGACACGAGCCGATCGAGCTGTACTGCCATGACGGCCGGCTCGCAGACCAACCACCGAAGGACGTGCTCACAGATCACGAAGTGGAACGAGCGGCCGTCTTCGTAGAGCGTCGCTTGTCGCTCCATCCTCGCCGCCACTGTCCGGGCCCTGGTTTCATCCGGGAGCGCGGGCGGCAGAGAGAACACCGCCGAGGCGTACTCCGGCGTTTGGAGGAGTCCGGGGATGAGTTGTCCCTGGAACAACCTGAGCGCCTTCGTGTTGGCCTCGATGGCCTTGATGGTGTTCTGGTGCTTCCACGGGCCCATGCGGCGCAGCAGGCGCCACGCTGTGGCCTCCGTGACCTCGGCCCTGGCGGTGGCGAGGAACTGTTCCTTCACCTCTTCCGAGACGCCGAGCGCGGACAGGATCAGGTCAACGTCCTGCACAGTGGGCAGGGTTCGACCGTTCTCGATCTTGGACAACTTGCCCGCGGACATGGAGGCTCTGCGGGCCACTGCGTCACCGGTCAGCCCCGATGCCTCCCGCAGTGCCCGCAGAGCTCTCCCGATCGACTCCGTGGTCAGTGGTGCCGCTCCCAGTAGGCCGCGAACGGAACGGCGTGCGTGAGCGCCACGTCGCGGTAGCCCTGGTATTCCGCGAGCCGGTTGGCAGGCAGGAGTTTGCCGCCGAGGAACCGGCCCTCGGGGGTGTAGTGCATTCGGTACACGTCGCGGTCGTCGAAGAGCCAGAAGTCGTGGTCGGGTAGACCTTCCACGTCCTGTTCGGCGAGGTCGATGATGCCGATCGACTCCCTGGCCTTGATGTTGCCGGGGTAGGCCGCCAACTCGTAGCGCAGGTAGTCGGTCAGCGGAGAGCGCAGGACGTGGACTCGGGACACCTGTTTGCCCTTGTCGGTCATGGACCGCACCCACGGGTTGTCGTCCCACTCCGACCCCATGGCCTCGCCGGCCAGGAAGCGCGCGATCTCCTCGCGCTCCTCCTCCACGTCGTACTCGGCCAGCGTCTCCAGCCGGAACGCGGTCCGCTCGAACGTTTCGAAGAGGCGCCCGAACTCCTCACCGGTGAGCACGGAAGTGCTCCTCCAGCACGGCCGCGGGGATCATGACAGCAGTCTCGCCCTCGGGCAGGTCGAGCTGCGCCAGCTGCTCAGGGTCGTTGATCACGTAACCCTGTACGACGTACTCCTTGCCGTCGGCCGTGCCCCACAGGGTGGGGCAGGTGCCATTCTTGCAGTCCGGGTCTCCCGAGAGCTTCCGCAGCGGTGCGCCCACGGCTTTCCCCCTCCTGTCGACAGGCTTGGTCAAGGCGATGCTCCCGACCTGCCAACTTCCGGGTCAAGCTCCCCGGCTTTCCAGAACAGGAAACCCGGCAGGCATTCGTTCATCAAGGACCCGGCATCTCCGGAGCAGCCCCGGCCGAGAGACGTTCGCAGGCACTCGCCCTGTTCTTACGGCCTCGCTGTTACCCCAGATCAGAGCGGGCCCTCGCGTCCCTCGGCGAGTCAGCACCAAGTCAGCACAGGACCCGGAAAAGGCCGGAAACAGCAGGAGAAAACAAGAAGGGGCCAGACCGTGAAATCTGGCCCCTGACCTGGGGTTTTACCCTCTGACCTGCATCTCAGCAGATCGAGGGATAAGCCACTACACGTTGAAGCGGAACTCCACGACGTCCCCGTCCTGCATGACGTACTCCTTGCCCTCCATGCGCGCCTTGCCCTTGGCGCGGGCCTCGGCTACCGAGCCGGTCTCGACGAGGTCGGCGAAGGAGATGACCTCCGCCTTGATGAAGCCCTTCTGGAAGTCGGTGTGGATCACGCCGGCGGCCTCGGGGGCGGTGGCGCCCTTCTTGATCGTCCAGGCGCGGGACTCCTTGGGGCCGGCCGTGAGGTAGGTCTGCAGGCCGAGGGTGTTGAAGCCGACGCGGGCCAGGGTGGCCAGGCCGGGCTCCTCGGCGCCGACCGACTCCAGCAGCTCCATCGCGTCCGCCTCGTCCAGCTCGGCGAGGTCCTGCTCCAGCTTGGCGTTGAGGAAGATCGCCTCGGCGGGGGCGACCAGGGCGCGCTGCTCGTCCTTGAAGGTGTCGTCCATCAGCTCGTCCTCGTCGACGTTGAAGACGTACAGGAAGGGCTTGGTGGTGAGCAGGTGCAGGTCGTGCAGGAGCTCCTCGTTGCCGGAGCCCTGGACGATGCCCGCCGAGAAGAGGGTGTCGCCCTTCTCCAGGATCTCCTTCGCCGCCTCGACGGCCGCGACCTTGGGCGCGATGTCCTTCTTGATCCGCGACTCCTTCTGGAGGCGGGGCAGGACCTTCTCGATGGTCTGGAGGTCGGCGAGGATCAGCTCGGTGTTGATCGTCTCGATGTCGTCCTTCGGCGAGACCTTGCCGTCGACGTGCACGACGTTCTCGTCCTTGAAGGCGCGGATGACCTGGCAGATCGCGTCGGACTCACGGATGTTCGCCAGGAACTTGTTGCCCAGCCCCTCGCCCTCGGAGGCGCCGCGCACGATACCCGCGATGTCGACGAAGTCGACGGTGGCGGGGAGGATGCGCTGGGAGCCGAAGATCTCGGCCAGCTTGGTCAGCCGGGCGTCCGGGACGCCCACGACACCGACATTCGGCTCGATCGTGGCGAACGGGTAGTTGGCCGCCAGCACGTCGTTCTTGGTCAGGGCGTTGAACAGGGTCGACTTGCCGACATTCGGCAGACCGACGATTCCGATCGTGAGCGACACGTTGCGACTTCCCGTAGTCAGAGGGCCAGGGGGCCGGTTCCCGGGGCTTCCCGCCGTGGGGACCAGGGGGCAGAGGGCCGGCCGATCCACCAGTTTACGGCGTACCCGGCGCCGGCCTCGCGGACCTGTCGAACGCATGGCCAAGGTCCGCGCCCCGGCGTGTCCGACGCCCGATTCGCCACATAAAACGACCTAACTTGGTGGAGTGGAGCAACACAGGACGCGTCCCCCGCACCCCGGCCCGCGACGCGGCACCCTTCCGCCGCAGGTGGACAGAGAGCGTGCGGGCGGGCGCGAACGTCAGGAGCCGCGCGCCGTCCCCCGTGCCGCACGGGGCCCCGCCGCGTCCGGTGCCTCCACCCGCTCCCCCGCGGCCCCCCGGCCACCCCGTGTCCCCCGCCCCTCCCCCACCGGCGCCCGCCGGCTGCCGAACCCCCGGCTCACCGGTCTCGGCAGCGGGCTGTTCAGCATGGCGGTGATGAGCGCGCTGGGGTGGCTGGACGGCCTGCTCTTCGGGGCGTCACTGACGGTGTACGGCGTGCTGTTCCTGCCGGTGTGCGTCCTGACCGCCCTCTGGGTGCGCCCCGTCGACCTGCTGTCACCGCCCGTGGTCGTACCGATCGCCTTCGCCGTGGGCCTGCTGCCCGTGGTCGACGACGGCGACGGCATCGGGGCCCGGCTGATGGGCCTGGTCACAGCGCTGGCCACCCAGGCCGGCTGGCTGTACGCGGGCACACTCGCCGCGACCGTGACCATCCTCGCCCGCGGCGTATGCCGGGCGAGGGCCCGCCGCCGAGCGACGACCCGACCCGCCCGACGAGGCTAGGGCCTGTCCGGCCGGCGCCACGAAGGCGTCGCCCAGGCCGGGCGGGGCGCCGCGAGAGCCGCGTCGTCCCGCCCGCAGGCGTCAGCTCTCCTTCGCCGCCCGCATCGCCGCGCCCACGATCCCCGCGTTGTTCTGGAGCTGTGCCGGGACGATCTCCGCCTTGATGTCCTCGATGAAGTGCAGGAACTTCTCGGCCTTGCGGCTGACCCCGCCGCCGATGATGAACAGCTCGGGCGAGAACAGCATCTCGACGTGGGCGAGGTACTTCTGGACGCGGTGCGCCCAGTGCTCCCACGTCAGCTCGCCGTCCTCCTTGGCCTTGCTGCTGGCGCGCTTCTCCGCGTCGTGCCCGTGCAGCTCGAGGTGGCCCAGCTCGGTGTTGGGGACGAGCACGCCGTCGACGAACAGCGCACTGCCGATGCCCGTGCCGAACGTCAGCAGGATGACCGTCCCGCTGCGGTCGCGGCCCGCGCCGAAGGCGACCTCGGCGACGCCCGCCGCGTCCGCGTCGTTGACGACGGTCACGGGCAGCCCGCCGAGCCGCTCGCTGAACAACGCGCGCGCGTCCGTGTCGATCCAGCTCTTGTCGACATTGGCCGCCGTGCGGATGGTCGATCCGCCGGTGACCACGCCGGGGAAGGTGAGACCGACCGGGCCGGTCCAGCCGAAGTGCTCCACGACCTGCTTCACGCCGTCGGCGACACCCTCGGGCGTCGCCGGTTGCGGTGTGAGCACTTTGCAGCGTTCCTGAGCCAGGTCGCCCCTGTCCAAATCCACAGGGGCGCCCTTGATCCCGGAACCGCCGATGTCCACGCCGAAGATCTGCATGGCCCTACGTTACGACGATCGACTGACAGTCACTCAGTCGAGGCGGCCGCGGCACCGCTGCCGCCGCGCTCCGCCACCAGCGCCGCCGCTTCCTCGCGCAGGTCCCGGCGCAGTTCCTTCGGCAGCGAGAAGGTGATGTGCTCGTCGGCCGCCTTGACCAGCTCCACGTCCCCGTAGCCGCGCTCGCCGAGCCAGGCCAGGACCTCCTCGACGAGGACCTCGGGGACGGAGGCGCCGGAGGTGACACCGACCGTGGTCACGCCCTCCAGCCAGGCCTCGTCGATCTCGCTGGCGAAGTCCACCAGGTACGCCTCGCGCGACCCGGCGAGCTTGGCGACCTCGACGAGCCGCTTGGAGTTGGAGGAGTTGCGCGAGCCGACCACGATGACCAGCTCGGCCTCGGCGCCCATCTGCTTCACCGCGAGCTGACGGTTCTGCGTGGCGTAGCAGATGTCGTCGCTGGGCGGGGAGATGAGCTGCGGGAACTTCTCCTTCAGTGCGTCGACGGTCTCCATGGTCTCGTCGACGGAGAGGGTGGTCTGGGAGAGCCAGACGACCTTCGACTCGTCACGGACCTCGACCTTGGCGACGTCGGCCGGGCCGTCGACCAGCTGGATGTGGTCCGGTGCCTCGCCGGAGGTGCCGATGACCTCCTCGTGGCCCTCGTGACCGATCAGGAGGATGTCGTAGTCGTCGTTCGCGAAACGGACGGCTTCCTTGTGGACCTTGGTGACCAGCGGGCAGGTCGCGTCGATGGTGGCGAGCCGCCCGCGCGCGGCCTCCTCGTGGACGACCGGCGCGACGCCGTGCGCCGAGAACATCACGATGTTGCCCGGCGGCACCTCCTCCGTGCGTTCGACGAAGATGGCGCCCTTCTTCTCCAGGGTCTGCACGACGTACTTGTTGTGGACGATCTCGTGCCGGACGTAGACCGGGGCCCCGTACTGCTCCAGGGCCTTCTCCACGGCGATCACGGCGCGGTCGACGCCCGCGCAGTAGCCCCGGGGAGCGGCGAGCAGGACACGGCGGCGGCCAGACGAAGCAGTCATGCGTCCCATCGTAAGGCCGTGCCCTGAGCGCCGGAGTTCCCCTCCGGGGTGGAGCGGACGGTCCGAGTCGGGCTGAGCGGCATTGTCGGTGGCGGCCGTTACGCTCGGTCGCATGGCTGTGAACACGTCCGCGGACGCCCCGCTGCCCGTCGGCGAGGTGTCGCGGCTCATCGGGGGGTGGATCGACCGGCTCGGCGCCGTGTGGGTCGAGGGTCAGATCACCCAGTTGTCGCGGCGCCCGGGTGCGGGCGTCGTCTTTCTGACCCTGCGCGATCCCTCGCACGACATCTCCGTGGGCGTGACGTGCTACCGGCAGGTGTTCGACGCGGTGGCGGACGTCGTCGGGGAGGGCGCCCGGGTCGTCGTCCACGCGAAACCGGAGTGGTACGCGCCGCGCGGGCAGCTGTCGCTGCGGGCCGTGGAGATACGGCCGGTGGGGGTCGGGGAGCTGCTGGCGCGGCTGGAGCAGCTGAAGAAGTCCCTGGCGGCGGAGGGCCTCTTCGCTCCCGGGCGCAAGCAGCCGCTGCCCTTCCTGCCGCAGCTCATCGGGCTGGTGTGCGGCCGGGCCTCGGCCGCCGAGCGGGACGTCCTGGAGAACGCCCGGCACCGCTGGCCCGCCGTCCGCTTCGAGGTGCGCAACGTCGCGGTGCAGGGGGTGCACGCGGTGACCCAGGTCGTCCAGGCCGTGAAGGAGCTGGACGCGCTCGACGAGGTCGACGTGATCATCGTCGCCCGGGGCGGCGGCAGCGTGGAGGATCTGCTGCCGTTCTCCGACGAGCAGCTGGTCCGCGCGGTCGCGGCCTGCCGTACGCCGGTGGTCTCGGCGATCGGGCACGAGCCGGACAACCCGCTGCTGGACCATGTGGCCGACCTGCGGGCCTCCACCCCGACCGACGCCGCGAAGAAGGTCGTCCCGGACGTGGGCGAGGAGCTGGAGCGGGTGCGGATGCTGCGCGGGCGGGCGCGGCGGTGCGTGGAGGCGTTCATGGAGCGGGAGGAGCGCGGGCTGGCCCACGCGCTCGCGCGGCCGGTGATCCAGGATCCGCACCGGATGATCGACGAGCGCGCCGACCAGGTCGCCTCGCTGACCGATCGTTCCCGGCGCTGTCTGCGGCATCTCCTGGACCGCGCGGACTCCGAGCTGACGCACACGCACGCGCGGGTGGTGGCCCTCTCGCCGGCCGCCACGCTGAAGCGGGGGTACGCGGTGCTCCAGCGGGCCGACGGGCACGTGGTCCGGGATCCGGCCGAGGTGGCGGCGGACGAGGCGCTGCGCGCGCGGGTCGCCGAGGGCGAGTTCACTGTTCGAGTCGACAACTAGGACTGGACGCATGACGAGCAAGACCGAGGAAGCCCTGGGGTACGAGCAGGCCCGCGACGAGCTGGTCGAGGTCGTCCGCCGCCTGGAGGCGGGGGGTACGACGCTGGAGGAGTCCCTCGCCCTGTGGGAGCGGGGCGAGGAGCTGGCCAAGGTGTGCCGGCGCTGGCTGGAGGGCGCGCGGGCACGGCTGGACGCGGCGCTGGCCGAGGAGGAGAAGGGGGAGGGCTAGAAGAAACGAGAGGCTGTGAAGCGGATCACCACACTCCGCGTTTTGTTGAACCTTGAACTTCATTGGCGTACGGTCATGGACGTCAGCCGGTCCGGCGTTCCGGATCCGGACGCGTACCCGAGAAAGTCCGACGATGTCTCTCGTTCTTGACCCCGCCGCCCAGGACCTGCTGTTCCGCGAGGCCCGCACCGCGAACACCTTCACCGACGAGCCGGTGACCGACGAGCAGGTCCAGGCCATCTACGACCTGGTCAAGTTCGGCCCGACCGCCTTCAACCAGACCCCGCTGCGCATCACCCTGGTCCGCTCGGCCGAGGCCCGCGAGCGCCTGGTGCGGCACCTGGCCGAGGGCAACCAGGCCAAGACGGCCGCCGCCCCGCTGGTCGCGATCCTCTCCGCGGACAACGAGTTCCACGAGGAGCTGCCGCAGCTGCTCCCGCACTTCCCGCAGGCCAAGGACATGTTCTTCGCCGAGCGCCCGGTCCGCGAGAGCGCCGCCACGCTGAACGCCGCCCTCCAGGCCGCGTACTTCATCATCGGCGTGCGCGCCGCCGGTCTGGCCGCCGGCCCGATGACCGGCCTGGACTTCGAGGGCGTCCGCAAGGAGTTCCTGGACGACGACCACACCCCGCTGATGGTCGTCAACATCGGCAGGCCCGGCGAGGACGCCTGGTTCCCGCGCTCCCCGCGGCTGGCGTACGACGAGGTCGTCACCACCGTCTGAGAGCGGTGACGCACGAGAGAGGCCCCCGGCATACGCCGGGGGCCTCTCTCGTGCGTGTGGGGCGTGTGGGGGCGGGACCCTCACGCCGTCTTGAGCGCCTTCGCCATCTCCGTGAGACGCTCGAAGGACGCCGTCCCCGCCACGACCGTCGTCGAACCGTCGGTGCCCTCCAGCACGAGCGCGTCGTAGCGGCCGCCGGTGTAGCGGGTCCAGGTACGGCCGTCGAGCTCCTCGGTGGACTTGGTCGCCGTCGAGCCCTGGCTGGCCTCGTCGATGAACTCCGAGCGCTTCTGAGTGGACTGCTCGACGGTGACGTACTCCCCGTCGGGGGCGTGGAAGCCGAGGTGCCAGGAGTCGAAGTCGGCGCCGTCGAACCGTACGGACGTCGCCTTCCATGTCTCGGGCAGGCCCTCGGGCGCGGCCACCGGGTAGGACGCCGCACGGCGTGCGGTGAGCAGTTCGACCCGGTAGTCGACCCGCTTGATGTCGGGAGCGTGATCGTCGTGCGGCACGAAGAGGTAGATCACCCACGCCGCGATCACGATGAGGCCCAGGGAGAGGATCATGTCCCGGGCCGACTTCTGCTTGCCGTTCGAACCTGCCACGTCCCCTATCGTCGCAGGTGCCCGGGCCGCTCATCCGTGGGGTCCCCTGCTCATTTTGTCGGACTGACGATAGAGTCGGGGATCGAACCCTCATCCGGCCGTCGTCGTATCAGAAAGGTGCGCTCCGATGACCGAGAATCATCATCTGCCGTCCGAACTCGATGTCCCCTCCGAGGCCCCCGACCGCAACCTCGCCCTGGAACTGGTCCGGGTGACCGAAGCCGCCGCGATGGCCGCGGGCCGCTGGGTGGGGCGCGGTGACAAGAACGGCGCCGACGGTGCCGCGGTGCGCGCCATGCGGACCCTCGTCTCCACCGTCTCGATGAACGGCGTCGTCGTCATCGGCGAGGGCGAGAAGGACGAGGCGCCGATGCTCTTCAACGGCGAGCGCGTCGGCGACGGGACCGGTCCCGAGGTCGACATCGCCGTGGACCCGATCGACGGC
Organism: Streptomyces sp. NPDC041784; assembly: GCF_055591025.1. Classification (NCBI taxonomy): domain Bacteria; kingdom Bacillati; phylum Actinomycetota; class Actinomycetes; order Kitasatosporales; family Streptomycetaceae; genus Streptomyces; species Streptomyces sp. NPDC041784. The sequence goes on from NZ_JBVJAB010000004.1 coordinate 448,579, forward strand.
ACCACGCTGACGGCCAAGGGCATGCCGAACGCGATCGCCGTCCTCGCGGCGACCGAGCGGGGCGCGATGTTCGACCCGTCCGCCGTGTTCTACATGGACAAGCTGGTCACCGGCCCCGAAGCCGCCGAGTTCGTCGACATCGACGCGCCCGTCGAGGTCAACATCCGCCGGGTCGCCAAGGCCAAGCGGGTCACCCCGGAGGACGTCACCGTCGTCATCCTGGACCGGCCGCGTCACGAAGGCCTCATCGAGGAGATCCGGGCGACCGGGGCACGCATCAAGCTGATCTCCGACGGCGATGTGGCCGGCTCGATCCTGGCGCTGCGCGAGGGCACCGGCATCGACCTGCTGCTCGGCGTCGGCGGCACGCCCGAGGGCATCATCTCGGCCTGCGCGGTGAAGTGCCTGGGCGGCACCATCCAGGGCAAGCTGTGGCCCAAGGACGACGAGGAGCGGCAGCGGGCGCTCGACGCGGGCCACGACCTGGACCGGGTGCTGACCACCGAGGACCTGGTCAAGGGCGAGAACGTGTTCTTCGTCGCCACCGGGATCACCGACGGTGAGCTGCTGCGCGGGGTGCGCTACCGGCCGGAGACCGCGACCACCGACTCGATCGTGATGCGGTCGAAGTCCGGGACGGTGCGGCGCATCGACTCCGAGCACCGGCTGAGCAAGCTGCGGGCGTACAGCGCGATCGACTTCGACCGCGCGAAGTAGCCCCTACGGGCAGGTGGGGCGTCCCCGGTGCGGAGGGGGCGCCCCATTCCTGCGTGAAGGGCCCGCCGTTCTTGCGTGAAGGGCCCGTCGAAAGGCGTCGAGAAGCCCGTCCCCAGGCCGGTCGGCGGGCCCGTCAGCCCGCCTGCGCTATGCGGTCGGCCGTCCGCGTCGCCTTCTTCAGTTCCATGTCCCGGCGCCGGCGCCGGGCCAGGACCACGCGGCGCTCGGCGGCGGTGAGGCCGCCCCAGACGCCGTAGGGCTCGGGCTGGACCAGTGCGTGCTCGCGGCACTCGACCATCACCGGACAGCGCGCGCAGACCCGCTTGGCGGCCTCCTCGCGGGAGAGGCGGGCGGCGGTGGGTTCCTTGGACGGTGCGAAGAACAGTCCTGCCTCGTCGCGCCGGCACACCGCCTCGGTGTGCCAGGGAGCGTCTTGGTCCCTGTCACGCGCTGGCACCCGCTGGGCCGGAACGGCGGCGACCTTCAGGGACGAATGCGGCGGTTGCAGCACGGGTCTACTCCTGACGACGGCTTCGCGAGCGAGAGGCGATGCAGCAAGGCCTACCCGCTGTGCGCGCGCCTATGCACTGAGTTCCGAACCACCGGCTTTCGGGGACTCCGGTGCGCCACCGTGCGCGGATCGGTTCGTTTCGACCCGGGCGGATTCACGACCGTCAACGGTCCAGATGCTTGCGCAAACCTCTGTCGACCTTGCGCTGCACCCGGTCGAGGATGTCCTCGACGAGCTTGCCGCGCTTCGGCCGGCCCTCGATGTTGCCCAGCACCGCCCAGCCGTCGACGTAGACCACGGGCGCCTCGGGGGAGGTCGCCTCGAGCGTGTGCACCTCGAAGTTGCCGAGGACTCCGGCGCCGGTGCCGTGCAGCGACACGTTCTCCGGGACGCGGATCTCGACGTTCCCGAAGACCGCGAAGGCCTTGACGACGACCTGCTGGTACTCGAAGAGCGCCTCGCTGAGGTCGATCTCGACGCTGCCGAAGATCGCGTACGCGTGGATCCGGCGGCCCGCGCGCCAGCGGCCCCGGCGGACGGCGCTGCTGAACACCGCGACCACATTGTCGTCGGGGTCGGCGGGGATCGCTCCGGCGGTGGGGCGCGGCGGGGCGGACAGGGGGCTCGCGCGCCGCTCGTGCGCGGCCGGCAGATCCCGTATGAAGAGCTCCAGCTCGCCCACCGTCTTGGCGGCCAGGACGCCCTCGACGCGCTCGGCGTGCTCCTCGGCGGTGAGCCGGCCCTCGGCCAGGGCCTCGCGCAGGATGTCGGCGACCCGGTCCCGGTCCGCGTCCGAGGCGCGCAGCTCGGCGGGGGGCGTGGGGGCGGCAGCGGTCTGCTTCTGAAGGTCCACGGGAGCAGCGTACCCAAACACGATAGATCGCGATAGCCCCCGCAGGAGTGACGGGCGAGGCCGAACTGAGCCTTACCTCACAAGCTCGCCGTCAGAGGCAGGTTCTACGCTGGTGAAGCCTGCCTCTGTCGGCAGGCCGCAGTCTGTCGAGTGAGGAATGGGCGACGATGCCTGAGTTCGCGTACACCGATCTGCTCCCCATGGGAGAGGACACCACCCCCTACCGGCTGGTGACCTCCGAGGGTGTCTCCACCTTCGAGGCCGACGGGCGGACGTTCCTCAAGGTCGAGCCGGAGGCGCTGCGCCAACTCGCCGCGGAGGCCATCCACGACATCCAGCACTATCTGCGCCCGGCCCACCTCGCGCAGCTGCGCCGGATCATCGACGACCCCGAGGCGTCGAGCAACGACAAGTTCGTGGCGCTGGACCTGCTGAAGAACGCGAACATCGCGGCGGCGGGCGTGCTGCCGATGTGCCAGGACACGGGCACCGCGATCGTCATGGGCAAGCGCGGGCAGAACGTGCTCACCGAGGGCGGCGACGAGGCGGCCCTCAGCCGCGGCATCTACGACGCGTACCTGAACCTCAACCTGCGCTACTCGCAGATGGCTCCGCTCACCATGTGGGAGGAGAAGAACACCGGCTCCAACCTCCCGGCCCAGATCGAGCTGTACGCGACCGACGGCGGCGCCTACAAGTTCCTGTTCATGGCGAAGGGCGGCGGCTCGGCCAACAAGTCGTTCCTCTACCAGGAGACGAAGGCGGTCCTCAACGAGGCCTCCATGATGAAGTTCCTGGAGGAGAAGATCCGTTCGCTCGGTACGGCCGCCTGCCCGCCGTACCACCTGGCGATCGTCGTCGGCGGTACGTCCGCCGAGTACGCGCTGAAGACCGCCAAGTACGCCTCCGCGCACTACCTGGACGAGATCCCGGCCGAAGGCTCCCCGCTCGGGCACGGCTTCCGGGACAAGGAGCTGGAGGAGAAGGTCTTCGAGCTGACGCAGAAGATCGGCATCGGCGCGCAGTTCGGCGGCAAGTACTTCTGCCACGACGTGCGCGTGGTCCGTCTGCCCCGGCACGGCGCGTCCTGCCCGGTCGCCATCGCCGTCTCCTGCTCGGCGGACCGTCAGGCCGTCGCGAAGATCACGGCGGAGGGCGTCTTCCTGGAGCAGCTGGAGACGGACCCGGCGCGGTTCCTGCCCGACACGACGGACGAGCACCTCGACGAGTCGTCGGACGTCGTGAAGATCGACCTGAACCAGCCGATGGACGCGATCCTCGCCGAGCTGACGAAGTACCCGGTGAAGACCCGCCTCTCGCTGTCCGGCCCCCTGGTCGTGGCCCGTGACATCGCGCACGCCAAGATCAAGGAGCGGCTGGACGCGGGCGAGGAGATGCCGCAGTACCTGAAGGACCACCCGGTGTACTACGCCGGCCCGGCGAAGACCCCCGAGGGCTACGCCTCCGGCTCCTTCGGCCCGACCACGGCCGGCCGGATGGACTCCTACGTCGAGCAGTTCCAGGCCGCGGGCGGCTCCAAGGTGATGCTCGCCAAGGGCAACCGCTCGCAGCAGGTCACGGACGCCTGCGGCAGCCACGGCGGCTTCTACCTCGGCTCCATCGGCGGCCCGGCCGCCCGCCTCGCCCAGGACTGCATCAAGAAGGTCGAGGTCGTCGAGTACGAGGAACTCGGCATGGAGGCCGTCTGGAAGATCGAGGTCGAGGACTTCCCGGCGTTCATCGTCGTCGACGACAAGGGCAACGACTTCTTCAAGGACCCGGCACCCGCGCCGACGTTCACGTCGATCCCGGTGCGGGGCCCTGGGCTCGCGTAGTGCTTCGGGGCGGCGGGGACGGATTGCGCCCCCGCCGCTTCTGCCCGTCCCTTCCCGTCCCTTCCCGTCCCTTCCCGCCCCCTCCCGTCCCAGAGGCTCCGCCCCCGGCCCCCGCAGGGCCGCGCCCCAGACCCCCTTCGGCCTGAACGGCCTCGCCCTCGAACGCCGGACGGGCTGAGCGGCGCCGACGCTCACGAGCATCCGGATGGCCCAGTGCGCGGAACATCCGCGGCATCCCGTTCGCTGTACCGGGCATGAGCGACTACCGCATCGAGCACGACTCCATGGGCGAGGTCCGGGTCCCCGCCGAGGCCAAGTGGCGGGCGCAGACCCAGCGTGCCGTCGAGAACTTCCCCGTCTCCGGCCAGCGCATCGAGCGGGCGCACATCGAGGCGCTGGCCCGGATCAAGGGGGCCGCGGCGAAGGTCAACGCCGGGCTCGGGGTGCTCGACAAGGACATCGCCGAGGCGATCCAGGAGGCGGCCCGGGAGGTGGCCGACGGGACATGGGACGCGCACTTCCCCGTGGACGTGTTCCAGACGGGCTCCGGGACCTCGTCCAACATGAACGCCAACGAGGTCATCGCCACCCTGGCCACCGAGCGGCTGGGCCGGGACGTGCACCCCAACGACCACGTCAACGCCTCGCAGTCCTCCAACGACGTCTTCCCGTCCTCGATCCACATCGCCGCCACCGCCGCCGTCACCCGTGACCTGATCCCCGCTCTGGAGCACCTGGCCGGCTCCCTCGGCCGCAAGGCGGAGGAGTTCGCCGACGTGGTGAAGTCGGGGCGGACCCATCTGATGGACGCCACGCCCGTCACCCTGGGACAGGAGTTCGGCGGGTACGCCGCCCAGGTGCGGTACGGCGTCGAGCGGCTGCGGGCGTCCCTGCCCCGGCTCGCCGAGCTGCCGCTGGGCGGCACCGCGGTGGGGACCGGGATCAACACCCCGCCCGGGTTCTCCGCCGCCGTGATCGAGGAGGTCGCCCGCACCACCGGGCTGCCGCTGACCGAGGCGCGCGACCACTTCGAGGCGCAGGGCGCGCGGGACGGGATCGTCGAGACCAGCGGGCAACTGCGAACCATCGCGGTCGGGCTGACCAAGATCGCCAACGATCTGCGGTGGATGGCCTCGGGGCCGCGCACCGGTCTCGCCGAGATCTCGCTGCCCGACCTCCAGCCCGGTTCCTCGATCATGCCCGGCAAGGTCAACCCGGTGATCCCGGAGGCCGTGCTGATGGTCGCCGCGCAGGTCGTGGGGAACGACGCGACCGTCGCCACGGCCGGCGCCGCCGGCAACTTCGAGCTGAACGTCATGCTGCCGGTCATCGCCAGGAACGTCCTCGAGTCCGTCCGGCTCCTCGCCAACGTGTCCCGGCTGCTCGCCGACCGGACCGTGGACGGCATCGTCGCGCACCGCGAACGCGCCCGCGAGTACGCCGAGTCCTCCCCGTCCGTGGTCACCCCGCTCAACAAGTACATCGGCTACGAGGAGGCCGCGAAGGTCGCCAAGAAGGCGCTGGCGGAGCGCAGGACGATCCGGCAGGTCGTCCTGGAGGGCGGGTACGTGGCGCGGGGCGATCTGACGGTCGAACAGCTCGACGAGGCGCTGGATGTCCTGCGCATGACGCACCCGTAACCATTCGGGCCACCCGGCGAGAACCGTGACGGGGACGACAGCGTCGTATGCCCATGGCACCTAATATCTGTTCATGGCAGACGGTGGAGTGGTGAGTCGCGTGGGAACGGGTGGTACGGCGGCCTACTGGGAGCCCGGGCACCAGATCCTGTGGCGGTACCGGGAGAATGGCGGCGCGGGCTTCCACATCGCCCGCCCGGTGACCGTGGTCCGTGACGACGAGGACGTGCTCGCCGTCTGGCTCGCCCCGGGAACCCAGGTCGTCAAGCCCGTGCTCGCGGACGGCACCCCTTTGCACCAGGAACCGCTGCGCACCCGCTACACCCGCCCGCGGACCGTCCAGCTCGACCGCTGGTTCGGCACCGGTGTGCTGAAGTTGGCCCGGCCCGGTCAGCCCTGGTCGGTGTGGCTGTTCTGGGAACCGGGCTGGCAGTTCAAGAACTGGTACGTCAACCTGGAGACTCCGCTGGCCCGTTGGGACGGCGGAGTGGACTCGGAGGACCACTTCCTGGACATCTGCGTGTATCCGGACCGCACTTGGGACTGGCGCGACGAGGACGAGTTCGCGCAGGCCCAGCAGGACGGCCTGATGGACGCGGCCCCCGCCGAACGGGTGCGGGCGGCGGGACGGGCGGCGGTGGACGTGATCCGCGCTTGGGGACCGCCGTTCGACGAGGGCTGGCAGCACTGGCGCCCGGAGCCGTCCTGGGCCGTACCGTTGCTTCCGGAGGACTGGGACCGTACGCCCGCGCACGTGTCCACATGAGACCCTTGATGCACCCCCGGGCGGGAAACGTAGGATCGTCCTCCGCAAGAGCATGCAACAGCAACTCCCGGGGCAGGCGCCGGGTCTGACCGAACGTCACCGAGGGGCGGCAGGACGTGAGCGAGGGGTACGAACGCACCACCGGCGGGGCCGCGGGCCGCGCCCGGTTCCCCGGTGGCACAGGAACAGCCTCTGACCACGCGGGAATTCCGTTCCGGGGACAGGTATTCCGGGTATCGGGTTTTCTGCGGGACGAACTGCGCGCGCGGCGCGCAGCCCCGGACGGATGGATGCGACACGCGTGACGGAGCAGCCCACCAGCTACGAACGCCCCCAGGGCGCCGACCCCACGGACCCCCGCGGGGCGCTCCTGCGTTCCCCGGTACCGGGCTCGGCCGCCTTACCTCCCCCCGCCGTGGCCCAGGGCCGCACCGAGGACAACTCCGGGACCACGACGCCCCATGAGACGGGCGGCAAGGGAAAGGATCCGGCCGGTTCGGACCCCGAGCACTCCCAGCCGTCGGCGGGCGCCGAACCGGACGCCCACCGGCCGCGTCCGGCGCCCGAGTCCATCCCGGCCCAGCCGGGCGGCGAGGCGCGCGCGGAGCGCCGTACGGGACAGGGCGTGACGCCCGGCCGGCCCACGCCGATGCGCCGGGACGGCGACCGGCTGCGTTTCGTGGGTGCCGCGACCCGGCGGATCGCCCGCGGTCTGGACCTCGACGAGATCGTGATGGGGCTGTGCCGGGCCACCGTGCCCACCTTCTCCGACGCGATCCTGGTCTATCTGCGCGACCCGCTGCCGGTCGGCGACGAGCGGCCGGTGGCCGACCGCGTCATGCTGCGGCTGCGGCGCACCGACCGCATCCCGGACGAACGGGACACCGAGACCGGATTCGCCGCGCTGGCCCTGCCGCCGCCCGAACCGGCCGAACTGAACGCCGAGTTGTCGGCCGCCGTGGCCGAACTCTGCGAGGTGCGGCCCGGCGGGGCGCTCGCGGAGGTGCTGCGCGGGGTGCGTCCGGTGTTCGCCGACAATCCGGCGGCCCGCGCCGCGCTGCCCGAACTCCTGGGCGAGGACAGCACGTTGGTGGTTCCGGGCGCTCAGCGGGCCATCCTGGCCCCGCTGCGGGGCCGGCGGCGGGTGATCGGCGCGGCGGTCTTCCTGCGCCGCCCGGAGCGTATCCCGTTCGAGAGCGACGACCTGCTCGTGGCCGCCCAGCTCGCCACGCACAGCGCCCTCGGCATCGACAAGGCGGTCCTGTACGACCGTGAGGCGTACATCGCCGACGAGTTGCAGCGCACCATGCTCCCCGAGACCCTGCCCCGCCCCACGGGCGTCCGGCTGGCGTCCCGCTATCTGCCCGCCGCGGAGACCGCCCGGGTCGGCGGCGACTGGTACGACGCGATCCCGCTGCCCGGCAGCCGGGTGGCGCTGGTGGTGGGCGACGTCATGGGGCACTCCATGACCTCGGCCGCGATCATGGGCCAGCTGCGCACCACCGCCCAGACCCTGGCCGGGCTCGACCTGCCCCCGCAGGAGGTCCTGCACCACCTCGACGAGCAGGCCCAGCGCCTGGGCACCGACCGCATGGCGACGTGCCTGTACGCCGTCTACGACCCGGTCTCGCACCGCATCACCATCGCCAACGCCGGCCATCCCCCGCCCGTCCTGCTGCACCTGGGCGGCCGGGCCGAGGTGCTGCGGGTGCCGCCGGGCGCGCCGATCGGCGTCGGCGGCGTCGACTTCGAGGCGGTGGAGCTGGACGCGCCGGCGGGCGCCACCCTGCTCCTGTACACCGACGGCCTGGTCGAGTCCCGGCTGCGGGACGTGGCGACCGGCATAGAGCAGCTCCGCGAGAAGCTGGCCGCGACCGCGCAGCTCACCGGGCCCGATCACCCGCCGCCGCTGGAGGCCCTGTGCGACGAGGTGCTCGACATGCTCGGGCCGGGCGACCGGGACGACGACATCGCGCTGCTCGCCGCCCGCTTCGAAGGGATCGCGCCGAGCGATGTGGCGTACTGGTTCCTGGAACCGGAGGACGCGGCACCGGGCCGGGCCCGGCGGCTGGCCCGGCGGGCGCTGTCCCGCTGGGGCATGGAGGACATGACCGACTCGGTCGAGCTGCTGGTCAGCGAGGTCGTGACCAACGCGGTGCGGTACGCCTCGCGGCCCGTCACGCTGCGGCTGCTGCGGACCGATGTGCTGCGCTGCGAGGTCGGCGACGACGTGCCGCAGCTGCCCCGGCTGCGGCAGGCCCGGCACACCGACGAGGGCGGGCGCGGCCTGTATCTGGTGAACCGTCTCGCCCGGCGGTGGGGAGCCACCCGGCTGAGCACCGGCAAGGTGGTGTGGTTCGAGCTGAACCGCGGGTGAGCGGCTGACCCGCGGTTGCCGCTGACCGCCGGCCCGTGGTCTGGCGGATGACACGCGAAGGGCGCCCGGTGTGATCACCGGGCGCCCTTCGTGCCGTCCCCCTACTGGCCGCTCTGTGGGTCCAGTGGGTTCTCCGGATCGGTGGACGGCTCCTCCGTGCTCGGCGCCGTCGGGGTGCTGGTCGTCGGTTCGTCGGTGGTCGGTTCGTCCGTGGTCGGTTCGTCGGTCGTCGGTTCGTCCGTGGTCGGCTCCTGCGACGGGGTCGTCGAGGCGGACGGGCTCTGGGACGGGGAGTCCTGCGGCGACGGCGAGGTGGACGGGGACGGGGACGACGTCTGGACCGCCGCGCCCTGGTCGGTCTCCAGGTCGAACTTGGTGACCTCGGTGGAGACGCCGAAGGTGTACGCCGCCCAGATCTGCGCCGGGTAGCCACCACCGTTGATCCGGCCCGCGTCGCCGGACAGGCCGGTCGTCGCGCCGGTCAGGGTGACCTGGGGGTGCGGGGCCTTCGCGGACTCGCCGAACAGGCCGACCGAGGTGACCAGGTCGGGTGTGTAGGCGGTGAACCAGGCCGACTTGTTGTCGTCGGAGGTACCCGTCTTGCCCGCGACCTTCTGGCCCTTGCGCAGCGGGTTGTCCCGCACGGAGGTCTTGGCCGTACCGTCGTCGACCACGCCGGTGAGGACCGAGGTGACCGAGTCGGCGGCCTCGCGGCTGATGACCTCTTCGCCGATCGGGCTGGTGGGCTTGAACGCCGGGTGGGCGCTGTTCTCGGCCGACTTGATGATCGCCGGGGTGACCTTCTTGCCGTGGTTGTCGAGCGTGGCGTAGACACCGGCCATCTGGAGCGGGCTCGCGCCCATGGTGCCCAGGGTCTGCGCGGGTACGGCCTTGAGGTCCTCGGTGTCCATGCCGAGGTTGCCCGCGACCTTCAGCACCTCGTCCATCCCGACGTCGACGCCCAGCTGCGCGAAGACGGAGTTGACGGACTTGTTCATCGCCGTCTGGACGGTGACGTCGCCGTAGTTCCCGTCGTCCTCGTTCTCCGGGGCGAAGGCGATGTCGCTGCCGACGACCGGGCGCTCGCTGGTGCCGTCGTAGATCGTGTTGGCGGTGATCGGGTCGCCGTCCTGCGTCCTGGCGTCCTCGTCGAGGGCCGCGGCGAGGATGACGGGCTTGAAGGTGGAGGCCGGCTGGTAGTCGGTGCGGGTCGCGTTGTTCAGGTAGTGCTCGGTGTAGCTCGTACCGCCGTACATCGCCTCGACCGCGCCCGTGTGCGGGTTCACCGAGACCGCGCCGGCCTGGACGTCGGCGTCGACGGACCGCTTCTTCTTGTCGAGCTTGCTGGTCAGCTGGTCCTTGACCGACTTCTCCAGCGCCTTCTGCTTCTTCTTGTCGATGTTCAGCTCGATGTTCCAGCCGCCGCGCTTGACCAGGGCCGCGGCCGACTCGTAGTCGTCGGCGACCCCCTGGGAGACGAGCTGGCGGGCCAGTTCGGCGTTGGCCGCGTCGACCAGGTAGCCGATCTGGCCCTCCTGGCTCGGGTCGGCCTTGGGCTCCTCGGGCACCGGGAACTTCATGGTCTCGCGCTCGGACTTGTCCAGCCAGTCCTGCTCGACCATGTTGTCCAGGACGTAGTTCCAGCGGTTCTGCACCAGCTTCTTGCCGGTCTTGGAGGCGACGGCCCAGTCGTACTGGCTGGGTGCCTGGAGCAGCGCGGCGAGGTAGGCGCCCTGTTCGACGCTGAGCTTGTCGGCGTCGACGCGGTAGTAGGCCTGGGCCGCGGCCTGGATGCCGTAGGCGCCGCGGCCGTAGTAGCTGGTGTTGATGTAGCCGGCCAGGATGTACTCCTTGGACTCCTCACGGTCCAGCTTGATCGAGATGACCAGTTCCTTCAGCTTGCGCGTGACGGTCTGTTCCTGGCTCAGGTAGTAGTTCTTGACGTACTGCTGGGTGATCGTCGAACCGCCCTGCGCGCCCTTGCCCATGAGGGTGTTGAGGATGCCGCGGGTGGTGCCCTTGAGGTCGACGCCGGCGTCGTTGTAGAAGGACTTGTTCTCGGCGGCGACGAAGGTGCGCTGGACCGGCTTGGGGACGGTCGCGAGGTCGACCACCTCCCGGTTGACCTCACCGTCGCGGGCGAGGATCGCGCCGCCCTTGTACTTGTAGACGTTGCTCTGGAGTTTGGCGTCGGGGTTCCCGACCGGGATCGGCGTGCTCATGTAGAGCCAGAGGAGGGCGCCGAAGACGGCGACGGTCAGCCCGAGGACGGTGCCGAGGACCTTCTTCCAGGTGAAGATCCGGCGTATGAGGCTCTTCTCCTTCTTCCCGTCCTTGGCATTCTTCCCCCCCTTGGCGCCGGCTCCCTTGCCCTTGGCGCTGCGGCGGGCGGCGGCGCGCCCGCCGGCCGCGACGCCGTCGGCGGTCTCGGTGGGGGTCGCCGCCGACTCGTTCTCCGACGCCGGTGCCTCCGCCCGCGTCGAGCGGTTCCTGGGCGCCGCGCGGCGGCCACCGCGCTGTCGCGCTCGTCTCTCTTCCGCTCGTCCCATGAGTCCGCTCGCTCCGCTTCCTACTCGGCAGTCACACCAGTGCCCGGAGGCAGGTCAGCTCAGAAAGCTAACACCGTCGGCTGTGGCGAAGGGTTCTCTCTCCGGCGTTCGGAGGGGGTGAGAATCAGCACCCCGCCCGGTGGAACCGGCGCACCTCTCCACCAGTACCGACGTCCGGAAGACGCCAGGGGTTGCGGTCCTGCCGTAAAGTGATATCACTTAGCTAGAACGAAGTGAGCGCGAGGGCCGTACGAAACGGCCCGAGCCGATACGAAACGGGGGAACCACCCATGTCCGCAGACACCATCGCGGCGACCGCGCCCGAGATGCCCTCCCCACGCGTGAAGGAGTTCCCCGCGCACAGCGTCGGCGGCGGCCTCGCCCTGCTGTTCGGCCTGGTCGGACTCCTGGCCGGCGCCGGGATGATCGCGCTGGGCGCCGGGTCGGACGCGACCGGCGCCAAGGCCGGGCTGATCACCGGCGGCATCCTCGTCGGGCTCGCCGCGTTCCTGTCGATGTGCGGGCTGAACACGGTGGCGCCGGGCGAGGCGCGCGTGGTGCAGCTCTTCGGGCGCTACCGGGGCACGATCCGCGAGGACGGCCTGCGCTGGGTGAACCCCTTCACCTCCCGCGAGAAGATCTCCACCCGCGTGCGCAACCACGAGACGGCCGTCCTGAAGGTCAACGACGCCTACGGCAACCCGATAGAACTGGCCGCGGTCGTGGTGTGGAAGGTGCAGGACACCGCGCAGGCCAGCTTCGAGGTGGACGACTTCCTGGAGTTCGTCTCCACCCAGACCGAGGCCGCCGTCCGGCACATAGCCATCGAGTACCCCTACGACTCCCACGACGAGGACGGGCTCTCGCTGCGCGGCAACGCCGAGGAGATCACCGAGAAGCTCGCGGTTGAGCTGCACGCGCGCGTGGAGGCGGCCGGCGTCCGGATCATCGAGTCCCGCTTCACGCATCTCGCGTACGCTCCGGAGATCGCCTCGGCGATGCTCCAGCGCCAGCAGGCGGGCGCCGTCGTCGCGGCCCGCCGGGAGATCGTGGACGGCGCCGTCGGGATGGTCGAGGCGGCGCTCAGCCGGATCGCCGAGCAGGACATCGTGGAACTGGACGAGGAGCGGAAGGCGGCGATGGTGTCCAACCTGATGGTGGTCCTCTGCGGGGACCGCGCACCCCAGCCCGTACTCAACACCGGGACCCTCTACCAGTGACGGTTCCCTCCGGGGGCGCAGCCCCTCAGGGCCGGCCGCAGCGCAAACAGGTGCTGCTGCGGCTGGACCCCGCGGTGTACGAGGCGCTGGCCCGGTGGGCCGGGGACGAGCTGCGGTCCGCGAACGCGCAGATCGAGTTCCTGCTTCGGAAGGCCCTGAAGGACGCGGGGCGACTGCCCGGCGACACGGGGCCGCTGCCCCGCCGCGGCCGGCCCCCCGGGGGCTCCGCCTCGGGACCCCCGCCGGCCTGAAGGGCTCGGCAGGACAGGACCGGTCGGACAGAGCCGTCGGACAGGACCGGTCGGACAGAGCCGGTCGGACAGGGCCGGTCGCCTGTAGCAGAACAGTGACAATGGGCGCCCACCTGCGCACTCCCACCCCTCGCAGACCACTGCACACTCCGCGTATACACACGGCGTATACACCGCATGTACAGTCCTCCCCATGTCCATCGGCCACACCCTCCTGGGACTCCTGGAGTCCGGGCCCCGACACGGTTACGACCTGAAGCGGGCCTTCGACGAGAAGTTCGGTCACGACCGGCCCCTGCACTACGGCCAGGTCTACTCGACGATGTCCCGTCTGCTGAAGAACGGTCTCGTCGAGGTCGACGGCATCGAGGCGGGCGGCGGGCCCGAGCGCAAGCGGTACGCGATCACCGACGCCGGGATCACCGACGTCGAGCGCTGGCTCGCCACGCCCGAGAAGCCCGAGCCGTACCTCCAGTCGACCCTCTACACCAAGGTCGTCCTGGCGCTGCTCACGCACCGCGACGCAGCCGACGTCCTCGACACCCAGCGCGCGGAGCACCTGCGCAGCATGCGGATCCTGACCGACCGCAAACGCAAGGGTGATCTGGCGGACCAGCTGATCTGCGACCACGCCCTGTTCCATCTCGAGGCCGACCTGCGCTGGCTGGAGCTGGCCGCCGCGCGCCTCGACAAGCTGAAGGCCACGGTGACCGCATGAACGCTCCCGGGGGATCCCTGCTCGTCGCCGAGAACCTGCGCAAGGCGTACGGCCCGACGATGGCGCTGGACGGCGCCGAGTTCTCCATCCACCCCGGCGAGGTCGTCGCCGTGATGGGCCCGTCCGGCTCCGGCAAGTCGACGCTGCTGCACTGCCTCGCCGGCATCGTGACGCCCGACTCCGGCTCGATCACCTACGACGGGCGGGAGCTGGCGACGATGAACGACGCCGGGCGCAGCCGCCTGCGGCGCTCGGAGTTCGGGTTCGTGTTCCAGTTCGGGCAGCTGGTGCCGGAGCTGACCTGCGTGGAGAACGTGGCCCTGCCGCTGCGGCTGAACGGCACCTCGCGCAAGCAGGCCGAGCACACCGCCCTCGGGTGGATGGCCCGGCTGGAGGTCGACGACCTCGCGAAGAAGCGGCCCGGGGAGGTCTCCGGCGGGCAGGGGCAGCGGGTGGCGGTGGCCCGCTCGCTGGTGACCAGCCCCCGGGTCGTCTTCGCCGACGAGCCGACCGGCGCGCTGGACTCGCTCAACGGCGAGCGCGTGATGGAGCTGCTCACCGAGGCGGCCCGCTCGGCCAACGCGGCCGTGGTGCTGGTGACGCACGAGGCCCGGGTGGCCGCGTACTCCGACCGCGAGATCGTCGTACGGGACGGGAAGTCGCGGGACATGGAGCGGGTCGTATGAACCTGCGTCAATGGGCGAAAGACCTGGCCATGGGGGTCCGGTTCGCCTTCGCCGGCGGGCGGGAGGGCTGGGTCCGGGCCGTGCTGACGGCGGTGGGCGTCGGGCTCGGTGTGGCCCTGCTGCTGCTGTCGACCGCGCTGCCGAACGCGCTCTCGGTGCGGCACGAGCGCGAACAGGCCCGCATGGACTACTCGTTCAGCGCTGAACCGCTGCGCAAGGCCGACGACACCCTGGTGATCGCCCACGTCGACACCACGTTCCGCGACAAGGACGTGCGCGGCCGGCTGGTGGAGCCGGAGGGGCCGCGCGCACCGCTGCCGCCCGGGGTGAGCGCGTACCCGGCGAAGGGCGAGATGCTGGTGTCGCCCGCGCTGAAGCGGCTGCTCGCCTCGGACGGGGCGGCGCTGCTGCGTGAGCGGCTGCCGTACCGGATCGTCGGGACCATCGGGGAGAGCGGGCTGATCGGCTCGCAGGAACTCGCCTACTACGCGGGCGGCAGCGGGCTCGCCGCCGGCGTCGACGGCGGGAGGGTGTCCCGGCTGGACCGGTTCGGGGACGTGAACCCGACGACCGAGCGGGCCGACCCGGTCCTGATCCTGCTGAACATCGTCGTGATCGTGGTGCTGCTGATGCCGGTCGCGGTGTTCATCGCGGCGGCCGTGCGGTTCGGCGGCGAACGGCGCGACCGCCGGCTCGCGGCGCTGCGGCTGGTCGGCGCCGACGGCCGGACGGCCCGGCGGATCGCGGCGGGCGAGGCGATGGCCGGCGCGCTGCTCGGCCTGGTCCTCGGCACCGGGTTCTTCCTGATCGGGCGGCAGATCGCGGGCTCGGTCGAGGTGGTGGGAGTGAGTGTGTGGCCCAGCTACCTGGACCCCTCCCCGGCGCTGGCCGCGCTGGTCGCGCTGGCGGTACCCACCGCCGCCGTCGGGGTCACCCTGCTCGCGCTGCGCGGTGTGGTGATCGAGCCGCTCGGCGTGGTGCGCACGGCCAAGCCCTCGCGGCGCCGTCTGTGGTGGCGGCTGCTGCTGCCGGTGGCCGGCCTCGCCATGCTCTACCCGATGATCGGCCAGGGGCGGGACAACGGGGACTTCAACCAGTACCTGGTGGTCGGCGGCGTCCTGCTGCTGCTGGTCGGCGTCACGGCGCTGCTGCCGTGGCTCGTCGAGACGGCCGTGGCCCGGCTCGGCGCGGGCGGGGTCGCCTGGCAACTGGCCGTGCGACGCCTCCAGCTGAGCAGCGGTACGGCGGCCCGGATGGTCAACGGCATCGCGGTGGCGGTGGCCGGGGCGATCGCGCTCCAGATGCTGTTCGCCGGGGTCGACGGCCAGTACACGAAGGACACCGGCCTGGACCTCACCCGGGCCCAGATGACGGTCAACGTGCCGGACGGCGCCCCGCTGGCGGCGACCGCGCAGAAGTTCGAGGACACCAAGGGCGTAGGGAAGGTCACGGCCCTGTGGGAGGGCTACTTCGGTGACTCCACCTGGAGCGCAGAGAACGGCCCGAGCCTCGTCACCGAGCTGACCGTCGGCGACTGCGCGGCCCTGCGCGAGGTGGCGAGGCTGCCCTCCTGCAAGGACGGCGACCTGTTCGCCGTCGACGGCTCCGACTACTCCACGGACGGGCAGAAGCTGAACAAGCCCGGCAAGAAGCTGTACATCGAGTCGTCCGCCTCGGGGACCAGCACGGAGGCCGTCTGGACGGTCCCGGCGGGCGCCGTCAAGGCCCGGTCGATCAAGGACCCGACGGGCAGCATGCGCGGCGGCTTCCTGATGACACCGGGTGCGATGCCCGAGAACCTCGAGAAGACGGTCAGCGGTCAGCTGTACCTCTCCATCGACGAGTCCGTGCCGGACGCCTACGAGTACGCCCGCAACACCACCGCTGAGGTGGATCCACTCGCCGGCACGTCGATGTGGTCGTCCACCCAGACGTCCGAGAAGTACGACTCCATCCGCACCGGACTGCTCGTCGGCGCCTTCTGTGTACTGGCACTGATCGGGGCGAGCCTGCTGGTCACCCAGCTGGAGCAGCTGCGCGACCGCCGCAAGCTGCTGTCGTCCCTGGTCGCCTTCGGCACGCGGCGGCGGACGCTGGGCATGTCGGTGCTGTGGCAGACGGCCATCCCGATCGCGCTGGGTCTGCTGCTGGCCTCGGTGGTCGGCATCACGCTGGGCGCGGTGCTGCTGAAGATGACGGACACCCCGGTGGGCGTGGACTGGTGGAGCGTCCTGGCCATGACCGGCATCGGCGGGGCGATCGTCCTGCTGGTGACGGTGGCGAGCCTGCCGCCTCTGGCCCGGCTGATGCGGCCGGACGGGCTGCGCACGGAATAGCCGTCACGCGTCCTGGGCGCACGGTCCCCTGAGCACGGCGCACGGTCCCTCCCCGCTTCGGGGAGGGACCGTCCGTGTTCACAGCTGGTACTCCCGCACCACCCTCCGCACCTGCGCGAACAGCATGCCCACGTTGACGGACTTGCGGCAGACGACCACCGCGACGACGTCCTGCTGCTCGGTCATCCTCACGAACAGGTGAGTGAGGTTGTCGCTGTTGACGAGGATCTCCTGGAAGAAGTGGTTCTCGCTCTGGATCCCGCGCCGCTCCTTGAAGACGTCCTCGATCATCACGACCGTCCGGCCCTGGAACAGGTCGAGGGTCGCGCCCGCCAGCAGGTCGAGGACCTCGGGCGGATGGTTGTCGACGGTCTCGTAGGAGAGCAGCATGCCCGTGGACATGTCGACGACGCCGGAGGCGACGCAGTCGGGGGCATCCGTTCGCAGTGACTTGACCAGGCCCATCACCTGGTCGGAGAAACCTGGGGTCATACGCTTCGTCGCCATCCCTTCAGACTCCTTCGACGGTCTTCGCGGTCTTCTCGGTGAGGATCAGGTCGATGCGGCGCAGGGCCGGCTGGGTCGCCGTGTGCAGCCGCTCGACGTCCATGCCCTCGTCTCCGAGTACGACCATCAGCGCGGTGTCGCCGACCGCGTAGAACGCGGCGCAGCCGTGGCTGCCGTAGGCCACCGTGCGGTGCAGGGCGCCGCGGGCGGTCGCCTCGGCTGTGCGGCGGGCGAGGCCGAGGCCGGCCGCGGCGAGGGCGGCGAGGCCCTCCGGGTCGATGGAATCGGCGGTGTCGGCGGCGATGAGCAGCCCGTCCGCGGCGGCGACCGCGGTGTCGGTGATGCCGCTCACCTGCTCGCGCAGGCCGCGCATCTCCCGTGCGAGGGCTTTATGGTCCATGAATGCAACTCCCCTATTTCTGATCGCATATGACCGTCTGGTGTCCGTGGGGGTATCGATGGGTTAATCGGTGAGGGTTTCGGTGGGGTCTTCGGCGAGGGTTTCGGTGATCTCTATTTCGTCGTCGGGTTCCGCAGGCGGAAGAACTCCTTCCAGCCGGTCGGGCTTCCGGAGTTCTCGCCGGGGATCACGTCGACACCGTTCTCGGCACTGTTTCCGTGATCCGGGGCGAGCGCCTCGTTGATGCCGCTGGCCCCGGGGCGGCGGCGGGGCAGGGCCGCCGGCAGCGGGGGCGGGCCGGCCGGCGGGACGGGGACGGGGGGCGGGGGCGGGGCAGGTTCCCGGGGGCGGACGCCGTGTCCGTCGGGCGGCAGCCGGACCGGGATCGGGGCGGGCGCGCCCGCGCACTCCAGGAGCCCGTCGCCGAGCATCCGCGCCACCTCGACCGTGACGGTGTAGACCCCGCGCCCGGTGCGGAAGGCGAGGTCGCGGGAGGTGCGCCGGCCGTCGGCGTGGGTGAGCACCTCCCGCTGGAGCGGGCCGAGCCGGCCGGCCGCGTAGGAGAGGGAGGCGGGCACCGGACGCTCGCGCTCCGGCCGTACCGGGAAGTCCAGCGCGAGCAGCGCGGCGAGCTTGCGGGAGGCCTCCCGGAGCAGCCGGCTCGGGGGTTCGCCGACGGCGACCGCGGCGGGCGGCGGCCCGACGGACGGACCGCGTTCACAGCCGTCGACGCTGCCCGCGACCATCGCGAACACGGCGTCCTGGAGGGCCATCGCGCAGACCACCCGGAGCTGTGCGGCCCCCGCGAAGCCATGGGCGATCAGCCCCTCGGCCGGCCAGCGCGCCCCGCCGGACGCGCGCACCAGGGCGGCCCACTCCTCGCCCCCGATCCGCCCGGAGCGCAGCAGCAGGGCCTCCGGTCCGGGCGCGCCCGGCGACTCGACGGCGACGACGAGCCCGCCCCGGAAGTGGAAGGTGCCGCCGGGTGTGCCCGAGACCCGCACCTCCCCCGTGAAGCCGTCACGCCCGCACGCGGCGAGGTCGCGCGCCAGCAGCTCGTAGCCCGACATCACTCCCCTTGGCAGGTCGTCCTCGTGGATCGCACAAACGCCTGACGCGTAGCGCTGAGGAGGGAATGTGTATCAGCCGGGGCGCATATACCAACGACGGATTTCCGAGCTGCTCTCAGCTGACGGAACTTGCTCCGCGGGTGGGCCGAATTCTCTTTACAGGGTGCTCATTTGACCGGTTGGCGAACGTCAGTCGTCACCTCCGAGGACCCGTACCGGAAGCGGTCGCAGCGCCTCCCGCAGCGCGCCCGCGAGCTCCTCGTACTCCGCGCCGCGCGCCGCGCCGGTGCGCCGGGCGAAGGCGATCCGGCGGGTGGGCGCGGGTTCGGCGAAGGAGGCGGTGCGCAGCTGGGTGCTGCGGCTGGTCTCGACCGTGACGGCGGTGCGTGGCAGCAGGGTGCAGCCGAGGCCGCCGGCGACGAGCTGGACGAGGGTGGCCAGCCCGGCGGCCGTGGTGGTCACCGGGGCGTCCGCGCGGCCGGCCTCGCGGCAGATGTCGAGAGCCTGGTCGCGCAGGCAGTGCCCCTCGTCCAGGAGGAGCAGGTTCAGTTCCCTGAGGGCCTCGCGCGGGACGCCGGTCCGGCCGCCGAGCGCGTGATCGGGGGGCGTGACGAGCACGAAGTCCTCGTCGAACAGCGGGAGTTCGACGACGCCGGGGACACCGAGGGGCACGGCGAGCAGCAGCAGGTCGAGCCGGCCGCTGGCCAGGCCGTCGATCAGGGTGGCGGTCTGCTCCTCGTGCACCTGGAGGTCGAGGAGCGGATAGCGGTCGTGGACCAGCCGCAGCACGGCGGGCAGCAGATACGGCGCGACGGTCGGGATGACGCCGAGGCGCAGCGCCCCGGTGAACGGCGCCCGGACCGCCTCGGCCTCCTCCAGCAGCGCCCCGACCTCGGCCAGCACCGCCCGGGCCCGGACGGCGAGGCGCTCGCCGGCCGGGGAGAGCAGCACCTTGCGGGTGGTGCGCTCCAGCAGGGTGACGCCGAGGGTCTCCTCCAGGGCGGAGACGGCGCCGGAGAGGGCGGGCTGGCTCATGCCGATGGCGGCGGCCGCGTCCCGGAAGTGCAGATGCTCCGCGACGGCCGCGAAGGCCCGCAGCTGGGCCAGACTGGGCTGGCGCCGCTTGGCACCCAGACCCTTGGGGCCCGAATTACTCACGGTCACTGATAGACCCCTCCGATCAACACAATCGAGTGTATCCATTTCCTGAATCAATGCACCTTGTGCCACGATCGAAGCCGTCCGACCCAAGGGAGGTGTCCGCGATCCGGACACCCCCTCGCTGCAAGGAGAGCGTGTGCTCACTGTTGGTGACAAGTTCCCCGCCTTCGAACTGACCGCCTGTGTCTCGCTGGAGAAGGGCAAGGAGTTCGAGCGGATCCACCACAAGTCCTACGAGGGCAAGTGGCTGGTGGTCTTCGCATGGCCCAAGGACTTCACCTTCGTCTGCCCCACCGAGATCGCCGCGTTCGGCAAGCTGAACGACGAGTTCGCCGACCGTGACGCGCAGATCCTCGGCTTCTCCGGCGACTCCGAGTTCGTCCACCACGCCTGGCGCAAGGACCACCCGGACCTGACGGACCTGCCGTTCCCGATGCTGGCCGACTCCCGGCACGAGCTGATGCGGGACCTCGGCATCGAGGGCGAGGACGGCTTCGCGCAGCGCGCCGTCTTCATCGTCGACCCGAACCACGAGATCCAGTTCACGATGGTCACCGCGGGCTCCGTCGGCCGTAACCCCAAGGAGGTCCTGCGGGTGCTGGACGCCCTGCAGACCGACGAGCTGTGCCCCTGCAACTGGACCAAGGGCGAGGACACCCTCGACGCGGTCAAGCTGCTGGCCGGGGAGTGACCTGAGATGTCCCTGGACACCCTGAAGTCCGCCATACCGGACTACGCCAAGGACCTGCGGCTCAACCTGGGCTCGGTCATCGGCAACTCCGACCTGCCGGCGCAGCAGCTGTGGGGCACGGTCCTGGCGACCGCGATCGCCTCGCGCTCCCCGATCGTGCTGCGCGAGCTGGCCCCGGAGGCGAAGGCGAACCTGTCGCCCGAGGCGTACACCGCGGCGAAGTCCGCGGCGGCCGTCATGGCGATGAACAACGTCTTCTACCGCACCCGGCACCTGCTGTCCGACCACGAGTACGGCAGCCTGCGGGCCGGTCTGCGGATGAACGTCATCGGCAACCCCGGCGTCGACAAGGTCGACTTCGAGCTGTGGTCGTTCGCGGTCTCCGCCATCAACGGCTGCGGGCTGTGCCTCGACTCCCACGAGCAGGTCCTGCGCAAGGCCGGCGTCGACCGCGAGGTCGTCCAGGAGGCCTTCAAGATCGCCTCGGTGATCCAGGCCGTGGGCGTCACGCTGGACGCGGAGGCGATCCTCGCCGAGTAGGTCACGCCGTACGGCAGCGGGCCCCGTTCACCTTCCGGTGGACGGGGCCTTCGGCTATGCGGAGGAGTCGTCTCCCCCGGCTCCCCCCGCATTCCCGGCTCCCCCGGCGTTCCCGGCCGGCGCCGGTGCGACCGGCGCCACCTCCAGCGCCGTGGCCCCCCTCGGCTTCGGGGACGTCAGCAGGGCCGGTTCCTGGGCGTACGCCCGCAGATAGCCGACGACCGTGTTCGTGACGGCGACCAGCGGTACGGCGACCACCGCGCCGCCGATGCCCGCGACCATGCCGCCGCAGGCCACCGCCAGGACCACCGCGAGCGGGTGGACGCGAACCGCGCGGCCGAGGATGAAGGGCTGGAGGATGTGGCCCTCGATCTGCTGCACGGCCAGCACGACCACCAGGGTCATCACGGCCGTGAACACGCCCTGCGTCACCAGCGCGACCACCACGGCCAGCGCGCCGGAGGCCACCGCGCCGACGAGCGGGATGAAGGAGAACAGGAAGATGAAGACGGCGAGCGGGACGGCCATCGGCACGTCGAGGAAGTAGATGCCGAGGCCGATGAAGGTCGCGTCGATCAGCGCGACCACCACCGTGCCCCGCACATACGCCGTGAGCGTCGCCCAGGCCCGCGGCCCCGCGCCCGCCACACCGGGCCGGGCGGCGGCCGGGACCAGCTTGAGGGTCCACTCCCAGATCCGCTTGCCGTCGTAGAGCAGGAACAGCGTCGAGAAGAACGACAGCAGGATGCCGGTGAGCGCCTCGACGACGACGGTGACGCCCTCCAGACCCGCCGAGGTGATCGAGTCGGTGTTGGCGCCGACCGCCTCGCGCAGGTTCTTGGCGATGCCGTTGATCTGCTTGTCGGTGACGTGGAAGGGGCTGTTGAGCAGCCAGCGGCGCAGGTCCTCGATACCGTCCTGGACCTGGTCGGAGAGGTCGTCGATGTTCTCCATGACCTGCCAGGTCACGAACCAGCCCATCAGGCCGATGACCACGAACCCGAGGATCGCGGTCAGCGCGGTCGCGGGCCCCCGGGGCACCCCGAGCCGCTTGAGCCGGGCCACGGTGGGTTCGAGGAGCGCGGTCAGGAGCAGCGCCACCACGAAGGCGAGGACGACGAGTTGGACGGCGCTGATGACCCGCATCAGCACCCAGACGGTCCCGGCGAGCACCAGCAGCCGCCAGCCGGCCTCCGCGGCCACCCGGACGCCCCACGGCACCACCTGCGCGGGATCGGGGCGCGGGGCGGGCGGTGACAGCTCCCGCGGGGGCGCCACGACGACCTCGGGCGGCGCCGACTCCGGCTCGGGGGTGGCGCTCTCCCGCTCGACCTCGGCGCGGCGCTCGTCGAGCCGCTCACCCATCTCGGTCAGTCCGGCACCGAGCCGGCCGAGCCACCCTGGCACTCGCGACATGATCCGTCCTCTTCCCCCGTCTCTCCCCACCACTCCCCCTGGAGTCGTCGGCTTACGACCGTACAGGGCGACAGCCCCTCACCTAAGGACGGGGAGGGGCCTCGCGGGGTTGAGAGACGGCGGCGGCGCCGCTCAGTAGGAGCCGTTGGCCTGCCAGTAGGCCCAGGCGTCGCAGGGGCTGCCGTACCGTTCGTTCATGTAGTTCAGACCCCACTTGATCTGCGTCGCCGGGTTGGTGCGCCAGTCGGCACCGGCGGACGACATCTTCGAGCCGGGGTAGGCCTGCACCAGACCGTAGGCGCCCGACGTGGGGTTGACGGCCCGGTAGTTCCAGGTGGACTCGTGGTCCACGATGTTGCTGAAGCACTGGAACTGGCCGCTGGGCACCATCTGCCGTGCGATGGCCTGGACCTCGGCGACGGTGTACGACGCCTGCTGGGGGAAGTCGGAGGCGCCCGCGACCGGGCCGCTGTCGGCCGTGGCGCTCTTGGTCTCCGCCTCGGTCTCGGCCTTCGCGCGGTCCGCTGCCTCCTGGCGGGCCTTGGCCCGGTCCACGGCGGCCTTCTGCTTGGCCACGGCGTCCTTGGCCGCCTGCACCCGGGCGGCTTCCTCCGCGGACTTCTTGGCGGTGGCGTCCGCGGCCACGGCCTGGACGTCGGCCTGCTGCCCCACGGTGGCCGACTGCACCTGGGCCTGCTGGCCTACGGGTAAGTCGGCGAGGAGGGTCGAGTCGCCCGCGGCCGCCCTAGGGGCGTCACCGGGCTGAGCGGTGCCGGCCTGGGCGACTCCCACCACACTGCCGACAGCGGTGACCGCGGTGGCCGAGACCACCGCGAGTCCCCGGGCCGAGTTCCGGCTCACACCGATACCTTCTGTTCCGTCGTCGGGAAAAAGGAGGCGCGGGGGGGGGGGGGGGGGGGCCCGCCCTCAAGGTTCCCCGCCCCCACGGTTTTTCCTTCCACAACAACAAGACGCCCCACGCGAGCCCGCCCGATTCTTTCCTTTATTTCGGGCCCCCCTTC
>NZ_JBVJAB010000004.1:471854-602457 GCF_055591025.1 Streptomyces sp. NPDC041784
CGCATCCCCCCCCCCCCCCCCCTCCCCACCCCCCCCCCCCCCCCCCCCCCCCCCCCCCCCCCCCCCACCCCCCCCCCCCCCCCCCCCCCCCCCCCGGGCCCCGGCCGGACAGTGTCCTAGTACCAGTGGTTGGCCTGCCAGAACGACCAGGCGTCACACGGACTGCCGTAGCGCTCGTTCATGTAGTTCAGGCCCCACTTGATCTGGGTGGCCGGGTTGGTGCGCCAGTCGGAACCGGCGGACGCGTACTTGCCGGCGGGGAGGGCCTGGAAGAGGCCGTAGGCGCCGGACGACGGGTTGACCGCCTGGTAGTTCCAGGTGGACTCGTGGCTCACGATGTTGCTGAAGCACTGGAACTGGCCGCTCGGCACCATCTGGGCCGCCATGGCCTGGATCTGGGCGACGCTGTAGGAGCTCTGGACCGGGAAGTCGCCGGCGCTGCGGCTGGCCTTGGTCCTGGCCTCTTCGCGCTCCTTGGCCGCCTTCTCGGCGGCTGCCTTCTTCGCGACCGCGGTCTCGGCGGCGGCCTTGCGGGCCGATTCCTCGGCGTCCTTCTTGGCACCCTCGTCCGCGGCGATGGCCTGGAAATCGGCCTGCTGCGCCAGGGACGCGGTCTGCACCTGGGCCTGCTGGCCCACAGGTATGTCAGCGAGGAGCGTCGCGTCGCTCGCCGTCGCCTCTGCGTCGTTGGGCTGCGCGACACTGCCCGAGGCAACGCCGACGACGCTTCCGACAGCGGTGACCGCCGTGGCCGAGGCCACTGCGAATCCCCGGACCGAGATCCGGCTCACACGGTTTCCTTCCAGCATCGCCCGCTTCGGTGACCCTGGCGGACGCAATCGTGCCCCTGGACGCTGGCCTCCCAACTGCGGGGTCACGGGAGGCACGGGCCCGGTGGGCAACTCCCCGGAGGGGAGCGCCGCATGGTGCTCGGGCGGCATACGGCGACGCTATGGAGTTGAAGGTGGTGCACGTGCGATTCCGTACCTCTGGGGGTACAGGTGTGCCGTATGCGGGGCCTGACAGGAGTGAGACTCTGCCGTACCCCGCCACCGCAAGGCAATTCCGGGTTGCGTGTGAAAGCTCACACCTCATGGGGCCCCGGATATTTCGCCAAACCCCCACATGCGCCGACGCCGCCCGGCTAGGCTCACAGCCTTTGCCGGACGACGCCAAGTGGCGCTCAAAGCTTATGAAGTTGTGCCGTCAGCGGTCAGATCTGCCCGTCCTCCAGCATTTCGGTCACAAGCGCCGCGATCTGGGACCTCTCGGACCGGTTCAGCGTGACATGGGCGAAGAGCGGGTGCCCCTTCAGCTTCTCGACGACGGCGACGACACCGTCGTACCGGCCGACGCGCAGATTGTCCCGCTGTGCCACGTCATGGGTGAGAACCACCCGCGAATTGGCGCCGATCCGGGAGAGCACGGTCAGCAGGACGTTCCGTTCGAGCGACTGGGCCTCGTCGACGATCACGAAGGCGTCGTGCAGGGAGCGGCCCCGGATGTGGGTCAGGGGCAGGACCTCCAGCATGCCGCGGGCGGTGACCTCCTCGATGACCTCGCGGGAGGTGACGGCCGACAGCGTGTCGAAGACCGCCTGCGCCCAGGGGCTCATCTTCTCGGCCTCGGAACCGGGCAGATAGCCCAGCTCCTGCCCGCCCACCGCGTACAGCGGCCGGAAGACCATCACCTTCTGGTGCTGACGGCGCTCCAGGACCGCCTCCAGGCCCGCGCACAGCGCCAGCGCCGACTTGCCGGTGCCGGCCCGGCCGCCCATCGACAGGATGCCGATGTCCGGGTCGAGCAGCAGGTCGAGCGCGATGCGCTGCTCGGCGCTGCGGCCCTTGATGCCGAACGCCTCCCGGTCGCCGCGCACCAGCCGGATGTTGCCCTCCGGGGTGACCCGGCCGAGCGCCTTGCCGCGCTCCGACTGGATGGTGAGCCCCGTGTGCACGGGCAGCTCGGCGGCCTCCGCGACGTACACGTGTCCTTCCTCGAAGAGGACGTCCACCTGTTCGGCGGGCAGGGTCAGTTCGGACATTCCGGTCCAGCCGGAGGAGTCCGTGATGGCGAGTTCGGCGCGGTACTCCTCGGCGAGAAGACCGACCGACGACGCCTTGATCCGCAGCGGGAGGTCCTTCGATACGACGGTGACGTCGAACCCCTCGGCCTGGAGGTTGCGCGCGACCGCGAGGATGCGTGAGTCGTTGTCCCCCAGGCGGTAGCCGGACGGCAGCACGCTGGGATCCGAGTGGTTGAGCTCGACACGCACGGTCCCGCCGAGTTCCCCGATCGGGATGGGGGCGTCGAGGCGACCGAACTTCACCCGGTAGTCGTCCAGCAGGCGCAGCGCCTGCCGGGCGAAGTAGCCGAGTTCGGGATGGTGCCGCTTGGCCTCCAGCTCCGTGACCACGACGATGGGGAGCACGACCTCGTGCTCGTCGAAGCGGGTCAGGGCGTTCGGATCGGCCAGCAGGACGCTGGTGTCGAGAACATAGGTGCGCCGGTCTGGCATACGGCGCTTTGTGCTGGTCACCACGGAAGGACGTACCCCCTCGGATGAGGTCGGGGAGCGACGGAGTGGAGCTGGACCGGTCGACGGCCCCGATGCACGGGCCGAGGACCGGCCTCCCGCTGCTTCTTCCGTGCCGTGACCGCACGGTCGGGCTGGTGCAAGGGGCCTCCCGGGCGGACGGCCCCGTGCCGCCCGCTGAGATCCGACACCCGTGGTTCGGGCGTCGACCTGCTTGGCTTATGCCCTCGAAGATGCGCCACCATGCCAGGGCATATGACGGCGCGCCGGTGAACTCCTTGTTACTTGCGTCCCAAACCGGGGTACTCGTCGCAGCTCCCCGCGGGGAGGGGTGTCCGTGCGTCAGCCGCCGTAACGGCGGTGGCGGGCCGCGTAGTCGCGCAGGGCGCGCAGGAAGTCGACCTTGCGGAAGGCCGGCCAGAAGACGTCGCAGAAGTAGTACTCGGAGTGCGCCGTCTGCCAGAGCATGAATCCGGACAGCCGCTGTTCGCCGCTGGTGCGGATCACCAGGTCGGGGTCGGGCTGGGCGCCGGTGTAGAGGTGGCGGCCGATCAGGTCGACGGTGACAGAGTCGGCGAGGTCCTCCAGCGAGGTGCCCCGGTCCGCCGCGTCGACGAGCATCGAGCGCACGGCGTCGGCGATCTCCTGGCGGCCGCCGTAGCCGATGGCCACGTTGACCAGTATCCCGTCGACGTGCGCGGTGGCCTCCTCGGCCTCCTTCAGCGCGGTCTGGACGTGGGAGGGGAGGATGTCCGGGGTGCCGACGTGGTGGACGCGCCAGCGGCCGTCGGCGGCGAGGGTGCGTACGACGCCCTCGATGATGCCGAGGAGGGGGACGAGCTCCTCCTGGGCGCGGTCGAGGTTGTCCGTCGACAGCAGCCAGAGGGTGACGACCTCGACGTCCGTCTCGGAGCACCAGCCGAGGAACTCCTCGATCTTGTCGGCACCGGCGCGGTGGCCGTGCTCGGTGGTGGAACCCGCGGCCTTCGCCCAGCGTCGGTTGCCGTCCATGATGACGCCGATGTGCTTGGGCACCTGAGCGTGGTCCAGGTGACCTTCCACCCGGCGTGCGTACAGCCTGACCAGAAGGCCGCGCAGCTTGTCGCGCAGGTTCACGTGATTGTCAGCCCCTCCGTACGGTGCGGTCCCCCGACGACGGCGAAGCCTACCCCCGCGAGGCTCCGGGCGTTGAGCGGGGTGGGGGCGCGGGAGCGTCGCGGGAGCGTCACCGGGGGCCCGGGAGCACAAAAAAACGGGCCGGTCCGTGGGGGGGAGACGGACCGGCCCGAGGGGGGGTTTCCACCATAACCCTTCGTAAGTGATGTCGCGTACATCGGCGCACGACAACTACTCTCCGGAGTCGCCCGGCGACGCCGTGATGACCGCTCACGGCATCGTTCATGGGTGATTCATGGCCGGAACACAACGGAATCCCAGGGGAACAAGGCCACCTGCCTGGAGAAGTGGAGGTTTTCGCACGACTTGGACGACGGTCGACCAGTTGCCCGCCCGTCCCCCCGACGGGCTAACCCGGCCGCGAACGCCGGCTTGACGCGAACGGCACCGCGCAGCCCCCTCCACTGCGCGGTGACGTCCACGCAGCTTTGCTCACGCGAATTGCCTGGGCATGAACTTACGTGAGGCCCACGCCGTATGCGAACCGATGGCGATAACGATGCGGAAACCCCGTGAAGACGCCGGGCGTTCTGCGACGGAGTGGCAGGTAATGCCCTTTTAGGGGAGGTGCCCCGGGCCACACGCCGGGCGGGTGAAGAGGACAGGATCCGACCTCTTCGCGTTCTAGCGTCGGCGCCATGACCGTGAGGATCACGTGGCGAGAGGCCTCCGCGCGCCGGCTCGAGCGGCAGTTCCTGGCCAATCCGCTCGCGACCGGCTCCGGGCGGCCCGCGCAGGCCGTCGCGGCGATGCTCGGGGCGCACGCGCAGGTGCCGTCCGCGGCGGAGCTGTCGGTGGGCGTGCGCACCGAGGGGGTCACCCGGGCGGACGTACGGGCCGCGCTGTGGGAGGACCGGTCGCTGGTGCGCACCCACGGCCCGCGCGGCACGGTGCATCTGCTGCCCGCCGCCGAACTCCCCCTGTGGTGCGCGGCGCTGACGGCGGTCCCGGCCGGCCCGAGCCCCTTCCCGCCCGGCGTCCGGCTGACCGGGGAGCAGGCGACGCAGGTGGTGGCGGCGATCGGGGAGGCGCTCGACGGGGTGTCCCTGACGGTGGAGGAACTGGGCGAGGAGGTCGTCGCGCGCACCGGGCCCTGGGCCGGGGACCTGGTGATGCCCGCCTTCCAGGACCTGTGGCCGCGCTGGCGGCAGGTCCTGCACCGGGCGGGCCAGTCGGGTGCCCTGTGCTTCGCCCCGAACCGCGGCCGCAAGGTGACGTACACCCGCCCGCCGCTCTTCGACCCCCTGGCCCCGGAGGAGGCCCTGCGGCGGTTCGTCCGCCGCTACCTCGCCGCCTACGGTCCGGCGACGCCGCGGCACTTCGCCAAGTGGCTGGCGGCGCCCGGCGGCTGGGCCGCGGACCTCTTCGCACGGCTCGCGGCGGACGGCGAGGTGGAGGAGGTGCTGTTCGAGGGCGCCCCGGCGTGGGTGGCGGCGGGCGACACCGGCTTCCCGGACCCGGCGGCGGACGTCCGGGGCGTGCACCTGCTCCCGTACTTCGACGCGTACGCCGTCGCCGCCCAGCCGCGCGAGCTGCTCTTCCCCGGGGCGGCGTGGCAGCGGGCGCTGGCCGGCGGACAGGCGGGCAACCACCCCGTGCTGCTGGTCGACGGTGTGGTGGCGGGCGTCTGGCACCAGCGGCGCCGGGGCCGCCGTACAACGGTCACGGTGGAGCCGCTGACCCGGCTGGCGACGGGACAGACACGGGAGCTGGGCGAGCGGGCCGAGCGGGTCGGGGAGGTCCTGGAAGCGACGGCGGAACTGGTGATCGGCAAGGTCACGACCGGCCCGCACGCGTGAGCCGCCGCCGGCTCACCCGGCGGGCCTGCGCGCCACGATCAGATGACGGCTGCTGTGGGCGACGAAGGGGCCCTCGGCCTCGATCCGCTCGTGCAGCTCCCGCAGCCGGGGCAGATACGCCGGCACGGTGAAGCCCGGCACCATCCAGACCACCTTGCGCAGGAAGTGGACGACGGCGGCGATGTCGTGGAACTCCACCCGCAGCCGCTCCGCCCGCAGCTCGACGACCTCCAGCCCCGCCGCCTCGGCATCGGCGCGCTCCCGGTCGGGGTGCCGGGCGCCGCTCACCGCCTCCGGCTGCGGTCCCAGGAACCACTCCACCAGCTCGAAGACGCTCCGGGGCCCGACGTGCTGCGCGACGTACGTCCCGCCCGGCTCCAGCACCCGCGCGATCTCGTCCCACAGGGGCCGCACCGGATGCCGGCTGGAGACGAGGTCGAAGCTCGCGTCGGCGAACGGCAACGGGCCGTCCTCCGGGGACGCGACGACGGCGACACCGCGCGGCCGCAGCAGTGCGGTGGCCTTGGCGACGTTCGCCGGCCACCCCTCGGTGGCGACGACGAGCCCGGGCGCCCTGTCCGCCCGCCCGAGCGCGAAGTCGAGCACCTCCCCGCCCCCGGTCTGGACGTCCAGCGCGGCCGCCGCCCGCCCCAGCCGCTCCCCCAACGCCACGGCGTACCCCCACGAGGGCCGCGCCTCACTGGCCCGCCCCTCGAACCACGAGAAGTCCCACCCTTCGGTGGGGACGGCGGCGCCTTCGGCGAGAAGGTCTTCGAAGGTGGGCTTCGGATCGGGGCCGGTGTCTGTCATGGGGGGATGGTGGCAGAGGGGGCGTGTGGGGTGCCGCGGATTTTCCCTGCCCCCACGGTCACGTGGCGGCCCCGCGCCGGACCGACGCGATCAGCGCTGGATCGCGTACCGCAGCAGGACGACGCCGTTGCCGAAACGGCGTGTCTCGATGAGCCGGAGCGAGGTCAGGGATTCGGTGTCGGTCTCGGGGAAGAGCGGCTTGCCCCGGCCGATCAGCACGGGATGGACGCAGAGGTGGATCTCGTCCACGAGGCCGTGACCGAGGAACACGGCGGCGAGGTCGGCGCCGCCGAGGCCCAGGTCGCCGGTGCCGGGCTGGTTCTTGAGGGCCTCGACCTCCTCGGGGACGACCTCCCGGACGATCGTCGTGTTCCAGTCGGCGCTCTCCAGCGTCCGCGAGTACACGTACTTCGGCATGTCCCGCCAGATGGCCGCGAAGTCGGCTTCGATGGCGGAGACGTCCGGGTCGGCGTCGGCCGTGGGCCAGTAACCGGCCATGAGTTCATGGGTGACGCGCCCGCCGAGCAGGCCGCCCATCTGCCGGATCGTGTCGTTGAAGTACTGGTGCAGTTCCTCGTCGACCACATGCCAGGAGATGTCACGGTCCGGGCCCTCGATGTACCCGTCCAGGGACACCCCCATCATCAGGACGATCTTCCGCATACGACGGTCACCTCTTCATCCCGGCTCGCTACCGTGCTGAGGGTAGCGACGCGGCGGAGGGAAGACGGGGATGGCACGCTGGCAGGACGGCCGGGGAGAACTGGTCGTGGGAGGGGAGGACGGACTCCGGGTCCCCCTGGAGATCGCAGCCTCCTACCGGGCCCGCACCAAGGGGCTGCTCGGGCGGGACTCCGTCGAGGGGGCGATGCTCCTGACACCGGCGGGCAGCGTGCACACCTTCCGTATGCGCATGCCGATCGACGTCGCGTATCTCGACCACCGGCTGACCGTGATCGCCGTTCGCACCATGCGCCCGGGCCGCCTGGGACTGCCCCGGCTGCGGTCGCGGCATGTGCTGGAGGCGGCGGCGGGGGCGATGGCGGGGTGGGGAGTGCGGGCGGGCGGGCGCGTGGAGGTGCGGGTGGAGACCACACCGGACGACCGCTGACGGCACAACGGTCAGCGAGCCGTTCACTTCCAGCCAGTCCACGCATCCGCCCCGGACGGGCGGCCGACGGCTGCCGATAGCGTGTCGACGCATCACAGGGGAGCCGCGCCGTTCACAGCTTCCGGACACGGCTGTGACGCCGCTGGTGAATTGTTGAGCAGGACGAAGGAGCGCCCCCCGTGAACACGGCTCAGCGGAGTCAGGGAACCGACGCCACCTGGCAGAGCGGGAAAGGCTTCCTGCTCGGCCTCCTTATTCTTTGCCTGGTGGGTGGTGGTACCTGGCTCTTCACCATCAAGGGGCTCTACCTTCTGCCGGAGAAGGTGTGCGAGGGCACGCTCGAGCGGGGCGTGGTGACTCGAATACTGCCGAAGGTGCAATCAGCGGAAGACGGCTCCAGCCACAGAGGCACCGGAGAGAGCTTCAGCTTCTACTGCTACGTGCACACGAGCGGCAACTCTTCCCTGTGGGGCCAGGCCGAGGTCCAACCCGTCACCAAGGATCAATGGGTCGATTATTACCGGGAGGCCGGTGACGAGCACGGAATCATCCGTGTGTCCGTCGACGGCGTCGAGGCCCTGGCTCACCTCGATGCCGACGAGGATGCCGTCGCACGCGTGTACGTGTCATGTGTTCCCCCTTTCGTCCCCTCCGACAGCGCGTCCGAGACCTACGCGATCCTCACCGAGGTAAGTAGCGACGGAGATGTCAGGCTCACCGGTGTGGAGCTGCGACAGATCCTGACCGACTTCGCCTATCAACTCACCAAGCACGCCTACAAGCTGGCCGAATGCACGACTCCCCGTCAGTTTCCCGAGAGACTGCCCCGCTACAAGAACGGCTGATCTTGGGGCGAGATGTGCGAGGAGAGAGTGACGCCTGGACGGCGTCGGCGTGCTGTGACGATCTCCAGCCATTCGGCCATCTTCTCCGGCCACAACCGGGGTTGACACCTCTGCCGCCCCTTCTGCCGCCCGTGCCGTCCGTTAAAGTCCGGGCGAAGACCCGCGACCCGACGTGCCCGGCAATGTTTTCCCGGCACGCCGCGCAGGTCGCGACCACCATGGGGGACCCACGGGGAGGGCACTGGCATGGCCTGGGACGAATGGGAGCAGCTGAAGGCGGACGCCGCCGAGCACGGGTCGACACGGATGCGGCTCAACCAGATCCCGGCGGACCAGGGTGGCGGCAGCGGTGACCTGGTGGTCAACCAGGACGACCTCGGCGCCGTCGGCCACGACGCGTACCTCCTGTACGAGGACCTCCAAGCCGGGGCGGACATCGCCGGCGCGGGGGCGAACAAGGAGGGTGTGGGGTCCTCGAGCCAGGCCGCCGCCACGCTGAAGTCGCACGGGTTCGCCTCGGGCGGCGCTCTGGAGACGACGGTCGAGATCTGGACGTCGCAGCTGAAGACGGTCCTCCAGGCCTGCGCCCACATCTCCGATCACCTCGACTTCACCAAGAAGCTCCACGCCGACGACGACGTCAAGATCGGTGCGGTGATCCTCGACAGCGGCGGTTCCGCCCTGCCCGTGTCGCAGATCAGCAAGTACTTCCAGTAGGAGCAGCCCGATGGCCCTCACGTACACGGACCTTGTCGAGGTCGACCTCGGCAAGCTCGGCACCGCGGTCTCGGACTGGCAGAAGAGCGTGGACGCGCTCAAGACCGCCGCGGAGGCAGCCCGCAAGGGCATGCAGACCAAGTCGGACGCGGCCCGGTGGGCCGGTGTGAACGCCACGGTGACCCGGGAGTTCGTCACGAAGACGACGAAGGAGATCTCCGACCTGCACACCGAGGCCGACAGCATCCACAAGCTGCTCGTCGACGGCCACACGGAACTCGTCGCGCTCCAGAAGAAGATCAGGACCGCGGTCCAGCAGGACGCCGCGAACCTCGGGGTCCGCGTCGAGGACATCGGCGAGGGCAGGGTCCGCTGTTTCTTCGCGCACATCCGGGGCGACACCGACGAACGTACGCAGGAACAGCTCGACGCCAAGCAGGAGTTGGAGGACCGCGTCAACCGGCTGGTCGCGCACGCCTCCGAGATCGACACCTCGCTGGCCCGCGCGCTGGCCAAGAGCCACGGCAACGACAAGCACAACGCCGGTCACCGGTCCTACGAGTCCCTGGACGACGCCCAGGCCGAGCGCGCGGCCGAACTGGCCAAGCTGGGCCCGGAGATGAGCGACAAGCAGTACATGGAGTTGAACTCCATCATGAAGTTCAACGCCAAGGACGCCGACTTCTCCACGGACTTCTACAAGTCGCTCGGCGGTCCGAAGGAAGCGCTGGAGTTCTACGGCCGGATGTCTCTGGACGGCACCATGGGCGACAACAAGGAACGGCTCGCCCTCACGCGTCAACTCCAGCGGAACATGGGCCTGGCCCTGGCCTCGGCGACCGACCCCGACAACAGGTCGCACCTGCCGGCGAGCTGGTCGTCGGAGTTCCGCAAGCTGGGCACCCAGCCGATCGTGCTGGACCCCGCGTCGACCAACTCCTACTACGGCTACCAGGTGCTCGGCGGTCTGCTGCGCTACGGCAACTACGACGCGCGGTTCATCAACCCGATCGCCGAGCACATCGTCCAGCTGCACAAGAAGGACCCGAACCGGTTCATGGAGGGCAAGCCCGTGACCGGCGGGGCCGATCTCGACTGGGGTTTCAACCCGTCCGGAAAGACCGGTGCCGGATACGACCCGCTGACCAGCGTCCTGGAGGGGCTCGGGCACAGCCCCGAGGCCGCGAAGAAGTTCTTCACCGACCCGCCGACGGCGTACAACGAGGACGGCACGGTCGACAAGGACGGCACGCTCGACTTCGACTCGTACTTCGACGAGCTGAACAAGAAGGACTTCGAGTGGGCCCCGGACAGCCTCGTCCACCCGGGCAGCGACGAGGCGAAACACGCCCGCGACATGGGCCCCGACGCCCTGGGCCACGCGCTGGAGGCGGCGACGACGGGGGCGGCGTGGGACGCGGATCCGCCGGTGCTGCACCGGGACGGGGAGACGTGGAAGATCATGGACAAGGTGATCGACCGCTACAACGTCGCCTCCGACGATGGGCCCCCACATGAGGTCATGAAGGACAGTCTGGCCCGCATGGGTGCGGCGTACATTGACGACCTCAATTACTCCATCAAGGACTTCGGCGCCTCGGGTGACGAAACGGGCCGCGGCCGCATCTTCGCGAACAGCAGCGACGGTTCGACGCGTGCCTCGTTCGGGCAGGAGGAGGCGCGGAACTTCATGATGCTGGTCGCCGCGGACCAGGACGGCTACCAGACCTTGTCCGCCGCCCAACAGGTCTACTCGGCGAGCGGACTCGCGGCGCTCGAAGGCGACCGTGACGACGGAATCTCCTTCGCGCACAACTCGGCCAAGGTGAACGGGATCCTCGACGAGTCCCGGTCCCACGGGATCCGGGAGGAGTTCAAGGACGACGAGACCGCCGAGAACCTGGAGTTGGGCAAGCAGGGCGAATGGCGCAAGAGCCTGATGACCGGAGTCGTCACGGCGGCCGCCGCCGGTGGCACGGCGCTGGTCCTGGGACCGGCCGCCGGCGTCGTCGCCACCACCGTCGTCCCGATCGTGCTGGAGTCGGGCGCCTCGACGATCAGCACGGCCTACGGCAACCACACGATGCAGTACTTGCAGGACAACGAGTACAAGAACGATCCCCAAGCACTGCAGGAGGTTCAGCGTCTCGAGAAGGTCGGGGAGCGCGGAGTCTGGGTGCCCGTGTCCAACTATGCCGATGCCGTCGGTATGACCCAGCAGGAGAAGGACGCTCTCGTCCCACAGATCGAGGGTTCTTACAGAGATGGCAAGGACGCCATCTCCGACGCGGAGAAGGTGTCGCAGTGATGTCGGCCGGAAAAGCCTCTGGGAGACTCGGCATGGTGGTCGCGACGGTGGTCGTGCTGTCAGCCTTCTCCGGTTGCGCGGAGAAGGACGCCAAGGACCGAAGCGATGCTCCGATCGGCTGGAGCACCTGCAACGCCCTGTTCGGCGCCGAGAGGATCGATGCGCTGCAGGACGAGATGGGCGAGGGCACCCTGGCTATACGGAACCAGACGTTCCCGATGGACGAGGTACTGTCCGAACGGGCGGATGTCGCGAAGGCCTGGGAGCCCGGCAGCCAAGGGCACTACGCCAATACCGCTCATCCCTGCGAGCTGGGCCTCGACGGAACGAGTGCGCGGTTCACCTCATACGTCCGTTGGTCTCTCGACACTCCGAAGGATATCGAGGACGGTATCGCGTCCAGGAAGGGCTGGCAGTCGGCAGGCAGCGACGTCCACCTGCTGCGCGAGGACTCCGGCCTGCACCTCACCGCCGTGTTTCCCTGCAAGGTCGAAGGGTCCCGCCAGGAGCAGGAGGCCGAACTCCCCCTCGAAGTGGAGACCGAGGTGAGGAACGTCCCCGGCTTCGACACCAAGCTCCTGGGCGAGCTGACCGCCGGACTGGCCCGCAGCCTGGCCAAGAGACTGCCCTGCGCCAACGGCCCCGAGATTCCGAGCGTGCTGTGACGATGGCGAGCGTCGAACAGTCCTACCTGGCCGGGAGACGGCCATCGCGAACAATGAAGTCTCTGAGCCGGGTTGCCTGGTGCGGAGCGACAGCGGCGCTGGCATTGTCGACAGGTTGTTCGGAGGAGCGGTCCCTGAGCAAAAAAGATACCCCACGCAGACGAAAACCTGCGACACGCTGTTCGGAGCCGGGAACATGGAGTCTCTGCAGGAGATCCTCGGGCCCGACGAGCTCAAGTTCACGAACAGCGCGATCTCCGCCGCCGCGATCATGCACGGGCTGACAAAGGAAGCGACCGAGCCCTACAACAAGTTCGAAGGCTCGACGAGTACGACGTCTGCCGACTCTCGGGCGAGCATCGATTCTCCGCCATGGTGGCCTGGTCCGCGGACACCCTGAAGGCAATGCAGACCTACACCGACCGCTGGCATCGAGCGGCTACGGACGTCTACGTCGCCGACCGCTCATCAGTGGATGCCGTGGTCAACTTCCGCTGCGACATCCCGGGCGCAACGAGGCAGGCGCAAGTTCTCATCGAGGTCAGGGTCGCCAAGCCCAGCACGGCCAAGTTCACGGATGAGTTCCACCAAAAGCTGACCGTCCGCCTGATACGCACGTTGGCGGACCAACTGGCATGCACGAACAAGCCCGAGGTTCCGGACGTCCTGCCGATCGGTGGGTGAGCCACGCCCCAAGAGCATCTCTCGTGGGTCAAGTGTGTCTTCCGTCTCAGGGACTCCACCGCCGAATGCGCCTTTTCACAGGTCGGGGAAGCATGACCGTGAGCGCCCTTGAGACTCGGAACACACTTGCCGGTTATCCACAGAGGAGAACGGGGCGTTGGCGGGGGGTGGAAAGCTTGGGTGATGCGGGCGTTGCGGGATGTGGCCGTGGGTGGGTTGTTGGTGGTGGCGTGGGCCGTTGACGCGGGATGGGCACGGGCCACTGTGTTTCGGCGGCTGAGGGAGGAGGGGTGGGGGTCCCTCGGCGGCGGTGTGTGGGTGCAGCCGGGGGTGCGGCCGGACTTTGCGACACGGCTACGTGCGGTGCAGCTTGCGGCGCCGGAGCTCGTGGTCAGTCATCGGGCGGCGGCCTGGGCATGGAGGATCGAACTGCTGAAGGTCAAGGCAGAGTTCACCGATCTCGACGGCATTCGACAGCGCAACGGGGTACGAGTCCATCGCGGTGCACTGAGCGCCGATGAGGTGGTCGAGCTCGCCTCGTGCGGTGGGCTGCGCGTCACCGGCGCCGCCCGCACCCTGGCCGACCTGCTGCTCTCCGGGCCCCGGGACGAAGCCTTGGTGGCGGTCGACTCCGCGCTGTCGTACCGCACAGTGGCGGTGGGTGAGAGGCGGGTCCGCCGGGCACCGCTCACCCGCCTCGACGCGGTCACCTCCGCCCTCTCCCACCGGCCGCGCGGCGCCGTCCGCGCCGGCGACTGGCTGGCACTCGCCGACCCCGTCTCCGGGTCACCGGCGGAGACGGTCGCCCGACTGCGCATGTACGACGCCGATCTGCATCCCGAGACGCAGGCCGAACTCATCACCCCCGGCGGACGACTCCTGCGCCCCGACTTCCTGTTCCGGGCGCAGGGCGTCGCCGTCGAGATCGAGGGGTACGCCTACCACGGCTACCGCGACGACCACCGCCGTGACATCGTCCGCTTCAACGACCTCCAGCAATGCGCCGAGGTACGGATCGTCCTGCGGTTTACCGCGGAGGATGTGTTCCACTCTCCGGCGATGGTCATCGCCACGATCCGGAGAGCACTGGGCACAGCCCACCGACAGGCGCTGTGAGCGACAAGGCTGCCGGTGGGCCTGGCGGTTCGCGTCGTCGTGCACTCCCCGCCGCCCGGGACACTCCGACCAAGGCATCTACGAGGTCTGCCGGGGAGGCCGCTCCGGATGGATCGACATCGAACCGGACATACGAGGCCCCGTACGGTCGGGTCTCCGCCACCGTCGTGAGCGCGGGTCCGGGCCGGCGCACCACGGGTGGTGCGCTGCGTCAGGCGGGAGGGCGCGGCTCGGGCGAGGTACCGGCGTTCACCGTGCCTCCTCCCTCGACGGCGGGCGGTGGCAGGCGCAGCCGCAGCGACTCAGCAGCAGTAGGCCCCGGCTGTGCGGGAGCGGGATGTCCCGCAGGCGGCGGCACGCGACGTGTATGTCCTCGTATCCTGGTCGGCTTCCCAGCGCGCACTCCGGTGACAGCTCTCGTACGCTCACCGCTCGTCACCCGCCCGACCGGTCGGGTGCGGGACGGTGAGGACGTCCGGCTGCGGCGGGTAGTGCGCGGCGCATGCCTGGCACGCGTACACGACGAAACCGGGACCCGAGTTCTGGTGGACCACACCCACCACCACCGGAGTCTCCGTGATCACCTGGCAGCGCGCACACATCCGCACCGGCGGGCGGGGCGCCCTGTCCCCGGCCCCCGTCACGCCGCCCGCTCCGCACCGATCACATGCCGGTCCAGGTCGACACCGACGTCCGCCGCCAGGACCAGGGCAGCGCGACGCCGCGCCTGCCGCGCCCGTTCCCGGTCGGCCCGCTCCGCCGCGAGCACGTACGGGCGGATGGGAGCGGTGGCGGCGCCGTCCAGCTGCTCGGGCAGCCCGTACGGGGAACGGGGCGCGGGGAGCCGTACGGTCACCGGGGTGGGGCTGGCCGGGATACCGGCGGCCACCGCAGCAGGGCGCCTGCCCGCACGACGCCTGCCGGTACCGGGCCCGAACACGCCCGTGATCCAGCGCAGCAGCGCGTGGATAATGCTCATTGTCATCAACCTCCATCGGGTTGGTGGCCACGCCCCGGGGCCGTTCGCGCGGTCGCCGGGGCATCATCTGTGCACGACCTTACTAAGCCATGCAGAGCTATGTATAGCTCTCTGAAGATTCGCGTAGCTTGGCATCGACCTACGTTGCTCTTGTGAGTGACCACAGCGAGGTACCCGACTTCAACCCGCGGGGTTCCCAGCTCATCTACGTCGCCTTGGCCAACCACGTGGAGGCGAGGATCCGAGCCGGAGAACTCCAGCCCGGCGCCCGCCTGCCCTCCGAGCGCGATCTCGCGCAGGAGTACGGCGTCGCCTACCTCACTGTCCGACGGGCGGCCCAGACTCTGCGCGACCGCGGCCTCATCGAGACCGTTCACGGCCGTGGAACCTTCGTCGCCGACCCGGTGCCCGAATCGGCTCCGGACGTCCCGAGCAAGGGCGAGGGGCCCTGACGGGCAAGGCGTGATTCCTACATCTTTCACTACTCTCGCCACATGGGTGATGTCGAGCAGTACGGCAAAGAGGACGGCCCGGCCCAGAAAGCCAGCGTCTCCATGCCCGCCGGCCTCATCGCGGCGGTCAAGGCCCGGGTGGGCTCGCGAGGATTCTCCGCGTATGTGAGTGCTGCCGTCGAGCGGCAGATACAGCGCGATCTGCTAGAGGAGTTGCTCCAGGCGAAGGAGAAGGAGACCGGCCTGCCTTCGCCCGAGGTCCAGGAGCGGGCTGCGGAGATCTTCCGCGAGGCTGAGGCCTTGACGTCCGGTGAGCGTGCCGTAGCGGGCCACGGGGAGAGCGGCAGTACGGAACGGCGCGCGGACAAATCCAGTTGAGCCATGGTGTGCTGCTCCTCGACAGCGAGGGGCTGTGCAACTTCATGGACAACGACCCGAACGTCACGGGGCGGAACGCGAACCTGCACGGGCACAAGTACGCGATCGACTCGGTGGTGGCGGCGACGGCGTTGAGCTTCTCCGGTCCGCGCATCGTCGTCACCTCGGACGCGGATGACATGAAGAAGCTCTGCGGGGACGCGGTCCGCGCCGTGGCGGTGTGAGCGGCGGCGCGGCCTGTCAGCTCGCCGTCCGCGGGAACGTGACCTCCACCCGGCGGTTCTTCTTGCGGCCCTCCTCCGTGGAGTTGTCGGAGATGGGGTACTGCTCGCCGTAGCCGCGGACCTCGAAGGTGATGTTCGGGTTGTTGAGGTCGCCGGAGAGTTCGGCCTGGACGGCGTCGGCGCGCTGTTTCGACAGGACGTCGCCGTGGGCCGAGGAGCCGAGGTTGTCGGTGAAGCCGAAGACGCGGACCAGGGTGGTGTTCTGCTTCTTGATCTCGTCCGCGATCACGGCGATACGGGCCTTCGCGTCGGCGCCCAGCTTCGCGCTGTCCTTGCCGAACAGGACCTCCGCCTGGAGGGCGAACGTCACGTCCGCGTTCGTGTCCTCACGGCGTTCGTCGCCGGACTGGTCCTCCACGACCTGCTTGATGTCGAGCACCTTCGGTTCGGCCAGGGTGCCGCCCTCGGGGAGCTTGAGGTCCGGGTCGTTGGCGTCGACGTCCACGGGCGCGGTCGCCGTGGGCTCGGTGCCGGGGGGCACGCTCGGCGAGCTGTCGTCGGCCCGGGCGGCGGGGGCCAGGCCGACGATCACGAGGGTGGCTGTCGCTGTCGCCATCGCCAGAGTGAGACGTGGGGTCATGGCCGGCCTCACCCGGCGATCTTGATGACCGCGCTGGGGAACAGCGGCAGCGAGAAGGTGACGTCCGTGGAACTCGCGGGCGGGGCCGGGAACTGCAGGAACACGTCGATCGATTCACCGGGCTTGAGGGTGGAGAAGCCGGTCGTCGTCAGGGGACGGCCCTCCGTGTCGCGCAGGACGTAGTAGCGCTTCTTGCTCTTGGAGTCGACGAGGGTGGCTCCGCCGAGGGACCTGCCGTTGTTCATGATCTCGGTCTCGTTGCCGCTCAGCGCGGACGGGATCGTGGCCATCGTCCCGCTGTCGTTCTTGAGGGAGCCGTTCACGGTGACGAAACCGCCGGAGTCCCGTACGGCGGTGGTGATCTGGAGAAGCAGTCCACTCGGGCCCTTGAGCTCGGCCATCGGCGCCTCGGACTGTCCTTCCTGCGTGCTCGGTTGCGATCCACTTTCCTTGGACGTGGACGACGAACTCTGGGGCTTCTTGTCGTCGTCGCCCCCGCCTCCACCGCAAGCAGCCGTGCCGAGGGCCAGCCCGGCCACAACCGCCAGCGCGGCCATCCCCCTGCGGGCTTTCGCGGTGCACCGCATGCTCATCACTCTGCTTCCTTCTCCACTCGTCGTTCGCTCGTCAGCCGGTGGCCAGGTGGACGTCGAAGAGGTCCTCGGGTCCGGGCAGATCGGTGAGGTCGTCCGGGTCCAGCTCCCAGTCGTCCCCGTCCTCACAGGTGAGCCTGGGAAGAGCCACCTCTTCCTCGCCGTCCCCCTCGCCCTCGCCCTCGCCCTCGGTGCCCTCGTCCGGGAGCTCGAACGTGCAGAGCGGCTCGATCACGGCCGTGGCGGAGGCGTGTGCCCGTCTGTCCGCCGTGCCGGGCACGACGGAAGCTCCGATCGGCTTGTTCGTCCGGACGGTGACGTCGTACGCCAGGAGCCCGTCACGGAAACAGGCAACGTCGCCGGCGTCGTTCATCGCCGCGAGCTGATCCGCGCGCCCGCACGCGTTGTTCCCTCCGACGCCATCGAAGATCTCCTGCCACCTCGCCGGGTCGAGGACGTCCAGCACCCATAGATCGGCCAGCTCGTCCCGCGTTTCCTGCGCCGCCGCCAGCGCCGCCGCGTCGGCTGCCGTCTGCGCGCCGTTGCGGTTCACCGCCGCCTGGCCGACCGCGAAGTACGCGAACGCGAGAAAGAGCAGGCCCGCCACCACCATGATGTAGATGGGGAAAGCCTGCCCTGAGTCGTCGTACGCGCGGCGTCGGATCAGGGAGCCACCTTGCCGATCTGAGTGGTGAGCTTGTCCACGATCGTCTGCCCCAAGTTCGTATTCGCGATCAACACCACAATCGCCACCACCACCGCGATGATCCCCAGATACTCCACCGCCGTCTGCCCCTTGTCGTCGGCCGAGCGTCGGCGTAGGGACGCGGTGGTCGTGTGGGTCCAGTCGCTCACCCGGACCTTGGCCGCGACGGCGGTCTTCAGCAGCAGGTCGCTCATGGTGTTCCTCCCGGTCTGAGGCATTGGCACGAGGAACGTAAGGGGGGACGGGGGGACGGCGCGAGGGTCCCAGGGCCCAATTGCGGGCCCAGGCGGGGGCGCGGCGGGGGGTCATGAGGTCACCGCCGTGCCCAGCCACTTGGCCGCGGCCTCGGAGCGGCTGCTGCTGTGGAGCTTGGCGAAGATGCGGTTGATGTGGTTCTTGACGGTCTTCTCGCTGATGAAGCAGGCGGCGGCGATCTGCTGGTTGTTCATGCCGGACGCGATGTGGTCCATGATCTCCGCCTCCCTCGCGCTGAGCCGGAACCTCTCCCGGTGCGAGGCCCCCGTCGTTGAATGTCCCACATTCGGTTGCAGTTGCGAAAGCAGTTTCGCAGAAGTCGGGGAAAATAGGGGAGTTGGATCCAGGCCAGCGTGTGCAGTCGCATCGGTTCTGATCTGGGCCAGCGCCGCCGTCGCCGCCGTCGGGCTGAAGTGGGCCCTGCCCCGCGCACTGTCCCGTACGGCGGACAGCAGCTCGTCCACCGTGAACTCCCCGTGCACCAGGTAGCCCCCGGCCCCGCGCCGCAGCGCCTCCTGGACGATCTCCGTCTCGTGGCTGTAGGTGAGCATCACGACCGGGGCGATCCGCGCGAGGTGGGGCAGGGCCGCGAGGCCGTCCACGCCGGGCATGCGGACGTCGAGGAGGACCACGTCGGGGCGGTGGCGGACGGCGGCCTCGTACGCCTCGCGGCCGTCCGTGGCCTCCGCGATGACAGCGATGTCCTCGCGCCCGGAGAGGAGGGCGGTCAGGCCCGCCCGCACCACCGGGTTGTCGTCCGCCACGATCACACGGACGGGCGAAGTGGCGTGCTGCGGTGTCCGGTCCGGGTTCGGCACCGGGCCTCCTCTCGTCGTCGCGCCAAAGATCGGGGATCGGTTCACAGTGGTGGCCGTCCCGTCAGCCCCGCCAGCGGCAGTTCCAGCCGCACCTCCGTGCCCCGCGCGTCGCACCCGCTGCCGATGCGGATCCGCGCGCCCACGCAGGCCGCCCGTTCCACCATGCCGACCAGGCCGAAGTGGCCGGTGCGGCGCAGGTGTTCGAGGGTGGTGCCGGGCGGCAGACCGCGGCCGTCGTCGTGGACGCTGAGGGTGAGCAGCTCGCCGTGGACGCCCGCGCTGACCTCGACCCGGGTGGGGGCCGCGTGCCGGTGGGCGTTCTCCATGGCCTCGGCGGTGATGGTGAGGAGCTGGCGGGCCACGGTCGGCGGGACGGGGAGCGTCGTACGGTCGCCGGTGGGGCGGTAGGTGACCGGCAGGCCGGTGCGGTCGGCGAAGTCGCTGGTGCGGGCGGCGAGTTCGGGCAGGACGTCCACGCCGTCGGCCGGGTCGGGCTCGCGGCGCAGGTCCGTGAGGAGTTCGCGGGACTCGGCGGCGGCGCGGCGCGCGGAACGGGCGACCAGTTCCGCGTGCCGGCGGACCAAAGCCGGGTCCAGGTCCGCCGAGAGGGCCAGGGCGTCCGCCGTGAGCGCCACGCCGTGCAGGGTCTTGGCGACGGAGTCGTGCATCTCGCGGGCGAGCCGGGCGCGTTCGGCGGCGAGCGCCTCGGTGACGGCGAGCCGGGCCCGTACGGCGGTCAGCGCCTGGGTGGCCTCGCCGAAGCGGAGCATCAGGCCGCGCAGGGTCGAGCCCACCGCGCCGGTGATGACGCAGAGGCCGGGCAGCAGCAGCTTCTCGGCGAGACCGACGTCCGGTGACCGTTCCAGCGTGGCGTGGACCAGCAGCAGGATCAGGGACTCCAGGGAGGCGAAGCAGGCGGCGCCGCGCCAGCCGTAGACGATGCCGGCCAGCAGCGGGGTGCAGACGCTGACGTAGGCGAGGGTGGTGTCCGGGCCGGCGGAGATCAGCAGCAGGGTGCCGAAGAGCGTGTCGGCGGCCAGCAGGGCGGGGTGGCGCAGCAGGAGGGGGCCGAAGCGTTCCCAGTCGCGGAAGAGGACGTACGAGCCCATGAAGGTGACGACCACGGCCGCGCCGACCAGGCGGACGCCCAGGCCCGGGGAGGCGTTGAGGAGGGCGGCGGGGGCGGCTACGGCGATCATGGCGAGGCGGAAGCCGAAGACCTGGCGGCACATCGCCTGGAGGGCGTTGACCTGGAGGGGGATCGAGGCCTCGCCCTTGGCCTCGCCCGCGCTGGTTGCCGTCACGTCCGTCATGGCGCCCGCCTACTCCCCGGTGATCGAGCTGAAGTCCGTGCCGGAGCCGAGCAGCATCCCCGCGCCGAGGAGGAGCATCGTCGCCGGGACCATGAACGTGGTGATCATCAGCGTGGCCTTGGGGACCGCGCGGGCCGCCTTGCGGCGGGCGTTCTGGGCGTCCGTACGGCGCATGTCCTTGGCGATCGCGACGAGGGTGTCGACGATCGGCGCGCCGAGTTCCTCGCCCTGCTGGAGAGCGGTGACGAACATGGCGACCTGTTCGGAGTCGTTACGGCGGCGCAGTTCCTCGAAGGCCTCGCGGCGGCTCATGCCGAGGTCCATCTGGCGCAGGGTGATGCGGATCTCGTCGGCCCAGGGGCCCTCGTACTTGGAGGCGACCCGGTCGAGGGCCTGGCGGAAGCCGAGGCCGGCGCTGACGACGACGGCGAGGACGTCGAGGAAGTCGGGCAGGGTGCGTTCGATGGCGTCCTTGCGGACCCGGATCGCGGACCAGATGCCGACCTCGGACCAGAAGGCCGCGAAGGCCAGCATGAGGAGGGCGGTGAAGAGGCTGCCCTGGAGGAACGCGGCC
Source organism: Streptomyces sp. NPDC041784 (assembly GCF_055591025.1). Classification (NCBI taxonomy): domain Bacteria; kingdom Bacillati; phylum Actinomycetota; class Actinomycetes; order Kitasatosporales; family Streptomycetaceae; genus Streptomyces; species Streptomyces sp. NPDC041784. The sequence continues at coordinate 492,551 of NZ_JBVJAB010000004.1, forward strand.
AGGGCGCCCACGGTGCCGATCGCGCCGTAGACCGCGCGGCGGGCGGCGTAGCGGTCTATGGTCAGGCCGCCCGGGTTGCCCGCGAGGTCGATCCTGCGGCGGTAGCGGGCGACCTGCTTGGGGCCCATCAGGCGCAGGACGGCGGGGGCGTAGCGCATGCCCAGGCGGTCGACGAGGGAGCCGACGGCGCTGGTGCGGGTCGCGCCGACCTCCAGGGCGAGCGCCAGGTCGCCGGGGAGCTTCGCGTCGGCCCGGTACATCCGGATCCCGGCGAAGATCCCCCAGACGCTGAGGCCCATCACGAGTGCGAGCAGCAGTTCCATGGTCCGGGGCCTCCGTTCAGACGTCGATGCGGGACATGCGGCGGATGAGGACGAAGCCGACGGCGTAGAGCGCGAAGGCGACGATGACGCAGGCCTGGCCGACCGCCGAGCCGGTCATCCGGTCCAGGGTGCCGTCCGAGACGCTGTCCATGAGGAACAGGGCGCCCACGCCCAGCGCGGGCACGGCGTACGAGGTCATGCTGACCTGGGACAGCTGGGTGCGGACCTCGCGCCGGGTCTCCTTGCGCTCCTCCAGGGTCTCGGTGAGGTTGCGCAGGGCGCCGACGACCTGGCCGCCGGCGCGGTTGGAGAGGACCAGGGTGGTGACGAGGACGACCAGTTCGCGGGAGGGCAGCCGTTCGGCGAGTTCGCCCAGCGCGTCGTCCATGGAGTGGCCGACGGCCAACTGGTTGGCGACCTTGGCGAGTTCCTCGCCCGCCGGGGCCTCCAGCTCCTCCGCGGCCATGCCGACGGCGGTGCGCAGGGCGAGGCCGGCGTGGGTGGCGTTGGCCAGGATGCGGGCCAGTTCGGGGAGCTGGTTGATGAACCGTTCGATGCGTTTCTGGCGCTGCCAGTTGAGGAACTGGAGCGCCGCCCAGATGCCCAGCAGGCCGGCCAGCGGGCCGAAGAAGGGCGCCAGGACGGCCTGGCCGACCAGCCACAGGCCGGTCACCGTCGCCAGCATGTACACGAGGAACTCGCCGGGCGTGACGTCCAGGCCGGTGGCCGCCAGCTTCAGCTCCAGCCGTCGGCCGGCGCCGGTGCGGCGCAGCCGCCGGTCCAGGTCGCGGAAGCGGCGCCGGCGGCCGGTGAGGGGCGCCTGGCCCGTGTACGACAGCCGTTCCACCAGCGCGGCCCGCTGGGCGCGGCCCTTGGCGTACACGTGGACGCCCGCGACGGCCAGGGCGCAGGTCAGCAGGGTCACGCCGGTGGTGAGGGTGATGAGGTCGTCGAGGTCCATGGCGGTTACCGGGCTTCCCTGGTCGTCAGTTCGTGTGCCGTGTGCGCCACTCCGAAGGCCGGCGGGATCGGCTGACTCGCCATGTAGAGGCGGTCGGCGGTACGGCGCGGGAGGGGGAAGTACTCGAAGGCGCCGTGGATCCGGCCGTCGGGGGTCATCGGCCGGGCATTGAACCGGGCGATCGTGGCCAGCCGGTACGGCTCTCCGCCGTGGCTGTCGAGCAGGGCGATCTCGGTGATCCGGCGGGCGCCGTCGGCGAACCGGGTGAGCTGGACGATCACGTCGACCGCGCTGTTGATCTGGTCGTGCAGCGCGACGAACGGGATCTCGACGTCCGACATGGACGCCAGGGTCTGGAGCCGCATCAGGGCGTCCTCGGCGCTGTTGGCGTGGACGGTGGCCAGGGAGCCGTCGTGGCCGGTGGACATCGCCTGGAGCATGTCGAGCGACTCGCCGCCGCGGACCTCGCCGACCACGATCCGGTCGGGCCGCATCCGCAGGGAGTTGCGGACCAGGTCGCGGATGGTGATGCGGCCGTTGCCCTCGACGTTCGGCGGGCGGGACTCCAGCCGGATGACGTGCGACTGCTGGAGTTGCAGCTCCGCGGAGTCCTCGATGGTGATGATCCGCTCGCCCTCCGGGATCAGCCCGGAGAGCGCGTTGAGCAGGGTGGTCTTCCCGGTGCCGGTCGCGCCGGAGACGATCACGTTGAACTTCGCCTGTACCAGGCCCGCGAGCAGGTACAGCATGGGCTCGTCGAGGGAGCCGAAGCCGATCAGCTCGTGCAGGGTGAAGGAGCGCGGGAAGCGGCGGATGGTGAGGGTGGGGCCGGTGAGGGCCAGCGGCGGGATGATCACGTTGACGCGTTCGCCGGACGGAAGCCGGGCGTCGACCATCGGGTTCGTCTCGTCCACGCGGCGGTTGACCGTCGAGACGATCCGCTCGATCGTCTGCATCAGCTGGTCGTTGGAGGCGAAGCGGATCGGCAACTGCTCGACCCGGCCGGCCCGTTCGACGAAGATCGCGTCCGGGCCGTTCACCATGATCTCGGTGATGGAGGCGTCCTCGAGCAGCGGTTCCAGGATGCCGAGGCCGAGCGCCTCGTCGACCACCCGGCGGATCAGCTGCGCGCGCTCCGCGGTCGACAGCACCGGGCCCTCGCGGCTGATGATGTGCCCGAGCACCCGCTCCAGGCGCGCCCGGCGCTCGGCGGCCGCGAGCGAGCTCATCTCGGCGAGGTCGATCTCCTCCAGCAGCTTGGCCCGGTAGGAGGAGACCAGATGGCCGTCCTCGCCCCGGCCGCCCTGCTCCTCGGGGGAGGTGATGCGGGCCCGCAGACTCATCTCCGGTTCCTCCTCATGGACGTCAGTGGTCGACCGGCATGGTGGCCGTCTTGCGGGCGGTGCCGAAGTCCCCGATGCCGGGGATGACGGACGGGATCGTGACTTCGGCGGTGACCCGGACCTCGTCGCCCAGGTGGGCGGACGGGCAGCTCACGCTCAGCCAGCCGCTCACCGCCCGCGCGCAGTCGCCCTGCGCGTCGCCGTCGAGGGAGGCGCTGCGCGCCCCGGCCCGCGCCGCCGTCCCCGCCTGCTGCGCGGCGTACGCGATGAGTCCGAGCTGTACGGCGGCCAGGGCGACCAGCAGCAGCAGGGGCAGGAAGCCCAGGTACTCCAGGGCGACTTGGCCCTGGTCACGCCTGCTCCGTCCGTGGGGCATCTCAGTCGCCGTCCTCTTCCTCTACGGCGCCGGCGTGGCCGTGCACCCGGAACGGGAAGTCGATCAGGCCCGGGAAGAGGACGGGGACGTGAAGGGTGACGTCCGCCGTGACATAGCCGGTGCCGCCGCAGCTCACCTCGGCGTTCCCCCTCCACGCGTCCCCCAGCTTGTCCAGGCCCGCCTGCTCGCAGGCCGCGTCGCGCTCCCCCCGGGGCGCCGCCGTCCCCGCCCGCACCGCCTCGTCCGCAGCATTCCCCGCGAGCGTGAACGTGTATCCCACGAGCACGAACTGCCACACCACGACCAGGGTCACGATGATCAGCGGTGTCATGCCGAGGAACTCGACGGTGACCTGGCCCCGGTCACGCGTCCGGCGTCCGGTCATGGCGCTCACTCCTTCCGCCGCCGGAAGCCGCCCGCGCCCCGGTCCCGGGCGCGTCCGCCCCGGCGTACCAGCGCGGTCTCCGGCGCCTTGACCAGGTCCAGTTCGGCCGCGAGTGCCCACAGGGCCTGGCGGACGGCGCCCTTGCCGTCGAGGTCGTGGACGCGGCCGGCGTCGACGGCGGCCTGGAGTTCCCTGAAGTTCGCCGGGATCGCGGTGGCGGCGACGGCGGTGCCGGTGATCTTCTGGATGAGGGGCGGCTGGATCTCCGTGGCGCGGGTGTGGCGGTTGACGACGACGATGGTCTCCTCGGCCTTGCGGATCTGGAGCCGGTCCCACATGCGGACGGTGCGTTTGGCGCCCCGGACGGCGACCACGTCGGGGGTGGTGACGAGCAGGGCGGTGTCGGCGATTTCGACGACGGCCGCGCCGGCGCCGCCGAGCTGGGCGCCGCAGTCGACGACGACGACCTCGTAGCGGGAGCGCAGGGCGCTGACGATCTGGCGGGCGGCGCGGTCGGTGACCTCCTCGCCGCGTTCGCCCTCGGCGGGGGCGAGGAGGAGGGCGACGCCGCTGTCGTGGCGGAAGACGGCCTCGGCGAGGATGCGGGGCGAGATGTCGGTGATGGCGGCGAGGTCGACCACCGAGCGGCGGAACTGGACGTCCAGGTAGGAGGCGACGTCGCCGGTCTGGAGGTCGAGGTCGACCAGGGCGGTGGGGCGGCCGGACGCCTGGGCGGCGAGGGCGAGCTGGACGGCGGTGAGGGTGGCGCCCACGCCTCCCTTGGCGCCGCTGACGGTGACGACGGTGCCGCCGGCGCCGGTGAACACGTCGGCGCCGTGGCCGAGATGGCGTCGTACGCCGACGGACCACTGGGCGACGGCCTGGACCCGGTTGGCCAGCTCCTCGTAGCTCAGCGGGAGGGTGACCAGGCCGCGGGCGCCGGAGTCCATGGCGGCCTGGAAGAGGCCGGGGCCGGCGTCGGTGGTGACGAGGATGACGCCGACCGCCGGGAAGCGCAGGGCGACCTCGCGGACCAGTTCCAGCGCGGGGACGGGGCCGATGCGTTCATGGACGACGACGACCTCGGGGAGTTCGTCGACGGACTCGGCGGCGAGCCGGGCGAGGGTGTCGACGAGCTGGGTGGAGTCGGCGACGGGGGCGACGGGTTCGGCGTCCGGGAGCTGGCTGAGCAGGGTGGTGAGGGCGCGGACCGCGTCCGCGTCGCCGACGGCCGGGAGGATCCTCGTGGGCATGGGCGGCGGCCTCTCACTTGTCCGTGGCGAGTTCGTACGTACGGTCCTGTTCGGGGACCGCGGTGTCGCCGCCGGGAGCCACGAGGGCGAGGCGGACGCGCTTGGCGAAGGACTCGGCGTAGGTGACGCGCTGGGCGTCGAGGGTGGAGAGCGCGAAGGTGATGGGGACGGCCTCGGTGGCGGACCGGTCGCGGTCGTCCGCGTCGGGTTCGAGGGCGGTCAGCTCGCCGACGTCGAGGACCCGGGCGTTGGTGACGATGATCTTCGACTGGTCGGGGTCGCTGTCACGGGCGCCCTCGAAGGTGGCGTAGACGTTGACCGAGGACCCCGGGGTGATCTTGCCCGCTACGCCCGTCGCCGCGTCGATCATGATGGCGACCTCCTGCTGTCCGGGCCGCAGGGCGGGCTGGTCGACGATCATGTCGCTCTGGAGCAGGGAGCCCTTCTTCAGCGTCGTGACGGCGATCTTGCCGCGGATCGCGGCGAGGTCGGTGACGGCGTTCTCGGACAGCCAGCGCTCCGGCATGCTGATCTTCTTGAACTGGCCCGCGCTGAGGGCGGTGTAGGGCGCCACGTCGGAGCGGAGTTCGTAGGCGGTGACCTCGGGTCCGACCTTGGAGTTCACGTCGTCGATGACGGAGAGGACGCCGGCGAAGGCGCCGAGGGCGCACAACACCGACAGGAGCAGGAGAATCACGCCGCGGCGCTGACGGGAGTTCATGAACCGTGCAACCTCGTTGGGGGTCGGGTCGAGCGGGAACGGAACGGTGGTCCGGTGTCTCAGCCCGTGGTGAGGGCGCGGACGGGGCGGGCGGTGAGTTCGGAGGGGGGCGGCGGGGTGGCGGAGCAGAAGACGCAGCGGTCCCCGATGACGTCGATGCCGCACCAGTGGCAGACGCTCTGCCGCACCGAGGCGACCAGCTGGTAGAGGACCGACAGGTCGGGCAGGTAGGCGCAGAACTCGATCAGCTTTCCGGTGCCCCACCAGTCGGCGGACTCGGCGGGGGCCTCGGTCTCGCGCAGGCCCTGCACCTTCCAGGCGGGGGCGAGGGTGCCGGTGACCCAGTCGGACTGGAGCTGGCCGCGTCCGACGAGCAGCCAGGTGCCGAACTCGGGTCCCGGCAGGGTGACGTCGGGGGCGGCCTTGACCAGTTCGGGCTGCGGATGGGCGAGCACACCGAACTGACTGCCCGGGACCCATGATCTGGCATGCGACTTCAGACCGACCACGGGGACGCGGTCGAGGCGGGCGACGGACCCGAGCAGCGCGCCGGCGTGGAGGTAGTGGGTGAGCAGCCGTCCGGCCGAGGCGAGCACGCCGGGCCCGAGGTCGCAGGAGGCGAGCTGGCGCAACTGGCGGGCGAGGACCGCGACTCCGAGCGGGGGCAGGTCCGGGCGGAAGAGCGCGATGCGGTCGCTCTCCAGGAGCGAGCGGATGGTGTGCAGGCGCTGTTCCACGGCCGGGGGCACGGCCCGCGAGTACACCACGACCACGTGCCCGTGCTGTTCGACGAGCGTCTGGACGGCGGCCAGCGCCTGGTCCAGCGGCTGCCGGTCCAGGCCGGCCAGCACGGTCGCGGGCAGGGTCCGTTCGTCCTGCGGCGGCAGCGCCAGGTCGGCGCCGGTCACGGCAACGGCAGTTGGCACGCGCAGCTCCCCGATTCCGCGGTCCGGCCCACCGGGGTTACTCCGGTGCACCGGGGTGACTTCATTGCGTGACTACCTCAGCACTGTATCCACGCCCCTGTGGCCGGAGAACAGCTTTCCGTAGCCGGTAAGGAACTCTTCTTCGCGCAAGTCACGGCAAATCGGGGCAGGTTGCGCACACCGGCCCTCCACAAACGGATCCCTTGACAACGGAATTGGTCTGGACCACCGTGTTGTCATGTCCCCACATAAAAGATCGACACGACTGTGGTCGGGAGCGGTGACCGCCGCCCTGGCCCTCACCCTGGCGGGCGCGGCTCAGGCGTCCGCCGCGGATGTCAACAACGCGAAGAACGCCGGCTTCGAGTCCGGCCTGACCAACTGGACCTGCTCGGCCGGCAGCGGCACGACCGTCTCCTCCCCCGCGCACGGCGGCGCGGCCGCGCTGAGGGCGACCCCGGCCGGGCAGGACAACGCCCGGTGCTCCCAGACCGTGGCCGTGAAGCCCAACTCGACGTACACGCTGGGCGCCTGGGTGCAGGGCGGCTACACCTACCTCGGCGTGACCGGCACGGGCACCACGGACGTCTCGACCTGGACGCCCGACTCGTCGTCCTGGAAGCAGCTGACGACCACCTTCACCACGGGCTCCGCCACCACCTCCGTGACGGTCTACACGCACGGCTGGTACGGCCAGGCGGCCTACTACGCCGACGACGTCTCGGTGTTCGGCCCCGACGGCGGCGGAGGCGGCGGCCCCGCCCCGACGATCCCGTCCGCACCGGCGGGCCTGGCCGTCTCCGGCACGACCTCCTCGTCCGTCTCCCTGGCCTGGAACGCCGTCTCCGGCGCGACCGGCTACAACGTCTACCGCGCCGGGACGAAGGTGACGGCGGTGACCGGCACCTCGGCGACCGTGACCGGGCTCGCGGCGTCGACGTCGTACAGCTTCCAGGTCACGGCGACCAACGCGGCCGGTGAGTCGGTGAAGTCGACGGCGGTGACCGGGACGACGACGGCGACCGGCGGTGGCGGGGGCGGCTCGCTGCCCAAGCACGCCGTGACCGGCTACTGGCAGAACTTCAATAACGGCGCCACGGTCCAGAAGATCTCGGACGTCCCCGCCCAGTACGACATCATCGCCGTGGCCTTCGCCGACGCGACGACCACACCGGGCGCGGTCACCTTCAACCTGGACTCCGCGGGCCTCGGCGGCTACACGGTCGACCAGTTCAAGGCGGACGTCCGGGCGAAGCAGACGGCCGGCAAGAAGGTCATCGTGTCGGTGGGCGGCGAGCGCGGCACCGTGTCGGTGAACGACTCCACGTCCGCGACGAACTTCGCGAACTCGGTGTACGCGCTGATGCAGACGTACGGCTTCGACGGCGTCGACATCGACCTGGAGAACGGTCTCAACCCGACCTACATGACCCAGGCGCTGCGGTCGCTGGCCGCGAAGGCGGGGCCGTCGATGATCCTGACGATGGCGCCGCAGACGATCGACATGCAGTCGACGTCGAACGGGTACTTCCAGACCGCGCTGAACGTGAAGGACATCCTCACGGTCGTCAACATGCAGTACTACAACAGCGGTTCGATGCTGGGCTGTGACGGCAAGGTCTACTCGCAGGGCTCGGTGGACTTCCTCACCGCCCTGGCCTGCATCCAGCTGGAGGGCGGCCTCGCCCCGTCCCAGGTGGGACTCGGACTGCCGGCCTCCACGCGCGGCGCGGGCAGCGGGTACGTCTCCCCGACGGTGGTCAACAACGCCCTGGACTGCCTGGCGAAGGGCACGAACTGCGGCACCTTCAAGCCGTCGCGGACGTATCCCGACCTGCGGGGCGCGATGACGTGGTCGACGAACTGGGACGCGACCGCGGGCAACGCGTGGTCGAACGCGGTGGGGCCGCACGTGCACGCGCTGCTGTGAACCCCGGCACGAGGTGAGCGGACGGCCGCCCGGGGACCGGTCTCAGGACCCCGGGCGGCCGCCCCGGCGCAGCGCGCGGGCGCACCGGCCGACGACCGAGGCGTCGACCAGCGCCCCGACGGACAGGCGTTCAGAGGGCGGCCCAGGTCACCTGCGCCCGAGATAGACCCCCAGCGCCCGCTGGAGCACCTTGCCCTGGGTGCCCACCGGGCGTTCCCACTCCCCGAGGTACTCCACGGCGCGGCCGCCGGTCCCCGTCTTGAAGCGGAGGCGGCCGAGGAGACGGGACTCGGTGAGGGCGGGGGTGACGGAGCGCAGGTCGTACGTCTCGACCCCCGCCGCCCGTGCGTCGCACAGCATGCGCCACAACAGCGCGCTGCTGGGGCGCAGCAGGCGCCCTCGGCGCCCGGACGCCGCGTACGAGTGCCAGGCCCGGGAGCCCACGTTGATCATGAGGGCCGCGGAGAGCACCTCGTCGTCGTACTCGGCGAGGTAGAGGCGGAGCCGGTCGTTGTCCTCGGCGTTCAGGGCCTTCCACATGCGGGCGAAGTAGTCCAGCGGGCGGGCCTTGAAGCCGTCGTGGGCAGCGGTCGCGGTGTACAGGCGGTGGAACTCGGGCAGGTCGGCGGCCGTGCCCCACACGACATTGACGCCTGACCTCTCGGCCGTGTGCAAGGACTGTGCCCAGTGCGGGGCGAGGGCGTCGCGCAGGTCGTCCACCGAGCGCCCCGCCAGCGGGATGTAGCAGCCGTAGCGCGGCTGGCCGAGGCCGAATCCGCTGCCGTCGCCCTCCTCGCAGGGCCGCCATCCGAGCCGCCGCAGCCGCTCCGCGGCGTCGAGCGCGAACCCGTCGATGCCGGCCGCGGGCACATCGTGCAGATGCCGTACGTCGGGGGCGGCGATGCCCGCCGCCACGGTGGCCGCGTCCCAGTGACGTACGACCAGCGGCGGCCCGATCCGCACCGAGAACGCCCCGATCCGCTCCAGATGGGCGACGAGCGGGTCCAGCCAACGCTCCAGCCGGGGAGTCCGCCAGTCGATCGCGGGTCCGTCGGGAAGATACGCGAGGTAGCGCCGCGTCCCGGGCAGCGGCCGGTACAGGACGAGCGCCGTCGCGACCATCGCCTCGCCCTCGAACCAGCCGACGCTCTCCGGCAGCCAGTCGGGCTTCACGTCGCCCCACTCGGGGATCTGGAGATGGCTCGCGTCGGGGGACCGCCGCAGGTGGGTCAGATGGTCCTGGCGCGTGATCTCCCGTACGTACAGGCTGGTCATGGGTCGGGTGCTCCTGCTCGGGGCGGCCACCCTAAGCCCGGGATCACCGGACGGGTCAAGAGTTCACGGCTGTGAACTGCGCCCATGCCTGTTTGCCGTCGTTCGCTCCCCGTATCCCAGTCGGGCTCGGTGTACCGGACCGGCAGGACGGGTGAACGGCCGGCGACGGGCATCCGAACTCCGCCTTACGGCAGCCGGGCAAGGCCGACCACCTGTGGTGACTCAGCCCGTCGGCCGGTAGTACCCCAGTACCCAGGCCAAGTGCGCGAACCAGCCCCGCAACCGCTCCTTCGGCTTCGCGCGGACGACGCCCTCGTAGACCCTGCCGTCCAGGTGGACCACGGCGACCATGAGGGACTTGCCGTCGTCGCTCGCCTTGTAGTGGACGCTGCGGATCTCGGGCCAGGCGAACTCGACCGTGATGTCGTACATCTCGAAGGCCACGCCCGACGCGTCGACGACGATCGAGTTGTGCCTGTCGACCGCCAGGAACTCGGGCAGGGCCTGGCCGGGCGGAAGGTACTGGGGTCCCTCCGGAAGGTACTGCGGCGGGGGCGGGCCGAAGCCCGGGGGGCCTGCCGGGAGCGGTGGCGGAGGCGGCTGGTCTGTCACCCCGGCAACCTACCCCGCCCTCCCTGTGCGCCCTCTTTCCGTCCCCCTGAAACATTTCCCGGCCCCATCGCATCAATGAGGTGAGGACGGAAGCGAAAGCCGACTTGGGGGGAACACGCATGAGGCAAGCCCGCGCGGACGAGTACGCCGAGTTCGCGGCGGCGCGCGCCGGGCATCTGTACCGGTCCGCGTGTCTGCTCACCGCGGGGGACACACACCTGGCCGAGGATCTGGTTCAGGAGACCCTCGGCAGGCTGTACGTCCGGTGGGGGCGGGTGTCGGGCGCCGACAACCCGGCCGCCTACGCGCAGACCGTACTGACCCGCACGTTCCTCGCCCACCGGCGGCGCCGCAGCAGCCGCGAGCGGGCCGTGGAGGCGTTCCCGGACGTGCCCGACGGCGGCGGTACCGACACCCCGCTGCGGCTCACCCTGCTCCAGGCCCTGGCCCGGCTGCCCGCGAAGGACCGGGCGGTCGTGGTCCTGCGGTACTGGGAGGACCGTTCCGTCGAGGAGACCGCCGGCGCGATGAACGCCAGCTCGGCGGCCGTCCGGACGCGGTGCACCCGGGCCCTCGGCCGGCTGCGGGAGCTGCTCGGCGAGGACATCGGCGACTACGTGCGGCCCTGAGCGCACACCGCACACGCACACCACACACCACACCCCGCACACCCCCCTCACCTCGATTCATTCCCAGCTCGTGGAAACGGTGGTTCACCCATGCCCGTAGACCAGCACGGCGATCCCTTCGAGGACCGCCTCTCGACCGCCCTGCACCAGGCGGGCGGAGCCTTCGACTCCCCCCGCACCGAACTCACCGCCGCCGGCGCGGCGCGTGGCCGGCGGCTCCAGTTGCAGCGCCGCGCCGCGATCGTGGGGGGCGCGGCGGCCCTCGCCCTCGTGGCGGTGGGCGGGACGCTGCTCCTCGCGGGCGGTACGCCCGACGCGCGGCCCCCCTCGGTCGCCGCGAGCGCCGGCGGTACCGCGGGGCCGGCCCTCTCCGCCGCCTCCGCCGTCTCCGCCGACGAGATGGTCCGTACGCTCCGGCAGCTGCTCCCCGAAGGGAAGTTCAGCAAGACGGAGGCCCGGGGCACGGACGGGGAGCTGCCGCCGCTCGCGGTGGGCGCGTTCGACGACGGCAAGGGCGAGGGGTCCGTCTCCGTGGGCCTGGACCGGATCCCGGCGGACGCGGGGGAGATCGATCCGTCGGCCCAGGTGATGCCCTGCCCGGAGAGCGGGCAGGGCGACTTCGACAGCTGCGAGAGCGGTCTGCTGCCCGACGGCTCGGCGGTCACCGTCTACCAGGGGTACGTGTATTCCGACCGCCGCGAGGAGACGAAGTCGTGGGGCGCGGATCTGGTCACCCCCGCCGGTGAGCATGTGAGCGTCATCGAGTGGAACGCCCCGGCGGAGAAGGGCGAGCCGGTCACCCGGCCCGAACCCCCGCTCACCACCGCCCAGTTGAAGACGCTGGCCAGTGCCTCGGAGTGGCGCCGGATCATCGCCGCCATGCCCGAGGAGAAGCGGCCGACCACCGCCGTGACCGCGCCGTCGAGTCCGTACATGGCCGGCTACGTGGTCATGCGCAAGCTCGCCCTCCTGCTGCCGAACGGCATCGGCCGCATCGCGGACGACAGCCAGGACGGATACGGCTCCTTCGTCGTCAACGACGGCACGGGCCCGAGCCTGGTCCAGGTCAACGTGCAGCCCGACATGTCCGACGTCGCCGGCAAGCTCTACGACGAGGACGCCGAGACCCTCCCCGACGGCACACTGGTCGCACTCCGGCAGGGGCCGGACGAGAAGGGGCGTGCCGGGGTCGTGATGTGGACCGTCGACACCCTGCGGAAGGACGGCATGCGCGTGGTCGTCAGCGCCTTCAACACGGGCGACCAGAACAAGGACGCGACCCGGGCGAAGCCGGCCCTCACGATGGAGCAGTTGCGGGCGATCGCGCTCAGCCCCCGTTGGACGAGCGACGAGGACTGACGGCGCGGTACCGGGAGGCGGACCGGGGGCGGGCCCCGGCCCTCAGGCCCCGGATCGGGCCCCGGCCAGCAGGCCCAGGATCTCCTCCGTCGTGCCCGGCTCGCCGATCAGCGGGAAGAGGTACGACACGCTGTGCCGGTGCGCGTCCTCGCTGATGTCGGTCATCGCGTCGACCGCGAACGTGACGTGGTACCCGTGCTCGTGGGCGGCCCGCGCGGTCGACTCGACCCCGAGGCTGGTGGCGACACCGGCGAGGACGATCTGGGTGACGCCCCGGCGGCGCAGCTGGAGGTCGAGATCGGTGCCGTGGAAGGCGCCCCAGGTCCGCTTGGTCACCAGGACGTCCGTGTCGTGGCCGGTCAGCGGTCCGGCGATCGGGCCGAGGTCGTACGGGCGGGAGCGGCCGCCGGCCAGCCGGGCCGCCTCGCCGCGGCCGGGGGCCGCGTCGGCGCCGTCGGGCGAGGTGGCCATGCGGACCAGGACGACGGGGGCGCCGAAGGACCGAAAGACGTCGGCGAGTTCGGCCGCCCGGGCCACCACGTCCGCCGCCGGGTACGGCTTCGTCGGGGCGGCGAGCGTGCCGGCCTGGAGGTCGATCAGCACGAGCGCGGTCCTGTCGTCGAGCACGGTCACGGCCATGGCGCGGGCACCTCTCCTAGGGATCGGCACGCAGCCCAGGAGAGGTGCTTGCGAAACTCAAGCTTGAGAAACTCAAGCAACGCGGCCGGAAGAGGCCAGGGAGGCGGAAGAGGCAGGGAATGCAGGGGAGGCAGGGTCAGAAGAACTCCGACCACGGCTGGTCCCAGACCTGCTTCACGCACAGCACCAGGAACAGCAGCCCCGCGAGCGCCAGCATCGCGTTGCTCAGCAGCCCGTTGCGCCATTCACGCGGCGTACGAGAGGAGTTGAGCAGCCACAGCAGCGTGCCCGCCAGGAACGGCAGGAAGGCCGCGCCCAGGACGCCGTACAGGATGATCAGGCGGAAGGGCTGGCCCTGGAAGAGCAGGACGATCGGCGGGAAGGTCAGCCAGAGCAGGTAGGCGCGGAAGGGCCAGGACCGCTCCCGCCGGCCGGAGGCGACCTCCTCGCCGCGGGCCGCCGCCTTCGACCGGAACCGTGCCACGAAGTCGGCGAACATCAGGCTGACGCCGTGCCAGACACCGATGAGGGAGGTGAAGGAGGTCGCGAAGAAGCCGATCAGGAAGAACTTCGCGGTCGCCGCGCCGTACTCGGCCTCCAGGATGCCGCTCAGCTGGACGAGCCCCTTGTCGCCGCTCGCGATCGCCACGTTCGCCGAGTGCAGCAGCTCCGCGCCGACGAAGAGCATGGCGATGACGAAGATGCCGGTCGTGGCGTAGGCGACGCGGTTGTCCAGCCGCATCACCTTCATCCAGCCGGTGTCGGTCCAGCCCTTGGCGTTGACCCAGTAGCCGTAGGCGGCCAGCGTGATGGTGCCGCCGACGCCGCCGATCAGGCCGAGGGTGTTGAGGACGGAGTCCTTCTCGTCGGGGAGGACGGGGAGCAGGCCGGCCAGGGCGTCGGGGAGGTTCGGGGTGACCCGGATCGCCAGATACACGGTGACGACGAACATGACGCCCACCAGGACCGTCATGACCTTCTCGAAGACCGCGTACTTGTTGAACCAGACGAAGACCAGGCCGACCAGTCCGCACGCGATGCCCCACCATTCGAGGTCCATCACGTCCGGGAACAGGGCTTGGAGCGGCAGCGCGCTCGACGACATCGCGGCCGCGCCGTAGACGAAGCCCCAGATCACCGCGTAGACGGCGAAGAACCACGTCGTCCAGCGGCCGAGGCTCGCCCAGCCGTCGAAGAGGGTGCGGCCGGTGGAGAGGTGCCAGCGGCCGGCCGCCTCCGCCAGGGAGATCTTCACCAGGCAGCCGACGACCGCCGCCCAGAGCAGGGTGTAGCCGAAGTTGCTGCCCGCGATGAGGGTGGCGACCAGGTCGCCCGCGCCCACACCGGTCGCGGCGACGACGATGCCGGGGCCGATGTGCTTCCAACTCGCTCTGCGGGGGGAGGTGTTGTCGATGCCGGATGGTGCCTCGGTGTCCGTGGGGTTTCCCGTGGTGTCCGCCATGAAGGTCAAGAAAGCCCACGGAGCCCGGTCCGGCAAGAGGGCGGGCACGATCTCCACCCGAAGTGATTGCTAGTGCGACGGCTGCCGCCGACCGCAGCCGTCGCACCCGCACGTGCCGAGCTCGAACCACACGGTCTTGCCCGGCCCGTCCCTCAGACAGCCCCAGCGCCGGGCGAGCGCGTCCACCAGGAACATCCCCCGGCCGCTCTCCGCACCGCCCGCCTGGCGTACCTCCGGGGTACGACGGCCGGTGTCGGCCACCTCGCAGCGCAGCGTGCCGTGCGCGGCGAAGAGGGTGAGCCGGAAACGAGTCGCGGAGTGCAGCACGGCGTTCGTGGTCAGCTCGCTGACCAGCAGCTCGGCCGTGTCCACCAGGTCGTCCCGGTCCGCCAGCCCCCACCGCTCCAGCTGCCCGCGCACCTGCGCGCGGGCCTCCCGGACGGCGGCGGGCCAGGGCTCGTACTCGACGCTCGAATGCCCTGCCCCCAAGGGCGGTTGGGGGTACGCGCCGTACTGAGGATGGGGGTCCGGGAGCGGTCCTCCCCCGGAGAGTCGCAGCATGACAACAGCGTGCCCTCCCCGGACCGGTCACGCACGGGGAGGACTACCCGATTCCGTACCCGCCCCCGTCCTGGCCGGGCCCCGGTCGATGTCGACGCCCTCCCGTAGGCTCTGGCCTGCGATTCACCAGGAGCAGCGGGGAGAGAGGCTTCCTAGATGGACAGGTCGGTCAGCGCCGTCAGCAGCAACGGCACGTACTCCTTCACCAAGCCCAACCGCGACAGCATCACGCTGATCGCGGGGCTCGGGGTGGAGGGGGACGTGCATGCGGGGGTGACGGTGAAGCATCGGTTCCGGATGGAGAAGGATCCCTCGCAGCCGAACCTCCGACAGGTGCACCTCATCCACGAGGAGCTGTTCGAGGAGGTGCGGGAGGCCGGGTTCGAGGTGGCGGCCGGGCAGCTCGGGGAGAACGTGACGACCCGGGGACTCGATCTGCTGGGACTGCCGGTCGGCACGCGGCTCCGGCTGGGCGCCGAGGCCGTGGTCGAGGTGACGGGCCTGCGGAATCCCTGCGCGCAGATCGACGCCTTCCAGAAGGGACTGATGAAGCAGGTCGTCGGGCGGGACGCGGACGGCCGGCCGGCCTTCAGGTCCGGGATCATGAGCGTCGTCCTCAGCGGCGGCGTGGTGCGGCCCGGCGACCCGATCACCGTCGAACTGCCGGACGGGCCGCACCGGCCTCTGGAGATCGTCTAAGGGCTGCGGGGCTCACCCGTACTGAAGGCGTACCGACGTGCCCCCGCCGGCCGCGGCGCGGATGTCGACGTACGCGCACACCTGACGGGCGAACCACAGGCCCTGGCCGGGCTCCGGGCCGGTGGCGGTCGGGGGCGGTACGAACCCGGCGAGGGGATCGTCGAGGCGCCGGGCCAGGCCCAGTTCGCAGACGCAGCCGGGGGCCTCGCCCCACAGCAGCGCGCCGGTGACCGGGCCGAGGCCGGCCGCCTCCGCGACGGCCGTGGCGAACAGTTCCGCGTCGGCGGCGCCCAGCCCCTGCGCGGCCGCCCAGCCGCGCACGGCCTCCGGCACCGGCTCGGGCAGCAGCTCCGAATCGTGCGGCACGGGCGGCAGCGGTACGGCGTCCAGCTCGGCGGCGATCCGCAGCGGGTCGGCGTAGACGCCGCTGTCGGGGTGGGCGCGGCGGGCCGCCTCGACGACGACGGAACCGGCGGTGCGGGTGTCGTAGACGCACATCGCGGTGGTCGCCGTGGGGGCGAAGAGGAGGTTGGCGAGGGCCTCGTAGCGGATCCACTCGGCGCTCTCGCGCGGGGAGCGGCCGGCGCGGCCGTTCCACACCGGTTCCATGAGGAGGTGGCAGCGGCCGCCGGGGCCGGCCTGGGTGGCGAGGTGCCGGGCGGCGCGGGCCACGGCGTTGGCGGCGGTGCCGGTGTACCACTCGGTGTGCGGGAGGAGACCGACGTCCTTCGCGGCGGTGCCGAGGGCGTCGCGCAGGAGGTCCAGCTTGTCGGGGGCGAGGATCGCCAGGGGCGGCGGCTCGTCGGGGGCGGCGAGTCCCTCGGCGAGGAAGGGGAGGGCGGCGGCGACGAAGGCCTCGTCGGTGCCGAAGACGCTCATGCGGTGGTCGAACGTGCCTTGCGGGGAGGGTTGGCGGGTGGCGGTCGGCTGGGCGGGGCGGGCTGTCATGGGTCCCCCATACGTGGTGGCGGGTGGGTGGTGGCCGGGCGGGCGGGGCGGGCGGTCAGCGTTGGGCCGTCACCCAGGCGGCGATCTGGCTGCGGTTGCTGAGGCCGAGCTTGCTGAGGATGCGTTCGACATGTCCTTCGGCGGTGCGGCGGGCGATCACCAGGCGGTCGGCGATCTGCTGGTTGGCGAGTCCCTCCGCGACGAGTTCGGCGACCTGCGCCTCCCGGCGGGTGAGCCGGACACCGGGCGGCGGTCCGGCGGCGGCCCGGTCGGGCTCGGTGGGCGGCACGCTGCCGGTCTCGTCCAGGGCGTACGCGACGACGTCCGGGAGGGCGAGGGCGGCACCCCGGTCGTACGCCCGGCGCAGGGCGGCGGGGCCGAGCGCCTCGCGGACGCGCTCCTCGCCGGCCCGGCGGGTGGCGTTGAGGGCCGCCGAGCCCCAGCGGTTGCTGTCGACGTCGGCCCAGGCGCGGTCGGCGCCGCCGAGCAGGACGGCCGCCCGGTGATGGGCGCCCCGCTCGGCCGCGATCCGGGCCAGCAGGTCGAGGGTGAGGCCCATGCCGAGCACGTCGTGCACGGCGAGCTTGAGCCGCAGGGCCTCCCTGCCGTGCGCCTCCGCCCGGTCCCCGTCGCCCTTCACGCTGTGGGCGAGCGCGAGGATGCGTTCCACGTACGACAGCACCCACCGCTCGCCGTGCGCGGCGCACAGCCTGCGGGTCTCCTCGCAGACGTCGATGGCCTCGTCGGCGCGGCCCAGCAAGGCCAGCGCGCAGGCGAGTTCGACGCGGTCCAGGCCGACGAGGCTGAGGTGCTGGCCGGGCAGCGGGCCGCGGGCGACACCGGTCCGGAAGTGGTCGAGGGCGCCGGTGAGGTCGTCGCTGAAGAGGCGGATGACGCCGACGACGTACTCGGCGTGCGCCGCCTCCGCCGTGTCGCCGAGGCGGTGGGCGAGGTCGCGGGCCTGTTCGGCACGGCGCCGGCCGCGGGTGAGGTCCTCGGGGCAGCCGGCCAGGAGGCCCGCGATCCAGAGCGCGCGGGCCCGTTCGGGGGTGGGGTCGGGGTTGGCTTCCAGGGCGCGGTCGAGCCAGTAGCGGCCCTCGCGGGGGGCTCCGCAGGCGTGCCAGTGGAACCACAGGGTGCCGGCGAGCCGCAGTCCCGCGAGGGCCTCGCCGGGGGTGGTGAGGCTGAAGTCGAGGGCGGCGCGGAGGTTGTCGCGGTCGGCGCGCAGGTGGGCGACGATGGCGGGCTGGCCGGGGCCGAACCAGGCGCGCTCGTGGGCCGAGGCCCGGCGCTGGGTCCAGTCCCGGTGCCGGGCGCGGGCGGCTCGCTCCTCCCCCGGGTGCTCCCGGAGCCGTTGCAGGCCGTAGTGGCGGAGGGTGTCGAGAAGACGGAAGCGGACCCCGCCGTCCGGGCCGCTCTCCCGGCACAGCACGGACTTGTCGACGAGCCCGGCGACGGCTTCGAGGACGTCGTGGGGGTGGAGCGACCCGGAGGGCACGACGCCACTCCCCTCGCCCCCGCGGCCGGACTCCGCCGCTGTGCCCGGGTCCGCGCCCCCGCCGCCGGACTTCACCCCTGTGCCCGGGTCCGCGCCCCCGCCGCCGGACTTCACCCCTGTGCCCGGGTCCGCGCCCCCGCCACCGGACTTCACCCCTGTGCCCGGGTCCGCGCCCCCGCCGCCAGGCCTCACCGCCGCACCCAAGTCCTCGCCCCCGCCACCGGACTTCGCCACCCTGCCCGGGCCCTCGCCCCCGCCACCGGGGTTCGCCGCCGCGCCCGGATCCGCGTCCGCGCACACCGCCTCCGCCGTCTCCAGGTCGAAGGTGCCCGCCAGGACCGACAGACGGGACCAGGCCAGTCGTTCGCGGGGGTCGCAGAGTTCGTGGCTCCAGTCGACCGCCGCCCGCAGGGTCTGGTGGCGGGGCAGGACCGCGGGGCTGCCGGCGGTGAGCAGGCGGTAGCGGTCGTCGAGGCGGGCCAGGAGCTGGTCGACGTCGAGGACGCGCATCCGGACGGCGGCCAGCTCGATGGCGAGCGGGAGGCCGTCGAGGCGGCGGCAGAGGCGGGCGACCGAGGCGCGGTTCGCGGCGGTGAGGCGGAAGCCGGGGACCACCGCGGCGGCCCGGTCGGCGAAGAGCGCGAGCGCCGGGTAGCCGTCGGCGGCGGAGAGGTCGCCGTCCGGGTCGGGGACGGGCAGCGGTCGTACGTCCATGAGGTGTTCCTCGGTCAGACCGAGCCGGTGGCGGCTGGTGGCGAGGATGCGGATGCCGGTGGTGCCGCGCAGCAGCGTGCCGGCCAGCGTGGTGCAGGCGGGCAGCAGGTGCTCGCAGTTGTCGACGACCAGGAGCAGCCGCCGGTCCCTGACGCGCTGCGCGAGCGCCTCCAGCGGCGGGCGTTCGGAGTGGTCGTGGAGGCCGAGCGCGTCGGCGACGGCGTGCGGGACCAGGGCGGGGTCGTGCAGTCCCGAGAGGTGGACGAAGCGCACGCCGTCGGGGAAGGCCCGCTCGACGCGGGCCGCGAGCCGGCCGGCCAGCCGGGTCTTGCCGACGCCGCCCGGGCCGGTCAGGGTGACCAGCCGGGCGTTCGCCAACAGTTCGCGCCCTTCGGCCAGTTCGGTCCGTCGGTCGACGAAGCTGGTCGTCTCCACCGGCAGGTGACAGTCCCGGCGCGGCGCTGATCCGCCCATGATCAGCCAGTCCTCTGAGGGGATGGGTTCATGCGGACCCTCAGGCTTCCCCGGGAGGTACATATATGCACGTTCAGGTCACACGGGTGGGTGCACTTTGCCGCGGATCGCTCCGAAAGGCGTGGTCATGCGTACACTGCGCGGCCCCCTTTCCGCATGATTCAGGCCAGCGGCTCTTTGTCGTCCCTTGACCTGCACATGCCATGCGCTCACGATGAGCGGCACCCGTACCGCCGCACAGCAAGCGCACAGCACGTCGCACGGAAGCAGCACGACCCCCCACACTTCCCTCCCCACAAGGAGATCTCATGCGACTTCGCATCCGCGGTTCAGGCACCGGCGCCACGAGCGCCCGCGGCAGACGGTCGGCCGCCCTCGCCGCCCTGCTGGCCCTCGCCCTCGCAGCACCGCTGACGGCCACGGCCACCGACGCGGCGGCGGGCAGCGCCGCGAAGCCGGCGGCCTCCGCCGACGACATCCGGCAGTACGAGATCCAGATCCACCACAGCACCCCGCAGATGCGCACCGCGATCGCCGCGTCCGGGGTGAGCGTCGACGAGGCCGACGAGGAGACCGTCGTCGTCTCCGGCCGCGCGGACCAGATCAAGAAGCTGCGCGCCCAGGGCTTCGAGGTCTCCGCGCTGGGCGCCGCGCCGAACCGCGTCGCCGAGGACGAGGTACGGCTGTTCGACTTCCCGTCCGCCGACTCCCGCTACCACAACTACGCGGAGATGACGGCGGAGATCGACCAGCGCATCGCCGCCTACCCGGGCATCATGAGCAAGCGGGTGATCGGCAAGTCGTACCAGGGCCGGGACATCGTCGCCGTCAAGATCAGTGACAACGTCGCCACCGACGAGGCCGAGCCGGAGGTGCTGTTCACCCACCACCAGCACGCCCGTGAGCACCTCACGGTGGAGATGGCCCTCTATCTGCTGCGCGAACTCGGCGCGGGCTACGGCTCCGACTCCCGCGTCACCAGCATGGTGAACGGCCGCGAGATCTGGATCGTCCCGGACCTCAACCCGGACGGCGGCGAGTACGACATCGCCACCGGCGCCTACCGCTCATGGCGCAAGAACCGCCAGCCCAACTCCGGTTCCTCGTACGTCGGTACGGACCTCAACCGCAACTGGGCCTACCGCTGGGGCTGCTGCGGCGGCTCCTCGGGCTCGACGTCGTCCGAGACCTACCGGGGGACGGCGGCCGAGTCCGCGCCCGAGGTGAAGGTCGTCTCCGACTTCGTACGCAGCCGGGTCGTCGGCGGCAAGCAGCAGATCACCGCCGGGATCGACTTCCACACCTACAGCCAACTGGTGCTGTGGCCCTTCGGGTACACCACCTCCGACACGACCACCGGGATGACCGCCGACGACCGCAACGCGTTCGCCACGGTCGGACGGTCGATGGCCGCGAGCAACGGCTACACACCGGAGCAGGCGAGCGACCTGTACATCACGGACGGGTCGATCGACGACTATCTCTGGGGTACACACAAGATCTTCTCGTACACCTTCGAGATGTACCCGGGATCGGCGTCCGGAGGTGGGTTCTACCCGCCCGACGAGGTCATCGAGCGGGAGACGTCCCGCAACAAGGACGCGGTGCTCCAGCTTCTCGAGAACGCGGACTGCATGTACCGGTCCATCGGCAAGCAGGCCCAGTACTGCGCCTAGTCGGCGTCCTTCTCCTTGACGTCGGTGTCCTTGACGTCGGTGTCCTTGACGTCGGTGTCCGTGACGTCCTCGTCCTCGGCGTCGCCTTCTTCGAAGTAGGCGTCGAGGACCGCGTCCAGCTGGTCCTCCCACTCCTTGAAGCGGCTCCTGGCCGTCGCCTCGACCTCGATCGGGTACCAGCGGCGGTCAGGGGTGTGCACCGTGATGGTGAACCGCTTGCCGAAACGCGGCGCCTCCGTCTCGACGGCGCCGATCTCGTCCCAGCGGAACTCGCACGCCTCCTCGTCCAGCCGGAGGCGGACTCCCTTGGCGTCGGCGGTGATCCGCGCGCGGCGGTCGGAGGCCTCGAAGACGGGACCGTCGGACGGCTCGTCCTCGGCGGGGGTCTCCTCCGCCGGGGCCGGCACCTCCTCGGACCCGGCGGCCTCGTCCCGGACGTCCTCGCCGGCGTCGGCGTTCTCGACGGACTCGGCGTCCTCGACGTCGTCGGCGGGCGCCCTGTCCTTCGGCTCCGCGGTCACGGGCGACGTGAGCCCGGGGATGAATGCCGGGTCGAATCCGGCGCCCTCCAGGGGCTGGCTGCTCGAACCTATGCGCTGCTCCACAGCGGGCAGTATGGTCGAAGATCCTGTGCCGGACACAGCCAGCCCCAACTTCGTTATGAGACGCCTACACGAACAGGCCCGATCCGGCCGCCACGACGAGCCCGGGCACCAGGTCCTCGCGGGGGACGAGTGGGCGTCAGCCGAGGACGGCCAGCGCGTCGATCTCGACGAGGAGTCCGGCGGGCAGGCCGACGTAGACCGTGGTGCGGGCGGCGGGCGGGGCGGTGAGGGCCTGCTCCTCGAAGTATCCGTTGTAGATCGCGTTCATCTCCGCGAAGTGGTCCACGTCCGTCAGATAGACGCGGATCATCATCACGTCGTCCCAGGAGGCCCCGCCCTCCTCCAGGATCGCCTTGACGTTGGCGAGGGTCTGGAGGGTCTGCTCGCGCAGGGTGGGGCCGGCGGGCGTGGGCGGCCGGCCCTCCTCGGCCGGCAGGAAGCCGACCTGGCCGGCGACCTGGAGGATGTTGCCCTTGCGCACCCCGTGGGAGAACTTCGCGGGCGGCGTGGTGTGGGTCTTCGGGGTGAGCGCGATCTTCTCGGTCATGCTGTACCTATTCCTCTGGGGCTTGCTTGATCGGGGTCCGGCCGGAGTACTCGCCGCTGATGGTGTCCGCCGTACGGCGCACCAGCGGGAGCAGGGTGAGGAGTTCGTCGGCGGTGACGACGACGTTCGGCGCGGAGACCGACATCGCGGCGACCACTCGGCCGTCGGCGCCCCGGACGGGTGCGGCGACGCAGTTGATGGACTCCTCGTGGCCGCCGAGGTCGGTGGCCCAGCCCTGTTCGCGGACCTTCTCCAGCTCCCGCAGGAAGGCGGGCGCGTTGGGGGTGGAACGGGCCGTGTAGAGGGGGTAGTCGAGCTTCTCGGCGACCGCCCGCCGCTCGCCCTCCGGCAGGTCGGCCAGGAGCAGCTTGGCGACGGCGGCGACGGTGATGGCGACGGGCTTGCCGATCCGGGAGTACATCCGCACCGGGTAGCGGCTCTCCACCTTGTCGATGTAGAGCACCTCGCCCTCCTCGTACACGGCGAGGTGGACGGTGTGGCCGCAACGCTCGTTGAGCCGGGCGAGGTGGGGGTGGGCGATCTCGCGGATGTCGAGGTTCTCCATCGCCTCCTGGGCGAGGGCGAAGAGGCGGGCGCCGAGGCGGTAACGCTGGTCGGACTGGCGGTAGACCAGGCCGTGTTCGTGCAGGGTGCGCAGCAGCCGCAGGGCCGTCGACTTGTGGACGCCGAGGCGGTCGGCGACCTGGCCGAGGTCGGCGGGTCCCTCGGCGAGCAGCGGCAGGATGTTCAGGGCGCGGTCGACGGTCTGGCTCATGGGGTGGGTACCTCCTCCGGGGCCTGCGCGGCTCGGGTCCAGCCGGGGCCGAGTCGAAGTCTCCCCCACGCGGCGTCGTCGAGGGCGGCGAGCCGGTCGGCGTGGTCGCGGGAAGGAGGGACGGCGAGGTCGCCGGGGACGGTGAGGGCGGCGGCGGCCATCAGATGGCCGTGCCGCAGCCGGCCCCGCGCGGGCAGCCCGCGCAGGGTGGCGGAGAGGAAGCCGGCGGCGAAGGCGTCCCCGGCGCCGACGGCGGCGACGACGTCGACGTGCGGGGCGGGGACGTGCAGCGCGTTCCCCCGGTCGAAGACGGTCGCCCCGCGCGCCCCCTGCTTGACGACGAGCACCTCGGGGTCGGGGAACGCGCCGCGCACGGCGTCGACGCCGTCCAGGCCCCACACCTCGGCCGCCTCGTCCTCGCCGACGAACACCAGGTCGGCGCCGCGGGCCAGTTCGAGCAGCACCTGGGGGCTGTTGCCGTCCGTCCACAGCCGGGGCCGGTGGTTGACGTCGAAGGAGACGAGGGGCCGGCCGGGCCGGGGTGCCGTCAGCTCGCGCAGCAGGCCGAGGCAGTCCGCGGAGAGGGCCGCGGTGATCCCGGTGAGGTGCAGCACCCGTCCGGCCCGTACGGCGTCGAGGCGGACGGTGTCGACAGACATCGCGGAGGCCGCGGACCCGGCGCGGTAGTAGGCCACCTCGTGGGCGTCGGTGGCCCGGTCGCCCGCGGTGCGGAAGTAGACGCCGGTGGGGCGGCCGGGGTCGCGGCCGACGGACGTCACGTCGACGCCGTACCCGCCGACGGTGGCGAGGAGGTGGTCGCCGAAGCCGTCGGCGCCGACCCGGCTGACCCAGCGGACCCGGTGCCCGGCGGCCGCGAGCGCGCACACCACATTGGATTCGGCGCCGCCGATCGCCCGGTCGAAGGAGGGCACGTCGGCGAGGCGGCCGGGCCGGGAGGGCAGGAAGGTGACCATGGACTCGCCGAGCGCGACGACGTCCACGACGTCCGGGGCGTTGCGGGGTCCGGTGGCGGTCACGATCGTCGTAGCTCCCAGCGTCGAGGCCGGGCCGTTGACCCCGCGTTGGCCGAGATGTTAGACAGCGGTAAGCGATATACGCAATGGACGTTGCAGGTATTGCAACGCTCCTGATCAGGGAGGATCCATGAGCACCGAGGCGCTCGCCCGACTCGCCGAGGAACGCGTCGACCACCGTTTCAAGGGCCTCCCCCCGGACGCCGACGGCCTCACGGTCGGCGAGCTGGCCGCCCAGCGCCGCAACCTCTTCACCGACGGCTTCGCCACCCCCGTCCTCGCGCTCTCCGCCGAGCGGCTGGAGCACAACCTGCGGCTCATGGAGACGTACGCGACCCGGCACGGGCTGGCCTTCGCCCCGCACGGCAAGACCTCCATGGCCCCGCAGCTCTTCCAGCGGCAGATCGACCGCGGCGCCTGGGGCATCACCCTCGCCGTCCCGCACCAGGTCCGGGTGGCACGGGCGTACGGCGTGCGGCGGGTCTTCCTGGCCAACGAGCTGGTGGATCCGGCGGCCCTGCGCTGGATCTCCGCCGAGCAGGACGCCGACCCGGAGTTCCGGCTCGTCTGTTACGTCGACTCCGTACGCGGGGTGGAACTGATGGACGCGGCGCTGCGCGGGGCCGGGCGGCCGGTGGACGTCGTCGTCGAACTGGCCGCCGGCGAGGGGGCGCGCACCGGGGTCCGTACGGAGGAGGAGTGCGCGGCGGTCGCGGACGCGGTGGCCGCCGTGCCGACGCTGCGGCTGGTCGGGGTCGCCGGGTACGAGGGCGAGGTGCCGCGGGCGGATCCGGAGCGGGTGCACTCCTGGCTGCGCCGGCTGGTCGCGCTCGCCGTCGACTTCGACAAGGCGGGACGCTTCGCGGGCCTGGAGGAGATCGTGGTCAGCGCGGGCGGCTCCGCCTGGTTCGACGCGGTCGCCGATGTCTTCGCGGAGATCCCCGGACTCTCCCTGCCCGTCCTGAAGCTGCTGCGCTCGGGCGCGTACGTCTCGCACGACGACGGGCACTACCGCAAGCTGACCCCGTTCAACCGGGTGCCGGAGGAAGGGGCCCTGGAGCCGGCCTTCCGGTTGTGGACGCAGGTGGTCTCCCTCCCCACCCCCGAGCAGGCGTTCGTCAACGCGGGCAAGCGCGACGCGGCCTACGACCTGGACCTGCCGTTCGCCCAGGTGATCCGCCGCGGCGGCACGGAACGCCCGGCCACCGGTGTCTCGGTCACCGCCCTGTCCGACCAGCACGCCTGGCTGCGCACCCTGCCCGAGGCGGACCTGGAGGTCGGCGACTGGGTGGGCCTCGGCCTGTCGCATCCGTGCACGTCGTTCGACAAGTGGCCGCTGATCCCGGTCGCCGAGGCGGACGGCACGGTCGTGGAGTACATCCGTACGTTCTTCTGATCCGTGTCGCTCTGAGCGGGAGGCAGGGGCATGGAAGACCTCGTCGTCCGGGACGCGGACGTCGTCGACGGCAGCGGCGCGGACTCCTACCGCGCGGATGTGGTGATCGACGGCGGCAGGATCGTCTCGATCGTGCGGGAGGCGGCCGCGGCGGGCTGCCAACGCCCGAAGGCCGTGCGCGAGCTGGACGCCGAGGGGCTGGTCCTCTCCCCCGGCTTCATCGACATGCACGCGCACAGCGACCTCGCCCTGCTGCGCGACCCGGACCACAGCGCGAAGGCCGCCCAGGGGGTGACCCTGGAGGTCCTGGGCCAGGACGGGCTGTCGTACGCGCCCGTCGACGACGTCACGCTCGAAGGGGTCCGGCGGGCCGTCACCGGCTGGAACGGCTACGGCGACGACATCGACTTCGACTGGCGGTCGGTGGGCGAGTACCTGGACCGGCTGGACCGCGGCATCGCCGTCAACGCGGCCTACCTGATCCCCCAGGGCACGCTGCGCGCGCTCGTCGTCGGCTGGGCGGACCGCCCGGCCACGCCCCGGGAGCTGGACCGGATGCGGCAGCTGGTCGCGGAGGGCCTGGAACAGGGGGCGGTCGGACTGTCGTCCGGACTGACCTACACCCCCGGGATGTACGCGCCGGACGCCGAACTCACCGAGCTGTGCCGGGTGGTGGCGGAGTACGGCGGCTACTACTGCCCCCACCACCGCTCGTACGGCGCGGGCGCGCTGGAGGCGTACGCGGCGATGGTGGCCCTGACCCGCGAGGCGGGCTGTCCGCTCCATCTCGCCCACGCCACCATGAACTTCGGCGTGAACGAGGGCCGGGCGCCCGAGCTGCTGGCGCTGCTGGACGAGGCGCTGGACGCGGGCGCCGACATCACCCTGGACACGTACCCGTACACGCCCGGCTGCACCACGCTGGCGGCGCTCCTGCCGAGCTGGGCGAGCGAGGGCGGCCCCGGGGAGATCCTGCGCCGCCTCGCGCACGACGAGACCGCCGAGCGCGTCCGGTACCACCTGGAGGTGACCGGCGCGGACGGCTGCCACGGCGTGCCGGTCGACTGGGAGACGATCGAGATCTCGGGCGTGACGGACCCGGCACTGGGCGACTTCGTGGGCCGTACGGTGCGGGAGTCGGCGGCGCTGCGCGGCGAGAGCCCGTGGACGACGGCGCGCGGACTGCTCCTGGCGGACCGGCTCGGCCCCACGATCCTCCAGCACGTGGGCCACGAGGAGAACGTCCGCACGATCATGCGCCACCGGATCCACACGGGCGGTTCGGACGGCGTCCTGACGGGCGCCAAGCCGCACCCGCGCGCGTACGGCACGTTCCCGCGCTATCTCGGGGAGTACGTACGGGAGTCGGGGGTGCTGTCGCTGGAGGAGTGCGTCGCGCATCTCACCGGCCGCCCGGCGGCCCGGCTGCGGCTGCCGGACCGGGGCCTGGTCCGCGAGGGGTACCGGGCCGACCTGGTCCTCTTCGATCCGGCGACGGTGGCGGCGGGTTCGACGTACGACACCCCGCGCGCCCTGCCGGCCGGCATCCCGTACGTCCTGGTCGACGGCCGGTTCGTGATCGAGGACGGCCGGCGCACGGACGTGCTGGCGGGGCGGGCGGTCCGTCGCAGTCCCATGTGACGGAACGCCCCGCCGGTGGCGCCTTCCCTACGGCTTCGGCAGGGCGCAGCCGCTCGCGCTCAGGTTGAGCTGGTTGCCGGTCGTGAAGCAGGCCGGGATCAGGTAGGTCTCCTGGGCGTAGTTGATGCCCTGGCGGACGGTGACGTTGCCGCTCGCGTCGACCTCGCAGGGGTTGTTCACCGTGCAGCTCTCGCCGTCCTCGTTGCCGGTGTTGTTGACGGCGACGACCTTGCCGGTCGACTGGTCGACCACCGGGGAGCCGGAGGTGCCGCCGATCGTCTGGCAGGCGGAGGTGTAGCGGACCGAGTCCTTCCAGGTCCAGTCGCCCTCCTTCATCCGGTACACGAACCCGTCGATGTTGCAGCTGTAGAGCCGCTTCCAGTAGCCGGACGCCACGGTGATGGCGGTGCCGGCGACCGGGTGAGTGTCCTGCACGGTCAGCGCGGAGATGCCGTACGTGTTGCGGATCGTCGCGTAGGTGCTGGTGAGCTGGTAGATCGAGACGTCCGTGTCGGTCATCGTCGCGTAGGCGAGCTTGCTGGCGCGCAGGGTCGCGACCCGGGTGCCGGCGGAGTTGAGCAGGCCGAAGGTGCGGGTGGAGGCCTGGTTGGTGATGACCTCGCCGGGCTCCGGGAAGCCGGTGGTCAGGCAGTGGCCGTTGCTGAGCACCAGCGCGGGGTCGGTGTCCAGGGAGTTCGGGAAGCGGACGACCGATCCGGAACAGTTGCTGAGCGCGACGGTCCCGGCGAGGCTGACGGCCTGGAGCGTGGGCACGGCGGCCTTGGTCTCGGCAGCCTTGGTCTCGGCAGCCTTGGTCTGGGCGGCCTTGGTCTCGGCGGTGGCGGCGCTCACGGGCGCCGCGACCGCGGGTGCCGCACCGGCCCCGGCGATGGCCAGGGCGATGAAGGCGGCGACGAGAGGCTTTCTCATGTGGGGGTCCCCTCTTACGACAAGGCGACCGGAGATCTTCCGGCCGCCCGTTGATTTGTCATGCGCATTGTTAGTGCCCCAGGGAAAGAGATCAAGGGTCTGTTTTCGGCCGTGGGACGGCGCCCCTCCCTGAAGGTGTGCGGCGGAATCAGGCCGTCCGGCACACGCGGCCGCGGCCCTCGCCCCACGGCTCCGCCAGGCGAGGCCGGCCCGTGCGGGGATACGCTGGAGAGGACTCTCCGCGCCCACCGGCCCTGCCCCCCCATCAGGTCGACCAGGGCGGCCGCACCGCGATCCGTCGCACTCGGCAGGTCCGCTCCCGGCGCGTGTCGCGCCCCGTCGGCAGAGGCCGTCGCCCGCTCGTCGCCCGCTCGTCGTCGCGAGGGAGACCGGCTCCCATGGACCTCAACACCATCACCGAAGTCGTCCGGCGACCGTCCGAGCGGCCGGGCGCCGACTGGCGCGAAGGCGACGCCTGGCTCGCGGGCGGAACCTGGCTGTTCTCCGCCGAGCAGCCGGACCTGCGGCGGCTCGTCGACCTGACGGCGCTGGGCTGGGAGCCCCTCGTCCCCGGCGACACGGGCCTCGAACTCGGCGCGACGTGCACCATCCGCGACCTGTACGCCTTCGTGCCGCCGGACGACTGGATCGCGGGCTCCCTCCTCGCCATGAGCTGCGAGGCCTTCCTGTCCTCGTTCAAGGTCTGGAACGCGGCGACCGTCGGCGGCAACATCTGCATGTCCCTGCCCGCCGGCCCCATGATCACGCTGACGGTCGCACTCGAGGCGCGGTACGAACTGTGGGCTCCTGACGGGTCCGCGCGCGTCGTCGACGCCCTCGACTTCGTGACCGGGAACCAGCGCAACGTCCTCGCCCCCGGGGAGATCCTGCGGCGGGTCAGGATTCCTTCGCGCGCCCTGCGCAGACACACCGCGCACCGCCGCTTCGCGCTGACCCGCCTGGGCCGTTCGACGGTGTTCCTGATCGGTACCCGCACGCCGGGACGGAGCGACCTGCTGCTCACCGTCACGGCGGGCACCACGCGGCCCGTGCGCCTCGCCTTCGACACGATGCCCGATGCCCCGACCCTGCGGCAGAGCATCGACGCCATCCCCGCCGACGTCTGGTTCGCCGATCCCAACGGGACCCCCGGCCACCGCCGCCATCTGACACGGCACTTCGCCGAAGAGATTCGTCGCGAGCTCATGACGGGGGACCCGGCATGACCTACACCGTGAACGGCAGGACCTTCCACGAGGAACCGGCCCCCGGCCAGTGCCTGCGCACCTTCCTTCGTTCGCTCGGCCACCACGGCGTCAAGAAGGGGTGCGACGCGGGCGATTGCGGCGCCTGCACGGTGTGGCTGGACGGCGATCCGGTGCACAGCTGCATCACCCCCGCCTTCCGTGCCGACGGTCGTGACGTGACCACCATCGAAGGCCTGGGCTCACCGGGCGACCTGCATCCGATGCAACGGCGGTTCCGCGACGCCCCGGGGTTCCAGTGCGGATTCTGCACCGCGGGGATGATCATGACGGCGGCGGCGCTGACCGAGGCCCAGAGAGCGGACCTGCCCCGGGCGCTGAAGGGCAACCTCTGCCGCTGCACCGGCTACCGGGGGATCGAGGACGCCGTGCGGGGCGTCGTCGGGGTGGAGGCGGCCGCGCCGGGAAAGGCCGTCGGGAGAAGCGTCGGCGCGCCGGCGGCCGACGAGGTGGTGACCGGTCGCGCCGAGTTCACGATGGACACCCGCATCGACGGCATGCTGCACCTCAAGGTGCTGCACTCACCGCACGCGCACGCCCGGATCGTGTCGGTCGACAAGACCGCCGCGCTCGCGGTTCCCGGGGTACGCCGGGTCTACACCTGGCAGGACGTGCCGCGCAGACCCTTCACCACGGCGATCCACAGCGACCATCTCGTCGATCCGGACGACACGTTCATCCTCGACGACACGGTCCGCTTCGTCGGCCAGCGCGTCGTCGCGGTCCTGGCCGACACGGTCGGGGCGGCGGAGGAGGGCTGCCGGAGGGTCGTCGTGGAGTACGAGGTACTGCCGGCGGTGTTCGACCCCGAGGCGGCGATGGAGGAGGGCGCACCCCAACTGCACGGCTCTGACGATCCGTTCGTCCGCGACCCCGTCCACAACATCCTGCTCGAGGTGCACGCGCACATCGGTGACGTCGACGCGGGGTTCGCCGAGGCCGATGTGATCCACGAAGGCACGTACTCCTCGCCCCGGGTGCAGCACGCGCATCTGGAGACCCATGGCTCGATCGCCTGGATGGAGAACGGCCGCCTGAACGTCCGCACCAGTTCGCAGTCGCCGTCGATCGCGAAGGTCAAACTCGCCCATCTGTTCGCACTGCGCCCGGACCAGCTCCGGGTGTTCTGCCGGCGGGTCGGCGGCGGCTTCGGCGGCAAGCAGGAGGTGATCTCGGAGGATCTGGCCGCGCTCGCCACCCTGGACACCGGGCGGCCCGTCTGCTTCGAGTACACCCGCGAGGAGGAGTTCACCACCGCCTCGCCACGCCATCCGATGACGTTGACGGTCAGGCTCGGCGCGAAGGCGGACGGAACCCTCACGGCGGTCCAGATCCGCAATGTGTCGAACACCGGCGCCTACGGCAACCACGGCGGCGAAACGCTCTACGCGGGCGGCGCCGCCGTCATGATCTACCGCTGCCCCCACAAGAAGTACGACGCCTACTCCGTCTACACCAACACCGTTCCCAGCGGGGCGCTGCGCGGCTACGGGATGACGCAGCCGGCGTTCGCCGTGGAGTCGGCGATGGACGAACTGGCCCGCGCGTTGCACATCGATCCGCTCGCCCTGCGCCGCCGGAACATCGTGCGGCCGGGTGACCCGCTCGTCGCCCTGCACGACGGCCCCGACGACGTGTCGTTCACCGAGGACGGCCTCGCGCAGTGCATCGACCTGGTGGACGCCGCCCTGGCCCGCACCGCCGACCAGCCGTCCCCCGGCCCCGGGTGGCTCGTCGGGACCGGCGTCGCGAGTTCCCTGCACGAGACCGCGCCGCCGACCGAGCACCAGTCCGAGGCCTGGGTCACGCTCGGCGACGACCTCGTGTACGAGCTGGCCGTCGGAACGGTCGAGTTCGGCGAGGGCACGTCGACCGCGCATGTCCAGATCGCGGCCCACCAGTTGGGGACGACGCCGGACCGGATCCGCCTGGTGCAGTCCGACACCGACCGCACGGGATTCGACACCGGCGCCTTCGCCAGTGCGGGACTCTTCGTGTCGGGCAACGCGGTGCTGCGAGCCGCGGGCGCCGTACGCGACCGCATCCTGGAGTACGCCGCCGCGCACACCGGGGTCCATCTCGTGATGTGCTCAATGGACGACGAGGAGGTCGTCTGCGGCGACCGGCGCGTACCGCTGGCCGAACTCGTCGCGTCCGCCCGGGCACGCGGAATCCGGTTCACCGCCGCCCGCAAGGCCTACGGCTCCCCCCGAGGCGTCCTCTCCAACACGCAGGGCTTCCGCATCGCCGTCCATCAGGTGACGGGTGAGATCCGCATCCTCCACAGCGTCCAGGCGACCGACGCCGCCGTGGTCATCAACCCCGCTCAGGTCCGCGGCCAGGTGGAGGGCGGTGTCGCCCAGGGGATCGGCTTCGCGCTGACCGAGAACTACCAGCTCGACGGGGACGGTGCCATGATCAACCCGAATCTGCGCAACTACCGCATCCCCGCCTACGCCGACATCCCCCGCACCGAGCTGCTCCTGGTGGCCTCGACGGATTCGGTCGGCCCCATGCGGTCGAAGGGAATGGCGGAGTGCTGCATCAATCCGGTGGCCCCCGCGCTGGCGAACGCGCTCCACGACGCCACGGGCGTCCGCTACCGCTCCCTGCCCCTGACCCCGGAACGGATCTACAGCCGGCTCGACGAGAAGCAGTCGATGCCGACGGGCCTGCGGACATGAACACCGAACAGCGCGAAGGCGCCGCGGCGACGGCCATCATCAGCCAGAAGGTCCTGCCCGGCCTCGAACGCGAGTACGAGATGTGGCAGGAGAACGTCAACACCGCCGCCGCCGACTACGCCGGATACCTCGGCGCCGAGGTCACCCCGCCGACCTCCCTGCAACCCGAATGGGTCGTCGTGTACCGCTTCGACTCCGTGGCCCATCTCCAGGCGTGGATCAACAGCGCGACCCGGCAGCGTCTCCTCGACATCGGCGACCGGTATCTCGACGGACCCGGAACCCAGCAGGTGGTCAGCGGCGGCACACAGCCGACGGATCCGCTGGTGACCGTGGTGGTCAGCCACCGGGTCCACCCGCGGCACGTCGACGAGTTCCTCGCCTGGCAGCGGCGCATGAGCCAGGAGGAGAGCCGGTTCGAAGGGTTCCGCGGCACCGAGATCTTCCGCCCGGTCGAGGGCCTTCAGGACGAGTGGACCACGCTGTACCGATTCGACAGCGCCGAGCACCTCGACGCCTGGCTGACGTCGTCGAAGCGGCAGGAGGTCCTCGCCGAGGGCGAGCGGTTCGACACCTTCAAGCTGCGCACGATCGACAACTCGTTCGGCAGCTGGTTCGCCTTCGAGGAGAACGGCAGGGAAGCGCCGCCTCCCTCGGAGACCAAGACCGCCCTCGCGGTCTGGGTCGGCCTGTACCCGACCGTCGTGCTGCTGACGCTCGCCCTGTCTCCGCTGGGGATGCCGTTCTGGCTCGGGCTGCTCGTGGGCAACCTGCTGTCGAGCTTCATCATGAGCTTCGTCACGATGCCCTACTACGTGAACCGGCTCCTCAGGCGGTGGCTGCGGCCGGCACCGGACGCACCGGCGGCGCGGACCAACCTCTTCGGCCTCGGCGTCGTCGCCGCGGCGACCGTGTTCTGGGGCACCGTCTTCTACGTCGTCACGACCAGGATCTGGACGCTGCCCTGACCCGGGGCGGGCCCGACTCGGCTACCTGGGCCCCTTCGTCTTCCCCCGCCCGTTGCCCTTCCCCGAGGCCGGGGCCGGAGCGGACGTCGTCGCGCTCGCCGCCGGGCTGTCGCCGGCACCGGCCGAGGACGCTTCGGACGTCGTGGCCGCGGAGGACGGCCCCGCACTCGCGTCGGACGGCGCGGACGTACTGGCGTTCGAGGATCCGGCCGAGACGCTCGCGGACGGGGCCCCGGACTCCGTACCCGCCGTGTCGTCCGGCGCCGTGAGCGTGTCTCCCCGCTCACCCTGCCGCTCCCCCGCCGGGGGATCCGAGGTGCCCGAGGTGAAGGACATGCTCGCCACCAGCGCGGCCAGGGATATCACCCCCGCCGCCCCCGCCGCGGCCATCACCCGGCGCGAGAGCCGTCCGTCCGTCCGCCGGGCGGCCCGGCGGCGGTCGGCGCGGCCGGCCGAGACGGGCTGGTCCGCCGGGGCGGGCGCGACGCGGGGCAGCTCGGTGGTCTCGTCGTACGCGTTCTGCCAGCCGTGGGCGGCCGCCGGGTCGGCGTACTGGGTGTACGAGGACGGGTCGGCCTCGGCATACGGGTGAAACACGACCGGGCGCACCCGGGGAACCGCACCCTCCTCGGCGGCCGCACCGTTCGTCCCGTACTCGTGGTCGTCTGGGCTGGACATGGGCGCGGATTGTAGAGACGGCGCGGCCCCGAGGACAGCCCGCGGCGAAATCCCCCCAAAGTGCACGTCTCGCGTGGTGGAAAACACGCCCCACGGAGCGTTACCCCGCCGTAAGCTCCCAGACATGCAGGTGATCCAGTCGACCAAGCTCGCCAACGTCTGTTACGAGATCCGGGGCCCGGTTCTCGAGGAGGCGATGCGCCTGGAGGCGGCGGGCCACCGCATCCTCAAGCTCAACACCGGCAACCCGGCGGCCTTCGGATTCGAGTGCCCGCCGGAGATCCTCGAGGACATCCTCCGCAACGTCTCGACGGCGCACGGCTACGGCGACGCCAAGGGCCTGCTGGCCGCGCGCCGGGCGGTCGTCATGCACAACCAGACCCTCGGCATCGAGACGGACGTCGAGCACGTCTTCATCGGCAACGGCGTCTCCGAGCTGATCGTGATGGCCATGCAGGGCCTGCTGGACGACGGCGACGAGGTGCTCGTCCCCGCCCCGGACTACCCGCTGTGGACGGCCGCCGTGTCGCTGTCCGGCGGTACGGCCGTGCACTACCGCTGCGACGAGCAGTCCGACTGGATGCCGGACCTCGCCGACATCGAGCGCAAGGTCACCGACCGCACCAAGGCGATCGTCATCATCAACCCCAACAACCCGACCGGGGCCGTGTACGACGAGGCCATGGTCAGGGGGCTGACCGACATCGCCCGCCGGCACAACCTGCTGGTCTGCTCCGACGAGATCTACGACAAGATCCTCTACGACGGCGCCACGCACACCCCGACCGCGAAGGTCGCCCCCGACCTGCTCACGCTCACCTTCAACGGCATGTCGAAGGCGTACCGGGCGGCCGGCTACCGGGTCGGCTGGATGTCCGTCTCCGGCCCGCGCGCGCACGCCGACTCCTACATCGAGGGTCTGACGATCCTGGCGAACATGCGCCTGTGCGCGAACATGCCGGGCCAGCACGGTGTGGTGGCCGCGCTCACCGGACGGCAGTCCATCAACGACCTGGTGCTGCCGGGCGGGCGGCTCAAGGAGCAGATGGACACGGCGTACGAGCTGCTGACCCAGATCCCGGGCGTGACGTGCGTCCGGCCGAAGGGCGCGCTGTATCTCTTCCCGCGCCTGGACCCGACGGTGTTCAAGATCAAGGACGACCGGCAGATGGTCCTGGACCTGCTGCGCCGGGAGAAGATCATGGTCGTCCAGGGCACCGGCTTCAACTGGCCCGAGCCGGACCACTTCCGGGTGGTGACGTTGCCGACGGCGACGGATCTGCGGGACGCGGTGGGCCGCATCGCCCGCTTCCTGGACGGCTACGGCCAGCCCTGACGTCACCCTGTGTGGGACGGGGTTCCACTTCTGTGAACGGCTCAACTTTAGACGAAATCTAAGCTAGGATGGCTTCCTGTCAGAGCACAGGAGGCCATCCTCATGTACGAGCCGAACCGCACCCCTTCTTCGCGCAAGGGGTCCGTCCACAGCACGATGGCCGGCACCACCTCCGACTTCCCCCACCGCACCCGCGAGGAGGAGCTGGACATCCAGCTCGCCGGTCACCTCGCGGCGCTGCTCGCCGTCACCGACGAACTGCGTGCGCCGGCCCCGTCCGCCGACCTGGACAACGCGGCCGCCCGGCTCGCGCAGCAGGTGAGCCGACTGCGGGAAGGAAGGACGCCGGCCCGTGCGGCGAACCCCGGCGACCGCACGTCCCCGCGCACGGCACTGCACCGACGGGCGCACTCCCTCGCCGGACGCGCCCTGCTCGTCGCCGCGTCCCGCGCGGACACGGCGGCGGCGATCCTGGCGGCGCAGCGCATGGACGCGCACGCCGCCGCGCTGGCCGAGGCCGAACTGACGGCCACGGCCGGCTGACCCCTCCCCGGGGTTCCCTGACGGCCCCGGTCCGCGTGCACCCGCAGCGACGCGCGGACCGGGCGCCATGTTCTTCCCGGCGTTCTTCCGCCCGCATTCGACGTCCTCCGCCTCCATTCGGCGTTCTTCCGCCTGCATTCGGGTGGACCGCGCGTTGCTGACCGCCGCCCGACGGCGGTGCCCTCGCGCCGCCTCGTAACGTCGGCGGAGTGAAACGCAGGCGATTGCTGGTGGTGCTCACCGGTGCGGCCGCGGTTGCCAGCGGTGCGCTGGGACAGGCCGTTCACTCCTACGCGACGGGGCCCCCGGAGTCCGCGGCCCGGCCGCCGGTGCAGCGCACCTTCCAGGACCCCGATTCCCTGCTGCGGGCCGGCATCGCGCTGCAGGAGCTGAACGACACCAAGGGCGCCGCCCGCACCTACCGGCGGGTGCTGGAACTGGACCCGCGCAACAAGTTCGCCTGGTACAACCTGGGAGTCATCGCCCACGAGGACGGCCGGACGGCCGATGCCCGTGCGGCGTACGAGAAGTCCCTGAAGATCGATCCGGCGTTCCAGTCGGCTCTCTTCAACCAGGCGCTCCTGCTGGAGCAGAGCGAACCCGACCGCGCCATGGGACTCCTGGAGCGGGTCATCGGCATCAACCCGCAGGACGCCGCCACGCATCTGCGTCTCGGGGCGATCTGGGCACGCAAGGACCGCGACCGGGAAGCCCTGGACGAATTCCGCCGGGCCGTCGCGGCCGATCCCTCGCTCCGCTCCCAGGTACCGGAACGCTTCCGGAAGTCCCTGGGCCCCATGCCGGGCTCCTCGCCCGAATAGCCCGTCGGCCATCCACCCACGCAGACCGCGCACGACCGAACGGAGTCCGCCATGCCCGACACAGCCGCCGAGGAGCCGCGCCGACGCACGGCCGATCCGACGGTGACGGCGCTGGCCGCGTACACCGTGGTGGCGGTGGCCCTCGCGGCCCGCGTCTTCCTGATGCCCGGCGAGTCGGGGGACTACCTCACCTTTCTCCGGCCGTGGTACGAGCACATCGCGGGCCACGGCGGGTTCCTGGCCCTCGCCGACCCCGGCTTCTCGGACTACAACGTCCCCTACCTCTACCTGCTGGCCGTGCTCACCCACCTGCCGGTGACACCGCTCACGGGCATCAAGGGGATCTCGATCCTGGCCGACCTGGCACTGGCGTACTTCGCCCTGCGGATCGTGTCCCGGCTGCGGCCGGACCGGCCGTGGGCGGGCGTCGGCGCGGCCGCGGTGGTGCTCCTGCTGCCCACCGTCGTCACCAACAGCGGGTGGTGGGGCCAGTGCGACGCGCTCTACACCGTGTTCCTCGTCGGCGGGATCCACCACGTGCTGCGGCACCGGCCGGGGTGGGCGTGCGCGTTCTTCGGGTTCGCGCTGGCGTTCAAGTTCCAGGCCGTCTTCCTCTTCCCCTTCCTGCTCGTCCTGGTGCTGGTGGGGCGGGTGCCGTGGCGCGGCCTGCTCGCCGTTCCCGCGGCGTACCTCGCGCTCGCCGTACCGGCTCTCGCGGTCGGCGCCGACCCGTGGCAGCTGCTGACGATCTACGCCCGGCAGACGAACACGTACCGTCTGCTGTCCGTGAACGCGCCGTCCGTCTACGAGTTCGTGTCGGTGCCCGGTGACACCGACACGGTCCGTACGGCGGGTGTCCTGGTCGCCGTAACCCTCGTGGCGCTCCTGGCCGCGGCGGCCGTGTGGTCCCTGCGCCGGCGCGGCGGGCCGGACCTCACGGACACCCGGATCGTGCTGCTCGCCGTCTGCTCGGCGATCGTCGTGCCCTTCCTGCTGCCCTCGATGCACGAGCGGTACTTCTACGTCGCGGACGTCCTCACGGTGGTCGCGGCCTTCGCCCTGCCCCGACGCCTCTGGTACGTCCCGCTCCTGGTCCAGCTCGCCTCGTTCGGCAGCTACCTGAAGTGCAACTCCGCGACGGTGGCGCCGTACCTGTCGATGCCGGCCCACAGCGCCCTGATGCTGCTCGCCCTGCTGACAGCACTCCGCACCACCGCCCACGAACTGCACCCCACCCCCCGGCCCCCCTCCCTGCCGAACCGCCGCACCGCCACCCACCACACGACTGAACCGGCACGAGCTTGAGGGGCGGGGGCTGAAGGGGCCGGGGCTGGAGGGGCCGGGGCTGAAGGGGCCGGGGCTGGAGGGGCTGGGAGCCCTACCCGTTCCCCCTCCCGCCGAGGAGGTCCGGGTGGTCGCGGCCGGGGGTCGGCCAGGGGACGGTGGGGGTGGAGGGCTGGGCGGTGTCGTCGGCGACGTAGTAGGTGGGGCGGCGTTGGGCCGCGGTGTAGAGACGGCCGATGTACTCGCCCAGGACGCCCAGGCAGACGAGCTGGACGGCGCCGATGAAGAGCACGGCGGTGATCAGGGAGGTCCAGCCGCGGGTGGTGTCGCCCCCCGCGTACACGGCCAGCGTGTAGCCGAGCATCGCGAGGCAGCCGAGGAAGGCGAGGGCGCCGAGCCAGACGGCCAGCCGCAGCGGGGCGACGGAGAAGCCGATGACGCTGTCGACCGCCAGGAGGATCATCTTGCGCAGGGGGTACTTGGTGCGGCCGGCGACCCGGGGGTCGCGGCGGTAGCCGACCTCCCCGCTGGGGAAGCCGAACCAGGGCATGAGGAGCCGGTACACCTGCGGCTGGTCGGGCAGGGCCTTCAGGGCGTCGAGGGCGTGGCGCGACAGCAGCCGGAAGTCACCGGCCTGGGCGCTGACATGGGTGCCGACCAGACGGCGCATCAGCCAGTAGTAGGCGCCGGCGGTGCGGCGCTTGAAGCCGGTGTCGCTGGAGCGGTTGGCGCGGACGCCGTAGACGATGTCCAGGTGCCGGGAGCGGGCCAGGGCGAGCATCTCGGGGATCTTCTCCGGGGGGTCCTGGAGATCGGCGTCGAGACTCACGGCGTAGTGACCGCGGGCGTGGTGCAGACCGGCGGTCAACGCGGCCTGGTGTCCGCTGTTGCGCCGCAGCCGCACCACCCGCAGCTGCGGCCAGTCGTCCCGCAGGCGCGCCAGCCGTACGGCCGTCCCGTCCGTGGAGCCGTCGTCCACCGCGACGACCTCGTACGCCTCCCCCGTTCCGTCCACCACCGGCCGCAGCCGCTCCACCAGCGCCGGCAGTGCCTCTTCCTCGTTGAACATCGGGATCACGACCGACAACACGACCGCCGGCTCGCGCCGGTCGGTCGGGTCGGGGCTCACATCGATCATTCGGCGGTCCCAGCCCATCCAGGAGCGGGCGGACACGAAGGTCGCCCGATTCGCTCGCATACAGTAAGATTTGCTCACTTACGGTACAGTGCGGGAATGGCTCAGCCCGTCCAGACACACGCGCCCCGCGCCGAAGGGGTCGCCCGGGCCGCCCGGCAGTTGCCGGTGTTCGCGGTCGTCGGCGTGCTGTCCACCGCCGCCTACCTGGGCCTGTACGCGACGCTCCGGCCGGTGCTCGACGCCCAGCCCGCCAACCTGGTCGCGCTGCTGGTCACCGCCGTGGCGAACACCGCCGCCAACCGCCGGTTCACCTTCCGGGTGCACGGCCCGCGGGGTGCCGCCCGGCATCACCTCCAGGGCCTGGTGGCCTTCGCCGCCGGGCTCGCGCTCAGCGGCGGTGCCCTCGCCCTGGCGCACCGGACCCTGTCGGACGCGCCCCAGGTGGAGATCGGCGCCCTGATCCTGGCCAACGCCGCCGCGACAGGGGTGCGTTTCCTGCTGCTGAGGCACTGGGTGTTCGCACCTTCCTGATCCGCAACGGGAGTTGGGGGCTCCCGTTGCGTTCCGGGTCACCCCCTTCACCCTCCGTTCACCCGGCCCACCCAGGAATGTGTGCTTCCGCGAGCACGCTGCCCCTGTGAGACGAATCATGGGAATCGTCCTCGCGGTCCTGTTGATGACGGGTGTGGTGGTCGCCGTCGTCGCGGGCCGGGACAACGAGGACTCGGGCACGGCAACGAAGACCGTGCGGATGGTGATCGGGTCGGAGAAGGCGGAGTTCTTCGCGGACCCGGACGTGGTGAAGGCCCTCGCCGCCAAGGGCTACACCGTGAAGGCCGAGACCTCCGGGTCCTGGGCCATGGAAGGGCTGGACCTCAAGGGGTTCGACCTCGCCCTCCCCTCCAGCCAGGCACCCGCCGTCGAGCTGGCGGCCAAGTACAAGGTGACGGGGACCCTTCCCCGCCCCTTCTACTCGCCGCTCGTCGTCGTGGCGCACAAGAACGCCGCCGACGTGCTCGCCGGCAACGGCCTGGCCACCCTGGACGCCGAGCACCGCGGCACGTTCGAGATGGCCGCCTATCTCGACGCGGCCCGCGCCGACCGCACCTGGCAGCAGCTCAAGGGGGCCGGGAAGTACGGGGAGCTGACGGGCACGCTGTACCTGTCCAGCACCGACCCGGAGACCTCCAACTCCGGTGCCCTCTACCTCGCCGCCGCCTCCTACGTCGCCAACGGCGGCAAGGTCGTCGCGAGCGACGCCGAGATCGCGAGGACCGGTCCGCTGCTGCACAAGCTGGTCAGTGTGCAGGGCGCCCAGCAGTCCAGCACGGACGCCGCCTTCCGGGACTTCGTCAGCGGCGCCGGCAACCCGCTCGTCCTGGTCTACGAGTCGCAGGTCGCCTCCCTCCTCGCGGACGGACAGCGGCCCGACGACCTGGTCGTCCTCTACCCGGACACCACGGTCAACAGCGACCACACCGCCGTACCGCTCACCGAGAACGGCAAGGCCGTCGCCGAACTCCTCGCCACGGACCCGCGGCTGCGCAAGCTGGAGGTCCGGCACGGATTCCGCCCGCAGGGCGACGCCGCCGAGTTCGCCTCGGCCGGCACCTACCTCAAGCAGCAACTGACCGGTGTCCGCCAGGCGCCCGTGCCCACCTCCAAGGTGCTGCACGAGCTGGCGCGGCGGGCGCGCGGACAAGGGGGACGCACATGAGCACGACCGACGACACCTTCACCCTCACCCCGCCCGAGCCCGTGACCGCCGTGCCGCGCGAGAAGGCCGGCGGACTCGTCCCGGTGGACGACGGGGTGCGCACGGACATGGCCGCCAAGGCCGCCGCGTACATCGAGGGACTCGCCGTCCTCGACGCCCGCTCGCCCGAGTTCGCGGGCAAGGTCGGCGAGATCACCGCGCTCGGCGCCGGCGAGATGCGCACGGCCGCCGCGCAGTCCAACCGCATGCTGGAGCGGACCGTCCGGAGCCTGCCCGACAAGGGCGGGGACGCGTCGTCGCAGGTCGCGGGCTCGCTCGTGGAACTGCGGCGGGTGGTGGAGGACCTGGACCCGCGTGACCTGCCCGCGAACAAGGGGCGCAGGTTCCTGTCCCGGCTGCCCGGCGGCAACAAGCTGCGCGACCACGTCGCCAAGTACGCCTCCGCGCAGGGCACACTGAACAAGATCGTGGGTTCGCTGCGCGGCGGACAGGACGAACTCCGCCGTGACAACGCCGCGTTGCAGACCGAGCGGGTCCGCCTCTGGGAGACCATGGGCAAGCTCCAGGAGTACGTCGTCCTCACCGACGCCCTGGACACGGCCGTCGAGCAGCACATCACGGGCGTCGCGGGCGCCGACCCCGAGCGCGCCGACAGTCTGCGCGCCGACGTCCTCTTCCCGGTCCGGCAGAAGCACCAGGACCTGCTCACGCAGCTCGCGGTGTGCGCGCAGGGCTACCTCGCCATGGACGTCGTACGCCGCAACAACGACGAGCTGATCAAGGGCGTCGACCGGGCCGCCACCACGACCGTGTCGGCGCTGCGGATCTCCGTGATGCTGGCCTCCGCGCTGGACAACCAGAAGAAGGTCATCGAGCAGGTCAACGCGTTGCGCGGGACGACCGAGGACCTCATCCGGGGCAACGCCGAGATGCTGGCCACGCAGAGCGGGGAGATCCAGCGCATCGCCGCCGACCCGGCGGTCGGCGCCGAGACCCTGCGCGCGGCCTTCCAGCAGATCTACAGCACGCTCGACGCCATCGACACCTACAAGGTGCGGGCGACCGAGGCGATGGCGTCGACGGTGGAGAGCCTGACCGTGGAACTCCAGGGCGCGAGCACCTACCTGGAGCGCAGCCGGTCGCGCGGCGCGCTGGACGGGGGCCTCGGATGAGACGGCCCCTCATCGCCCTGACCGCGCTCGCCCTGCTGCTGACCGGCTGCACGGAGCAGGAGCACAAGGACGACCCCGCCGCGCCCGCGCCCGGCACCCTCCGGGTCCTCGCCTCCAGCGAACTCGCCGACATGGAGCCGGTGTGGGAGCAGGTCCGCAAGGACACCGGCGTCACGATCCGGCCCACCTACATGGGCACCCTGGACGCGGTGGACCTGCTGGCGAAGAAGAGCGCCGACGAGCGCTACGACGCCGTGTGGCTGTCCTCCAACGACTACCTGCGGCTGCGGCCGGAGGTCGCGAGGAAGGTCGTCTCCGAGACTCCGGTGATGTCCAGCCCGGTCGCGCTCGGCGTGAAGTCCCAGACGCTGGACTCGCTGGGCTGGAAGCCCGAGCAGGTCACCTGGGCGCAGATCGAACAGGCCGTGCGGGACGGGAAGCTGACCTACGGCATGACCGATCCGGCCCGCTCCAACTCCGGCTTCGCCACGCTGGTCTCGGTCGCCTCGGCGCTCTCCGGCGCCCAGTCGGCGCTCACCGACGCGGACGTCACGAAGGCGACCCCGCGGCTGACGGAGTTCTTCAAGGGGCAGCAGCTGACCTCGGGGTCGTCGGGCTGGCTGGCGAGCGCGTACCGGCGGCGCGGGGACGTCGACGCGCTGCTCAACTACGAGTCCGTGCTGAAGGGCATCCCGGGTCTGACCGTGGTCCGGCCCAAGGACGGCGTGGTCACTGCCGACTACCCGCTCTCCTCCCTCGCCGCGACCGACGCGAGCACCCGCGAGGACGTCAAGCGGGTCGCCGACGCCCTGCGCACCCCCGCGGTCCAGAAGCTGATCACCACCCGCACCCACCGCCGCCCGGTCGTGGCCTCCGT
Source organism: Streptomyces sp. NPDC041784 (assembly GCF_055591025.1). Lineage (NCBI taxonomy): Bacteria > Bacillati > Actinomycetota > Actinomycetes > Kitasatosporales > Streptomycetaceae > Streptomyces > Streptomyces sp. NPDC041784. Next base: position 534,726 of record NZ_JBVJAB010000004.1, read on the forward strand.
GCCGCCCGCGGCCGGCCTGGACACCACCCGGCGGCGCGAACTGCCCTTCCCGGGCAGCCGTTCCGTGGCCGACGGACTGCTCGACGCGTACGAGAACGAACTGCGCCGGCCCTCCCGGACGGTGTACGTCCTCGACACCTCCGGCTCCATGGAGGGCGACCGGCTCCAGGGCCTGAAGGACGCGCTCACCGACCTCACGGCCGACTTCCGTGACCGCGAGGAGGTCACCCTGATGCCGTTCGGGTCGGACGTGAAGAGCGTCCGCACCCATGTCGTCAGCCCCTCCGACCCGCGGACCGGGCTCGCCGCGATCCGCGAGGACACCAAGGAACTGGAGGCCGACGGCGACACCGCGATCTACACCTCGCTGGAGAAGGCCTACGACCACCTGGGCACCGGCCGGGACACGTTCACCTCGATCGTGCTGATGACCGACGGCGAGAACACCGCCGGGGCGGACGCCGGCGACTTCGACGACTTCTACGACAGGCTCAGCGGCGAACGGCAGGACATCCCCGTCTTCCCCATCCTCTTCGGCGACTCCGACCGCTCCGAGCTGGAGCACATCGCCGAGCTGACCGGCGGCCGGCTCTTCGACGCCCAGCAGGGCTCGCTGGACGGCGCCTTCGAGGAGATCCGTGGCTACCAGTAGGTTCGTCGGGTATCTGGAGTCCCGCAAGAACATCGCGGGCAGCGCGGCCGGCCTCGCCGGGCTGGTGCTGACCTTCACGGGGGTGGCGGGCCCGTACTGGCCCGTCGTGGTCGTCGGCCTGTACGGCGCGGGCGCGCTGATCGCCCCGCCGGAGCGGCCGCCGCTGCCGGACTTCGCCGACCCGTCGGCCCGCCTCGACGAGGTGCGGGAGGACTTCGGGCGGCTGGGCACCTATCTGGCGGACGTCGAACTGCCGCCCGCCGCGTCCGGTCGGCTCGCCGAACTGACGGAGCTGCTGACCGCGCTGCTGGACCCGGGCTGGGGCGCCGAACTGCTCACCCACGACCCGGAGGGCGTCCATGTGCTCTCCCGGGCCGTCCGGCAGGACATTCCCGAGGCCGTCGACACCTTCGTACGGACCCGGTGGTGGACGCGGCTCGCGCCGGGGCAGGACTCTCCGGAACGGCATCTGGAGCGGCAGCTGACGCTGCTCCAGGAGGAGGCCGAGCGGCTGGCGGCCGGGCTGCGGGAGACCGAGGCGCGGCGGCAGGAGTCGCACACCCGGTACCTGGAGGACCGCAACCGGTAGGGGTGCCGTCAACGGGCGCCGTCAACCGGCAGGGGTGTCGGTACGGGGGTCGGCAGGGAGGTCGTTCCGCAGATCGCCGGGGACGGGCGAAGGCCCGTCGGCGCGCTTCCGTCGGGGCGGACGGGAGCGCGGCGACGGGCCCAGGGTCCCCCACGCCGTTGTGCGGGACCTCGCCGGTGTGCACCGCGGCCGGTCGTGACGATCGCTGGTCAGGGCACATCCGGACCGGCCGCGGAGTCTTGTGCGGGGCTCAGCCCAGGCGCTTCACCAGCGCGCGGTACTCGTCCCACAGTTCCTTCGGGGTGTGGTCGCCGAAGGTGTTGAGGTGCTCGGGGACCAGGGCGGCCTCCTCGCGCCAGACCTCCTTGTCGACCGTGAGCAGGAAGTCGAGGTCGGCGTCGGCCAGCTCGAGGCCGTCGGTGTCGAGGGCCGCCCTGGTCGGCAGCACGCCGATCGGGGTCTCGACGCCCTCGGCGCGGCCGTCGAGGCGGTCGACGATCCACTTCAGGACGCGGCTGTTCTCGCCGAAGCCGGGCCAGACGAACGCGCCCTCGTCGTTCTTGCGGAACCAGTTGACGTAGTAGATCTTCGGCAGCTTGGACTGGTCCTTGTCCTTGGCCACGTCGATCCAGTGGGCCATGTAGTCGCCCATGTTGTAGCCGCAGAAGGGCAGCATGGCGAAGGGGTCGCGGCGCAGTTCGCCGACCTTGCCCTCGGCGGCGGCGGTCTTCTCGGAGGCCACGTTGGCGCCGAGGAACACGCCGTGGTTCCAGTCGAAGGACTCCGTGACCAGCGGGACCGCGCTCGCGCGCCGGCCGCCGAAGAGGATCGCCGAGATCGGCACGCCCTTGGGGTCCTCCCACTCGGGCGCGATGATCGGGCACTGCGAGGCGGGGACGGTGAAGCGGGCGTTCGGGTGGGCGGCCGGCGTCTCCGAGGAGGGCGTCCAGTCGTTGCCCTTCCAGTCGGTGAGATGGGCGGGAGTCTCCTCCGTCATGCCCTCCCACCAGATGTCGTTGTCGTCGGTGAGGGCGACGTTGGTGAAGACGGAGTTGCCCCACAGGGTCTTCATCGCGTTGGCGTTGGTGTGCTCACCGGTGCCGGGCGCGACGCCGAAGAAGCCGGCCTCGGGGTTGATGGCGTACAGCCGGCCGTCCTCGCCGAAGCGCATCCAGGCGATGTCGTCGCCGATCGTCTCGACCGTCCAGCCGGAGATGGTGGGCTCCAGCATGGCGAGGTTGGTCTTGCCGCAGGCGGACGGGAAGGCGGCGGCGACGTACTTCGAGCCGCCCTGCGGCGGGGTGAGCTTGAGGATCAGCATGTGCTCGGCGAGCCAGCCCTCGTCACGGGCCATGACGGAGGCGATCCGCAGGGCGTAGCACTTCTTGCCGAGCAGGGCGTTGCCGCCGTAGCCGGAGCCGTAGGACCAGATCTCGCGGCTCTCGGGGAAGTGCGAGATGTACTTGGTGGAGTTGCACGGCCACGGAACGTCGGCCTCGCCCTCCGCCAGGGGGGCACCGAGGGTGTGCACGGCCTTCACGAAGAAGCCCTCGTCACCCAGCTCGTCCAGGACCGGGCGGCCCATGCGGGTCATGGTGCGCATGGACACGGCGACGTACGCCGAGTCGGTGATCTCCACGCCGATCGCGGACAGCGGGGAACCCAGCGGGCCCATGCAGAAGGGCACGACGTACATCGTGCGGCCCCGCATCGAGCCGCGGAACAGGCCCTTCTCCCCGGCGAAGATCTCCCGCATCTCGGCGGGGTCCTTCCAGTGGTTGGTGGGGCCGGCGTCCTGCTCCTTCTCGGAACAGATGAAGGTCCGGTCCTCGACGCGGGCCACGTCGGTGGGGTCGGAGGCCGCGTAGTAGGAGTTGGGGCGCTTGATCGGGTCGAGCCTGCGGAAGGTGCCCTTCTCGACCAGCTCCTCGCACAGCCGCTCGTACTCGGCCTCGGATCCGTCACACCAGACCACGCTGTCCGGCTCGGTCAGTTCGGCGATCTCGTTCACCCACGAGATCAGTTCCTGGTGGTTGGTCGGGATGACGGGGGGAGCCGCGATATCGCGCGCCACGATTTGCTCCTAGGTGAGGGGTTCTTGGTTGGAGGCCCCGTGGGGGCTGCGGCCCGGATGCTTGACGGACTCGATCTTCGGCGCTCATCCGGTGCCGACCGCACTCATCTGATCATCCGACGCTCGCGCCCATCTGTCCAGACGGCGTCACAGGTGAGCAGAGTGAGGATCGCCACGCATAACGGGTCTTCTTTGCGTCCGCTTGGCGTCCCGCTGAAGATTCTTTGGGATGAACCCGAGCCGTTCCGGGGGGCCGCTCGCGTGAGATGATGGCCACTCTTCGCCCCTCATCGGCCCGCGCTGATCCGCAACTTACGGTTCCGTAGGTACGATGCGGCCCATGACTGCGCCCGTCCCCGACGCGCCCACGGACACGCCGGCCGCCGGCCGCGGCTCCGTCGCGCTCACCCTGCCGCACGAGATCAAGCCCAAGCTGCGCGGCTGGCTGCATCTCGGCATGTTCCCGGCCGCGCTCGTCGCGGGCCTGGTGCTCACCGCCCTCGCCGACTCCAGCCGCGGCCGGATCGCCTGCGGCATCTACGCATTCACCGCCTGCCTGCTGTTCGGCGTGAGCGCGCTCTACCACCGGGGCAACTGGAACGCGCGCATGGACGGCATCCTGCGCCGCCTGGACCACGCCAACATCTTCCTGATCATCGCGGGCACGTACACCCCGCTCACCCTGCTGCTCCTGCCCGACACCAAGGGCCGGTGGCTGATGTGGGGCATCTGGGGCGCGGCGCTGGCAGGCATCGCCTTCCGGGTCTTCTGGGTCGGCGCCCCGCGCTGGCTCTACACGCCCTGCTACATCGCGATGGGCTGGGCGGCCGTCTTCTTCCTGCCGGACTTCATGCGCACGGGCGGTATCGCGGTGCTGGTCCTGGTGATCGTCGGCGGACTCCTCTACAGCGCGGGCGGCGTGATCTACGGCATCAAGCGGCCGAACCCCTCACCGCGCTGGTTCGGCTTCCACGAGGTCTTCCACTCCCTCACGCTCGCCGCGTTCGTCGTCCACTACGTCGGCATCTCGCTGGTGGCGTACCAGCACGCGTAGTCGCTTTTCAGCCTTCTCCCTGGCCACGGCTTCCGAGCCGTGGCCATTTTTCATGCCCTTTGCACGCCCTTCCTCATACCCTCCCCCATTCCCGAGAGGCTGTCGATTGACAGTAACCACTTTTTGAGAGTTACTCTCATTTCATGACCACTGTCACTTCACACCCCGGCACTCCACACCCCCGCCGCTGGTGGGCGCTGGGCGCCCTGGTCGCGAGCATGCTGACGCTCGGCTTCGACATGACGATCCTCAACGTGGCCCTGCCGACCATGGCCGCCGAACTCGGCGCCACGACCGGCGAGCAGCAGTGGATGGCGGACGCGTACATCGTCGTCTTCGCGGCCCTGATGCTCCCGGCCGGACTGCTCGGCGACCGGTTCGGGCGGCGCCGGATGCTCGTCGTCGGGCTGGGGATCTTCCTGGTCGGTTCGGCGCTCGGCGCGCTCGCCGGGGACGTGAACTGGGTGATCGCCGCCCGCGCCCTGATGGGCGTCGGGGGCGCGCTGGTCACCCCGCTCGCGCTCTCCGTGCTGCCCTCGCTGTTCGCGCCCGACGAGCGCACCAAGGCCGTCGGCATCGTCTCCGCCGGCTCCACGCTCGGCCTGCCGCTCGGGCCGATCATCGGCGGCTGGCTGCTCAACCACTTCTGGTGGGGCTCGGTCTTCCTGATCAACCTCCCGATGGCCGCGATCGGCATCGTCGCCTGCGTCCTGCTGCTGCCGGAGACCAGCGACCCCGCCTCCCCGAAGGTCGACACCGTCTCCACCGCGCTCACCGCGTCCGGCCTCGGCGCCCTCATCTACGCGATCATCGAGGCACCCACCCGCGGCTGGGGCGACCCGCTGGTCGTCACCGTGTTCGCCGCGGCGGCCGTACTGATCGCCGCTCTCGTGCTGCGGGAGCGGCGCGTGGCGCGGCCCATGCTCGACATGGGGCTGCTCGCCCACCGCGGGTTCCTGTTCAACGCGCTCGCGGCGACCCTGGTGATGTTCGTGCTGTCCGGCCTGATGTTCGTCCTGCCGCCGTACCTCCAGGCGGTCCTCGGCCACGACGCCCTCGGCACCGGGCTGCGGCTGCTGCCGCTGATGGGCGGGCTGATGGTCGCCGCGCGGGCCGCCCAGCCGGTCGTCGAGCGGTTCGGGGCACGGGCCACGGTGAGCGCTGGCCTGGTGATCATGGCCTTCGCCGTGCTCCTGGGCAGCCGTACGACGGTGGACTCCGGCTACGGCTTCACCGCGCTGTGGCTGTCCGTCGTCGGGGTCGGCTTCGGCCTCTCGATCGTGCCCGCGATGGCCGGCGCCCTCGCCACCCTGCCCACCGACCGGGCCGGCAGCGGCTCCGGGCTGCTGATGACCCTGCGGCAGGTGGGCGGCGCGATCGGTATCGCGCTGCTCGGCAGCCTGCTCGCGAGCGCCTTCCGCGACCGCCTCGACGTCACCGGCCTGCCCGCCGGCGCCGCCTCCACCGCCGGGGACTCCGTGGTCGCCGCGCACCTGATCGCCGAGCGGGCCGGCGCCGCGCGGCTGGCCGCCTCCGCGAACGACGCGTACGTCCACGGCATGACCCTCGTGCTGCTGGTGTGCGGGGTCGCCGCCCTGGTCGCGGCGCTGCTGGCGGCCGCGTTCCTGCCGGGGACGACGGGCGCGCGGCGCGCGGAAAGCCCCGGGCCCGAGATGGCCGCGCCGAAGGCCGATGCCCGACAATGAGGCCCATGACGGCCGCACGTACCACCTCCCCCGCCGACCGCCCCCAGCTGAGTCTGCGTGAGCGCAAGAAGATCAAGACGCGCGAGGCGATCCGCACCGCGACGTACGCGCTGATCCGGGAGCAGGGGTACGACGCCACGACGATCGACCAGATCGCCGAGCGGGCCGAGGTGTCGCCGTCGACCGTCTTCCGGTACTTCCCGACCAAGGAGGACATCGTCCTCACCGACGAGTACGACCCGGTCCTCCTGAAGGAGCTGCGGGCCCGCCCGGCGGACGAGCCGTGGCCGGACACGATCCGGTACGTGATGCGGGAGGCGGTCCGCACGGGCGTCGAGGAGGACGCGGAGGTGGCGCGGCTGCGCACGCATCTGATGGTCCAGGTGCCCGCGGTGCGCTCCCGGATGATGGAGAGCATGTCGGTCACCGGCCGCATGCTCTGCACCGCCATCGCCGAGCGCACCGGCCGCGACCCGGACAGCCTGGAGGTGCGGGTCTACGCGATGTCCCTCATCGGCGGGCTGATGGAGACGTCCCTGTACTGGGCGGAGAACGGCCACCGGGACGACTTCGAGACCCTCGTCGACCGCACCCTGACCGTCCTGGAACACGGCCTGCTCAAGGAAAACCGCTGAGGCCGGGCACCTCCCCCGTGCCATCCTGACCGGGTGAACGCAGCACAGATCCACGTCGAAGTCGCCCCCGAGCTGGCCGTGTTCGTCCCGCACGCCCGGCGGGCCGGCGCCACCCCTCTCGCCGTCGACGGCGTCTCGACGCTCGGCCATGTCGTCGAGTCGCTCGGCGTGCCGCTGACCGAGGTCGGCACCCTGCTCGTCGACGGCCGTTCGGTCCCCGTCTCCCACATCCCGACGGACGGCGAGGCGGTCACCGTACGCCCGGTCGACCGCCCCCAGCAGGTGGCCGGCGCCCCGCTGCGCTTCCTCCTCGACGTCCACCTCGGCACTCTCGCCCGCCGGCTGCGGCTGCTCGGCGTGGACACGGCCTACGAGTCGACGGACATCGGCGACCCGGCGCTCGCCGCCCGCTCGGCGGCCGAACAGCGGGTGATGCTCAGCCGCGACCGGGGCCTGCTGCGCCGCCGCGAGCTGTGGGCCGGGGCGTTCGTCTACAGCACCAGCCCGGACGAACAGCTCCGGGACGTCCTCGACCGCTTCGCCCCCGAGCTGCGCCCCTGGACGCGGTGCACCGCGTGCAACGGCCTGCTGCGCCAGGCCACCAAGGAGGAGGTCGCCGACCAGTTGGAGCACGGCACGCGGCGGTCGTACGACGTGTTCGCGCAGTGCACCGCCTGCGGCCGGGCGTACTGGAAGGGCGCGCACCACGAGCAGCTGGAGGCCATCGTGGAGCGCGCCCTGGCGGAGTTCGCCGGCGACCGCTAGCGACTACGAGAGCCGTCGGCTCTTCGTCACGTCACCCTTTCCGCAGGCGATGCCGTCCCGGTTGGGGTCCAGGCGCAGCGGGTCGTCCTTGCCGTTGACCTCCAGGCGGCCGTAGTCGTTCGCCTTGAGCCAGGTGCAGCGGGCGGCCGCGGTCGCCTTCACCTTCGCCGGGAACGCGGTCGGCACGCAGACGTTGATCGAGCCGTAGTGCCGGTCGCAGCCGGAGACGGTCGGGGCGACCTTCTGCGAGGTCCGCTTCTTCCCGGGTCCTGTGACCTTGCCGGACAGGTCGTCGGCGAAGGTGTGCACGTGCGGGGCGGCCGTCGTGCCGTCCGAGACGGAGAACGTCGACGGGGTGTCCGCGCTGAGCGCGGCCGGGCCCTGGAGGTGCACCCACTTCGCCACCGACGGCACCCCGTTGGCGTCCACCGCGAAGAGCATGTACCAGCCGGGCGGGGCCAGGTTGGGGTTGCTCGTCACGTTCAGGTCGACGTTGTTGCCGTCGACGGACAGCGGCAGGTCGACATAGCGCTGGTTCGGGTCGGAGGAGTGGGTGACCGCCGCCGGGCGGATCAGCTCCGCCTTGGCGATGGGCCGGTCCACCGTGATCCGCTGGGTGTCGCCGTAGTTCCACTCCGTGTCGATGACCGAGGTGATCGCCGGCCGGGTGCCCTTGAGCAGATAGGGCGGGGTGTAGATCGACACGTTGTGGTTCCAGGTGCCGTTGCCCGGGTTGTCGCCGGTGGACATCACCCGGCCGTCGGGCAGCAGGAACGAGGAGGAGTGGTAGCCGCGGGCCTGCGGGTCGGCGGCGACGGGGTCGAAGGTGTTGGTGTCGGGGTCGTAGAGCGAGGACTCGAAGACCGGATCGGCCCGGTTGTGCAGGGCCCCGCCGGTCTCCAGGACCTTGCCGTCGGGCAGCAGCACGGCGGAGACGTACATCTTGCCCTGGTTGCCGGTCTGCGCGATCTTGCCGTTGCCGAGGTCGACCGTGCCCTGCGGGATCGGCGGGCCGGCGACGTAGGACGGGTCGGCCTGCTTGAGGTCGATGACGTCGGTCAGCCGGTTGGCGTCCGGGTTGGAGTCGATGTTGCCGCCGCCGAGGGTGAGGACCTTCTGGTCCTGCGCCGGGGGCAGCAGCACGCTGGCCGACTGGTCGCGCTGGTCCTTGTTCTGGAGGCCCGGGATCTGCGTCGTCGTGTTGGCGTCGTAGTCGTAGATCGCCGCGCCGGTGCCGGGGATGTTGTTGCCGAAGACATGGCTGCCGGAGTAGAAGAGCCGGCCGTCCTGCATGAGGATCATCGACGGGTACAGACCCCAGTACGACCAGGTCTGGTTGACTTTCCACAGCGGCTGCCACTGCTGCTCCGCCTGCGAGAACAGCTCGGCGGTCACCGAACCGGTGGAGTCCTCGCGCAGCCCGCCGAAGGACAGCACGTCACCGTTGCCCATGACGGTGGCCGACGGGTACCAGTGGCCGTCGTTCATGTCGTTGGTCTTGACGTAGGACTCGGTGGCCGGGTCGAAGATGTACGAGTCCTTGTAGCCCTCGTAGCCGTGCCCGCCCACGACCGGGTACGCCTTGTTGCCGCTCATCACGAGCACACGCCCGTCCTGGAGCTGGACGTGACCGGCGCAGAACATGTCCTTCGGCGTGGGGACGACCTTGTAGCTGCCGTTCGCCGGGTCGTACACCGCGGAGGTGAACGTGCCCGCCTCGAACTGCTCCTCGCTGTTGCCGGAGCCCGCGATCAGCAGCACCTTGCCGTTGTGCAGGACGACGGAGTGCATGGAGCGGACCGGGTTCTGGGTGGGCAGCACGTCCCAGCGGCCGTTGGCGCACTCGTCGGCGGTGCCCGTGCAGGCGGCCGGCGGCAGGACGTCGGGGACCTGGTCCATCGTGTAGTCGTCGGTGGTCACCGAGCCGGTGCCGTAGACGGAGACGCCCCAGGTGATCCGGTCGGTGCCGGTGGGCACCTCGGGGGTGCGCACCGACGCCTCGGTCCAGCCGGCGGCCGTCTCCAGCGTCTTGAGGTCGGTCCAGTACTGCCAGCCGGCCGTGGTGTCGTGCCGGAACAGGGTGACGGAGGTGTCCGGGGTCGTCGACTTGTACCAGAGCGACAGGTCGTACTGCTTGCCCGCGGTCACCGTCGGCGCGCACGCGGCCGACTCGGTGATCAGCGCCTTGCGGTCGCCGTCCACCCGCCGGGTCAGCGTCACCTTCATCGCCTTGGACCCGGTGTGCGCGTCGGAGGTGTGCTCGAAGGTGAAGTCGTTGTCGCCCCAGCCGGACTTCTCCCAGCAGTGCGGCATGCCGTCCGTGCCGGCGGTCTCGAAGCCGGGGTTGGTGATGAGGTTGGCGGCGGACGCGGGCTGTGGACCGGTCAGCAACAGGCCCGAGGTGAGGCCCGTCACCGCCAGGATGGCGGTTCTTCTACGGCGTCTGTTCACACAGTGCTCCTTGCGGCGGTACGGCGCCCCCCGCGCAGTCCCTTGCGCGGGAGGTAGACCAGCGCCTCGGTTCCGGCGAAGCGCAGGACGAACGTGGTCACCAGGGCCAGCGCGGTCGCGGACAGCGCGCCCATCCCGAAGCGGTGCACGAACAGCGCGATCAGCGGGATGCGCAGCACCAGATCGGCGTTGGCGAGCAGCGCGAACCGGCCGACCCGGTCCCACCAGCGGCGGTGGGCGCGGCGGTCGCGGAACAGCAGATGCTCGATGAGGACGAAGTTCCAGGCGACGCCGAGCTGGTTGGCGAGGATCTCCGCCGGTACGTAGTGCATTCCGGCGGCGGTGAGGGCGTACAGGCCGAGCAGGTTCGGCACGAAGCCGCTCAGGCCGATCAGGCCGAAGCCGACCATGCGGGCGACGGGTGAGGCGGTGCGCAGTCCGGTCAGATGGCGCAGGAACCTGAGGCCCTCCTGCGCCGAGGACTTGGACTCGCCGGCGAACCGGTCCTGGAAGACGAACGGGACCTCGCTGACCTTGCGCGGGCGGCTGCGGACGGCGAGTTCGAGGAGGATCTTGTAGCCGAGGGGCTTCAGCACGTCCGCCGTCACGGCGCTGCGGCGGATCGCGAAGAAGCCGCTCATGGGGTCGCTGATGCCGTGCAGCCGGCGCGGGAACAGGGACTTGGTGAGCCAGGTCGCGCCGCGCGAGACGGCGACCCGGTAGCTGCCGGCGAGTCCGGCGCGGCTGCCGCCCTTGATGTACCGGGAGGCGACGACCAGGCCGGCCCCGGACCGCTCGCCGGTGGCGACCAGTTCGGGGACCAGGGACGGCGGGTGCTGGCAGTCGCCGTCCATGACGACGATCCAGTCCGAGCCGGCCGCCTTGATGCCCTCGACGACCGCGCCGCCGAGTCCGCCGACCGGTTCCTCGCGGTGGATCACGGTCACCGGGTACGGGCAGTCCTTCGCCGCGTCCCGGACGACCTCGGGGGTGTCGTCGGTGGAGTCGTCCACGAAGACGACCTCGCAGGGCAGCCGGGCGGGCACCGACTCGGTGATCAGGCGCAGCAGCCGGCGGATGTTCGCGGACTCGTTGAAGGTCGGTACGACGATGGTGACCGCGCCGGGCTCGGCGAGTTCGTCGGTGCGCAGATCGGGGACGGGGGCGGTGGACTCGGTGTGGTCGTGGCTCATCGGACGCCTCCGGAGTCGGTCTGGATCCGCCGGATCTCGATCCGGTCCTCGCCGGTGCCGAAGGTGGCCACCGGCGTCGAGTGTTCGAGGGCCGCGCCGACGCCGGGCAGGTCGCGGGCGTCGCGCCGTACGGTCGGGGAGGCGACGACGTAGTCGATGTCCCGCCAGCCGCCCGGCAGGGTCTTGGTGACGGCGGGGTCGAGGTCGGCCTTGTAGAACCAGATCGCGCCGAGGCCCGGCTGGTAGCCGGCGTGGACGAGGTCCAGCCAGAGCGCGTCGTCGACCAGGACCCGGGTGTCCGCCGGGTCCTCGACCTCGGTGGCCAGCCACTTCGAGGCGGCCCGGTAGGGGGCGTTGGCATCGGCGGTGACGGCGGTGCGGTCGCCGTCGTACCAGCGCGGGACGACGTAGGCGCCGGCGGCCAGGGCGAGGACGGCGGCGAGGGCGTAGCGGCCGCCGGTCTTCCAGCGGACCTCGTCGGGCCGGCGCCGTCTGCGCAGCACGCCGTGGGCGACGCTGGCCGCGGCGGCGGCGAGGACCAGGGCGAGGAAGGGCAGTGCCTGGATGACGTACATCGCGGGCAGGTAGCCGCTGGGCCGCATCGCGACGACGGCGAGGATCGCCACCGCGAGGGACGGTCCGGCGAGGGCGCGGGCGGTGACCGACCAGCGCCAGGTCACCAGGAGCAGCAGCGCGCCGGCGAGGCCGCCGACGATCAGGACGCGGTCGTAGTAGAGCCAGGACTGAAGGACGCCGTGGGAGCCGGAGCCCGAGTCGAGGATGAAGCCCGAACCGGGCCTGGTCATCTGGTACTTGATGCCGTCCCAGAGGGAGACGTGGCCGCTGCCGGGGAACAGTTCGCCCTTGAGGAGGGCGAAGAGCGGGTAGGAGAAGCCGATCAGGGCGCAGGCGGTGACCGCGCCGGTGACGGCGAACTTGCGGGTGTCGCGGTGGCTGTGGCGCCACATGGTGACGAGGACCGCGGGGAGGACGAAGAGCATCGTCTCCTTGGTCAGCACGGCCGTCGCGGCGGCGATGCCGGCGCCGAAGTGGTGCCAGAGGTGACGGCTGGGCGAGGCGGCCAGAGTGAACGCGAGCAGCGTCCACATCACGGCGAGGTTGTCGAGGAAGATCTCGCGCTGGAGGACGACCGAGAGCGGGGAGAGCCCGAACAGGGCCATGCCGAGGCCGGCCGCCCAGCGCGGCAGGGACAGCCGCCGGCCGAGGACGTAGACGAGGACCGCGCTGACGGCGCTGACCACGAGCATCGCGGCGCGCATGGTGCCGACGGTCATCGCATCGGGGCTGATCAGCTTGGGGATCCAGGTGAGCAGGGCGAGCTGGATCCAGCCGAACGGCGGGTGGTCGTACCAGTAGGTGTAGTGGGCGAGGCCACGGCCCTCCTGGACGGCCCAGGCCTGGGCGAGGTAGGTGCCCTCGTCGTCGCTGAGGGTCGGGTAGTCGGCGATGTTCCAGCCCTGGACGACGAGGATCGCCACCAGGAGGACGCCGCACAGCAGCAGGTCGGGACGGGACGTGCGCAGCCGCTTCGGCGGGGCTGTTCGGCCCGTCGAACGCGTATCAGGCGCAGGTCGGCGCTGCGCGGGGACCTGGGGAGCGGTCACCGCGGGAAGGGTGGAGGTCACGCAGGAACGTCCTCTCGGGTCACTGCGGGTTCGGGTGCCGCGGTCAGATGCGCGCCGGTGTGTTCGGTCAGCTCCCAGTCGTTGCGGCCGCGCTGCTCGCGCCAGACGGCGCGCAGGGCGGCTCCCGCGAGGAGGACCTGGTAGAAGGGGCCGCCCACGACGAGCTTGAGGTAGTGGACGAACCGGACGCGCAGGCCGTACTGCTTGCCGAAGTCGTGCAGTCCGACGAGTTCGAAGACGAAGGTGACGAGCGCGGTGACGGCTGGCAGGAAGGTGACGAAGGCGATGCCGACGGGGACGTCGAGGAAGAGGGCGATCGCCACGTTGAGCGGGATGATGACGCCGGAGAAGGCTTGCAGGAAGGGCGTCATCAGGGTGTAGCGGGCGAGCAGCCGCTGTCCGAAGCCCGGGAGCTGCTTCCAGTCCTTCTTCCGGTACACCTGGAGGAAGCCCTGGTTCCAGCGGGTGCGCTGCTTGAGCAGCGACATCAGGGAGCCCGGGGTCTCCTCCCGGGTCACCATGTCGGAGTCGTAGGCGACGACGACCTTCTTGCCGATGCTGGACAGGCGCACGCCCAGGTCGCAGTCCTCGGCGAGGCAGTTGGGGTCCCAGCCGTCGGCGGCCCGCAGCACGTCGGTGCGGACGAAGACGGTGTTGCCGCCGAGCGGGATGAACCCCTTCTGCGCGTGCAGATGGAGCCGTGAGCGGAACCAGAAGAAGTACTCCAGGCAGTTGCGCAGGCTGTACCAGCTGGAGTGGAAGTTGATGAGCTGGACACCGCCCTGGACGACGTCCGCCCCGGTGGTTCTGAAGGCGTGGTCGACGTGGGCGAGCAGCTCCGGGTGGACCTGGTCCTCGGCGTCGAAGACCCCGACGACGTCGCCGCGGCAGTGGGGCAGCGCCGTGTTCATGGCCTTCGGCTTGTTCTTCTTCTCATGGGTGTCGACGACGACCCGGACCCGGGAGTCGCGGGCGGCCGCCCGCTCGGCCACGGCCGTGGTCTCGGGGTCGTCGTGCCCCACGATGACGATGATCTCGAAGTCGGTGTGGGTGGACTCCAGCAGCCGCTGGATGGTGTGGTCCAGCACGGCTTGTTCGTGCCGTGCCGGAAGCAGCAGCGAGAAGGAGACGTGTTCGTCGCCGTCCGGGCTGCTGAAACGGGTGGAGGCAAGCACTTCGGGCGTACGCCACGCGTGCATCTGCCACCACAGGGTGAAGGCCGCCATCCAGAACAAGGCCAGGGATATGGCGGTGATGAAGACAGACGTCAGCAAAACAAGATCCCCCCAGATCTCACTACCCCCTGTCGCGACGGCCTGTCACAGGCGTCGCGTCACTGTGAGGAGGTTAGGGGGAAAACGTGAAGCGCGGGGGATCTTCCGATAAATAGCTTGTTTCGCAATTGACCTGCCGGTAACCGGACTTATCCGAACACCGGCTCACTTTTTTCGACCGGAACGGGCTCTCACCGGCCCGTTTCAGCCGCTCAGAGCGGTGCGCAACCGCTCCGGATCGGTCGTCGGAGCGTCACATGTGAAGTTACGGCAGACGTACGCGGTCGGTTCACCCTCGCGCAGCGTGCGGTCGACGAGCAGGGGGAACTCGTCACTCCCCGTGGCGCCGTAGGCGACGACCGCCCCCGGGGCGGTGCCCAGAAGTGCCGTACGGAGCAGGGTCCTTGCCGCCGGGTCGTCGAACTCACCCGCCACGACCGCGACTTCGCGCGGCCCGTCCAGCAGCGCCTCCGCGGCGGCCAGCCCCCACCCGACGAACCGGGGCACGCGCGGGCCGAGCGCCGCGACGACCCCGAGGGCCTTCTCGGCGGCCGTGCGATGCGGCTCGGAGCCGGTGTGGGCGGCGTAGCCCAGCAGCGCGGCCGCGGCGGCGGTCCAGCCGGAGGGGGCGGCGTTGTCGGTCGGGTCCTGCGGCCGGCGGATGAGCCGCTCGGCGTCGGCGGCGGTGTCGAACAGCGCGCCGGACTCCGGGTCGGCGAACCGCGCGAGCACATGATCGAGCAGGAACCCGGCGAACTCCAGCCAGACCCCCTCCCCGGTCACCGAGGCGAGCGCCAGGAACCCCTCGGCGACATCGCCGTAGTCCTCCAGCACCCCCGGGTGGGCGCCGACGCGCCCGTCCTTGCTGGTACGGGAGAGCCGGGCCTGCTCGTCGAGATGCAGGCGCACGAGGAGATCGGCGGCGCCGACCGCGGCCTCGACCAGGTCCGGCCGGTCGAAGTAGGCGCCGGTCTCGGCGAGCGCGGCGACCGCGAGCCCGTTCCACGCGGCGACGATCTTGTCGTCCCGGCCGGGGGCGGGGCGCTCGGCGCGGCGGGCCAGCAGGCGCTCCTTGACGCCGGCGATCCGCTCGGCGTCGAACACGCCCTCGTGCTGCGGAAGTTGCAGGACCGAGGCGCCGTGCTCGAAGGTGCCCTCGTCGGTGACGCCGAAGTAGTGGGCGGCGAGCTTCGCGTCGTCCTCGCCGAGCGTCTCGGCCAGCTGCCCGGGCGTCCACACGTAGTAGACGCCCTCCACGTGCCTGCCGGTCCCGTCGTCGCTGTCGGCGTCGAGCGCGGAGGCGAACCCGCCCTCGGCGGTGCGCAGTTCCCGCACCATGAAGTCGGCCGTCTCCAGCGCGATCCGGCGGGCGAGTTCGGAGCCGGTCGCCCGCCAGAGGTGGGCATAGACCCGGCACAGCAGCGCATTGTCGTAGAGCATCTTCTCGAAGTGCGGCACCACCCAGTCGCGGTCGACGGAGTAGCGGGCGAAGCCGCCGCCGAGCTGGTCGTAGATCCCGCCCCGGGCCATGCGTTCACACGTGTCCCGGGCCATCTGGAGCGCGCCCTCTGCGCCCGTGCGCGCGTGGTGCCGCAGCAGGAACTCGATCACCATCGACGGCGGGAACTTCGGCGCGCCGCCGAACCCGCCGCGCTGCTCGTCGTACTCCCGGGTCAGCCCCAGCAGGGCCTGCGCCTGCTCCTGCTCCCCGGGCGGGCGGCCGTCCCCGTACGAGATCTCCCGTCCCGCGAGGTCCCGCACGATCTTCCCCGCCACCTCGGCGACCTCGTCCCGCCGCCCGGACCAGGCCTGCTCCACCCCCTCCAGCACCTGCCGGAAGGAGGGCATGCCGTGGCGGGGCGCGGGCGGGAAGTAGGTGCCGAAGTAGAAGGGCTCGGCGTCGGGCGTGAGGAACACCGTCATGGGCCAGCCGCCCTGCCCGGTGGCCGCCTGCACGGCCTCCATGTACACGGCGTCGACGTCCGGGCGCTCCTCGCGGTCGACCTTGACGCTCAGGAAGTGCGCGTTGAGGTAGTCGGCGGTCTCCCGGTCCTCGAACGACTCGTGCGCCATCACATGGCACCAGTGACAGCTGGAGTACCCGACGCTCAGCAGCACCGGCACGTCCCGCCGACGCGCCTCCTCGAACGCCTCCTGGGACCAGGGCCACCAGTCGACCGGGTTGTCGGCGTGCTGAAGGAGATACGGGGACGTCTCATGAGCCAGTCGGTTCGACATGGGTTCCATCCTGCCGCAGTACCCCGCCCGTCACGCGTCGGACGTCGTCCCGCTCGCCGTGATCTTCCGGCGACCGGAGCCCGTCCGCACCCTCGCGCCACGCAGCCCGCCGCCGCACACTTGAGCGACGAAAGCTGTGACCGCCGGAGGGGGACGGGACATGCGGGACAGCCACAGGACGGAAGCCGAGCGGTTGCTGGCGCGGGCCGTGGAGGAGGAGGTACGGCGCTCCGGCGGCCGTACCGACCGGCAGGCGCTGATGACCCGGGCGCGCGGCGCGCTGGACGCGATGGCCCGGACCGCCGCCGAGGAGTACGAGGCGTACGCGCGCGCCCTGGACGAGGCGGAGGCCGGCCGGGTCACCTTCGGCCGGCGCTACGCGCGCGAGGGCGGACGCACCCCGCTGCTGGTGGCCGGGGTCGCCGCCGTGACCACCGCCGTCGCCGACCTGGCCCTGGGCACCGGCCCCGGTACGGCGCTCGGGGCCGGGGTCGCCGTCGGGGTGGTCGGTGCCGCGACGACCGTCGTGAAGGTCGCGGGCTCACATCTGCCGGCCGCCCACCGGCACGCCGGCCGGGCCGGACAGCCGGGCGGCGCCGAACAGTTGCGGCTGACGTGGCTGGCCGCGCTGGAGGTCCGGGGGATCCGGCCCTACCTGGACCAGCAGCGGGTGCTCAGCACGACGACCGGCCCGAAGAAGCGGCCCGGCCCACAGCTGCGCGGCGCGGACAAGAGCGCGGCGGCGCGCGGGCGGACGGTGCTGGAGCAGTCCTTCGGCCAACTCCCCGAGCCGGTCGGGCCGTTCGCGGGACGGCGCGCGGAGCTGGGGCGGATCCGGCAGTGGGTGCAGGCGGCCCGGGCCAGTTCACAGACCCGGCCCGTGGTCGTCGTGCTGCACGGCCCGCCCGGCAGCGGCCGCAGCGCGCTCGCCGTACGGGCCGCGCACGATCTGCGGGACCAGTTCCGCGGCGCCTGCGTGGTCGATCTGCGCGGTGACAGCACGGAGGAGGCGCCGCTCGCCACCCGGGACGCGCTGCTGCACCTGCTGAACCGGCTCGGCGCGCCCCGCGAGCAGCTGCTCTTCCGGGAGCGCTCCTCCCCCGACCAGCAGGTCGAACGGCTCGGCGAGCTGTACCAGCGGCACCTCACCGGACTGCCCGTCACGGTGATCCTGGACGACGCCCGCGATCCCGAGCAGATCCGCGCGCTCGTCCCGGAGCGCTCAGACAGCCTGGTCCTCGTGACGGCCCGGACCCCGCTCGCCCTCCCCGCCGACCTGTCCGCCTGGGTGCACGAACTACCGGTGCGCCCCCTGGAGGCGGCCGGCGCCGAGGAGCTGCTGGGCATGGCCGCGCAGGACACGTCGGGGCCGTACGACGCCGAATCCGCCGACCGGATCCGGGAGTTGTGCGGCGGACTGCCGCTGGCGCTGCGCATCGCGGGGTCCTCGCTGGGCCCGCGCTCACCACGCGCCCTGGCCTCGGACCTCGCGGCGTACGGGCCCGTGGAACCGGTCGAGCGGGCGCTGTGGCTGCGCTACACCGACCAGCCCGACCTGCCTCGGCGGCTGCTGCGGCGACTCGCGCTGGCCGGGCGCGCCTCCCTCGGCGCGGCCGCGGCCGCCGCACTGCTCGCCACCGACCGCGAGGAGGCCACCCGGCATCTCGCGGCGCTCGCCGACGCCGGACTGGTCGACCGGGTGCGCGGCGACCGCTACCGCCTGCACGACCTGGTCCGCGCCTTCGCGCAGGCCCGGCTGGCGGACGAGGAAGAGCCGGCCGAGCGCACGGCCGCCCAGGAGCGGCTGATCGTCAGCCACGCCGAGCTGGCCGACTCGGTCCTGCGGCTGGTCGACGGCAACATGTCGACCCGCTCGGACCGCTTCACCCCGCACGGCTTCACCTCCCTGGACGAGGCGCTGCGCTGGCTGGACGACGAGTCGAGCTTCATCACGGCGACCCTGCGGCAGGCGGAGGGCGTGCACCAGGGGGCCGTACTGAGCCTGCTGGGCGCCCTGTGCGACTACTGCCTGCTGCGCGGCGACCTCTACCGCCTCGGCGAGATCAACGAACTGGCCCAGTCGGTCGGCCAGGACCTGCTGGTGCGCTCCGTGCAGTGGCGCACGGGCATCGCGGCCCGCCAGCTGGGCGAGCTGGACAAGGCCCGTACGACGCTCAGCTCGGTCGTGGACCTGTATCTCCAGGCCCATCACGACGCCGGCGCGGCCCGTGCCCTGTGCTCGCTGGGCATCACCCTGCACCACCAGGGCAACCTCACCGAGGCCGCGGCCCGACTGCGCGAGGCGATGGACCTCCAGGCGGCACCCGAGCTGGCCACGGACCGGGCCTGGACGATGCACGCGCTGGCGGCGGTGCAACGGGACCGGGCGCGGCTGTCGGAGGCCCTGGACCTGCTCACCCGCTCCCTGGTCCTGCACCGCGAGGGCGGCTCCGTGCACGGCGAGGCCTGGGCCCACTTCCAGCTGGGCCAGCTGAACCTGCGCCGCGGCGACGTCCCGCGGGCACAGGCCGACCTGCGCCGCGCCCTCGATCTGTACGGCCGTACCCGCGACGCCCGCGGCGAGGCCTGGGCGCTGACGCAGCTGGCGCGGGCCCTGATGGTCGCCGGGGATCCGTCGGCGGCGGCGGACGGCCTGCGCACGGCGGCCGCCCGGCACCGGGACAACGAGGACGCGCGCGGTGAGGCATGGACCGTGTACTACCTGGGCCTGGCGCTGGAGGAGACCGGCGACCTGGACCACGCGGTCCGGGAACTGGAACGCTCCCGGTCCCTGTTCTCCCGGATGCGGGACGTCTACGGCCTGGCCTGCGCCCGGCACCACTCGGCGCGGGTCACCCGGGACCAGCGCGCGGCCCAGACCGGCTCGCTGCGCAACTCCGGCTTCGCCCGGCAGCTCCTCGTCGACGCCCGCGCCGACTTCCAGCGCATCGGGGTCGCCCACGGCGAGGCCTGGACCTGCCTGGAACTCGCGATCGTCGAGGCGGGCAACAGCCGCTCCCCGCAGGCCCTCGCCCTCTGCGACGAGGCGGCGGCCCTCTTCGCCTCCTACGGCGACCGTCGCGGCGAGGACTGGGCCCGCTTCCTGCGGTGCAGCCTGCTGCCGTACGCGGCACCGGGAGGTGTGGAGGTCGGCACGGCGGTCGCCCAGGAGGAACTGACCCAGCTCACCGCCTCGGCCCATCCCCTGCGTGACCCCAGACTCACCGAGTGCGTCGAGGCGTACGGCGTGCTCCTGGAACGGGGCGTACGCCTGGAGGCCGGCTGGCAGGCCTGGCGCCTGGGCCTGGTGCCGGGGCGGCACGGACGGGAGGTCATGGGGGTGGCGGTGGATGCGGGGTAGGGCGGGGCCGGCCTCTGGTGCGCCGGGTACGCCGGGCGTACCCGGCGCCCTGGTCAGCCCTTCGCCGGGGAGGCCTTGCCCTGGGGGCCCGTGCCGGTCGTGCCGCCGGTGGACGCCGGGGCGGAGCCCGGGGTGTCCTCGGTGGCCGGGGTCTCCTCGAAGGAGACCTTGCCCATGTGCTTGCTCATGGACTTCATCAGGGCCCACACCGCCAGCGCCATCGCCGCGAAGACGATGAAGCCGAGGACGCCGGGGGTGACCTTGTTCTCGTCGACCTCCTTGGCGAGGGGAACGAGATGCGTCATTGCCAGGCTCACGCTTGCGCTCATGTCAGGCATTGTCGCGGATGCCCGCAAAGAGGTCGTCCTCGGGGAGGGAGGTGTCGACGAGGGTCTTCGCCAGCTCGTACTCCTCCGTCGGCCAGACCTCCTTCTGGATCTCCATCGGGACCTTGAACCAGCCGCCGTCGGGGTCGATCTGCGTGGCGTGCGCGATCAGCGCCTTGTCACGGATCTCGTAGAACTCCGCGCACGGAACGTGCGTGGTCAGCGTGCGCTCGACCCGCTCGAACTCGCTCCAGCGCTTGAGCCACTCCCCGTACGGCGACTCCAGGCCCCGGTCGAGCATCGCCTGGTGCAGCGCCTCGGTGCGGGGACGGTTGAAGCCCTGGTTGTAGTACAGCTTCAGCGGCCGGTACGCCGGGCCGAACTCGGCCTCGGGGTACTTCTCGGTGTCGTCTGCCGCCTCGAAGGCCACCATCGAGATCTTGTGGGTCATGATGTGGTCGGGGTGCGGGTATCCGCCGTTCTCGTCGTAGGTGGTGATCACCTGGGGACGGAAGGCGCGGATCTGCCTCACCAGCTCGCCGGCCGCCTTGTCGACGTCCTCCAGGGCGAAGCAGCCCTCCGGCAGCGGCGGCAGCGGGTCGCCCTCGGGCAGCCCCGAGTCGACGAAGCCCAGCCACTCCTGCTTGATGCCGAGGATCTCGCGAGCCTCGTCCATCTCCTTCTTGCGTACCTCGTGGATGTGCTCCTCGATGTACTTGTCGCCCTGAAGCTTGGGGTTGAGGATGGAGCCGCGCTCCCCGCCCGTGCAGGTCACCACCAGCACGTCCACCCCCTCGGACACGTACTTCGCCATGGTGGCCGCGCCCTTGCTCGACTCGTCGTCGGGGTGCGCGTGGACGGCCATCAGTCGCAGCTGGTCAGTCAAGACTCAATCCTCGGTAAGTCGGCGCCCGGTGTGAACCGGCGCGATCGCAGGCTTCTATAGTGACCGAACCGGGGGGCGAATAATTCCGGGTCCGGAGCGGGCGGCCCGTTTTCGGACCTTCGTCCGCCCCCGCCGGACGCCCGGACCGGTTCTGCCGAGAGGACGATCATGAGTACGGCGAGCACGCGACCGCCCGAGGGCCGCTACGGCCGTGTCTCGGACGAGCGCGCCGACCGCAGACTCAAGATCACCGGCACCGTGCTGGGCGTGTTCCTGCTGGCCCTGGTCGGTTACTTCGCCTACCACTACGTCGGCCAGAACAAGATCAGCGCCGAGGTGATCAGCTTCGAGGCGACCTCGGACGATTCGGTGCGGGTGCACCTCGAGGTCCGCAAGGACGCGGGGGCCGACGGCTACTGCACGGTGCGCTCGCAGGCCGAGAACGGCGCCGAGGTGGGCCGCGCGGACTTCCGCTTCTCCGGTGCGGACACACGCATCGACAAGGTCGTCACGCTCCGTACGACGGCACGGGGGACGACGGCGGAGCTGCTCGGCTGCCACGCCGGCTGACGGACTCGACCCTCCCCAATACGTACACGCTGACCTGCGTCGACGTAATTCTGGTGGCTTATGTCCTCCCCCTTCGCCCGTTGAATTGTTAGGCTCGTGGTTTCGCCCATCCCCTGAGGAACATGCTTGAGGGTAGGGCGATGCTTTGTATTCCCAGTACCGACGAGGAGCACCTGTGACCCAGACCAGCGAGTCCGTCACCTGGCTGACCCAGGAGGCGTACACCAAGCTCAAGGACGAGCTTGAGCACCTTACTGGTCCTGCGCGCACGGAGATCGCCGCCAAGATCGCGGCCGCGCGCGAGGAGGGCGACCTGCGCGAGAACGGCGGGTACCACGCGGCCAAGGAGGAGCAGGGCAAGCAGGAGCTCCGTGTGCGCCAGCTGACCCAGCTTCTCGAGAACGCCAAGGTCGGCGAGGCTCCGGCCTCCGCGGACGGTGCCGTGGCGCCCGGCATGGTCGTGACGATCGCCTTCGACGGTGACGAGGACGACACGATGACCTTCCTGCTGGCCTCGCGCGAATACGCGAGCGCCGACGTCGAGACCTACTCGCCGCAGTCCCCGCTGGGCACCGGCGTGATCGGTCACAAGGTCGGCGAGGACGCGGAGTACGAACTGCCGAACGGCAAGAAGGCCTCCGTACGGATCCTCAAGGCCGAGCCCTACAGCGGCTGACGCCGCAACCCTTCCCTTTCCGTCCGACGAAGCCCCCGGCGCCCGCGCCGCCGGGGGCTTCGTCATGCCCGGGGTCAGGCAGCCGCCGAGCGGTACTTGCGTACCGCCAGCGTTCGGAACACCACGACGATCAGCACGGACCAGATGAGCGATGCCCACACCGCGTGCTGCATGGGCCAGGCGTCCGGCACCGGATAGCCCGCCGGGAGGTTGCCGAAGAGCTCGCGGCAGGCCTGCACGGTGGCGCTGAACGGGTTCCAGTTCGCGATGGTCTGCAAGAACGGGGGCATGTTCTCCGACGGCACGAACGCGTTCGATATGAACGTCAGCGGGAACAGCCAGATCAGGCCGCCGGAGGTGGCCGCCTCGGGGGTGCGTACGGACAGGCCGATCAGCGCGCCGATCCACGAGAACGCGTAGCCGAGCAGGAGCAGCAGGCCGAATCCGGCCAGCACCTTGCCGAAGTTCTCGTGCGTGCGCCAGCCGAACGGGAGCAGGAGGCGGACGCCAGGGGCGGCGGCACGCACGGGCGCGACGAGGCCGCGAGACGGGTGGCCCGGGACACACCATAACGCGATGTATCGCGTCTCTCAATGCTCTTTCTCGAACGAGTGACGGAACGGCTCCCGACCTCAGTCGACGACGGTGTAACCCGCCTCGCGCAGCGCCCGGCCGACCTCGGCGCAGTGCGCCGGCCCCATCGTCTCCAGGTGCAGCTCGACCTCCGCCTCGGTCAGCCCGAGACGCGGATCGGTCCGCACATGGCTCACGTCCAGGACATTGGCGTCGACCACCGACAACACCCCCAGCAGCGTCGCGAGCGCGCCCGGCCGGTCGGTCAGCCGCACGCTGACCGTGAGGTAGCGGCCCTGCGCCGCCATTCCGTGCCGCAGCACGCGCTGCATCAGCACCGGATCGACGTTGCCGCCGGACAGCACCGCGACGACCGGGCCCTCGAAGGAGCCGGGCTCGCTCAGCAGCGCCGCGACCGGGCTCGCCCCGGCCGGCTCGACGACCAGCTTGGCCCGCTCCAGGCAGAGCAGCAGCGCGGTGGACAGCTCGTCCTCCGTCACCGTGCGCACCTCGTCCACCAGGTCCGCGACGATCCCGAACGGCACATCGCCGGGCCTGCCGACCTTGATCCCGTCGGCCATCGTCGCCGGGCCCCGCAACGACACCGGGCGCCCGGCCGCCAGCGAGGGCGGGTACGCCGCCGCGCCCGCCGCCTGCACGCCGACGATCCGCACGTCCGGCCGCAGCGCCTTCACCGCGACCGCGATCCCGGCCGCGAGCCCGCCGCCGCCGATCCCGACGACGATCGTGCGCACCTGCGGGCACTGCTCCAGGATCTCCAGACCGACCGTGCCCTGGCCCGCGATCACGTCCGGGTGGTCGAAGGGGTGGATGAACACCGCGCCCGTGCGCGCCGCGTGCTCCTGCGCGGCGGCCAGCGTCTCGTCGACCACCTGGCCGTACAGCCGCACCTCGGCGCCGTACTCCCGGGTGGCGCTGATCTTCGGCAGCGGCGCGCCCTTCGGCATGAACACGGTGGCGCGCACGCCCAGCAGCGACGAGGCGAGCGCGACGCCCTGCGCGTGGTTGCCCGCGCTGGCCGCGACGACACCGGCCGCCCGCTCCTCCGGCAGCAGCCCGGCGATCCGCACATACGCGCCGCGCAGCTTGAACGAACCCGTCCGCTGGAGGTTCTCGCACTTGAGGTGCACCGGTGCGCCGACGAGCTGGGACAGGTGCCGGCTGCCCTCCATCGCGGTCGTGCGCGCCACGTCCGAGAGCATCTTCTGGGCGCCTCGGACGTCGTCGAGAGTGACGGGCCGCAAGGAGTCAGCCGTGCCGTAGCTCATGACACAAGCATCGCAGTTCACAGGCGGGAACGACCGCTGTGACCAACCACCGAGACCGGTTTCCGCAGCGCCGGTACGACCCGCCTTCCGGCCGCGTACCCTGTCCCCCAACCCAGCAGCCCTTTCATGAAGTGAGCCCCCGGCCATGCCCACAACACCTGAAATGTCGATGGACATGACGACCGTCGGTGACACCGGTCTTCTCGACACGCTTCAGCACGAGGTCGCGGTGTTCGCGCGCCGTGCCGAACAGACCCGGCTCGGCGGCGTCGGGCAGGTGCGCAACTCCATGGACCGCGCCGCGTACCTGCTGCTCAACCGCCTCGACAAGGAAGGCCCGATGGGCGTCAAAGCGCTCGCCGCGAGCATGGGCATCGACTCGTCGACCGTCACCCGGCAGGTGGCTCCGCTCGTCGACACCGGCCTGGTCAAGCGCACTTCGCACCCCGAGGACGGGCGGGCCGTGGTGCTCCAGCTCTCCCCGCGCGGACAGTCTCGGCTGGAGGAAGTACGGTCCTCCCGGCGCCAGTTGATGGCCGAGCTGACCGAGGACTGGGCACCGGAGGAGCGCGAGGCGTTCTGCTCCCTCCTCACCCGCTTCAACACCGCCCTGTCCTCCCGCATGGCCGCCCAGGGCCTCCCCGGCACGGAGCCGTCGCCGGCCGCGTCGTAACACCACGGCGCCGACGACGCCGACGCGTGTCCCGCGCGTGCGCGACTCTTGACCGAAAGGCCACGCCTGGCCTCATATGAGAGCGGTGTACGAGGGTTCCCAGGGGGTCGCCGTACGGCGGGAGGCTCGGTGTGCGTGAGACGCGTGCGGTCCAGGAAGCCCGCCGGGCCCGGGAGTTCGAGGCGTTCGTGGCCGGAGCGGGCGGCCGGCTGCTGCACGCCGCCACGCTGCTGACGGCCGAGGGACCGAAGGACAACCCGCGTGCGCGCCGCCTGCTGACGCTCGCCCTCGCGCACACGTACGCGTGCTGGGACCGGCTGCGCGGCGAGGACCCGTACAACCATGCCCGCGAGTGTCTGGCCACCCGCTTCGCGCACGGCACCTGGCACCGGTACGGCGGGCTGCCGCTCGGCCGCGCCCGTACGCACGCCACCGGCCCGCTGGCCGGGCTCGCACCCCGGGAACGGCTCGTCCTGGTCCTGAGGCTCTACGAGGGTGTCGCCGAGGAGCAGGTGGCGGCGCTGCTCGGACTGCCCGTGGAACGGGTGCACTCGGTCTGCGACCGGGCGACGGCGACCCTGCTGCATCCGCCGCGCGGCCCGGCCCCCGCGCGCGTGCGGGCGAAGGCCGCGGCGTCGTGAACCGGCCCGAGCGGGAAGCCGCCGTACGGCAGATCCTGGAGCGGACCGCGCCGCGCGTACCGACGGACCTCCACGCGGAGGCCGTCCGCCGGGGCAGCCGCCTGCTACGGCGCCGGACGCTCGCCCTGCGGCTGCTGTGGCTGCTGATGTTCGCGGCGACCGTGGCGTTCGTCGTCTGGGCGGTGACGGCCCGCCCGTGGGTGGAGCCGCCGTCGGAGACGACTCCACCGCTCACCGGCTGGTGAGAACCCGGGAGACGGGCTGCCCGGGGACCGGCCGAGAGATTGGCCGGAAGACCGGCCCGGAGACCTGCCCGGGTACGGGGACGTCGGCCTAGCCGAGGGCCTGCTGGAGGTCCTGCAGCAGGTCGTCGACGTTCTCGATGCCCACGGAGAGCCGGACCAGGTCGGCGGGGACCTCCAGCGCCGAGCCGGCCGCGGACGCGTGCGTCATCCGGCCCGGGTGCTCGATGAGGGACTCCACACCGCCCAGGGACTCGCCGAGCGTGAACACCTTGGCGCGGTTGCAGACCTCGACCGCCGCCTCCTCGCCGCCGGTGACCTGGAAGGACACCATGCCGCCGAAGGACCGCATCTGCTTGGCCGCGACCTCGTGACCGGGGTGCTCGGGCAGGCCCGGGTAGAGCACCTTCGTCACACGCGCGTGCCGGGTCAGCATGTCGGCGATCTTCGTGGCGTTCTCGCTGTGGCGGTCCATGCGCACCGACAGCGTCTTGGTGCCGCGCAGCACCAGCCAGGAGTCGAAGGGCCCGGCGACCGCGCCCATCGCGTTCTGGTGGAACGCCAGTTCCTCGCCGAGCGTCTCGTCGGCCGTGATCAGCGCGCCGCCGACGACGTCGGAGTGGCCGCCCATGTACTTGGTCAGCGAGTGCACCACGACGTCCGCGCCGAGCGACAGCGGCTGCTGGAGGTACGGCGTGGCGAAGGTGTTGTCGACGACCAGCTTCGCGCCCGCGTCCCGGGCGATCTGGGCGACGACGGCGATGTCGGTGATCCCGAGCAGCGGGTTGGAGGGGGTCTCCACCCACACGGCCTTGGTCTTCGGGGTGATCGCGGCCCGGACGGCGGTGGGGTCGCTGGTGTCGGCGACCGACCACTCCACGCCCCAGCGGGCGACGACCTTGGCGAACAGGCGGAACGTTCCGCCGTACGCGTCGTTGGGGATGACCACGTGGTCGCCGGGGCTGAGCAGCGTACGCAACAGACAGTCCTCGGCCGCCAGTCCGGAAGCGAACGCGAGGCCTCGGCGTCCGCCCTCGAGGGCGGCGAGGTTCTCCTCCAGGGCGGTGCGGGTCGGGTTGGCGCTGCGGCTGTACTCGTAGCCGCCGCGCAGGCCGCCGACGCCGTCCTGCTTGTAGGTCGAGACCTGGTAGATCGGCGGGACGACCGCGCCGGTGAGGGGATCGGCGGTGTTGCCCGCGTGGATCGCCAGAGTCTCGAAGTGCTGACTGATATGCCTGTCACTCATGGGCACCGAGCGTAGTGCGCCCGCGGGGTTGCTGCCGGACCGGGCGGTCTGTTTCGGCTGCGGCGCGGTGCGGTGGGGTGGGGTGGGGTGCGGTGGGAACCCGCCAAGGGCGCGATCGGCGGCCGCGGTCGGGGAGTTTT
Source organism: Streptomyces sp. NPDC041784 (assembly GCF_055591025.1). NCBI lineage: Bacteria > Bacillati > Actinomycetota > Actinomycetes > Kitasatosporales > Streptomycetaceae > Streptomyces > Streptomyces sp. NPDC041784. The sequence goes on from NZ_JBVJAB010000004.1 coordinate 561,626, forward strand.
CCACAGGTGCGGGGACGGGTTGGCCAATTGTCGGCGCCGTCTGGTTCGCTTGAGTCATGGAAATTCTCTGGGTCCTGATGGCGCTGGTCATGCTCGGCTTCGTGGTGGTGCCGTTGCTGCGGCGCCGGCGCGGCATGATCGAGCAGGTCCCCGCGGGCCACCCGGACGGCGCGGACCCGGCGACCTACGGCTTCGTGCGCACGGAGGAGCTGGACATCCGCATGCCCGGCCCCGACCAGGACCTGCTGGACGTCCTGGACGTGGTGCAGCACACGCAGGACTACCACGCGGCGCAGCAGCTGCTGGCCGGTACGGAGACGGAGGGCGAGCTGCGCTGGCAGCGCGTCCAGGCCTTCGCCGGCGCGGCGGCCCTGGAACTCCAGCAGCGGCCCGGTGGTGTCAGCGAGGCGCCGGGCGGCCAGTGGCTGCGGGTGTGGCGGACGGAGGCGCCGAAGGACGCGGGCGGTGCCGCGGTGCACGCCGAGTTCCTGGTGCAGCAGGCGTGGCGGACGTCGACGCCGGGCACGGACGACTTCCGGATCATCATGGAGGAGGCGAGGGACGCCTGCGGCCAGGCGGCGCTGCTCTCCCCCGGTGACCCGATCCCGTACATCGTCGAGCTGTCGGTGGCCCGTGGCCTGAACTACCCGCAGGCGGAGTTCGAGCAGCTCTGGCTGAAGATCCTGGACCGCGCCCCGGCGCACATGGGGGCGCATCTGGCGGCCCTGCACTACTGGTGCGAGAAGTGGCACGGTTCGCGGGAGCAGGCGAACGCGTTCGCGGAGGCGGCCGCGGCCCGCGCCCCGCGGGGCTCGCTGCTGGCGGCCATGCCGCTGTTCGCGGTCTTCGAGCACCTGCCCGAGGTGAACCTGGTCAGCAGCTTCTACCAGAGCGAGGTCGTCACGAAGGCGATACACGGCGCGCTGTTCGCGGTGCACGCGGCCCGTCCCGACGACCCGATGCTGGCGCACGTCCGCCATCTGCTCGTGTTCTTCCTGGTCCGCTCCGAGCGCTGGGCGGAGGCCATGGGCCAGCTGATCCACGTGGACGGCCATGTCGGCGCCCTTCCGTGGACGCTCTCAGCGGACCCGGCCGGGGAGTTCGCCGTCTACCGGGCCATGGCGGTGGCGGGCTTCGAGGCGAACGGCGGCAGCCCGGCGACACTGCGGCACTGACCGGGCCCCTGCCCGCGGCCCGCGGCCCACGGCCCGCGCGGGGGCGGTCTCCGTCACCGGAATACCGCCGCCCGCCGCCCGTTGCCCGTTGCCCGCCGCCCGTTGCGACAGGTTCCGTCCCGCCGCCGGGCCGCCCTCGCGGTCAGCCCTGCGTGCGGGCGGGCAGCCGCCATCCCGGGCGCGGGAAGTGGCAGGTGTACCCGTCGGGGTAACGCTGCAGGTAGTCCTGGTGCTCCGGCTCCGCCTCCCAGAAGGGGCCGACCGGCTCCACCTCGGTGACGACCGTGCCCGGCCACAGTCCGGAGGCGTCCACATCCGCGATCGTGTCCTCGGCGATCCGCTTCTGCTCGTCATCCACGTAGTAGATCGCCGAACGGTAGCTGAGGCCGATGTCGTTGCCCTGGCGGTTCTTGGTGCTCGGGTCGTGGATCTGGAAGAAGAACTCCAGGATCGCGCGGAAGTCGGTCTTCGCGGGGTCGAAAAGGATCTCGATGGCCTCCGCGTGCGTGCCGTGGTTACGGTACGTCGCGTTCGGCACGTCACCCCCGGTGTAGCCGACCCGGGTCGCCGTCACCCCCGGAAGACGGCGGATCAGCTCCTCCATCCCCCAGAAGCATCCGCCCGCCAGCACGGCCCTCTGCGTCTGCGCAGCCATTACGGCCCCTCCAATATCAGTCAGCTCGGTCACTCGGGCTGCTCGGCGCACACCACCGGCGTCCCCTGGCCACTCCCCTCAACGCGCGAGGGTTCCGGGCGATTCCGTGCCCGGCAGGGTGGACGAAGAAGCCACCGTCGAGGTCGGCAACGCGCGTCCCGCGATCGCGGGACCGGGGTGTCGTACCCGATCGGATCCGTATGGCAAGGTATGCCGACAAGTCACGGCGGCCGGGCCTCGCGTGGGAGTCCGGGTCGGAGGTTTTCGGGCACAGGGTTCCTGCGGCAGCGCGGGGGCCGGACAGACGCGAGGTGGTCGGGACGGTCCCGTTCACCGCCCGATCCTTCAGGAGTACGTCCGTGAACGGAAAGCGCCGTCGGCTTCTTCTGGCCGCCGTCCACCCCCTGCTCGAGCCCGGGGAGCAGGTCGAGGTGACGACCATCGTGAACCTGCGTTCCGTCACCGTGGGCCGGACAGCGGCGTTCGCGGCGGCCTCGGCGATCCTGAGCGGGGGTGCGATGGCCGTGGTTCCGGTGCCGACCCCCATGTATCTGGCGATGACCGACCGCCGCATCTTCATCTTCCGGGCCAACCCGACGTTCGCCCGGCCGGAAGAACACCTGATGACGATCCCGCGCGCGGGTCTGGTCCGCTCGGAGATCAAGGAGCGGGTGCTCAACTCGTCCTTCGTCGTCTCGTCGGCGGGCAGCGAGCAGGGCCTGAGGATCGTCTTCCCGCTGCTCGGCCGCAAGGAGCGGAACGAGATAGCGGCCGCCCTGCCTCTGGCCGGCTGACCGGCTGACGGCGCTGACCGGCTGACGGCGCCGACCGGCTGACGGCGCTGACCGGCTGACCGGCCGGCCAGGCTCCGGCGGCGACTGTCAGTGGCCGGTGCTTTCATGGGGGTATGGGCAGCAGGAGTGTCGTGGTCGAGCGGCGGGTCAGGGCCGGGCAGGGGGCCGTATGGGAGGCGCTGACCGATCTTCGCGGGATGCAACGGGTGCTCAGCGGGGTCACCGGGGTCGAGGTGCTCACCGAAGGGGGCTTCGGGGTGGGCACGCGGTGGCGCGAGACGCGGCGGATGTTCGGCAAGGAGGCCACCGAGGAGATGTGGGTGACGGCCAGCGTGCCGCCCGAGCGGTATGTGGTGGAGGCCGAGTCGCACGGGTCCCACTACGTCTCGGAGTGGGACCTGCTGGCGGAGGGGCCTTCGGCGACGACCGTGCGGATGACCTTCTCGGCCACCCCGACCGGTGGCGTCAGCGGTCTGCTCGCCAAGATTCTGGGCGGCGTGGGCGAACGGGCGGTACGCAAGGGCATCGCCAAGGATCTCGACGAGGTCGCCGCGGCGGTCGAGGGCCGCGCCGCCTGAGCCGGAAATTCGGTTGCCTCCGGTCGGGCCGGACGCGCTGAATACCGTATATGGCCGATATCCAGGGCACATACGATGATCTGTTCGTGGCGGTCCCCCAGGCGCTGGCCGCGCTGCTGGACGAGGGGGACGTCGGCGGTTCCGTCGCCGTGTTCGTGGACGGCGAGCCGGTCGTCGACGTCTGGGGCGGGTTCGCCGACGCCGGGCGTACGGTGCCGTGGGAGCGGGACACGATCACCAACGTCTGGTCCGTCACCAAGACGATGACGGCGCTGTCCGCGCTGGTCCTGGCCGACCGCGGCGCACTGGACCCGGACGCGCCGGTCGACCGGTACTGGCCCGAGTTCGCCGCGGCGGGCAAGGAGAAGGTGCTGGTACGGCACCTGCTCGCGCACACCGCCGGCCTGCCCGACTGGGACGGGCCGATCGAGGGCCTCTACGACTGGCCGTCCGCCACGGCGCGCCTGGCCGCGCGGGCTCCGCGATGGGAGCCGGGGACCGCGGCCGGCTATCACTCCCTCACCCAGGGGTTCCTCGTGGGCGAGGTCGTCCGCCGGATCACCGGCCGGAGCCTGGGCGAGTTCTTCGCGGAGGAGGTGGCCGGCCCGCTGGGCGCCGACTTCCACATCGGGCTGCCCGCCGAGCACGACCACCGGGTGGCGCTCTCGGTGCCGCCGCCGTCCCGGGACGAGGACTACTCCGCGAGCGCGTCCGGCGTCAGCACCGACCCCGCCGGCACCGCCGTGCGCGTCCGGGACGGCAACGGCGTGGCCTGGCGTCGCGCCGAGATCCCCGCGGCGAGCGGGTTCGGCAACGCCCGTTCGGTCGCGCTCGTGCAGTCGGCCATCGCCTGCGGGGGCGCGGTGCGCGGCACGCGGCTGCTGTCGCGGGCGGGCTGCGACCGTGCGCGGGAGGAGCAGTTCAGCGGCGAGGACCGCATCCTGGGCATGCCCACCCGGTACGGCCTCGGCTACGGGCTGTTCGGCAACGCCCTCGGCTGGGGCGGCTGGGGCGGCTCCCTCGTGATGATCGAGCCCGACAGCCGTATGGCCGTGGCCTACGTGACGAACCAGATGCGCGAACCGGCGGAGGACACCCGAGGGCTGGAACTGGTGATGGCCGCCCAGGACGGGCTCACGGGTCTGCGCGCCTGAGGCGGCGGGCCGAGGTCGCCGACCGACGGGCCGCCGCCGCGGGGCGCTCCCATCAGCGCACCCACCGGCGCTCTCACGGGGCGGCGGCCATGTTGTGCCACTCATGGCCGCAGCCGTCGGCGCAGTACCGCTCGCGTCGGCGGGTGTCGGCGACGGTGAACAGGGCGAGCAGCACACGGAACGCCCGGACCCGGTCGTAGGGCGGGAGATGGGTCATGTTCAGCCGCCACCGGGTCAGCATCACGGCCGGTGTGTACGTGGGACGCAGACCGGACAGCGCGATGGCCTCCTCGGCATCCGACTCCACCGCCCGCGCCTGCACGCAGAACTGCACCAACTCCTTAAGCATCAGCCGCTGTTCGTCCTCCGGGAGACCGGTGAACCAGTCCACGCCGTCGGGAGTCGGCCGAAGGCCCTGGGCCAGCTGGTTGAGGATGATCTGATGCTCACGCACGTTCCCCGCCCCCTCCGGCGAGCCGCCTGCGAGGCCTCGCCCACCTCGACTGAACCAGGAGGCGGCCAGCGACCGCAAACGTGTTTCCCGGCGAGGTGATGAAGTGGAACCACCGCGACCGTCACCGGCCGCCCGCCATCGCCACCGCCCGCGCGACAGCCGCCGTGACCGCCGGTCCCCGGTCGGGCCACCGCCGTGCCGCCCAGTCGCCGACGGACACGAGGAAGTCGGCCAGGTCCTGTTCCGCGCCTGCGAGGTGCCCGCGGAGGTCGGCGACCGGCACATGGATGACCGGGCTGTCGGCCCGTTCCGCGTCCACCGTCAGACGCACGACGGCACCGAGGCGTTCGGCGTAGGGAGAAGGGTCGTGACCGAAGGAGACGGTGGCCGTGGTGGCGGCGGTGCCGTTCTCGTCGACAAGGTCCCACCAGTCCCGCCACTCCTCCAGGCCGTCACAGCAACCGGGCCGGAAGGTGACACCCCTCGCGGTGTCCGTGACCCGCAGACCACCGGATGCGATGACGTCCTCACCGGTGAGCAGACCATGGAGAAACCCGCCGAGCGGATCCTCACCATCAGCCCCCGTCTCCGCCTCGCCCCCGTTGCACGCGGCGATCGACATCACCGCCGTCCCGATCTCCCCCTCGCCCATCCCCCCGTGCAAGGGCAGAAAGGACCAGGTCTCCGAACCGTCCAGCTCCCAGAGGGAGAAGCCGTCTCGGGGCTGAACTTCCAGAACGGGACGCACGACGATCACCCGCACAGTCTGCGGCAGCCGCACCACCGACGCCCACCGGAATACAGCCGGGCGCCGAGGACAGGCCCCCCTCGGTTCAGTCGCCCCCGCTTCCATAAGGCCGGGTCAGGATTTCCAGGCGGTGGCCGTTCGGGTCGTCGAAGTACGCGCCCCGGCCGCCATCGTTGTGGTTGATCTCACCGGGGTGGTGGTGGAAGGGGTCGGCCCAGTAGGGCAGGCCGGCGGTGCGGACGCGGGCGAAGATCGTGTCGAACTCGTCCTCGGAGACCAGGAACGCGTAGTGCTGCGGGGTGATCTCCCCTTGCGCGTCAAGGTAGTCGAGGGTCACACCGTTGGGGATCGCGACGGGGACGAAGGGGCCGTAGGGGTCGCTCACCGCCAGGCCGAGGATGTCGGCGAGGAAGCGGGCCGAGGCCTGCTTGTCGTGTGCGGCGACGATGGTGTGGTTCAGCTGAACGGTCATCGTGGTGCCTCCTCGTCACCAACATACTCCCGACGGGTTAAGGTAAGGCTCGCCTTAGTAAGTGATCGGGAGTCATGACGTACGTACGGCGAAGTGGAAGTCGGCCCTGGGTGCGGCAGTCGTGGTCGGAGGGCTGCTGGCGGGATGCTCCACCGGCTCTGACAACGATGCCAACACCTCTGCCGCGAACTCCGGGAAGAAGGACGGCGACCGCAACCTCGTCGCCGGCGCCTCCGAGGGCCCCTCGGCCGCCCCCAGCACCCTCGCCGACGGCATGGGCGCGGACACCGACACCGACGGTCACTTCCCGCGGACCGTCAAGCACTTCCAGGGCAGTACGACGATCGAGGCCGAGCCGAAGAAGATCGCCGTGCTCAGCACCGGCCAGCTCGACGACCTGCTCACCCTGGGTGTCGTCCCGACCGCCTCGACCCGCGCCGACAACGCCGGCCTCGTGCCCGACTACCTCGCGGACGCCTTCCCGCGGGACAAGGCGAAGCTCGCCGCGATGACCGACGCGGGCACCCGCCAGGCACCCAGCCTCGAATCGCTCGCCGCCGCCCAGCCCGACCTCATCCTGGTCAACGACTCGCTCGGCGACCTCTATCCCAAGCTCTCGAAGATCGCGCCGACCGTGGTCACCGCCGGCCAGGGCATCAACTGGAAGCGGGACCTGCTGCTCGTCGGGGAGGCCGTCGGCAAGGGTCGGGCCGCGCAGAAGCTGCTCGACGGGATCGTCTCCGACGCGCAGGCCGCGGGGAAGGCCGTCGGCGGCGATCCGAGCGTCTCCATGGTGCGGTTCACGCCCGACCGCACCCGGATGTTCGGCGTCTCCTCCTTCACCGGGTCGATCGCCGTCGACATGGGGCTGTCCCGCCCCGAGTCGCAGCGGTTCAACGCCATTTCGGAGGACATCAGCGCCGAGAAGATCGACACCGCCGACGGTGACTGGATCTTCTACTCCGTGCAGGGCGACGCCGGGAAGACGGAGGCGGCCGCCGTGGTGGCGGGGCCGCTGTGGAAGGGGATGGGCGCGGTCGAGGCCGGGCAGGCCGTCGAGGTCGACGACGACCCGTGGTACCTCAACGCCGGTCCGACCGCCGCGCGTCTGGTCGTCACCGAGCTGTCGGAACACCTCGGCACGTGAGGCACCTCGCCTGGCCGGCGGCCGCCCTCGCGGTGGCCGCCGCGGCCGTGCTCAGCCTCGCCGTCGGCACCCGGGCCGTCCCGCCGTCCGCCGTGCTCGACGCCCTGCTGCACGGCGGCGGCTCACCGGACGCCCTCGTCGTACGGTCCCTGCGGCTGCCGCGCACCGAGATCGGGCTGACGGCCGGCGCCGCGCTCGGGCTGGCCGGCGCGGCCCTCCAGGCGGTCACCCGCAACCCGCTCGCCGACCCCGGCATCCTCGGCCTCAGCCAGGGCGCGGCCGCCGGCGTCGTCCTCGCCCTCGCGTTCGGGCTCGCGAACGGCTTCGGCGGCTATGTCTGGTACGCCTTCGCCGGCGCCGTCGCCGCCGCGTGCCTGGTGTACGCCATCGCCGCCCGGGGCCGGGGCGGGGCCTCGCCGGTGAAGCTGGCGCTGGCCGGTACGGCCCTGTCCGCGATGACCGCCGGCGCCACGACCGTCGTCCTGACCTCGAGTTCGGCCACGCTCGACCAGTTCCGGTTCTGGCAGGTGGGCGCGCTCAGCGGACGGGACGCCGGCACCGTCGTACGGATGCTGCCGTTTCTGGCGGTGGGGGCGGTGCTGGTGCTCGCGTGCGCGCGGGGGCTGGACGCGCTGGCGCTCGGGGACGAGACGGCGCGGGCGCTGGGGCATCGGGTGCACACGGTACGGGGATGTGCGGCGCTCGGGGCGACCCTGCTGACCGCTTCCGCGGTGGCCGCGGCGGGACCGATCGCCTTTGTCGGACTGGCCGTTCCCCACCTCGCCCGGCGGATCACCCGCAGTGCCGCCCATCGGGTGGTGCTGCCGCTGTCCGCGCTGCTCGGGGCCGCGTTGCTGGTGCTCGCCGATGTGGCGGGGCGGGTGGTACGGGCTCCCGCGGAGGTGCCGGCCGGGGTGATGACGGCGTTGGTGGGGGTGCCGGTGCTGATCGTTCTCGTACGGCGGAAAGGGGCCGCTTCATGAGGCGTGCCCCCGGACCGACGGGGCTCACCGTGCTACGGCCCACCCCGCGCACCTCCCTCCTCCTCCACCGGCGATCCCTCTGCGTCGTCGCTCTCCTCGCGCTCCTGCTCGCCGCCGTCATGATCCTCTCCGCCTGTCTCGGGCAGATCCACGTCCCTCCCGGCGAGGTCTGGCGCACCGTGCGGGGCGATGCGGGGCCCTACGACCTGATCGTCAACGAACTGCGCGTCCCCCGGATCGTGCTCGGAGCGCTCGTCGGTGGCGCGCTCGGGCTGGCCGGGGCGCTGGTGCAGAGTGTGACGCGCAATCCGCTCGCCAGCCCTGATGTGATCGGCGTCGGGCACGGGGCCGCCGCCGCGACCGTGGTCGCGCTCGCCACCGGGGCCGTCGCCTCACCGGGGGCGATGCCCGCCGTGTCGGTCGTGGGCGGGCTCGGGGCCGCGGCGGTCGTGTACGCGCTCGCCTGGCGGCGCGGGATGCAGCCGAACCGTTTCGTGCTCACCGGTGTGGGGATCGGTGTCGCGCTCTCCGCGATCGTCCAGCTGTACATCGCCGACAGCGAGCTGGAGGCCGCCGAGCAGGTCAAGCTGTGGCTGACCGGGAGCCTCAACGGGCGGGGCTGGGAGCAGGCGGTGCCGCTGGCCGTCGTCCTGCTGTGCTCCCTGCCCGCGCTGGTGTGGGCGAGCCGGGCGCTGCGGCCGCTCGGGCTGGACGCGGACACCGCGGCCGCGCTGGGCGTGCGGGTGGACCGGGTGCGGCTCGCGCTGACCGTGCTCGGGGTGGTGCTGGCCGCGACGGCGACCGGGGCGGCCGGTCCGATCGGGTTCGTCGCCCTCACCGCGCCCCAACTGGCCCGCCGCCTCACCCGCGCTCCGCAACTCCCGCTGATGGCCAGCGCGTTGACCGGGGCGGTCGTCCTCGTCGGGGCCGACCTGACGGCCCGTACGCTGCTGCCGCCGCTGGAGATCCCGGTGGGCGCGCTGACCGCGCTGGTCGGCGGGCCGTATCTGCTGTGGCTGCTGGGCCGGGAACCCGGCGGGGCGCGGCGCGCGGCCTGACGGTCATAACCGGGAAAGGGCCCCCCGGCAGACACCGGGGGCCCTCACACGCGCGACTCGGATGTACGACTCAGACGTCCGACCCAGACGTACCACTCAGACGTACCACTCAGAGTCCGGCTCAGACGTACCACTCAGACGTACAACTCACACATAGGACTCGCGCATACGACGATCAGATCGTCGCCGTGTCGATCACGAACCGGTACCGGACGTCGCTCGCCAGCACCCGCTCGTACGCGTCGTTGATCTCCTGCGCGCCGATCAGCTCGATCTCGGCGCCCAGGCCGTGCTCGGCGCAGAAGTCCAGCATCTCCTGGGTCTCCTGGATGCCGCCGATGCCGGAGCCGGCCAGGGTCTTGCGGCCGGCGATCACCGAGAACAGGTTGAGCGCGACGGGCTCCTCGGGGGCGCCGACGTTCACGAACGCGCCGTCCGTCGTCAGCAGGGACAGGTAGGCGTCCAGGTTCAGCGGGGCCGAGACCGTCGACAGGATCAGGTCGAAGGTGCCCCGCAGCTCCTGGAAGGTCTGCTCGTCGCTGGTGGCGTAGTAGTGGTCGGCGCCCAGCTTCAGGCCGTCGTCCTTCTTGCGCAGCGACTGGGACAGCACCGTCACCTCGGCGCCGAGCGCGTGCGCGATCTTCACGCCCATGTGGCCGAGGCCGCCCATGCCGACGATCGCGACCTTCTTGCCGGGGCCGGCGTTCCAGTGCCTGAGCGGGGAGTACGTGGTGATGCCGGCGCAGAGCAGCGGCGCGGCCACGTCGAGCGGCAGGGCGTCGGGGATGCGGACGACGAAGTTCTCGTCGACGACGATCTTCTCGGCGTAGCCGCCGTAGGTGGGCTCGCCGTCCTTGCCGACCGCGTTGTACGTGCCGACATTGCCGCCGGTGCAGTACTGCTCCAGGCCGGCCTTGCAGTTGTCGCACTCACGGCAGGAGTCGACGAGACAGCCGACGCCCACCCGGTCGCCGACGGCGAACCTCGTGACGCCGGGGCCGACCTCGGAGACGATGCCCGCGATCTCGTGGCCGGGGACCATCGGGAAGATGGCCTCGCCCCAGCCCTCGCGGGCCTGGTGGATGTCGGAGTGGCAGATGCCGGCGAACTTGATGTCGATCAGGACGTCGAACTCGCGGACCGCGCGACGCTCGATCGTCGTGCGCTCCAGCGGAGCCTTGGCTGCGGGTGCGGCGTACGCGGCAACGGTGGTCATGCCGGGGTCTCCTCAGCGGGGGGTTCGTGGCCCGGTCTGCCTTCGGACCGGGTACGGCGTCCAGCCTGCCCCGCGGCGCGCGACTCACCCAGGTCACGCCTTTTCGTACGACTGGCGTGCCTACCACTGGCGGGGTCAGGCTCACCGTCGTACCACCGTGAATACTGGACGTATGGACGAACAGCCCGGACTCTCCGGCGCGCCCCTGGACCGGCGGGCCGAGCTGAGCGAGTTTCTGCGCACCCGGCGGGCGCGGCTGAAGCCGGAGGACGTGGGCCTGCCGGACTTCGGCCGGCACCGGCGGGTCCCCGGGCTGCGGCGCGAGGAGCTGGCGCAGCTGGCCGGGGTATCGGTGGCGTACTACACGCGCCTGGAGCAGGGCAACGGGCGGAACGTGTCGGCGGAGGTGCTGGACTCGATCGCGCGGGCGCTCAGGCTGACCGACGCCGAGCACGCGCACCTCACGCATCTGGCGAAGCCGAAGCACAAGAAGAAGCAGACCGCGCGCCCGCAGCAGGTGCGGGTGGCGCTGCGGCAGCTGCTGGACACGATGGACGGCGTCCCCGCGTACATCGTGGGGCGGCGCTCGGAGATCCTCGCCTGGAACCGGATGGCGGCGGCGGTCTTCGGCGACTGGGCGGAGCTGCCCGCGGCCGAGCGGAACTGGGCGCGACTGGTCTTCCTGAAACCCGAGTACCGCGAGCTGTTCGTCGACTGGGAGCAGAAGGCGATCGACATCGTCTGCGTCCTGCGCATGGACGCCGGCTGCTACCCCGACGACCCGCGGCTGTCCGCGCTCGTCGGGGAGCTGTCCGTCAAGAGCGAGGACTTCCGGCGGCTGTGGGCGACCCACGACGTCAAGGAGAAGAGCCACGGCGTGAAGCGGCTGCGGCATCCGCTGGTGGGCGATCTCTCCCTGAACTTCGAGGGGTTCCGGCTGGCGGGCGACGGCGACCAGACGATGGTGACCTACCACGCGGACCCGGGCTCGCCCTCGGCGGAGGCGCTGCGGTTGCTGGCGAGCTGGGGTGCGGATGCGACACGGGCGGGGGCGGGGTCACAGGCGCCGTCCGCCTGACCCGTGCGGTCCGCCTGCCCCGTGCCCTCCGCCTGACCCGTGCCCTCCGGCTGCCCCGTGCCGTCCGCCTGACCTGTTCCGTGTGCCGGTGGGAAGGGCCGCTCAGCCCTGATAGGGCGGCGCCGCCCCCCAGCCCCACTTCGGCACCGGCTGCTCCGCCGGCGGCTGCGCGTCCGGGCCCGAGAAGTACACGGCCAGCCGCGTCCCCCACTCCACGTACGCCAGGAACGCCGAGCGGAACTCCGCGTCGGTCGGCAGGCCCGCCTCGTCGGCCGCGTCCTGGATGAGGTTGACCCAGCGGCGGCGCTGGGGCTCGGTGATGCGGCGGCCGAAGTGCTTGGCGACCATGTGGCTGTGGCCGCCCTGGGTCGCGGAGTAGGCCTCCGGGCCGCCGAAGACCTCCGCGAGCCAGAGGGCGACATGCTCGGCGTGCTCGGGGGCGAGGCCCGCGAAGACGGGGGCCAGCAGGTCGTCCTCGACGACCTTGGCGTAGAACGCCTCGGTCAGCCGGGCGAAGGCCTTCTCCCCGCCCGCCCAGGAGTACAGCGTGGGCACGGCGGAGCCCGTCCCGCGCACCGGGGTGGCCTTGTAGTGCCGCATCTCCTCGATGTCCCCGACGTAGGGCCGGATCTCGGCGAGGAAGGGCGGGAACAGGTCGGAGGCACGGAAGCCCTTGAGGTGGTCCTCGGTGGAGGTCCAGGTGATGCGCAGGACGAAGTGGGCGGAGTCCTCCTCGCAGCGGGTGAGTTCGTAGTCGACGCAGTGCGGTGACGCCGCGAGCGGGACCGCGGCGCGGGTGTAGGCGGCGAGGAAATCGGCCGCCCTCTCCTCGGGGACGCGGTAGCGGACGTACTCCACCGTGGTGCGGGGTGTGGCTGTCTCGGGTGCCGTCATGGGGCCAGGCAAGCACGGACGGCTCTCCGGAAGCTGCTCTTCCGGCGGGCCGTCCGCTCAGCGCTCAGCGAACCCCGCTCTCACCTGCCGTGGTACGCGTCGTACACCGTGATCGACGCCTTGTCGCCCGTGCGGTCGACGACCGTGGCCGAGAAGGAGACGGACCGGCCCGCCGCCGGGTTCACGACCGTGACACGGCCGCCGGTGACCGGAATCTTGCGCCAGGTCCTGCCGTGGTCGTACGACACCCGCACCGCCAGTGAGCGCAGGTTCGCGCCCCGGGCGGTGCCCTCCACGGTGACCGGGAAGGACACCGTCCGGCCCGCCTCGACCCGGCTGTCCGCGCCGGTGGCCGCGCCGAAGCGGACGGTGGACGCGGGGAGCCGTACGGTGCCGTCGCCGGAGGGGCGGGCGGAGCGGAACCACCAGATCGCCACCACCCGGCCGGTGGCCGTCGCGACGGTGCCGCGCCCGGGCCCGGCCGCCGACGCTTCGCCCGTGGCCCCGGCCACCCACGTCTCGCCCGCGGCCCCGGCCGCCGTACCGTTCCCGGGCCCGGCGGCCGCCGGTTCCGTCGAGCCCGTGGTGAGCGCGGCGACGACCGCTGTGGCAACGGCCGCCGCGCGGACACACTTCACTCGTGTGAGCACGTTCCCCCCTTGTCGCACCCGGGCGGCGGTCCCCGCGCAGACATGCGCAAACCCCCCGGAACGGGAAGTATGCCGGGGGGTGTTCCTACGCCTCAATACGTCAGAAGTACGTCACGCCGGGGGGTACTTGAGAGTGATCAGGAGGACGCGGCGTTCTCCTTCACCGTGATCTTCCCCTTGCGGATCGTGGCGACCCGCGGGGCCTTCTTCGCGATCGACGAGTCGTGGGTGACCATGATGAAGGTCAGCCCGTGCTCCTTCCACAGGCTCTCCAGCACCTCCATGATCTCGTCGCGCATGCCCTCGTCGAGGTTGCCGGTGGGCTCGTCGGCGAGCAGCACCTTCGGCTGCTTCACCAGCGCGCGGGCGATGGCGACGCGCTGCTGCTGGCCGCCGGACATCTCGGACGGCAGATGCCCGAGCCGCTCGCCGAGGCCGACGGACCGCAGCGCCTCGGCGGCCCGTGCGCGCCGCTCCTTGACCTTGACGCCGAGCGGGACGAGCGCCGTCTCCACGTTCTCCTGCGCGGTGAGGGTCGGGATCAGGTTGAACGACTGGAAGACGAAGCCGATGTTCTCGCTGCGCACCTTGGTCAGCTTGGCCTCGGACAGCTTGGCCAGGTCGGTGCCGTCGAGGACGACCTCGCCCTCGGAGGGCCGGTCGAGGCCGCCGAGCATCTGCAGGAGGGTGGACTTGCCGCCGCCCGTGGGGCCCTGGATGACGAGCCGGTCGCCGTCCGCGATGGTCAGGTCGACGCCGTCGAGCGCGTGGACGGTGTCCTTGCCGCGGGTGTAGCGCTTGGTGACGCCTCTGAGTTCGTACATGGGGAGAACAACTCCTGAAGTAGGTGAGGGGGTTGGCTACTCGACGCGCCGCAGCGCGTCGGCCGGGCGCAGCCGGGAGGCGCGCCAGCCGCCGAACGCCCCCGCGATCAGACCGCCGGCGACGGCGAGGCCGACCGCCATGGCCACCGTCGTGACGCTCACCGGCGCGGTCAGCGCCACGTCGAGCGTCTTGGCGGCCGCCTGTCGGCCGGGGCCGCCGCCGAAGCCGCCGCCGGGACCGGCCTGGGCACCGCCGCCACCGCCGCCGCCCAGCGAGGCCTCCAGGGTGGGGCTGACGGCGGTCACGGCGTAGGCGCCCGCGAGGCCGAGCGCGATGCCCAGGGCGCCGCCGAGGAGGCCGTTGACCATGGCCTCGCCGATCACCTGCCCCGTGACCCGGCGGGACTTCCAGCCCAGCGCCTTCAGCGTGCCGAACTCGCGCACCCGGCGGGAGACCGCCGAGGAGGTCAGCAGACCGGCGACGAGGAACGCGGCGACGAGGACCGCGATGGACAGCCACTTGCCGACGTTGGTGGCGAGGGAGGAGGCCGTGGAGAGGGAGCCGGAGACGGTGTCCGCGAGGTCGGCGGAGGTTGTCACCGTCGTACCGGAGACGTTCTTCTGGATGGTCGACTTGACGCTGTCGATCTTCTGGGAGTCGGTCGCCTTGACGTAGATCGTGGTGACCTTGTTCTTCGAGTCGCTGAGGGTCTGCGCTTGGGCCAGCGGGATGTAGACGTTGGCGGCGGAGTCGCCGCTGTCGGCCGTGGCGATGCCGATCACCTTGAACTTGACGCTCTTGATGGTGACGGTCGAACCGACCTTGAGTTCCTTCTCCTTGGCGTACGCCGAGTCGAGCACGGCGACCTTGCCGCTGGTCTCGGTGGACGTGAACGTACGACCGCTGGTGATCTTTGAGGAGGTCAGCGGGCCCAGCTCGGGCTGGGTGACGTCGGTGCCGAAGACGGAGTAGTTGTTGACGTCGAAGTTGGCGCCGCCGCCCTGCACTTCGCCCTGCGGCCGGCCGCTGCCGCCGCCCCCGGGGCCGCCCTGGCCGCCGCCGTTGCCGCTGCCGTCCTGCTGGAACTGGCCGCGGGTGAACTGGCCGCTGACCTTGATGACCTGGAGGCTCAGTCCGCCGACCGCGTCGGAGACCCCGGTCTGCTTGCCGACCTTGGTGACGGTCGAGGTGGACAGGGTCTGGAAGCCCTGGACCATCACGCGGTCGGTGCTCTGCTCCTCGTCGGAGTCGTCGTCCTGCGCGTCGAACTGGAAGCGCGGACGGTCGGAGGCGCTCGCGGTGGGCGAGGCGGCCTTGGTGACCGTCATGTCCGTGCCCAGGCCGTAGAGGGACTGGAGGACCTTGTCCTGGGCCTTCCCCATGCCGGAGGACACGGAGGAGACCACGATGACCAGCGCGATACCCAGCGCGAGTCCGGAGGCGACGACGAGGGCCGCTTTTCTGCGGCGGCGCAGTTCGCGCCTCAGGTAGGTGAAGAACATGCGCCGCAAGGTAGGTACGGCGTGTGATGACTCGATAAGGCTGAAATAAGAGAATGATGAGAAGGCTGTGACGGAGCCCGGAAATGCCGGTGCCGCCCCTGGGGGCGGCACCGTGAAGCTGTGAGTCGACCGAGGGTCAGACGGCCGAACCGGCCTTCCACTGGGCCCAGTCCATGTTCCAGCCGTTGAGGCCGTTGTCCGGGGACACCGTCTTGTCGCCGGTGTTCTGGACGACCACGACGTCACCGACGATGGAGTTGTCGTAGAACCACGAGCCCGGCGTGTTCGGGTCGTTGGCGCCCTTGGTGTCGGACAGGCCGACACAGCCGTGGCTGGTGTTCACCGCGCCGAAGATGGACTTCGCGCCCCAGTAGTTGCCGTGCACGAAGGTGCCGGAGGTGGTCAGGCGCATGGCGTGCGGGACGTCCTTGATGTCGTACTCGCCCTTGCCGTCGTCGTCGGTGAAGCCGACCGTCGCGCCGTTCATCCGGGTCTCCTTGAACTTCTCGGAGATCACCATCTGGCCTTCGTACGTCTTGTTGTCGGGCGAGCCGGCGGAGATCGGGATCGTCCGCACGGTCTTGCCGTCCTGCGTGACCTTCATCTGCTTGGTCTTCGCGTCGACGTAGGTGACCTGGTTGCGGCCGATCTTGAAGGTGACCGTCTTCTGCTGCACGCCGTAGACCCCGTCGGCGCCCTCGACGCCGTCGAGCGCGAGCTTCAGGGTGACGGTCGAGTCCTCCTTCCAGTAGTCGTCCGGACGGCAGTCCATGCGCACCGTGGAGAACCAGTGGCAGACGACCTCCTGACCGCCGGTGGTGGTGACCGTGATGCCCTTCTGGACGGCCTCCTTGTTGGTGATCTCCTTGTTGAAGTTGATCGACACGGGCATGCCCACACCGACGGTCGAGCCGTCCTCGGGCGTGAAGTTGCCTATGAAGCTGTTGTCCGGGGAGACCGTGGTGAAGGAGGCGTTCTCGTGGGCCTCCAGGCCCTTGGAGTCCTTCGCGGTGGCGGCGACCTTGTAGGTGGTCGAGCGCTCCAGCTGGGCGCTGGGCTTCCAACTGGTCTTGTCGGCGGAGAGCGCGCCCTCGACGGCGGTGCCGTCCGCGGTGGTCATCTTCACCTCGGTGAGCGTGCCCTTGCTCACCGTGACGGTGGAGTTGTTGATGGAGGCGTTGTTGGAGCCGTCCGCAGGCGTGATCTTGATCTGTGCCTCGGAGGACTTCTTCGCCGCCGCCTCGTCGGCCCTGGCCTGCGAAGAGCTGTTGCCGCCGTCCGACGCGCTGCTGTCACCGCCGGAACACGCAGAGAGCACCAGAACACCGCCGAGCAGTGCGGACGCGGTCATCAGACCTCGGCGCCGCCTACTGTCCGTCATCACACGCTTCTCCATCGTTGCCGATTTCACAGAACACCGAGAGTCCCCGTTAAGAACATCAACGCTACGACCGGTTCGCCCCGTTCCATATTTTCCCCATGTGTGGGGCACGCCACGTTCGCGAGGGCGGTGAGCCGCTCGGGACGGGGGGCGCGGGTGTCGTCCAGTGCGCCCCTTGAGACGACGGAACCCCGGGCGGTGGTTGCCGTCCGGGGTCACGATTTCCCCAAGACGATCAGCCGGTGCCACCGTCGCGCCCGTCTTCTTCATCTTCCTCGACATCATCGTCGTCCACGTCCCAGTCCGGCGAATCGGGGTCGTAGTCGATCTGCTCGCTGGACCAGGACGCCTGCTGGAGCTCCACCCCCGGCACCTCACTGACCAGGTCGAACGGGTCGACGAGACAGGCGAGGGCCTCGGCGGCGTCCTCCGTCACGGCGCTCTCGGCGTGGGCGCGCTCGGACTCCGGGGTCTCCGGGTCGTCGGCGATGCGGCGCAGCGCGGTCTTCGTCACGGCGTCGCCGTCATGAATTTCCAGCACGAGCTCCACTCGAAGCCGGACAAAACGTGATGTCTCTTCAGTACTCATGCCCGGAGCGTACGGCTCACAGCTCCTGCAACTTTCCCGCGACCCGCGACTTTCATTAGCATCGGGCCACACGGCCAATTCGCCAGCGCCACAAGGGGATCGATATTCCGTGTCATCCGCTCGCCGCCCGTTGCTGACCGCCACCGCCGCGGGGACCCTGCTGGGTGCCCTGTGGTTCGTCCCGTCCGCCAACGCGTCCCAGGACACCTCGGTCAGAACGGAGACGACGACGCAGGTCACGACGCAGGCGCGAGCCGCGTCCACGACCTCGAAGACCTCCACCACGAACGACACCCCTACCGGGGCAAGGGCCGACGCGGCAGCCGACACGACGGCCGCCGAGGACGCCGGCACGACGGCGGACGACGGCGTCCGGCTCGCCGACACCGGAAGTTTCGACACCACCCCGTACGTCGTGGGCGGAACCACGCTGCTCGCCCTGGGCGCGGGGTTCGTGGTCTATTCCGTTCGCCGGGAACGTCTCGATTTTTGAATTGACTTGACTCTTCCTTGACAGGGACCTCATAGTCCGCTCATGAAGAGATCATCGGGGGCGCGGCTGTGCGCCACTGCCGCGGTGGGCGCGCTGTCGCTCGCGCTCATAACGGGGTGTGGATCGTCGGACGAGGGGTCGAAGGACTCCGGGGGCTCGAAGGGTTCCTCCTCCTCGTCGGACACCGCGTCGGACGCGAAGGCGCTGACCGCGGCCGAGCTGGAGAAGCTGCTGCTCGCCCAGGGCGAGGTCAAGGGGTACAAGGTCGACTCGGGTGACGACACGCTCCCGAAGTCCAAGACCCAGGTGAAGACGGACAAGGCGGAGTGCGACCCGCTGGCCTGGGCGACGGCCGGCCTCGCCCCGGGTGACACGGACGCGAACGCCAGCAACTCCGTGGCGGAGGACAAGGCGTCGGACGCCCCCACCGCGCTGGACGACGTCAGCGAGGCGGACATCGCGGACGCCTTCGACGTCAGCCTGACGTTCGTGGGCCTGTCCTCGTACGACGGCGACGGCGCGGAGAAGGCCATGAAGGCCGTCTCCGACGGCGTGACGGCCTGCTCGGGCGGCTACGGCCTCAAGGCCGACGGCGAGACCTCGAAGGTCACCAAGGTCGCCTCGATCAAGGCCACCGGCGGCGGCGACGAGTCGGTCGCGTTCTCCGAGGACGTCGACATGGACGGCGAGGGCACGGCCACCTTCAACACCGAGGTGGTCCGCAAGGGCAACACCATCGCCACGTTCTACTCGGTGAACTTCGCCTCGTTCGGCACCGGCGGGGCCACGGAGATCCCGGCCGCCGTGGTCCAGGCGCAGGTCGCCAAGCTCAAGTAGGGCACGCAACAGACGTTCGGGGCCGACCGGTTGTTCTCCGGTCGGCCCCGCTCGTTTTGTTCTCCGGTCGGCCCCGCTCGTTCTAGCGGAGCGGTCCGGTGACCGTCTCCGCCGCCGCGACGAGACGGCCGTCGCGCACGAAGGCGTCCGCCGCCGCGAGGTCCGGCGCGAGGAAGCGGTCTGGGCCGGGGCCCTGGACGCCCGCCTCGCGGGCGGCCGCGATGACCGCCCGGGTCGCGGGCGCCGGGGTGAGGCCCTCGCGCAGTTCGACGCCGCGGGTGGCGGCGTACAGCTCGACGGCGATCACGCGCGTGAGGTTGTCGACGGCCGTACGCAGCTTGCGCGCCGCCGACCAGCCCATGGAGACGTGGTCCTCCTGCATCGCGGAGGACGGGATGGAGTCCGCGGAGGCCGGTACGGCGAGCCGCTTCAGCTCGCTGACCAGCGCGGCCTGCGTGTACTGGGCGATCATCAGGCCGGAGTCGACACCGGCGTCGTCCGCGAGGAACGGCGGCAGACCGTGGCTGCGGTTCTTGTCCAGCAGCCGGTCGGTGCGCCGCTCGGCGATGGAGGCGAGGTCGGCGACGGCGATCGCGAGGAAGTCGAGGACGTAGGCGACGGGGGCGCCGTGGAAGTTGCCGTTGGACTCGACACGCCCGTCGGGCAGCACCACCGGGTTGTCGACGGCCGCGGCCAGTTCGCGCTCGGCGACCAGCCGGGCGTGGGCCATCGTGTCGCGGCCGGCGCCGGCGACCTGCGGGGCGCAGCGCACCGAGTAGGCGTCCTGGACGCGGGGCGCGTCGTCCTGGTGATGGCCGGTCAGCTCGGAACCGGCGAGCACGGCCAGCATGTTGGCGGCGGAGTCGCCCTGCCCGGGGTGCGGGCGGATGGCGTGCAGTTCGGGGGCGAGGACCTTGTCGGTGCCGAGCAGGGCCTCCAGGGAGAGGGCCGCGGTGATGTCGGCGGACTTGTAGAGCCGGTCCAGGTCGGCGAGGGCCATGACCAGCATGCCGAGCATGCCGTCGGTGCCGTTGAGCAGGGCCAGGCCCTCCTTCTCGCGCAGCTCGACGGGGTCGATGCCGTGCGCGGCGAGCAGCTCGCCGGCGGGCCGTACGACGCCGTCGGGGCCCTCCGCGTCGCCTTCGCCCATCAGGGTGAGGGCGCAGTGGGAGAGCGGGGCGAGGTCGCCCGAGCAGCCGAGGGAGCCGTACTCGTGGACGACGGGGGTGATGCCGGCGTTCAGGATGTCGGCCATGGTCTGCGCGACCTCGGGCCGTACGCCGGTGTGTCCGGAGCAGACGGTCTTGAGCCGCAGGAACATCAGCGCGCGGACGACCTCCCGCTCGACGCGCGGGCCCATGCCGGCGGCGTGCGAGCGGACGATGTTGCGCTGGAGCTGGGTGCGCAGTTCCTGGCTGATGTGCCGGGTGGCGAGGGCGCCGAATCCGGTGGAGACGCCGTAGACCGGGTCGGGCTTGGCCGCGAGCGCGTCCACGATCCCGCGGGCCGCGGCGAGCGCCGCCACTGCCTCCCCGGACAGCTCGACGCGGGCCCCGCCACGCGCCACGGCGAGCACGTCGGACGCGGTCACCCCGGACGCCCGCCCGTCGCCCACCACCACCCTTTCAAGGCCGCGCTTCGCGCCTTCCCCATCCACCACAGTGTGCATATCCATATTCAGGAGCGTACGCAGTGAAGACGGAGATGTCACCAGTGGGGACCCGGTTCGCCCCTTACCGAATACGTCACACCCTCAGGGCCGGCCACGGAAGCGGCGGCGCTCGGCGGTCCCCTCCCGGGACGGCTCGTCGGCGAGGCGCACGACGGGGTCGTCGGGCCCCTCCCGGCCCGCGACGACCGGCCGGGCGGCCCGTACGGCCTTGGCACGGTACTGGGCCGCGTCGGCCAGCCGGAAGAGCCGGCGGGCCGAGCGGACCGGCCCGATCGGGTCCTCGGTGGACGCGACCCCGCAGGCCACGCCCTCGCCCAGCTCCAGCTCGGCGGCGCGGCGGCAGAGGTCGCCGGCCACCTTCACCACGTCGTCCGCCGGCGGACCGACCGCCAGCAGACAGAACTCGTCCCCGCCGAGCCGCGCGGCCAGCGCCCCCGGCAGCATCGCCCCGCACAGGGACAGCACCGAGCCGAACCGCTCCAGCAGCCGGTCTCCGACGGCGTGCCCGCGGGTGTCGTTGACCCGCTTCAGCCCGTTGATGTCACAGACGACGAGACTGACCGCCGTCCCGTCGGCCCGGTGCCGCTCGATCGCCTCCTCCAGGCCCACGTCGACGGCGCGACGGTTGGCGAGACCGGTGAGGGCGTCGGTGAAGGCCAGCCGCCGGGCCTCCTCCAGCCGCTCGGTCTGGGCGAGCCCGGCGGCGACGACGGCGGCCAGGACGGTGGCGAAGTCGGCGTCGGCGCGATCGAAGACGGGCGTGCCGGCCGAGCGAGCCACGTACAGCTCACCCCAGGCGCGGCCGTGCAGCACGATCGGCGCGACCACGCAGGAGCCGCGGCCCCGGCGGCGCAGCGCGGCGACCCTCCCCCAGCTGACGCCGGGAGGTGCCCCCAGATGGCAGGAGCCGGGCTGTCCGGCGGCGGGCCCCCGCGCCGTCTCCACCCAGGCGTTGGGCTCGCCCCCGGACGCCCAGCGTTCGTGCAGGAACTCGGTGATCTCGGGGAACTGGTGCACCGGATAAGCCTCGGCCTCGGGGAACTCGTCCTCGTCGGCCGCGCGGTCGCCCACGTTCACCAGCACCCGCAGCCGGCCCAGGTCGCGCTCCCACACGGAGAGCGCGGCGAAGCCGCCGGCCAGCGCCCGGCACGCGCCGAGCGCCGCGGCCCGCCACGACTCCCGGGGCGTCCGCGCCGCCGCCATCCCCTGCGCCAGGCCCACCACGGCCGCGAGGCGTCTGTCCTCACCCATCTCCCCAGGTTAGGGATATTCGCGACGAAAGGTGACGTCAGAAAGTCACCTGGAGTGACCGCTCCCGCCCGCGCACTGCCGGGCACCGGGAATCCGGCGCCGCCGCTCCCCCGGCCGCTACTCCCCCGGCCACTCGGGCCGCCGCTTCTCGTTGAACGCCGCCACGCCCTCCGCGCGGTCCCCCGAGAACGCCACCGCCCGCCACGCCGCGTCCTCGACCTCCAGCCCGGCCCGCAGATCCAGCCCCTGCCCGAGCCGCAGCGCCCGCTTGGCCGCCCGCAGGCCCACCGGAGAGTTCGCCGCGATCCGCGCGCCCATCGCCAGCGCCTCCTCCCGGTCCCGGCCCTCCTCCACCAGCAGGTCCACCAGCCCCAGCTCCCGGGCCTCGGCCGCCTCCACCCGCCGCGCGGTGAAGATCAGCTCGGCCGCCCGCGCCGCCCCCACCCGGCGCGGCAGCAGCTGCGTACCGCCCCCGCCCGGGATCACCCCCACCGACACCTCTGGCAGCCCCACCACGGCCGTGCGGTCGGCCACGATGACGTCACACGCGAGCGCCAGCTCGAAGCCGCCGCCCAGCGCGAACCCGTGCACCGCCGCCACCGTCGGCACCGGCAGCTCCAGCACCCCGGTGTACGCGCCCCGGGCGACCGGCCGCTGCCGTACGAGCTCCGCGTCGCTGAGGGAGTTGCGCTCCTTGAGGTCGGCGCCGACGCAGAACGCCCGTTCGTGCGTCGACGTCACCACGACCACCCGGACGTCCCGGTCGTCGCCGAGCGCCGCGCAGGCCCGGGCGACGGACTTCGCCATGTCGGTCGACACGGCGTTCATGGCCTTGGGCCGGTCCAGGGCCAGCTCCGCGACCCGGCCGCCGTCCCCGTGCCGTCGCACCAGCACGAACTCCCCGAACCGCTCCTCGCTCATGACACCCTCCGGATCGCACGCAGGTTAACGCGGGTTAACATCCCGCCCGCCCGATCATCGCAGGCCGGATCCGCCAGGGAAAGTACGGGCCGGTTCCCCGGCCACCGCCCGTCCCATCGCGACACCGAGGCCCGTCCACCCGTTCGAGTGACATCCCGCCCAACTCCCACCCGACCGCCCAAGGGAGCGCATAACGTGCGTCCGCCCCGGCGCATCGGGGGCGCGACCGCACCGGGGAGGGAACGCGATGACGAGCACGCCGGTGAACGAGCACCAGAACCAGGAAGAGACCACCCGGCTCTGGGCGCCGCCGCGGGGCCGGCACCGCCGTCCCCGCCCGCGCAAGGTGCTGTTCGCCGCGGGCGGTCTCGCCGTGGTCGCCGGTGTGCTGAGCCTCGTCCGGCTGACCCCGGACTCCGGCGGCGTCGGCGGACTCGGCACCGCGAAGGCGGAACCCCACCCCGACCCTCTCACCGGCGCCAACACGGTCAGCGACGTTCCGGCCAACGCTGGCGCGACCGTCGCCGCCACCCCGACGGCTCCCGCCCCGATGGGCGGCGCCGGCGCGAGTCCCACGCCCGAGGTGAGTCTGGTCCCCGGCGTCCCGGGCGCGCCGACGTCCGTGGCGCTCGCCCCGGGCGCCACCTACACCCCGGCCGCCCCCGGCGTGACCCCGGCACCGGCCCCGCCGCGCGCCCCGGCCCCCGCGCCCACGGCGACCACCGGCCCGCGGCCCGCACCCACGACGTCCACCCGGCCGCCCGCCCCGGCGCCGGCCACTACGCCCCCGGCGCCCGCACCCGAGGCACCCGGCCGCCCGGGCCTCTGCGTCCCGGTCATCGGCCTGTGCGTCGACCCGCTCGACAACGCGCTCGGAGCACCGAACCGCTGACCGGTACGGGCCGCTGAGCCCTACTCCTCGGCGCCGCCCCGCCGGGTCAGCAGCCACGGTTCCACCACGCCCAGCCCGCGCACCGGCCGCTGCCACATCGGCTGGAGCGCGAAGCGGTACGTCGGCGGCTCCTCGCCCTCCTTCTCGGCGGCGGCCGCGTCCTCGGCGGCCTGTGCCTCCGAGGCGGGCGCGTCCCCGGTGCGGATCAGCTCCTCCGCGAAGGCGCTGTCGACGAGGACGGCGTCCCGTGGCGCTATCGACGTCAGCCGCGACGCCAGGTTGACCGTCGTCCCGAAGACATCGCCCATCCGGGTGGTGACCGTGCCGAACGCCATGCCGACGCGCAGCTCCGGCATCGTCTCGTCGTTGCTCATCGTCTCGACCAGCCGCAGCGCGATGTCGGCGGCCGTGCCCGCGTCGTCCGCCGCGTACAGCACCTCGTCGCCGAGGGTCTTGATCAGCCGTCCGCCGCGCGCGGCGACCAGGTCGGCGGCGGTGGTCTCGAAGGCCTCGACCAGCTCGCCCAGCTCCTCCTCCTCCATCCGGCGGGTCAGCCGGGTGAAGCCGACCAGGTCGGCGAAGGCGACGGCGAGGCGCCGGTCGACCATCTCCTCGTCGTCGGCGGCCTGGACGACGCGTCCGGCCGAGGCGGCGAGCTGCCGGCGCCAGACGTAGACGAGGAACTCCTCCAGCTCGGGCAGGAGCAGCTCGACGATCGGATAGGTGACCTCGGTGCGGGTCATGCCGGGCTCGGGCGGCTCGGTCAGGCCCTCCAGGAAGGAGTCGATCTGCCACTCCGCCAACCGGGCGGTGGTCTGCCCGGTGGACCGGGCGACCTGGACCGCCATGGCCTCGCTCAGCAGCCCCGCCTCGACCAGACCGGCGAGCCGGCGCAGCGCGAGCACGTCGGCCTCGGTGAGCGCCTTGGCCTGCCCGATGTCGGCGAAGCCCATCGCCCGCCAGAAGCGGGACGCCAGCTCCATGGAGACACCGGCGCTACGAGCCGCTTGAAAAGGGGTGTAGCGCCGCTCCGCACCGAGGATCAGCTGTTCGAGTCGGAGGGCGAGCGGGTCCTCGCCGGATTCGGCGTCGGAGAGGTCCCCGTGCTCGGCCGAGGCCTCGAGCGGGGAGGGGTCCACCCGGCGTTCCGCGCCCGCGCCGGAGCCCGTGTCGTCGACGGTCACGCCTGCTGCCCTTCCGATCTTCCGCGGTCAGGTATCGACCGGCCTCAACTCTACGGCAGTGTGCGCCAGCTCACTCCGTCAGGCCGCGGACGGCCGCGCGGTTCCGGCCCCCGGACAGGGCCGTTCACAGCGGCGCGACGCCCGCCCGAAGCTCAGGCCGGCCGCAGATGGACGATGTCCCCCGCGCCCACCGGCTCCTGCACCCCGTCCGCCGTGGCGATGACGAGCCTGCCGTCGCCGTCGACCGCTACCGCCTCCCCCACCAGGGCGCGCCCGCCCGGCAGCTCGGCACGCACCGAACGCCCGAGGGTCGCGCACCCGGCCGCGTACGCCTCCTGGAGTCCGCCGGCCGCCGGGTCGCCGCCGGCCTCCCGCCAGCGCCCGTACCACTCCTCCAGCGACCGCAGGACGGCCCGCAGCAGCGGGTCCCGGTCGGTGCCGGCCGCGCCGGCCAGCACCAGCGAGCCGGCCTGGGGCACGGGCAGCTCGTCCGCGCGCAGGGTGACGTTGATGCCGACGCCGACGACGACGCCGTCCTCCCCGGTCCGCTCGGCCAGGATGCCGCCCGCCTTGCGCTCCTCTCCCCCGACGGTGACCAGCAGGTCGTTGGGCCATTTGAGGGACGTGTCCACGCCCGCCGCCCGCGCCAGCCCGGTCGCCACGGCGACCCCGGTGAGCAGGGTCAGCCAGCCCCAGCGGGCCACCGGCACCTCCGCCGGCCGCAGCAGGACGGAGAAGAACAGCCCGGAGCGTGGCGGTGCCGTCCAGCTGCGGTCCAGCCGGCCGCGTCCGGCGGTCTGCTCCTCCGCGATCAGGATCGTGCCCTCGGCCGCCTCGCCCTTGGCCGCCAGGGCCGCGAGGTCGGAGTTGGTGGAGCCGGTGCGCGCCACCACCCGGACGTCCGACCAGAGGCCGCCCTCGCGCACCAGGGCCCGGCGCAGGGCGGCGCCGTTGAGGGGCGGCCGGTCCAGATCGGACCAGCGGCTGCTGTTGTCGTCTGAGGCATCTCGCGGCGTCATGCAAGCCACCCTAGGTGTGTGAAACGCCGCACTGCCGATTGGTAGGCGCACCACTACTCTACGGATGAGTAACCGTCCCCCCTTTTGAGCAGGCAGGGAGCCGCATCCCGATGTCCGAGCCGGAAGAGCGTCACGAGATCCCAGGGATCGACATTCACACGACCGCGGGGAAGCTCGCGGATCTCCAGCGTCGTATCGACGAGGCGACGCATGCCGGCTCCGCGCGCGCCGTCGAGAAGCAGCACGCCAAGGGCAAGTTGACGGCCCGTGAGCGCATCGAGCTGCTCCTGGACGACGGCTCCTTCGTCGAGTTGGACGAGTTCGCCCGTCACCGCTCCACCAACTTCGGCCTGGAGAAGAACCGCCCCTACGGCGACGGCGTGGTGACCGGCTACGGCACGGTCGACGGCCGTCCGGTCGCCGTCTTCTCCCAGGACTTCACGGTCTTCGGCGGAGCGCTGGGCGAGGTCTACGGCCAGAAGATCGTCAAGGTGATGGACTTCGCGCTGAAGACCGGCTGCCCGGTCATCGGCATCAACGACTCCGGCGGCGCCCGGATCCAGGAGGGCGTGGCCTCGCTGGGCGCCTACGGCGAGATCTTCCGCCGCAACACCCACGCGAGCGGTGTCATCCCGCAGATCTCGCTCGTCGTCGGTCCCTGCGCGGGCGGCGCGGTGTACTCCCCCGCGATCACCGACTTCACGGTGATGGTCGACCAGACCTCGCACATGTTCATCACCGGCCCGGACGTCATCAAGACGGTCACCGGTGAGGACGTCGGCTTCGAGGAGCTGGGCGGCGCCCGCACCCACAACTCCGTCTCGGGCGTGGCGCACCACATGGCCGGCGACGAGAAGGACGCCATCGAGTACGTCAAGCAGCTGCTGTCGTACCTGCCGTCCAACAACCTCTCCGAGGCCCCGGTGTTCCCGGAGGAGGCGGACCTCGCCGTCACCGGCGAGGACCTCGAACTGGACACGCTCGTCCCGGACAGCGCCAACCAGCCGTACGACATGCACACGGTGATCGAACACGTGCTGGACGACGCCGAGTTCTTCGAGACGCAGGCGCTGTTCGCCCCGAACATCCTCACCGGCTTCGGCCGGGTCGAGGGCCACCCGGTCGGGATCGTCGCCAACCAGCCGATGCAGTTCGCCGGCTGTCTGGACATCACGGCGTCCGAGAAGGCGGCGCGTTTCGTGCGCACCTGCGACGCCTTCAACGTCCCGGTCATCACGTTCGTGGACGTGCCCGGCTTCCTGCCCGGCGTCGGCCAGGAGCACGACGGCATCATCCGCCGCGGCGCCAAGCTGATCTACGCGTACGCCGAGGCGACCGTCCCGCTGATCACCGTCATCACCCGCAAGGCCTTCGGCGGCGCCTACGACGTCATGGGCTCCAAGCACCTGGGCGCCGACCTCAACCTGGCCTGGCCGACCGCCCAGATCGCCGTGATGGGCGCCCAGGGCGCGGTCAACATCCTGCACCGGCGCACGATCGCCGAGGCGGAGGCGAACGGCGAGGACCTGGAGGCGGTCCGCGCCCGGCTGATCCGGGAGTACGAGGACACCCTCCTCAACCCGTACATCGCGGCCGAGCGCGGCTACATCGACTCCGTGATCATGCCGTCCGACACCCGCCGCCACATCGTGCGCGGCCTGCGTCAGCTGCGCACCAAGCGGGCATCACTGCCCCCGAAGAAGCACGGCAACATCCCCCTCTAGCCCCCAGGAGTGACGGTGACCATCAAGGTCGTACGGGGCAACCCGACCCCGGAGGAGCTGGCCGCCGCCCTGGCGGTGGTCAGAGCCCGCGCCGCGGCGGCAGCGGCGGCGCCGTCCGGCGCGGAAGGTCCGAGGGACGCGTGGTCCGACCCGGCGAGGATCGCGACCCGCCGCGTCCCCCAGCCGGGCCAGGCATCGTGGACCCGCACGTATTGGCCGGCGTGACCGGAGGCTCTGCGGGGGGCGCGGGGAACCGCGCCCCCCGCGGAACGACTCACGGCGCCGATTTGAGTACGCCTACTCAGGCGCCGCCCCCGGCCCAGGCTCCACGCTGGTGGAATGCTGTGGTCCGACCCTGAGAACGAGCCGCCCGAGGAACTGCGCGACATGCAGGAGACCCTCAGGCGGCTCGGCTTCTTCCTGGCGGCGGCCATGCTCATCGCGATGATCGTGCTCGGCCTGAGATGACCGCGCACCGGCGCTACCCTGACCGCATGCGCCGACTCGTCCTCGCCTCCCAGTCCCCCGCCCGACTGAACCTGCTGCGCCAGGCCGGCCTCACCCCCGAGGTGATCGTCAGCGGGGTCGACGAGGACGCCGTCACCGCCTCCACCCCGGCCGACCTGGCGCTCGCGCTGGCCGAGGCGAAGGCCTCCGTGGTGGCCGCGAAGCCCGCGGTCAAGGGCGCCCTGGTGATCGGCTGCGACTCGGTGCTCGACCTGGACGGCGAGGCGCTGGGCAAGCCGGCGGACGCCGAGGAGGCCACGGCCCGCTGGAAGGCGATGCGCGGGCGCGCGGGCACCCTCCAGACCGGGCACTGCGTCTACGACACCCTCACCGGGCGGTACGTCTCGGCCACCGCCTCCACCGTGGTCCGCTTCGGCGACCCGACGGACGAGGAGATCGCCGCGTACGTCGCCTCGGGCGAACCGCTCTACGTCGCGGGCGCGTTCACCCTCGACGGCCGCTCGGCACCGTTCATCGACGGCATCGACGGCGACCACGGCAACGTGATCGGCATCAGCCTGCCCCTGGTCCGCAAGCTGCTGGCCCAACTGGGCGTGAACATCACGGAGTTGTGGGCGCCGGCGGAGCACTGACCACGACGGGCCCGGCGTCCTTCACCACCGCGTCGCGCACCGATGTGTCCCGCACCGCCGCGTCCTTCGCTCCCGTCTCCTTCGCCCCCGCCCCCTCGGGCTCCTCGTCCGGCCGCCGGCCCGCCGGGCCCTCGGCGGCCGTTCCCGGGGCCCCGCGGCCCGCGTCGGCCGCCGCCGCGTCCTGCGGGCCGTCCGGGCCCTGCGCGGGCCCCGGCTGCCCCGCAGCGGGCCGCTCCTGGGCGTCGTACGTCATCAGGAGCAGCACGATCAGGGTGAGCATCACGATCATGAACAGGAACTGCGGCACGCCGAGCAGGCCCCAGGCGACCGCGCCCAGCAGGCCGTGCACCACGGCCACGCTGATCAGCAGGACGCGGCCGAGGCCGACCGGCGGGCGGTTGCGGAGGGCCACCAGCAGGGCGACCAGTCCGCAGAAGGCGAAGTAGAGCCCGAAGACGATCCCGCCCGCCTTCGACGACGTCGACATCACGTCCGGGTCCAGGCCGGCCAGCGACATGTCCTGCCGGTCCACCACCACACCCATGAACCACTGCAGCGCGGCGATACCGAGCGCCTCCGCGAAGAGCACGACCGCCACGATCCATGCCACCGGTCTACGGACCACCGGTCCCCACCCACTTTCGACTGCCGCCCGAGCAAGACTGCGGTTACCCCTAGTACGTTCGAGACATCGTGAACGCTACTAACGGGTAAACCGCGGGACAAGGGTTCTGCGCCCGGCAAAGAATCGTTGGGCCATTCGTAGGGACTCCACAAAGAAACGGAGTGGGCCGCAGCACGCCCTCACAGAGACCTTGACCACATCAGGGGGCTAGGGTTGCCGGGAGGAGTGCTGCGTACGGCGGTACTACAAGGGATTTCGCGGTCGAGTGAGCCTCGCATCACGCTCCGTGTGGGCAAGCTCACCTTTGGGGACGGGTCGATGTGCCGTGTCGGCAGTCCCTAAACTCGGCTTGTTTCAAGGAGGGAGCCTCAATCGTGCGCAAGGTGCTCATCGCCAACCGTGGCGAAATCGCAGTCCGCGTTGCCCGGGCGTGCCGGGATGCCGGCATCGCGAGCGTGGCCGTGTACGCCGAGCCGGACCGGGACGCTCTGCATGTCCGGGCCGCGGACGAGGCGTTCGCCCTGGGCGGTGACACTCCGGCGACCAGCTACCTGGACATGGCGAAGGTCCTGAACGCCGCGCGCGAGTCCGGCGCCGACGCCGTCCACCCGGGCTACGGCTTCCTGTCCGAGAACGCCGACTTCGCCCAGGCGGTCCTGGACGCGGGCCTGATCTGGATCGGCCCGCCGCCGCAGGCCATCCGCGACCTCGGCGACAAGGTGGCCGCCCGGCACATCGCCCAGCGCGCCGGCGCGCCGCTGGTGGCCGGCACCCCGGACCCGGTCTCGGGCGCCGAGGAGGTCGTCGCCTTCGCCGAGCAGCACGGTCTGCCGATCGCGATCAAGGCGGCCTTCGGCGGTGGCGGCCGTGGTCTGAAGGTCGCCCGGACGCTGGAAGAGGTCCCCGAGCTGTACGAGTCCGCGGTCCGCGAGGCGGTCGCCGCCTTCGGCCGGGGCGAGTGCTTCGTCGAGCGCTACCTCGACAAGCCGCGGCACGTGGAGACGCAGTGCCTGGCCGACAGCCACGGCAACGTGGTGGTCGTCTCCACCCGTGACTGCTCCCTGCAGCGCCGTCACCAGAAGCTGGTCGAGGAGGCCCCGGCGCCGTTCCTCTCCGACGAGCAGGTCGCCGAGCTGTACTCCTCCTCGAAGGCCATCCTCAAGGAGGCCGGCTACGTCGGCGCCGGCACCGTGGAGTTCCTCGTCGGTGTCGACGGGACGATCTCGTTCCTGGAGGTCAACACGCGCCTCCAGGTCGAGCACCCGGTGACCGAGGAGGTCGCGGGCATCGACCTGGTCCGCGAGATGTTCCGGATCGCCGACGGCGAGGAGCTGGGCTACGGCGACCCGGAGCTGCGCGGTCATTCCTTCGAGTTCCGGATCAACGGCGAGGACCCGGGCCGTAACTTCCTCCCGGCGCCCGGCACCGTCACCGCCTTCAGCCCGCCGTCCGGTCCGGGCGTGCGGCTGGACGCGGGGGTGGAGTCCGGTTCGGTCATCGGCCCGGCGTGGGACTCGCTGCTGGCCAAGCTGATCGTCACCGGTGCCACCCGTGAGCAGGCGCTCCAGCGGGCGGCCCGCGCGCTGGCGGAGTTCCAGGTCGAGGGCATGGCCACGGCCATCCCGTTCCACCGCGCGGTGGTGGCGGACCCGGCGTTCGCCCCCGAGCTGACGGGCAGCCAGGAGCCGTTCACGGTCCACACCCGCTGGATCGAGACCGAGTTCGTCAACGAGATCCCGGCCTTCGCCACCCCGGCCGACACCGAGGCCGAGGAGGACGGGGACCGCGAGACGATCGTCGTCGAGGTCGGCGGCAAGCGGCTGGAGGTCTCCCTCCCGTCCTCGCTCGGCATGTCCCTGGCCCGGACGGGTCTCGCGGCGGGCGCCAAGCCCAAGCGCCGCGCGGCGAAGAAGTCCGGCCCCGTCGCCTCCGGCGACACCCTGGCCTCCCCGATGCAGGGCACGATCGTCAAGGTCGCGGTCGAGGAGGGCCAGGAGGTCAAGGAGGGCGACCTGGTCGTCGTCCTGGAGGCCATGAAGATGGAGCAGCCGCTGAACGCCCACCGTTCCGGCACGGTCAAGGGCCTCGCGGCCGAGGTCGGCGCGTCCGTCACCTCCGGCGCGGTGATCTGCGAGATCAAGGACTGACGTCCCGCAGTACCTGTCGAAGCGCCCGGCGGACCGGAACGACGAGTCCACCGGGCGCTTCGCGTTCCCCGGTGAACGGGCCGTGCCGGCGCTGTCCGCCGGGACGGCTCAGCGGCGGCGCAGGTCCGCGACCCGGGCGCGTTCGGCGCCGGAGGGCTGTTCGCCCAGGACCGCGGCCGCGCGCAGGCCCGCCGCGGCGCCCGGCACCTGGCTGCGGCGCGGGGCCGGCAGGGGGACGTCCCGGCGCTGCTGCTGGGGG
The DNA here is from genome assembly GCF_055591025.1 of Streptomyces sp. NPDC041784. Taxonomy (NCBI): domain Bacteria; kingdom Bacillati; phylum Actinomycetota; class Actinomycetes; order Kitasatosporales; family Streptomycetaceae; genus Streptomyces; species Streptomyces sp. NPDC041784. The sequence goes on from NZ_JBVJAB010000004.1 coordinate 593,103, forward strand.
CGCGCCGGGACCGCGTCACCCCCCTGGCTGCCCGACGCCCCGGCCACGGCGATCTGCACCCCCTGGTCCGCGAGGGCCTGGAGTTCGGTGGCGGCGCGGTCGTCGTGGGCGGGCGGTTCGTCGGTGACGAGCCGGGTGATGAGGTCCGTGGGCACGGTCTGGAACATGGTGTCGGTGCCGAGCTTGGTGTGGTCGGCGAGCACGACGACCTCGGCGGCGGCCTGCACCAGCGCCCGGTCCACGGACGCCGAGAGCATGTTGGACGTGGACAGTCCGCGCTCGGCGGTCAGCCCGCTCCCGGAGAGGAACGCGCGGGAGACCCTCAGGCCCTGGAGGGACTGTTCGGCACCGCTGCCCACCAGGGCGTAGTTGGAGCCGCGCAGGGTGCCGCCGGTCATCACGACCTCGACCCTGTTGGCGTGGGCCAGGGCCTGCGCCACCAGCAGGGAGTTGGTGACGACGGTCAGGCCGGGCACCCGGGCGAGCCGGCGGGCCAGCTCCTGGGTGGTGGTGCCCGCCCCGACCACGATGGCCTCGCCCTCTTCGACGAAGTTGGCGGCGAGGTCCGCGATGGCGGTCTTTTCGGCGGTCGCGAGATGGGATTTCTGCGGAAAGCCGGACTCCCGCGTGAACCCGCCCGGCAATACCGCACCGCCGTGCCGGCGGTCGAGGAGTCCTTCTGCCTCCAGTGCGCGCACGTCCCGCCGTACGGTCACTTCGGAGGTCTGGACGACGCGGGCGAGTTCACGGAGCGACACGGCCCCGTTCGCTCGCACCATTTCGAGAATCAATTGGCGACGTTCTGCAGCGAACACGAAACTGACAGTAACGCGGGCGACCGTCTGCTTTCAGCTCTTTGCGCCGAATAGTAGAAGTTGTTCGCACAGAGGGACGGGGAGTGGTATAGGACCCCGAATCCGGCACCGACGCCTCCCGTCAGGCCTCCCCCGCCGCCTTGCGGGTGTGCAGCTGCCGGGCCACCTCGGCGATCGACCCCGAAAGGGAGGGGTACACGGTGAACGCGTTCGCGATCTGTTCGACCGTCAGATTGTTGTCGACAGCGATCGAGATGGGGTGGATCAGTTCCGAGGCGCGCGGGGAGACGACCACACCGCCGACGACGATCCCCGTGCCCGGACGGCAGAAGATCTTGACGAAGCCGTCGCGGATGCCCTGCATCTTGGCGCGCGGGTTGCGCAGCAGCGGGAGCTTGACGACCCGGGCGTCGATCTTGCCGGCGTCGACGTCGGCCTGGCTGTAGCCGACGGTGGCGATCTCCGGGTCGGTGAAGACGTTGGAGGAGACCGTCTTGAGGTTGAGCGGGGCCACCGCGTCGCCGAGGAAGTGGTACATGGCGATACGTCCTTGCATGGCGGCGACGGACGCGAGCGCGAACACACCGGTCACGTCACCGGCCGCGTAGACGCCCGGGGCGGTCGTCCGCGACACCCTGTCGGTCCAGATGTGACCGGACTCGCGGACCCGGACGCCCGCCTCCTCCAGGCCCAGCCCCTCGCTGTTGGGGATGGCGCCGACGGCCATCAGGCAGTGCGAGCCGCTGATGACCCGCCCGTCGGCGAGGGTGACCTCGACCCGGTCGCCGACCCGCTTGGCGGACTCGGCGCGGGAGCGGGCCATGACGTTCATGCCGCGGCGGCGGAAGACGTCCTCGAGGACGGCGGCGGCGTCCGGGTCCTCGCCGGGCAGCACGCGGTCGCGGGAGGAGACCAGGGTGACCTTGGAGCCGAGGGCCTGGTAGGCGCCGGCGAACTCGGCGCCGGTGACGCCGGAGCCGACCACGATGAGCTCCTCGGGCAGCTCGGCGAGGTCATAGACCTGGGTCCAGTTCAGGATGCGCTCGCCGTCGGGCTGGGCGTCCGGCAGCTCGCGCGGGTGGCCGCCGGTGGCGATCAGGACGGCGTCGGCGGTGAGGGTCTCCTCGGTGCCGTCGGCGGCGGCGACCACGACCTTGCGGGAGCCGTCGAGGGCCTGCATGCCCTCCAGCCGGGCGCGGCCGCGCAGCACCCGGGCGCCGGCCCGGGTGACCGAGGCGGTGATGTCGTGCGACTGGGCGAGCGCGAGGCGCTTCACCCGTCGGTTGACCTTTCCGAGGTCCACCCCGACGACCCGGGCCGACTGCTCCAGCGGCGGGGTGTCGTCGGCGACGATGATGCCCAGCTCCTCGTACGAGGAGTCGAAGGTGGTCATCACCTCTGCCGTGGCGATCAGGGTCTTCGACGGCACGCAGTCGGTCAGCACCGACGCTCCGCCCAGACCGTCGCAGTCGACGACGGTCACCTCCGCGCCGAGCTGCGCGGCCACCAGGGCAGCTTCATAGCCGCCGGGTCCGCCACCGATGATCACGATCCGAGTCACGTACCCCATTGTCCCGCACGGGTGGGGGTGACACTCGTCCGGGGGCCGGGCGGGGGCCCTCCGTTACGGGAGTGACACGTGTGCGGCCTGCCGTACTCTCCTTCCATGTCGCTCTACGCCGCGTACGCCGGCAACCTCGACGCGCGGCTGATGACCCGCCGCGCCCCGCACTCGCCCCTGCGCGCGACGGGCTGGCTGAACGGCTGGCGGCTGACCTTCGGCGGCGAGCAGCTCGGCTGGGAGGGCGCGCTGGCGACCGTCGTCGAGGCCACCGACGACCCCGGCGCGCAGGTCTTCGTGGCGCTGTACGACCTCACGCCGATGGACGAGGAGTCCCTGGACCGGTGGGAGGGCGTGGGCCTCGGCATCTACCGCCGGCTCCGGGTGCGGGTGCACACGCTGGACGGCGAGACGAGTGCCTGGGTGTACGTGCTGAACGGGTACGAGGGCGGGCTGCCGTCGGCGCGGTACCTGGGCGAGATCGCCGACGCGGCGGAGTCGGCGGGGGCGCCGCACGACTACGTGATGGAGCTGCGGAAGCGGCCCTGCTGATCGATCCTGGTGTGCATGAGCGGGACACGGCACGGATACGAGGTCCACTACACCGAGCAGGCCGCGGCGGTGCGGGAAGGACTGGACGCGCGGGAGCGCGCCAGGTTCGACCGGGGCATCGACGTGCTGGCCCGCGACCCCTACCTCCCCGCGTCCCGCGCCGTCAGCGCCTCGGGTGACGACCGCACCGTCCGGCTCACGCAGCACGTCTTCGCGGAGTACATCGTCAGTCGTGGCCGGCTGCTCGTCTTCGTGGTCGAGGTCTTCAGCGACCAGGACGTACTCGTTCCGGAGGAGTGACCGCCGTGCCGCCTGGCCGGCCGCTCGGTCAGCCGGTATGCCGCTCGGTCGGCCGCTTGGTCGGCCGCTTGGTCAGCCGCTTGGTCAGCCGCTTGGTCAGCCGCTTGGTTGGAAACGACAAGACAACGATCCCCTTCCCGTGGGCTCTGTCATCTACGCGCGTAGGCATTGACCGGCTAGGCTCATCCGCGTGAACGCATCTCTTCTCCCGGACGACATCCAGGGCGACCCCCACGCCGCCGCCGACGCCGCGGCCGCGCGCCTGCGCGAACTGACCGGCGCCGAGACCCACGACGTCGCCCTCGTGATGGGCTCCGGCTGGGCACCGGCCGTGGACGCGCTGGGCGCTCCCGACGCCGAGTTCCAGGTCACCGAGCTGCCCGGCTTCCCGCCGCCGGCGGTCGAGGGCCACGGTGGCAAGATCCGCTCGTACCGGATCGGCGAGAAGCGCGCCCTGGTGTTCCTGGGCCGCACCCACTACTACGAGGGCCGGGGCGTCGCCGCCGTCGCGCACGGCGTGCGCACCGCGGTGGCGGCCGGCTGCAAGACGATCGTCCTGACCAACGGCTGCGGCGGTCTGCGCGAGGGCATGCGCCCCGGGCAGCCGGTCCTGATCAGCGACCACATCAACCTCACGGCGACCTCGCCGATCATCGGCGCGAACTTCGTCGACCTCACCGATCTGTACTCGCCGCGGCTTCGCGCCCTGTGCAAGGAGATCGACCCCACGCTGGAGGAGGGCGTCTACGCCCAGTTCCCCGGCCCGCACTACGAGACCCCGGCCGAGATCCGCATGGCCCGGGTGATCGGGGCGGACCTGGTGGGCATGTCCACGGTGCTGGAGGCCATCGCGGCGCGTGAGGCGGGCGCGGAGGTGCTGGGCATCTCCCTGGTCACCAACCTCGCGGCGGGCATGACCGGTGAGCCGCTGAACCACGAGGAGGTCCTCCAGGCGGGCCGCGACTCGGCGACCCGGATGGGCTCCCTGCTGGGCCAGGTGCTGGGCCGGCTGTAACCACGGCACCGGGGGGCTCCGCCCCCTGGACCCGCGGGGCGAGGAAAGTCACGACCACACACGAGAGGTTGACCCGGACGTGCACGACGATCTCATCGCACAGGCCCACGCATGGCTCGCCGAGGACCCCGACCCGGAGACCCGGGCGGAACTCGCCGAGCTCATCGAGGCCGGGGACGTCAAGGAGCTGGCCGACCGGTTCGGCGGCACCCTCCAGTTCGGCACCGCCGGCCTGCGCGGTGAGCTCGGGGCCGGCCCGATGCGGATGAACCGCTCGGTCGTGATCCGCGCCGCCGCCGGTCTCGCCGCGTACCTCGACGGCAAGGGGCAGCGCGGCGGGCTGGTCGTGATCGGCTACGACGCCCGTCACAAGTCCGCCGAGTTCGCCCGGGACACCGCCGCCGTGATGACCGGCGCCGGGCTGCGGGCGGCCGTCCTGCCCCGGCCGCTGCCCACGCCCGTCCTGGCCTACGCCATAAGGCACCTCGGCGCGGCCGCCGGAGTCGAGGTCACCGCCAGTCACAACCCGCCCCGTGACAACGGCTACAAGGTCTATCTGGGCGACGGTTCCCAGATCGTGCCGCCCGCCGACGCCGAGATCGCCGCCGAGATCGCCGCGGTCCGCAGCCTGGACGACGTGCCCCGGCCGGACGGCGGCTGGGAAACCCTCGACGACTCCGTCCTGGACGCCTATCTCGCCCGGACGGACGCCGTCCTCGCCGCCGGCTCCCCGCGCACCGCCCGCACCGTCTACACGGCGATGCACGGCGTCGGCAAGGACGTGCTGCTCGCCGCCTTCGCCCGGGCCGGCTTCCCGGAGCCCGTGCTCGTCGCCGAACAGGCCGAGCCCGACCCCGACTTCCCGACCGTCGCGTTCCCCAATCCGGAGGAGCCCGGCGCGATGGACCTCGCCTTCGCGCGGGCCCGGGAGACCGACCCCGACCTGATCATCGCCAACGACCCGGACGCCGACCGCTGCGCCGTGGCCGTCAAGGACCGGGAGGGCGCCTGGCGGATGCTCCGCGGGGACGAGGTCGGCTCCCTGCTCGCCGCCCACCTGGTCGCCCGCGGCGCGCGCGGCACGTTCGCCGAGTCGATCGTCTCCTCCTCCCTCCTCGGCCGCATCGCCGAGAAGGCGGGACTGCCCTACGAGGAGACCCTCACCGGTTTCAAGTGGATCGCCCGCGTCGACGGTCTGCGCTACGGCTACGAGGAGGCCCTCGGCTACTGCGTGGACCCGGAGGGCGTCCGCGACAAGGACGGCATCACCGCCGCCCTGCTGATCACCGAGCTGGCGTCGACGCTGAAGGAGGAGGGCCGCACCCTCCTCGACCTGCTCGACGACCTCGCCGTGGAGCACGGGCTGCACGCCACCGACCAGCTCTCGGTCCGGGTGCAGGACCTGTCCCTCATCGCCCGTGCCATGGAGCGGCTGCGCACCGCGCCGCCGACCTCGCTCGCGGGCCTGGCGATCACCCGCGCCGAGGACCTGACCCGGGGCACCGAGACGCTGCCGCCCACCGACGGGCTGCGCTACACCCTCGACGGCGCCCGCGTCATCGTCCGCCCCAGCGGCACCGAGCCCAAGCTGAAGTGCTACCTGGAGGTCGTGGTGCCGGTCGCGGCGCACGCCGGTCTCCCGGCCGCGCACGAGCGGGCGGGCGAGCTGCTCGCGGCGATCAAGCGGGACCTGTCGGCCGCCGCCGGCATCTGAGCCGTACCCTCGCGCGCACGGCTCAGCTGTGGTCAAGTACCCCTTGATTCACGTGGAGTTGGGCCGTCGCACGCTCCTCGGACGCCCGCCCGGGCGCCCTCGCGCCGCATGCTGGAGGGCAGTGCGGAACGCGCTCGCCTTCCCCCCTTGAGCGCGTCCGTCACCCAGGTGTCCCGCGCCCCCCTGGCTCACGTCAGGCGGGATGCCGTGCTCGGGCCGGACACGGGGTTCGCACCGGTGCCGGTCGCGCAACCCCGTGTCGGGTCCCGAGCCGACCCGCCCCCCTTATCCGAAGCGTCCGTTCACGTAGTCCGACGTCCGCGGGTCCTGCGGGCTGTTGAACATCGCGTGCGTGGAGGCGTGTTCGACGATCGCCCCGGGCGTGCCCTGCTCGGCGAGGAAGAACGCGCAACTGTCGGAGACGCGGGCCGCCTGCTGTTCGGTGTCGGGCCGTTCGGTGTCGGGTCGGCGTGCGGGGCGGCGGGCTCGGGCCGGGGTGCGGGGCGGCGGGCTCGGTCCGGGGCGCGGGGCGGCGGGCTCGGTCCGGGGCGCGGCCGGCGTCGGCGCCCCGGTCGAGTCGCGGGCCGCGAAGCGGTGGGCGTCGCGGCGGGATGCCCTGACGCGGCGGTGTTCCTGGCGGCGGGTCAGCTTGCCCGGGCCGCGGCCGCCGAGGACACCTCCACCTGGAGCGTCAGCGCCTACGCCATAGCCGCGGACAGCGACGCCGTGTTCCTGAACAGCGCGGCCACCTTCGGTGTCCGGCGCGACACCCAGGTGGCCGTCGACGCGAACCCCAAGCGCGTGAAGTGGGGCCGCGCCCTCACCGTCACGGGCGGTGTGCGGCACGCCGGCTGGGCGACCGGCACCTCCGTGCCCGCCTCGGCCGGACAGCCCGTGGAGCTCCAGTTCCGCCCGAAGGGCAGCAGCACGTACTGCACCCTGAAGACCGTCACGACCGCCGCCGACGGCACCCTGTCCACCGGCGTCCACGCCTACACCGACGGCTCCTACCGCTGGTCCGACGCGGGCACGGCCGAGACGGCGGCCGCGGTGTCGGCGGGCGTCTTCGTGGACGTCGTGGGCTGAACCCCGCCCCCCGCACGGCCACCTGAGTGCCGGGCCCCCATGCGGGCGGCTCGGCACCACGGGGGCGCCACAGGGGGCGCCACAGGGGGCGCCACAGGGGGCGCCACGGGGGCCGGAAAGAAAACCGCCGGAAAGCGTTTACGGCAGGAAAATCACCGCCGCCGTCCCCACCACCCCGATGACCACCCCGAGCGGCCACAGCGCCCGACCCCGCTGCCGTTCGTCGCTCATGCCCACCGGCCGCAGTTCCGGGTCCCGCCACATCGCGGTGATCTCGGCGGCCAGCCGCTCGTACGGGTGCATCACACCGAGCCTGCGCTCCAGCCAGGTCCAGCGGGGCGAGTGGACGTTCCACTCCGCGAAGGACGCCCGCTTGCTGTCCACTGTCAGCGAGGCGCCCTCGGTCCGCACGATCCGGATCCGGTCCCAGGTGAGCTGCCGGGCGGCCCCCCGGAAACCGTTGAGCCACAACCCCTCGCGGTCGGCGGTGATCCGCCACGCCAGCCGGCGCGGCAGCAGCAGCGCGGCGACCAGCGTCAGGCCGAAACCGGTGACGTAACGCCACCACCCGGAGTCGTCCCAGAAGAGGCCGGCGTACGCCAGCGCCAGCAGGCCCGTGAACCAGTCCGGCCACCCGGCGCGCCACCGCCGTGTCTTCACGGCCCCCTCGTGAGCCTCGCGGCGCACCCGGTCGGCGGCGGTCCGGCGCAGTTCCTCGTACCGTGCCTCCCGGGTCGCCCTGCCCCGCGCCACCGCGTCCCGGCGCCGGACGGTCCACTCGGTCAGCGGCCGCACCGCCCCCACGCTCACCTCCATCACGGGCGGCTCGTCGGCCTGCTCCGCGGCGACCAGGAACACGACCTCGGCACCGTCGTGGGGCACCCCGTACAGGACGGCCTCGCGCAGGGGCCCGGCCTGTCCGTCGGCGACGCGGTCGAACAGTTCCCGCAGGTCCTCGTCGTCCTCGCCCTCGCCCTCCCCGTCACCGTCGTCCTCGTCGTCGTCCTCGTCGTCGTCCTCGTCGTCGTCCTCGTCGTCGATCTCCCGGGTGGCGACCGTGAACAACGGCCGCAGCGCGTCCTCGTCGTCGGCCGCGAACACCTCGTTGTCGACGTCGGCGTTCTCCCGCACCAGCACCCTGAGCACGGGCACCGGCGCCCCGCGCAGACCGGCCGCGCGGTGTCGCGCCAGCGCCGCCGAGAGCAGCACGGTGAGCCCGAGCCCGGCCAGGCACCAGCCCGCCGCCGGGACCCCCTGCCGGTCGCCGGGCGCGTCCCAGAGGCCCGCGGTGGCGTACAGCACGCCACCCGCCACGACCACGAGGAGCCCCGACCAGAAGAGGAACGTCCCCCGCTCCGGACGTCCGGCCGCCGCCTGCGGCAGTACGACGGTCACGCCCCCGGCGGCCGTGAGCGCCGCCTCCCGCTGCGGCCCGAGCGCGGCCAGCCGCACCAGCACGGCCGCCCAGACGGCGGCGAGCGCCGCCACGAGCCCCAGCCGCACCGCCCAGGAGGCGTCCCCGAGGACGAGGACCACGACCACGGCGACCGGTACGAGGATCCGCGCGGCTTCGGGCCGCAGCAGCGCCCAGACGAAGGGCAGGGCGACCAGCGCGGCGCCCCAGGGGGGCAGCACGGCGTACTCGCCCAGCAGCCCGGCACCGGCCACCGCCAGCAGCGGAAGCCCCACGAGCAGCGACGTCCGCGCCCGCACCGGCACCCAGCGCGGCGGCAGCGCCCGCGCCCACCGCCGAGCCGCCTCGCCGTCCCAGGGCCGGCAGCCCTCGGGTATCGCCGCCTCGGGCAGCCGCAGCACCCCGCCGGAATCCGTACTCATCGCTCCCCCAGAATCACAGGCCCCTGAACAGGACCGTTACGGCCGGGGCGCGCGCCGATGATGACGCAGGAACCTGTGATCCACGGCAACAGCCCGACAACGGTTCCACAACCACTCACCGAGCCCCTGACACATCGCCCGCCCGCCCGCCAAAAATCCACTCGCCCCGGTCACGCATCCACTTGCCCCCATCACACACACCGCCCGAGCCGTCACACGTCGCCCGGCCCCGTCACACCCCGCCCGCCCCACCACACGTCGCCCGGCCCCGTCACGCATCCGCCCGACCGCCTGACATCCACTCGACGCCGCCACCCATCGCCCGGCCCCGTCACACATCCACCCAGCCCGCGACGCATCCACTCGCCCCGTCACACACCCCCCGCCCCACCACACGTCGCCCGGCCCCGTCACGCATCCGCCCGACCGCCTGACATCCACTCGACGCCGCCACCCATCGCCCGGCCCCGTCACAC
>NZ_JBVJAB010000004.1:602556-618914 GCF_055591025.1 Streptomyces sp. NPDC041784
AATCCACCCAGCCCGCGACGCATCCACTCGCCCCCGTCACACCCCCCGCCCCGGTCATGCATCCGCCCGACCGTGTCCCCGCAGCCACCCAGCCGCATCCCGCAGCCCAACCGGGCCCGTCACACACCCACGGCAGGTCACACGCCCACCCGGCAGCCACTCACCCCGCACCAACGACCGCCAGGCCGCCCCAGCCTCAGCCCCTCAGCCCGACCACCACGGCCGCCGCCAGGCCACGTGGACCCAGGGAACCCCGCCCAGGCCACCGCACTCGCCGCCAGGCCACGGAGACCCCGCACAGACCACCAGGCCGCCGCCAGACCACCACGCGCACCGCCAGGGCGCGCGACCGCCACCGGAGCACCGCAGCAACCACCGCGGCAGTCACCCCCGCTCCCACCCCCGCACCGCACCGTCACCTCACCCGGCCGGCCAGCCGGCCTCACCCCACAGCCAACAGAATCCCCAGCACCACCGCGCCCGCGACCGCCGGACCCACGATCTCCCAGGCCCACCGCACGGTCACCTCGCCCTGCGCGCTCTCCTCCTTCTCGCGGGACTCCCACAGCTCGCGCGCCTCGTCCATGACCCGGTCGGTCTCGGCCCGCATGGGCCCGTCCGCCGCGCCCCGCCCGGACAGCGCTCCCGAGCGTCCGCCGGAGAGCGCGCCCGCGCCGAACCCGCCGAGCCCGCGCCCGCCGCCCCGGCCCCCACGCTCCGTCGCCTGCTCGGCCCGGGCGCGGGCCTCCCGCCGGGTCGCCTTCTTCCGGGCGCGCAGCGAGACGGGGATGGCCCACAACTGGTACTTCTTGCCGCTCTTGGCGACGACCTCGTTGGAGTAACCGGAGCGCAGCGAGGCGATCTGCCCCCAGGGCAGCACGATCACCCGGAACGGGTTGCGCACCCGCAGCCGGTCCTCGCCCGCGTACACGGCGGGCCGCAGGGTGAAGGCGACGACCAGCGGCACCAGGAGGATCAGCGCGGCGAGCGCCAGCCACGGCGTCCGCCCCTCACCAGCCACGACCGCGTCGATGCCGAGCCAGCCGACGAGGCCGAGCAGCAGCACACCGCCGACAATGCCGGCCGGCGACCGGTAGATGCGGTCCTTGGTCTCGGGGGCCGAAGGCCGCGGCGCGGGTGACTGGTCTTCCGGGGTCGTCATGGCCCCGATTCTGCCCGACGCCCCCGCCCGGCTCATCCGCGATCCCCTCCCGACCCCCTCCCGCCCATCCGCGACCCCTCCCCCGCCCACCCTCTGATCTCCTTCCCCTCCTGATCCCCTCCCCGCTCATCCGCTCATCCGCGACCCCCTCCCCCAAGATGAGCAGCGGGGGCTGTACACCCGCTACGCGCGTAGATATGCTCGTCTGGTGACCATGCCCACCAATACACCCTCCGCAGCTCACGCCTTCACGGACGTCACCACGTCCGCCAGCGCGCTGCGCCGCTTCCTCCACGGGCTGCCCGGCGTCGACGCGGTCGGCCTGGAGGCACGCGCCTCGTCGCTCGGCACCCGTTCCATCAAGACGACCGCGAAGGCGTACGCCATCGACCTCGCCATCTCGATGGTCGACATGACGACGCTGGAAGGCGCGGACACCCCGGGCAAGGTCCGGGCGCTCGGCGCGAAGGCGGTCCGCCCCGACCCGACCGACCGGACGACGCCCACCACGGCCGCGGTCTGCGTCTACCCCGACATGGTGGCCGTGGCCAAGCAGGCCGTCGCCGGCTCCGGTGTGAAGGTCGCCTCGGTCGCCACCGCCTTCCCCGCAGGCCGCGCCGCCCTCCCCGTGAAACTGGCGGACGTGCGCGACGCGGTGGCGGCGGGCGCCGACGAGATCGACATGGTCATCGACCGCGGAGCGTTCCTCGCGGGCGACTACCTGAAGGTGTACGACGAGATCGTCGCCGTGAAGGAGGTCTCGGGGGCGGCCCGTCTGAAGGTCATCTTCGAGACCGGTGAGCTGTCGACGTACGACAACATCCGCCGCGCCAGCTGGCTCGGCATGCTCGCGGGCGCCGACTTCATCAAGACGTCGACCGGCAAGGTGGCCGTCAACGCCACCCCGGCCAACACCCTCCTCATGCTGGAGGCGGTCCGCGACTTCCGGGCCCAGACCGGTGTCCAGGTCGGCGTGAAGCCCGCCGGCGGCATCCGCACCACCAAGGACGCGATCAAGTTCCTGGTGCTGGTCAACGAGACCGCGGGCGAGGACTGGCTGGACAACCACTGGTTCCGCTTCGGCGCCTCCTCGCTCCTGAACGACCTGCTGATGCAGCGTCAGAAGCTGGCCACCGGCCGCTACTCCGGCCCCGACTACGTGACGGTGGACTGATCACCATGGCATCCGCATTCGAGTACGCTCCGGCACCCGAGTCCCGCTCGGTCGTCGACATCGCCCCCTCCTACGGCCTGTTCATCGACGGCGAGTTCGTGGAGGCGGCCGACGGCAGGGTCTTCAAGACGGTCTCGCCGTCCTCCGAGGAGGTCCTCTCCGAGATCGCCCAGGCGGGCGAGGCGGACGTCGACCGCGCGGTGAAGGCGGCCCGCAAGGCGTTCGAGAAGTGGTCCGCGCTGCCCGGCACCGAGCGCGCGAAGTACCTCTTCCGCATCGCCCGCATCATCCAGGAACGCAGCCGCGAACTCGCCGTCCTCGAAACCCTCGACAACGGCAAGCCGATCAAGGAGACGCGCGACGCCGACCTCCCCCTGGTCGCCGCGCACTTCTTCTACTACGCGGGCTGGGCGGACAAGCTCGGCCACGCGGGCTTCGGCGCGGACCCCCGCCCACTCGGCGTCGCGGGCCAGGTCATCCCCTGGAACTTCCCCCTCCTGATGCTGGCGTGGAAGATCGCCCCGGCGCTGGCCACCGGCAACACGGTCGTCCTCAAGCCCGCCGAGACGACCCCCCTCTCCGCCCTGTTCTTCGCGGACGTCTGCCGCCAGGCGGGCCTCCCCAAGGGCGTCGTCAACATCCTGCCCGGTTACGGCGACACGGGCGCCGCGCTCGTCGCCCACCCGGACGTGAACAAGGTGGCCTTCACCGGCTCCACGGCCGTCGGCAAGGAGATCGCGAAGACGGTCGCCGGCTCCCGCAAGAAGCTCACGCTCGAGCTGGGCGGCAAGGGCGCCAACATCGTCTTCGACGACGCCCCGATCGACCAGGCCGTCGAGGGCATCGTCAACGGCATCTTCTTCAACCAGGGCCAGGTCTGCTGCGCCGGCAGCCGCCTCCTCGTCCAGGAGTCGATCCACGAGGAGCTGCTGGAGTCCCTCAAGCGCCGGCTCTCCACCCTCCGGCTGGGCGACCCGCTGGACAAGAACACGGACATCGGCGCGATCAACTCCGAGGAGCAGCTCTCCCGGATCACCTCGCTCGTCGAGCGGGGCGAGGCGGAGGGCGCCGAGCGCTGGTCCCCGGCCTGCGAACTGCCGGAAGCGGGCTACTGGTTCGCGCCGACGCTCTTCACGAACGTCACCCAGGCCCACACCGTCGCCCGTGACGAGATCTTCGGCCCCGTGCTGTCGGTGCTCACCTTCCGCACCCCGGACGAGGCCGTCGCCAAGGCCAACAACACGCCGTACGGCCTGTCGGCGGGCATCTGGACGGAGAAGGGCTCCCGCATCCTCGCGGTGGCGAACAAGCTCCGGGCCGGTGTCGTCTGGTCCAACACGTTCAACAAGTTCGACCCGACCTCGCCGTTCGGCGGTTACAAGGAGTCGGGCTTCGGCCGCGAGGGCGGTCGCCACGGCCTGGAGGCGTACCTCGATGTCTGAGCGCACCAACGAGCGTCTGACTGTCTTCAAGACCTACAAGCTGTACGTCGGCGGGAAGTTCCCGCGTTCCGAGAGCGGCCGGGTGTACGAAGTGACGGACCCGAAGGGCAAGTGGCTGGCGAACGCGCCGCAGTCGTCCCGCAAGGACGCCCGTGACGCGGTGGTCGCCGCCCGCAAGGCGTTCGGCGGCTGGTCCGGCGCCACCGCCTACAACCGCGGCCAGATCCTCTACCGCGTCGCCGAGATGCTGGAGGGCCGCCGGGACCAGTTCGCGCGCGAGGTGGCCGACGCCGAGGGCCTGTCGAAGTCGAAGGCGGCCGCGGTGGTCGACGCGACGATCGACCGCTGGGTCTGGTACGCGGGCTGGACGGACAAGATCGCCCAGATCGTGGGCGGCGGAAACCCGGTCGCGGGCCCGTACTTCAACCTGTCCTCCCCCGAGCCGACGGGCGTGGTCGCCGTCCTCGCGCCTCAGGAGTCGTCCTTCCTGGGGCTGGTCAGCGTCGTCGCCCCGGTGATCGCCACCGGCAACACGGCGATCGTGATCGCGAGCGAGAAGTCCCCGCTCCCGGCGCTCTCCCTGGGCGAGGTGCTCGCCACCTCCGACGTCCCCGGCGGTGTCGTCAACATCCTCACCGGCCGTACGGCGGAGATCGCGGCGCCGCTCGCCGCCCACCAGGACGTCAACGCGATCGACCTCGCGGGCGCCGACGAGGTGCTGGCGAAGGAGCTGGAGATCGCGGCGGCCGACAACCTCAAGCGCGTACTCCGTCCACAGCCTGTGGATTACGCGCGGACTCCGGGGACGGACCGCATGACGGCGTTCCTGGAGACGAAGACGGTCTGGCACCCGACGGGCTCGCTGGGCGCGTCCGGCTCCGCCTACTGAGCCGCTCCGCCCACTGAGCGGCTCCGCCGCCGCTCCGCCCCACGAACGAGCCGCGCCGCCCCTCCGTCCGGGGGCGGCGCGGCTCTTGTACGCGGGCGGGCCGGGGCTCAGCTCCCCAGCACCTTCGTCACATCCCCCAGCACGGGAACCGCCCCGAGCGACTGCGCCTGCGCCACCGGCGCCGTCAGCATCTGCGAGGTGAGCGGCTTGAAGTCGGCCACCTGCGTGCCGACGCCGTTGTCGAGGGGGTCGACTCCGGTGCCCGCCAGCGGGTTGGGCTTGAGACCCGCGACGGCGCCGGTGACGTACGGCAGCGAGCCGAGGGTCCCCCGCACCCCGGACTGCGGGTCGATCGACCCGGCGGAGGTGGGGCGCGTGCGCATCACGTCGACGACCGGTTCGCCGCCCGCCGCGGCGGCGGTCCCGGCGCCCGCGCCCAGCGCCACCCCGGCGGTCGCGAGGGCGGCGAGGGCACGCCGGCCGGTGGAGTTCTGGGGAGAGTCGTGTCGGGCCATCTCGGTGCCACCTTCTGCTGCGCAAGGTAATGAGGTCGACACGAAGGGTAGTTGAGGTGTGACGCGCGCTTCAAAGCCGACCCGCGGGGTCGTGACAGGCCCGCAGGATGCCTCACACTGGTGTCCCGTGACCTCCCATCCGCCCATACCCACGCGAGTCGTGCTGCTCTGCGGCCCTTCCGGCTCCGGCAAGTCCCTCCTCGCCGCCCGCTCCGGCCTCCCGGTGCTCCGGCTCGACGACTTCTACAAGGAGGGCGGCGACCCGACGCTGCCGCAGGTCGCGGGGAGCACCGACATCGACTGGGACCACCCGGACTCCTGGGACGCGGACACGGCCGTCGCCGCGATCGTGGAACTGTGCGCCACGGGCCGTACGGACATTCCCGTGTACGACATCGCGCTGAGCGCCCGCACGGGCACGGACGGGGTCGAGATCGGGCGGACCCCGCTGTTCATCGCGGAGGGCATCTTCGCCGCCGAGATCGTCGAGCGCTGCCGCGAACTGGGCGTGCTGGCGGACGCGCTGTGCCTGAGCCGCGGCCCGGTGAAGACGTTCCGCCGCCGCTTCCTGCGCGATCTGCGGGAGGGCCGCAAGTCGGTGCCGTTCCTGCTGCGCCGCGGCTGGCGCCTGATGCGCGCCGAGCGTTCCATCGTGGCCCGTCAGACCGCGCTCGGCGCGTACGCCTGCGACCGCGACGAGGCGATGGGCCGGCTCGCGTCCGCGGCGGCGGGCCACTGCGCGACGCCGGCCCGGACGACCGCGTAACCACGGGGCCGTACGGCCCCGTGTGCGCCCTACGGCCCCATGGGCGTCGTAGGCCTCGCAGGACCTTGTACGGCCTCGCAGGACCTCGTACGGCCCCGTAGGGCCCAGATACGCGGCGGGTGGTCGCACCCGCGCCGCCCGGACGCACGAGAGCGGGACTGGACGGACCCCCCGGCCCTCCAGTCCCGCGTCCCCCGTTCCCCCGTGCTTCCCCCGTGATCCCCCCGGTGGTGCTTCCCCTTGTGATGCGGTACCGCTCCCCCACGTCCCCCGTCGGGTCCCCCCGGTACCGCTCCCCCGTTCCCCCCGATTCCCCCGTTCACCGGCTTCCCTGAGCGAGGCCGGGCCCTTCCCCCCGTGACCCTCAGGCGACAAGCTCCCCGAAGGCGTCCTCCTCGTCACGGCCGAAGCTGAGGACCTCGTCCTCGCGCAGCCGGCGGAGCGACCGCCAGATGCTGGACTTCACCGTGCCGACACTGATGTCGAGGATCTCCGCGATCTCCGGGTCGGTGCGGCCCTCGTAGTAGCGCAGGACCAGCATCGTCCGCTGGAGTTCGGGCAGCCGGGCCAGCGCCTGCCACAGGACCGCGCGCAGCTCGGTGCCGCGCATCGCGTCCGTGTCGCCGGGCGTCTCCGGCAGCTCCTCGGTCGGGTACTCGTTCAGCTTGCGGCGGCGCCACGCGCTGATGTGCAGGTTGGTCATCGTCCGGCGGAGGTATCCGCCGACCGCGGCCTTGTCACTGATCCGGTCCCAGGCCCGGTAGGTCGAGAACAGCGCGCTCTGCAGCAGGTCCTCGGCCTCGAAGCGGTCGCCGGTGAGGTGGTAGGCGGTGGCGTACAGGGAGGCGCGGCGCTCCTGGACGTAGGCGGTGAACTCCGCCTCGGTCAGCGAGCGGTGCTCCCCCGTGTCCTCCCTGTACGCGGCTCCCCCGTGAGCCGCCTGCTCCCCCGCGTCGATCACCGTCATGAACCCGGTGTGCTGACGCCCGGTGCCGCGAGCGCACCCCCGCCCGCTCACGGCACCGGACTTCTCGGAACCCCGGTGGACGTCGTGCAGGCGCGTGATCACTGCGCTGGTGTTCAGGCCGTGCAGCTTGTTCATCTCGCGCCCCCCGTCGTGGACTTCCGGTGTTCGGTCTGTTGCGTCGGCCCGGCGTTCGTGGTGCTGCCTTGCCTGTGCCGAAAAGCTTGCCCACGCCACTTCATGGCGGTGTCCGCCGACTGTCACAGACCTGTCACAGGGGCCTGTCACGGCGAGGTGACAGTCGGCTCACAGACGCCGGCGGTAGGCCTCCCGGTTCCCCCGGAACACCCGTGCGCACGGGCTCCTGCACAAGATCGACGCTCCACGGGTCGAACGACAGCCCCCTCATGGGCCAGAATGAGCCCGTGCCTTCCCTGTTGCTGATCGAGGACGACGACGCCATCCGTACGGCCCTGGAGCTCTCACTGACGCGCCAGGGGCACCGTGTGGCGACCGCTGCGAGCGGTGAGGACGGTCTGAAGCTGCTGCGCGAACAGCGGCCGGATCTGATCGTTCTGGACGTGATGCTGCCCGGAATCGACGGCTTCGAGGTGTGCCGGCGCATCCGGCGCACCGACCAGCTGCCGATCATCCTGCTGACCGCGAGGAGCGACGACATCGACGTCGTGGTCGGGCTGGAGTCCGGCGCCGACGACTACGTCGTCAAGCCCGTCCAGGGGCGGGTGCTCGACGCCCGGATCCGGGCCGTGCTGCGGCGCGGGGAGCGCGAGTCGAGCGACGCGGCGACCTTCGGCAGCCTGGTCATCGACCGGGCGGCGATGACCGTCACGAAGAACGGCGAGGACCTCCAGCTCACCCCGACCGAGCTGCGGCTGCTGCTCGAACTGAGCCGGCGGCCCGGTCAGGCCCTGTCGCGGCAACAGCTGCTGCGCCTTGTGTGGGAGCACGACTACCTGGGCGACTCCCGGCTGGTGGACGCCTGTGTCCAGCGGCTGCGCGCCAAGGTCGAGGACGTGCCCTCGTCCCCGACGCTGATCCGTACCGTGCGCGGCGTCGGCTACCGCCTGGACGCCCCTCAGTGACGCAAGGGCAGGGGGGGTTCCGCGGCTGGACCGCGGTACGCAAGGGAAAGCTGTCACGGCTGCGCTTCACCAGTCTGCGGCTGCGGCTCGTCGTGGTCTTCGGGGCCGTGGCGCTGACCGCCGCCGTCTCCGCCTCGGGCATCGCGTACTGGCTCAACCGCGAGGCCGTGCTCACCCGCACCCAGGGCGCGGTGCTGCGGGACTTCGAGCAGGAGATGCAGAACCGGGCGGGCTCGCTGCCCGAGCACCCCTCGCAGGACGAACTCCTGCACACCGCCGGACAGATGGCCAACAGCAGCCAGCGCTTCAGCGTGCTGCTGGTCGGCGAGGACGCCACCGGCCGGACCGTGTACGGCAGTTCGGGCGGGCTGAACGGGTTCTCGCTGGAGGACGTGCCCCAGTCGCTGCGCACGGCGGTGAACAAGCGGCAGGACGTCACCGGCGGCAACGACTCGCCGTACCACCTGTACTGGCAGCGGGTCGTGGACGACGGGACGCCGTATCTGGTGGCCGGGACGAAGGTGATCGGGGGCGGGCCGACCGGGTACATGCGCAAGTCGCTGGAGCCGGAGGCCAAGGACCTCAACTCGCTGGCCTGGTCGCTGGGGATCGCCACCGGGCTCGCGCTGATCGGGGCCGCGTTGCTCGCGCAGGCCGCCGCCACGACCGTACTGAAGCCGGTGCACCGGCTCGGGGTCGCGGCGCGGCGGCTGGGCGAGGGGCGGCTGGACACCCGGCTGCGGGTGTCGGGGACGGACGAACTCGCCGATCTGTCACGGACGTTCAATCGGACGGCGGAGGCGCTGGAGAAGCGGGTCGCCGACATGGCGGCGCGGGACGACGCGTCGCGGCGGTTCGTCGCCGACATGTCGCACGAGCTGCGCACCCCGCTGACCGCGATCACCACCGTCGCGGAGGTACTGGAGGAGGAGCTGGACGCCGAGTCGGGCAGCATCGACCCGATGATCGAGCCGGCCGTCCGGCTGGTGGTCAGCGAGACGCGGCGGCTGAACAACCTCGTCGAGAACCTGATGGAGGTCACCCGCTTCGACGCGGGGACCGCGCGGATGGTCCTGGACGACGTCGACGTCGCCGACCAGATCACCGCCTGCATCGACGCCCGCGCCTGGCTGGACGCGGTCGATCTCGACGCCGAGCGCGGCATCCACGCCCGGCTGGACCCGCGCCGGCTGGACGTGATCCTGGCCAACCTGATCGGCAACGCGCTCAAGCACGGCGGTTCGCCGGTGCGGGTGTCGGTGGCGGCGGCGCAGGACGCGGTCGTCATCGCGGTGCGCGACCACGGGCCCGGCATCCCGGAGGAGGTGCTGCCGCACGTCTTCGACCGGTTCTACAAGGCGAGCGCCTCCCGGCCGCGCTCGGAGGGCAGCGGTCTCGGGCTGTCCATCGCGCTGGAGAACGCCCATATCCACGGGGGCGAGATCACCGCCGCCAACTCTCCGGAGGGCGGCGCGGTGTTCACGCTGCGGCTGCCGCGCGACGCCGCCGAGCTGACCGAACAGGGCGAGAAGGCCGGGGAGTCCGTGCCGGACGAGGGGGACGCTCGATGAAGGTTCGCGGGCTGCTCGCCCTGCCGCTGCTGGCCGCTCTGCTCGCCGGCTGCGGAATCCGGGCGACCGAGGTCCCGACCGACTTCGGGCCCGCGCCCTCCCGGGTGCGCTGCTCGCTCGCCGAGCCGGACGTGACGACGCAGACCGCGCGCGGGGTGCCCGTGCAGGTGTTCCTGCTGTGCGGTTCGTCGCTGGTGGCCGTCGACCGGGCGGTACGGGTGACGGCCGGCCCGGCGGACGCCGAGCGGCGCGCGCTGGTGGCGCAAGGCCTGCTCGACCAGCTCGCCGAGTCGCCGTCGGCGGCCGAGAAGGAGGCCGGGTACACCACGGACGTGCGCGGCGGCATGACGGTGAGGGGGCCGGGCCCCGAGGACCCCGACGACGCGCTGCGGCTGAGCGTCGCGCCGGGCAGCCTGACCTCGTACGCGCTCGCCCAGGTGGTGTGCACGTTCTCCGACTCGGCGGCGGCCGAGGGCGACGGCTCGGTGATCCTGGGCGGCCCCGGTTCCGATCCGCTGCGCCGCTACGAGTGCACGGACGAGGTCCGTTCCCGCCCGGGCAGCGCGGAGCCGCCCTCGTCGGAGGTCACGGACGGCGGCTGACGGGCCCCCGGCCGGTCCACGGCTGACGGTCGGTCTGCGGCTGACGGCCGGTCTGCGGCTGACGGCCGGTGTACGGCTGACGGCCGGTGTACGGCGCCGTGGGCCGCCGCGCCACCGGTGTGGCGGAGGACTCATCCCGCTGCCGGGCGGGATGCCGGAACCGATCGTGCCGAGGGGCGCGTCTTGGGGGGCGTGCAGCGTCAAGGCTCCATCGGCGGCAGCGCCGCGATCCGTCTCCGCGCGACCGGGATTCTTCTCCTGGTCGCCCACCTCGCGTTCGTCGCCTGGTTCACGCTGCGCCCGCTGGACGTCCCCTGGGTGAGACCCACCAACCTGCACCCCTTCGCCGGGATCCGCGCCGATCTGCGGCTCGGCTGGCCCGAGGCGGCCCGGCGGATCGGTGAGGGACTGGCGCTGCTGGCCCCGCTGGGCGTGCTGCTGCCGCTGGCGCACGGCAGGCTCCGGGTGTCGCCGCTGGCGTCCCTGGTCCGTACGGTCGCGGCGGGCGCCCTGCTGTCGCTGGGCGTCGAACTGCTCCAGACGGGGGTGCCGGGCCGGGTCGTGGACGTGGACTCGCTGCTGCTGAACACCGTGGGCGTGGCCCTGGCGCACGCCTCGGTGGTGCCGGCGACCCGGCTGCGGTTGCGCCGCAGGGACGAGCGGCGGGGGCCTTCGGCGGTGCGTCAGGAGGAGGGGGCTCAGGGTCGGACCCCGAGGATTCCCAGGGTCGGGATCGCACCCTAGAGCGACGCTTCTCCCCTTTTGTCTCCGTAGCGTTGAGGGCAGATGAGGCAGTCGGAAGGACCGCCTCGCCCCGACGCTCAGAAGGAGCCGCAGATGTCCAGCCTCGCCCGCCCCACCCACGGCCGCATGATCGGCGGAGTGTGCGCCGCGCTGGCCCGGCGCATGGGCACCTCCGCGACGACGATGCGCGTGATCTTCCTCCTCTCCTGCCTGCTGCCCGGCCCGCAGTTCCTGCTCTACATAGCGCTGTGGTTCCTGCTGCCCTCGGAGGGGAAGGCGGCGCGCACGGCCTGGTGACGGCCGTCCGCACGAACGCCGTCGGGGGGGGCCCCCACCCCCGGGGGGGGGGCCCCCCCTCCTCAATGTGGAGAACGTGTGCACATCACAGAGTCCATCGTCTGCCAGTCCACCCCATCCCCTCCGGTCCCGGCCCCGAGTCCCACTGTCGCGGCGTCAGCGGAACGCTCGCCCAGGACCGGCTGGCCGGCGTGGACACGGTGGTGACCGCTGACGCAGGAACGCGGAGCGCTGCGGTTGTTCCTGCAGTCCGGTACCGGGACGTCCTGAGAGTGCCTCACGCGACGCGGCTGCTGCTCGGGGCTCTCATCGGGCGGCTTCCCACTGGGATGGCCCCACTCGCGCTCCTCCTCACTGCCGACCGCGGGGTGTCGGCTGGCCTGTTCGCCGCGGCATATCTGGTTGCCAACGCTGTGGGGGGTCCCCTCGTAGGCCGTGCGATCGATCACTTCGGCCACAAGTATGTGCTGGCCGCAGGCGCGGCCGCGAGCAGCAGCGCCTTCGTCGTGCTGGCGGCGGGGCCTGAGCAGGCCTGGTGCGCGGCGTCCGCGGTGACTGTGGCGGGTGCTGCCCGGCCGCCGTTGGACGCGGCGCTCAGGGCTCTGTGGGGGGATGATGCCGTCGCCCGCCCATCAGCGGGTGGCGATGGCGCTGGAGTCTGCGGCGCAGGAGATCATCTACGTCGTCGGCCCGCTGCTTGTCACCGTGATCAGTGTGGCGGCTTCTCCTGGCTGGGCCCTCGCCGCGACCGCTGCTGTCGGCGGCCTCGGCACCACCCTGTTCGTGACCCGGCCGGACTCACGATTTCCGGGTGCCCACTCTGGGCCTTCATCGGCTGACTGGCTCGGTCCCGTACGCGCGCCCGTTCTGAGGGTGCTGTACCTGGCGATGATGAGTGTCGGGGTCACCATCGGTGCCCTCACCCCCCTGGCCGTGCGGACGGCCGACCAGTTCGCTGCCCCACACCTGTCCGGCGGTCTGCCTGCCGCCCTGTCGTGCGGCGCGATCCTGGGCGGGATCGCCTACGGGGCACGCATCTGGCCAGGAAGCCCAGCAGGGCATCTGATCATGCTGTCCGCAGGGTTCGCGGCCGCCTGGCTTCCGGTAATCACCGCAGGCGGCCCCGCAGTCGCGCTGGTCGCCGCGGCCGTCCCGGGCTTGGCCATGGCCCCGCTGCTGTGCACGGCCTTCCTTCTGACCAGCAGGTTCGCCCCAGACGGACGCGCTACCGAGGCGCACGCCCTCTTGATTGCCGCGCTGGACATCGGGTGCGCAATCGGGACCGCCGGCGCAGGCACGACGCACAGCCCGCTCCTCCTGCCGGGCGGGGCAGCGGCCGCCGCGCTGATCCTCGGCACTGCAAGGAGGCGCCTCACCTCTGAAGCCCCCGCCCCCGCTTAGACCTGACCCCGAACCAGAACAGGAGTCCCACTTCGTGAGCCCGTTCGTCCTCACCCGGATCGCGACCGAGAACACGACGTATGCGGCCCTGCGCGCCGACGTCCTGCGCGGCCTCACCCGCACGCCGAAGGCGCTGCCTCCGAAGTGGTTCTACGACACACACGGCAGCCAGCTGTTCGAGAAGATCACCGAACTCCCGGAGTACTACCCCACACGCTCCGAGCGCTCACTGCTGGTCCTCCACCGTGCTGACATCGCGGCCGCGGTTGGCGCCCGTACCCTCATCGAACTCGGCTCCGGCTCCTCCGTGAAGACGCGCTACCTCCTCGACGTCCTGGAAGGTCTCGACACCTACGTTCCGGTGGACGTCAGCGAGAGCGCGCTGACCCAAGCAGGACAAGCGCTGGCCGAGCAACGGCCCGGCCTGAACGTGCACGCCCTGGTCGCCGACTTCACCGTCGGCCTGGCCCTGCCCGGCACACCCGGACCACGGCTCGTGATGTTCCTGGGAGGCACCCTCGGCAACCTCCTGCCCGTGGAACGCGCCGGGATGCTGTCGTTGATACGGTCCCTGCTCGCGCCCGGCGACGCCCTCCTGCTGGGGACCGATCTGGTCAAGGACGAGCGCACCCTGATCGCCGCCTACGACGACCCCGCCGGCGTCACCGCCGCGTTCAACAAGAACGTCCTCAGAGTGATGAACCGTGTGCTGGACGCCGACTTCGACCTCGATGCCTTCGACCACGTCGCCCGGTGGGACCCGGTGAACGAGTGGATCGAGATGCGGCTGCGCGCACGCGCGGCCCAGACCGTCAAGATTCCCGCACTCGATCTGACGGTCGACTTCGCAGCAGGTGAAGAACTGCGCACGGAAGTGTCCGCCAAGTTCCGCGAGCAGGGCCTGCTGCGTGAACTCAGCCAGGCCGGCCTGACATTGACCCGCTGGTGGACTGCCGGGCAGCTCTACGGACTCGCCCTCGCACATCCGACCGCTGGGCCGGGCGGTGGCCTGCCGTACACACCGGGCACGCCCCTCGGCGCCAGCGGATCGGCGTGAGGCGATTCGGACGCAGTCCGTGACGGCCGTGACCTCGCCCGCACAGGGCCACGCCTTTCGCTGAGCAGGCCAGAGGCCCCGACCCGCCCCGCTAATGCGTGATCTCCCCCACCCGCAACCGGAACCTCTCAGGAGGCCACACGATGACCATGCGTCGCGCCGCGCTGGCAGTGCCTGCCCATTTCGCGGCAGGCACGGGAACCGTCGCGGTCATCGCTCCCCAGCCAGGCTCCCGCCATGCTGCCGCGCTCGCGCGGCGACGGCGCGAAGCCGTCGCGGTCACCCTGGGATTCGGCGCAAGGCCCCCCGCCTACAGCGGTGTCACCGCTGAGGAGGGCTATGCCGAGGTCATCGAATACACCGGAGATCTGCGCAGCACGGTCAAGAGGCTGAGGGCCGCCGGAGCCGAGGCCGTGGTGGCCGCCAGCCCTGTGGGTGTCGATCTGGCTGAGCGCATCGCCTGGCAACTGCGCCTCCCCGGAAGCGGCACGCCAGGGTCGACCCAGATGCGAACGGACCGGGGCGTGCAGGCAGAAGCCCTGTCGGAGGCGGGCATCGCTGTGCCCCGCACCCTGCGCACGACCAGCCTCCATGAGGCACTCGCGTGGGCTGACCGCCATCCGGGAGGCGACTTGCGGATGACTTCTGCCGCGATCGGCGTGTCTGCGCGACGTGCGACCTGCCGCACCAAGGAGCAGATCACAGGGGTCTGGCACCAGGTTCAGGAATCCGCCTACCGCCACAGCGGCAATGCATCCCTCGTTCTGCGGGAGCTGATGCAGGGCCGGCACTATGTGGTCGACAGCATTACGCGCCCCGGATCCGGCGGCCCTCAGCACGCCGTCACCGAGATCTGGGCAATGACTCAGTCGCCAACAGGGATGCCTGAGCGGGCCGACCTGGTACACCGCTATGACCTCCTGGCCCGCAGAATGACGCTGTATGTGAGCAAGGCTCTGAACATCCTAGGTGTGGAGTCGGGGCCGATGTCCTGCCACATCGCCTTCGAGCCCGAACTCGGGCCGACCCTGCTCTCCGCCAGCGTCCTCACCCACCGATCACGTGCCGACGAGGCGTCGTGGGACATCACAGGACGTGACCCGATCGACGCAGCACTGTCCGGCTCCCTCGGCGCCTACCGAAGCACCGTGAGCCCTCCTCGGCATTTCGTTGCCCGCGTCTACGTGACTGCTCCGCAGGGGGGCCTGCTGGGCCCCGGGGTGCTGGCAGCTCTGGCCACGCTGCCCACAGCCGTGTGCGTCGACGCGGACCCGGCAACGTTCATTCCCGGCACCACAGCTGACCGGTGGGGTGCCGAAGCCTGCGAAGTTGTGCTCGCACACGCGACGTCCGAGGCTATCGAGAAGGACTGTCGCCGCATCCGCGCCCTGGCCCCGAACACTCTGTGGTGGGAGACCCGACGCTGAATCTCGTGATGGACCGAGCCGGGCGCGGGCATGGTGGGGCCCAGAGACTTGGGGCGGGTGGATCTCGTGGTTGGCTGGGTAGGCGCCCGTATGGGGGGCGACACGAGTTCACTGCCCAGCAGGTTCAGCAGCCGGCTGTCCTGGACGCTGCCGTCCAGCAACGGGCGTCCCGACACAACGGATCGAAGAACTCGCCCTGCACGCCGGTCCGTCTGATTGCGCGCCGAGAGCGGCTCCGACGCCAGGCGCGGTAGTCGGAGCCGCGGACGGTGCCGTTCCGGCGCCGGAGCGCCGGAGCAGTTGCACGCGTCGTGGAGTTCAACGCACCCTGAGGTCGGCCGGACACGCGAGGCGTCAACATCTCCTCCCCGATCGCGCGGGTGATGGCGGAACGGGATACGCCGAACAAGCAGCCCGAGGACAGTGTGAGGGAGGTCGTGCCGAAGATGGATGAGCGTGATCATCAGTGGGTCGACGAAGACCAACTGATGCCGAGCGCCGGCTCCCGCAGCCTGCCTCCTCGTCCTCCCCGTGCTGCGTAGCGGCGACCCTCGACGCACGCCTGCCACGGCTGAGCCAACTCCTCGAACAGACAGCCCAGATGACGTCGGGAGATCCCCGTGAACAACCGATGTGCGAGGACCGTCCGATTGACCGTGATCCACGGACGGATCGCGCCGCACCAGCGAGAACATCTCACCCGCTATTACGCGCCAATTCGATAGCCATTTCATTTGGCCAGTCGGCGGCAGCGCATGAAGGTGCAGGCTATGCTGGTGAAGGCCGGGAATCCCGATGGCCTTACGTTCCTGGCAGAGGTGGAGAAAGCAGCTTTCCAGGGTAGAGCACATCATGTCCTTGGTGACCATCCAGGCGTTGCGATGCCGGATTCCGTACTGGTATACGGCTAGCGGAGTTCGGCAGTCATTTTCGGGTGTGATTCTGGGCCGGACTCACAGGGTGATCGCTGCTACAGCAGACTACGATGGGAAGACTATTGGACGACGAAGTGCCTCCGGCAGACGACTGGGATCCTCCGCAAATGACGGACGAGGATTATCTTCAAATGCTCTGCGGTCCTATCGAGGAATGACGAGCCCGAGCCATCTCGTTTATAGCTTCACGCGCGCCGAGACCGGCCTTGTCGCACTAGTGACCTGAGTCGGAGATTCGTCGTTGGTTCGGTATGAGTCGTCCGGGTCCGAAGATTCCGCCGTTGTCGGTGACCGATGCCCAGCGGGCCG
>NZ_JBVJAB010000005.1:0-92615 GCF_055591025.1 Streptomyces sp. NPDC041784
CAGCGTTCGTCCTGAGCCAGGATCAAACTCTCCGTGAATGTTTTCCCGTAATCGGGACGACACCACGAGAGCGGAACCAGGAGGAGGAATAGTCCTCCCGGTTCACAGCGTCCTCGCTGTGTTTTTTCAAAGGAACCTCATCCGCGGCTATCACTGCCGTGGACGGGGTATCAACATATCTGGCGTTGATTTTTGGCACGCTGTTGAGTTCTCAAGGAACGGACGCTTCCTTTGTACTCACCCGAGAGACTCTCTCAGGCTTTCCTCCGGGCGCTTCCCTTCGGTCTTGCGTTTCCGACTCTATCAGATCTTTTCTCGATCCGATTTCCTCGGTGCTTTCCAGGTTTCCGCTTTTGTTTCGCGGCTTCCTTTCCGGCGACTCCGACTTTATCAGAAGTTCCGAGCCGGTCTGACCGGCGTTTCGCTTTCCGATTCATCGGGGCTTCTGCGGAATCAATATTCCGAGATGCCGATAGTTTCTCACGGTTGCCGACCGGGTCAGGCCCAGTTCCAGGCAACTGTTCAAATCTACCTCCCCACGCGCTCCGTGTCAACGGCTCTTGTGGGGCGAAGAGGAGACTAGCAGTTCAACAGCAGGATCCGCACATCAGGCGGCTGTCGGCACCGTCGCGCTGCGCTCGGCAGCCTCGACGTCGCCCGTGTCACCGGCGCGGGCGGCTCTGCCGCCAAGGACGTAGACGTACGCCAGGAAGATCAGCTCGGCTGCGATGCCGATGGTGATGCGGGCCCAGGTGGGCAGGCCGGAGGGGGTGACGAAGCCTTCGATGGCGCCGGAGACGAAGAGGACCAGGGCCAGACCGATCGCCATGGCCACCGCCGCTCGGCCCTCTTCGGCGAGAGCGGTGCCTCGGGAGCGGGGACCGGGGTCGATGAGGGTCCAGCCGAGGCGGAGTCCGGTGCCGGCGGCGACGAACACCGCGGTGAGTTCGAGCAGGCCGTGCGGGAGGACCAGGCCGAGAAAGGTGTCGAGTCGGCCGGCCGAGGACATGAGGCCGAATCCGATGCCGAGGTTGAGCATGTTCTGGAAGAGGATCCAGAGGACCGGAAGGCCCAGGAAGACACCGAGGACCAGGCACATCGCTGCGGCCTGGGCGTTGTTCGTCCAGACCTGGGCGGCGAACGAGGCGGCCGGGTGGCTCGAGTAGTACGTCTCGTACTGGCCTCCGGGCCGGGTGAGCTCGCGGAGTTCGTCCGGGGCCGCTATGGACGCCTGTACTTCCGGGTGGGTGCCGATCCACCAGCCCAGGAGGGCGGCGACGGCGGTGGAGAGGAGTGCGGTGGGGACCCACCAGTGGCGCGACCGGTAGACCGCGGCCGGGAAGCCCTGGGTGAGGAATCGGGTCACGTCACGCCAGGAGGCGCGGCGGGTGCCTGTCACGGCACTACGCGCGCGTGCCACGAGCTGACTCAGTCGGCCGGTGAGTTGCGGGTCGGGGGCGCTGGACTGGATCAGGGACAGGTGGGTGGCCGTGCGCTGGTAGAGGGTGACGAGTTCGTCCGTCTCGGCGCCGGTGAGGCTGCGCTGGCGCCGCAGGAGGGCGTCGAGGCGGTCCCATTCGGCTCGGTGGGCGGAGACGAAGACGTCGAGGTCCATCGGTTTGCCTGCTCCTCGGCTGTTCGTCGGCGGCCGGTGCTGGTGTCAGCTTGTCCTACTGGGGCGCGAAGTGCCTTCAGCTTGGCAGACTGGCGGTTCTCGGGGCAGGAAAGGGAAAGGGCGACGGGCGTGAGTGAGCTGGTGACGGGTGAGGCGGTGGCGCTGGAGCTGCGGCCTGCCAGGCTGCCCAGCCGGGGGATGGCCACGTTGCTGGACCTGACGGTGGCCATGGTGGCCTACATCGTCGTGAGTCTCGCTCTGCTGGCGGCGACGGCGTCTTTGGACGAGGCGGCGCAGATGGCGGTGTCGATCGCCACGTTTCTGCTGGTGCTGGTGGGTGGGCCGATCGCGGTGGAGACGCTGAGCCATGGGCGGTCGCTCGGGAAGATGGCGTGCGGGCTGCGGGTGGTGCGGGACGACGGGGGGCCGATCCGGTTCCGGCACGCGTTGGTGCGGGGTGCTCTGGGTGTGGTCGAGATTCTGCTGACGCTCGGGGTGGTGGCATGCATCGCCTCGCTCGTGTCGGCGCGAGGGCGGCGGCTCGGTGACGTCTTCGCGGGGACGCTCGTGGTGCGTGAGCGGGTGCCGGCGGCGCAGTCGGGGTTCGTGCCGCCGCCTCCGCCCTGGCTGGCGGGGCGGTTCCAGGGGCTGGATCTGTCGGCGGTGCCGGACGGGCTGTGGTTGGCGATCCGGCAGTACCTGGGGCGCATGAACCAGTTGGATCCGCAGGTCGGCCAGGCGATGGCGGAGCGGTTGGCCGGCGATCTGGCGGAGCGTACGGGGGCTCCGGTGCCACCGGGCGTGCCGCCGGCCCCGTATCTGGCGGCGGTGGTGCAGGAGCGGCAGGTCCGGGAGGCGCGGCGGGCCTTCGCGGGCGGTCCGGTCGGGGGTGGTCCCGTCGGGGGTGGTGCCGTGGCCGGGGCCATTTCTGGTGTGCCGGGTGTGCCTGGTGTGCAGTACGGCCCGCCTGCCCCCTACGGTGCGCCGGCTTCGGCGCCGTACGGCCCGGCTTCGGCGGGGGACGTTCGGCCGGTGGGCGCCGGGGAGCGGGTGGAGGGCGGCAGGGCCGAAGGGACGGCCACGGGGTTCGTGCCGCCGGCGTAGGGCGCACGGCCCCTGGCCGGGGGTGTGGTCAGGCGAACGTCGACGGGGGTGTGTCGAGGTCGTCGAGTTCGATGCCGGGGGCCGCGAGGACGACGTCGCCGGCGATGTGGACGGTGTGCTGTTCGCCGGTGTCCAGGGCTGTGACCTGGTATTCGTCCACGGTCAGGGGGCCGTTGTCAGTGGCGTGTGCTTCGCTTTTCAGCAGGGCCCAGGACTGGTCCACGGTGCGGGGGGCGAGGACCGGGTCGGTGAAGGCGACGAGGCGTACTCGGGTGGCCGAGGAGGAGGGGGTGAGGCGTAGGAGACGGGTGGTGGCGATGAGGAAGGCGGGCGAGGTGCCGGTGAAGGCGTGGGCGCGGACGTTGCCTTCCGTGGCGTGGGTGCCGGTGGGGTCGGTGCGGACCCAGGTGACGCCGTCCAGGGCGGCGCCGCGGACCTGCCAGCTGCTCGCGTGGAGTTCGAGGCGGAGGGGGCGGCCGAGTTCGTCGAGGGTGAGGTCGACGGAGCCGGTGTGATCGCCGGTGGGGGTGGTCAGCTGGGAGACATAGCGCCAGCCGGAGGGGCCGGGGGCGCACTGGAAGTGTTCGTGGGCGAGAGGGGTGTGATCGTGCGGATCGTGGAGCGAATAGCGGCCGCGGGGCATGGGGGGTCCTGGGGTGTGACGGGCTGGTCGGGCGCCGCGGCGGCCGGCCGAGGGGCCGAAGGGGCAGGCCCCCGACACGGGGGTGCGGGGGCCTGTCTCTGAGGTACTACGCGGTACTGCTACCGGGGCTGTGGGCTCAGTAGCGGTAGTGGTCCGACTTGTAGGGGCCCTCGACCTCGACGCCGATGTAGGCGGCCTGCTCGGGGCGGAGGGTAGTCAGCTTGACGCCGAGGGCGTCCAGGTGGAGGCGGGCGACCTTCTCGTCCAGGTGCTTGGGCAGGGTGTAGACGCCGGTCGGGTACTCGTCGGGCTTGGTGAACAGCTCGATCTGGGCCAGGGTCTGGTCCGCGAAGGAGTTGGACATCACGAACGACGGGTGGCCGGTGGCGTTGCCCAGGTTCAGCAGGCGGCCCTCGGAGAGGACGATGATGACCTTGCCGTCGGGGAAGGTCCAGGTGTGGACCTGCGGCTTGACCTCGTCCTTGACGATGCCGGGGATCTTGGCGAGGCCGGCCATGTCGATCTCGTTGTCGAAGTGGCCGATGTTGCCGACGATGGCCTGGTGCTTCATCTTGGCCATGTCGGAGGCCATGATGATGTCCTTGTTGCCGGTCGTGGTGACGAAGATGTCGGCCTTGTCGATGACCTCGTCGAGGGTCGTGACCTGGTAGCCGTCCATCGCGGCCTGGAGGGCGCAGATGGGGTCGATCTCGGTGACGATGACGCGGGCGCCCTGGCCGCGCAGGGACTCGGCGCAGCCCTTGCCGACGTCGCCGTAGCCGAAGACGACGGCGGTCTTGCCGCCGATGAGGACGTCGGTGGCGCGGTTGATGCCGTCGATGAGGGAGTGGCGGCAGCCGTACTTGTTGTCGAACTTCGACTTGGTGACGGCGTCGTTGACGTTGATCGCCGGGAAGAGGAGTTCGCCGTCGCGCTGCATCTCGTACAGGCGGTGGACGCCCGTCGTGGTCTCCTCGGTGACGCCGCGGATCTCGGACGCCAGCTGGGTCCACTTCTGCGAGCCGTCGGTGATGGTGCGGTGGAGGAGCTCGAGGATCACCCGGTGCTCTTCGTTCTCGGCGGTGTCGACCGAGGGGACCTTGCCGTCCTTCTCGTACTGGACGCCCTTGTGGACCAGGAGGGTGGCGTCACCGCCGTCGTCCAGGATCATGTTCGGGCCGCCGGTGGGGCTGTTCGGCCAGGTCAGCGCCTGCTCCGTGCACCACCAGTACTCCTCCAGCGTCTCGCCCTTCCAGGCGAAGACCGGGACACCCTGCGGGTCCTCGGGCGTGCCGTTCGGGCCGACCGCGACGGCGGCGGCCGCGTGGTCCTGGGTGGAGAAGATGTTGCAGGACACCCAGCGGACCTCGGCGCCCAGGGCGACCAGGGTCTCGATCAGGACGGCGGTCTGCACGGTCATGTGCAGCGAGCCCATGATCCGGGCGCCGGCCAGCGGCTGGGTGGCGGCGAATTCCTTGCGGATCGACATCAGGCCGGGCATCTCGTGCTCGGCCAGGGTGATCTCCTTGCGGCCGAATGCGGCCAGGGAGAGGTCGGCGACCTTGAAGTCCTGTCGGTTGTCGACAGTCGTCATGGTGAGCTGCTCCTCGGAGGTTGGGGCGAGGTGTGGGTAGGGCTGGTCTGCGCGGCGGCGGACACAGGGGTGCCCTCAGGGGGACACAGGCATGCCCGCGTACGCGCAGCGCAGTCCGTCGGAGGCCCTCTCTCCCTCGGTCGGTCCGTGTGGGACCGCCCGACCGCCATCAGCAGCGACGTCTGGCTTCGCTCCAAGCTACACCGGAGGCGGCGGGCGGCCCCAGTCCGCGTGCGATCAGATCACGCCGATCACGGACGGTGAGGGGGGAACGGGCGACGGGGCCCGCCGGTGGTTCGGCGGGCCCCGTCGGGGAAGAGGTGCGGGTCAGTGGTCGGCCGCGGGGTGGGCCGGGCCGCCGGGGGTGGCGCCGGGGTCGGCGCCCTTGGCTGCCTCGGTCTCGCTGTAGACGTCGGGCTCGAGGTAAATGACGCGGGCGATGGGGACGGCCTGGCGGATGCGGTCCTCGGCGGCGTCGATGGCGCGGGCGACCTCGGTCGCGGTGTCGTCGTGCTGGACGGCGATCTTGGCGGCGACCAGGAGTTCCTCGGGGCCGAGGTGGAGGGTGCGCATGTGGATGATGCGGGTGACGGTGGCGCCGTCGACGATGGCGGCCTCGATCTTCTGGACGTCTTCCGTACCGGCGGCCTCGCCGAGGAGGAGGGACTTGGTCTCGGCGGCCAGGACGAGGGCGATGAGGACGAGGAGGACACCGATGCAGACGGTGCCGATGCCGTCCCAGATGCCGTCGCCGGTGAGGAGAGCGAGGCCGACGCCGCCGAGGGCGAGGATCAGGCCGACGAGGGCGCCGAGGTCCTCCAGGAGGACGACGGGCAGTTCGGGTGCCTTGGCGCGGCGGACGAACTGCGTCCAGGAGAGCTCGCCGCGCAGGGGGTTGGACTCCTTGATGGCCGTGCGGAAGGAGAAGCTCTCGGCGATGATCGCGAAGACGAGGACGCCGACCGGCCAGTACCAGTGCTCGATCTCGTGCGGGTGCTTGATCTTCTCGAAGCCCTCGTAGATGGCGAACATGCCGCCGACGGAGAAGAGGACGATGGAGACGAGGAAGGCGTAGATGTAGCGCTCGCGGCCGTAGCCGAAGGGGTGCTGGGGGGTGGCCTCGCGCTGGGCCTTCTTGCCGCCGACCAGGAGGAGTGCCTGGTTGCCGGAGTCGGCGAGCGAGTGCACGCCCTCGGCGAGCATCGACGACGAGCCGCTGAAGGCGAACGCCACGAACTTCGATGCCGCGATCGCGAGGTTGGCGGCAAGTGCCGCCACGATCGCCTTGGTGCCGCCTGACGCGCTCATGTGTCCGCGTTGTCCCTTCGCCTTCGAACCGCCGGTTCGCCGTGCGGGTCTTTGCCCGGCCTTTGCCGGTGGGTCATTCTTGCAGCCCGCCGCGGCGATGGTGTGTCAGGTGTCCACAGGCCCGGTCAGATGATCACAGTGGCCCGGAAGAACGTGCCGGCTCCGGACACCTGCGCGGACTCGCCGGCCGGGACGAAGACCGACTGGCCGGGCGCCAGTTCGTGTTCCCCGGCACGTACCGTGCCCGCCGTGCAGAGCAGGATCTGCGGGGTGGGGCGGGTCAGGTCGTGGGCGCCGCCGCCCTCGGGGAGGACGTACCGGGACAGGCGGAACTCGTCGATCGGGGTCTCGTAGACCTCTTCGCCGTCCGGGGAGGCTTCCGGGCGCAGGACGCCGGGGTCGCCCGGTTCGAAGCGGACGACGCGCAGGAGTTCGGGGACGTCGACGTGCTTGGGGGTGAGGCCGCAGCGCAGGACGTTGTCGGAGTTGGCCATGATCTCGACGCCGAGGCCGTCGAGGTAGGCGTGCGGGATGCCGGCGCCGAGGAAGAGGGCCTCGCCGGGCTGGAGCCGGACGTGGTTGAGGAGCATGGCGGCGATGACGCCGGGGTCGCCGGGGTAGTGGTGGGCGAGGCCGGCGTACGGGGCGTAGTCGCCGCCGAGGCGGTCGCAGGCGGCCGCGGTGGCCGTGACGGTGTGGGCCATCTCCTCGGGATCGGCGCTGAGGATCGCGGTGAGGACCTCGCGCAGGGCCGCCTCTTCGGGGTGGGCGTGCAGGAGGTCGACGTACGGCTTGAGGGAGTCGACGCCGAGGCCGTCGAGGAGGCCGGCGGCCTGGACGGGGTCGCGGAAGCCGCACAGGCCGTCGAACTCGGTGAGGGCGCAGATGAGTTCGGGCTTGTGGTTGGCGTCCTTGTAGTTGCGGTGCGGGGCGTCGACCGGGATGCCGCGGCGCTCCTCGTCCGCGTACCCCTCCTTGGCCTGGGCGAGGTCGGGGTGGACCTGGAGGGAGAGGGGGGCGCCGGCGGCGAGGATCTTGAGGAGGAACGGGAGGCGGGGGCCGAACTTGGTGACCGTCCGCGCGCCG
This sequence comes from Streptomyces sp. NPDC041784, assembly GCF_055591025.1. NCBI lineage: Bacteria > Bacillati > Actinomycetota > Actinomycetes > Kitasatosporales > Streptomycetaceae > Streptomyces > Streptomyces sp. NPDC041784. The sequence goes on from NZ_JBVJAB010000005.1 coordinate 7,351, forward strand.
AGTTCCTTCTGCGGGTCGGTCTCGATGACCTCGACGAGGGTGCCCCGGGCGGTGCGTGAGGGTGCGCCGGGGTGGGCGCCCATCCACATCTCCGCCTGCGGTTCGCCGGTCGGCTCGGTGCCGAGCAGGTGCGGGATCGCGGTGGGGGAGCCCCAGGCGTAGGGGCGGACGGTGTTGTCGAGGCGGTCCATCGGTTCTGTGCCTGCCTGTCTGTCTGTGATCCGGGTTCGGCGGCGTCCGGGCGGCGTCGCCGCTGGTGCGTCGTCTTGCGGTCCCCAGATCAGGCCTGCGAAGCGAGCGCCAGGTAAACGGCGGCGAAATCGGTGGTGGCGATCAGTTCGGCGAGGGTGACGAGTTCGTCGCCTTCCTCGGGTTCGAGTTCGCTGATCGCGGTGTCGTGGCTGAGGGCCAGGTCGCGGGCGGCCGGGGCGGCGGTGAGGCCGCCGATCGGGCGGTCGCGGAGCAGCACCACGCGCGCGTGCAGCGCGGGGGCCTCCTCGACGCGGTCCCGGAAGAAGTCGTCCGGGTCGGCGCTGGCGGCGAGAGGGCCTGCGAGGAGGGCGCTGTGCTCGGCGAGGGCCTCGGGGAGTTCGGCGACGACGGCGGGGCGGCCGGCGAGTTCGGCGAGGGCGGAGGCGAAGCGGCGGCCTGCCGGGCCGGCGGAGGTGCCCTCGGTCCAGATCACCGGGAGTGCGTCGGCGAGTTCGGCGGCGAGGGTCTTCGCCGGGTTGTTGTACGTCGCGATGGCGGGGCCGCAGCGTTCGGCGACCTGGTCGAGGCGGTCGGCGACCTTCTCCAGCGCCTCGGCCGGGGCGGAGAGGAGCGCGATGCGGTCCAGGATCGCGAGGAGGGGCGTGAGCAGGGCCCACAGCACGCCGGGGGCGGAGGCGGCGACGGGGGGCTGCTCGTCGTGTTCGTACGGGGCCGTCGCGAGCGGTACGAAGAGGCCGTGCGCGGCGCCGAGGGCCTCGGTGAGGGGGGTGCGGGCCGGGGCCACGGCGACGACGGTGCAGCCGCGGCGGTAGGCCTGCTCGGCGAGGAGGGAGAGGCCGGGTTCGGTGCCGTCCGGGGTGGCGATGAGGAGGAGGTCCACGGAGCCGGCCCAGCCGGGGAGTTCCCAGCGCAGGGCGCCTGCGGCGGGGGCCACGCCAGTGGGGGCGAGGCGGATGACCGGGCAGGCGGCGCCGGCGAGGGTGCCGAGGAGGTCGGCGACGCAGGTGGCGGCGGCGCCGGGGCCCGCGATGAGGATGGCGCGGGGGCGGCCGTCCGGCTTGAGGTCGTGGACACCGGCCTCGGCCGCGTGGCGGGCGGCGGTGCGGACGCGGGCGCCGGCTTCGGCCGCGCCGCGCAGGAGGGCTCGGCGGTCGGCCTCGGCGAGGGCTTCCGGCGTGTCGAGCAGCGAGTCGTCGAGCATGGCGGCAGTCTCCGATCGCCGGGGTGGTGTTCGGTTGGCGGGGCCGGGGTGGGGGGCCATGGCTGGGGCCGGCGGGGCCTGGTGGCTGGGCCGGGGGCTGGGCTTGGCGGGCGGTGCCCTGATGCCTCGCACCTCGCGCCTCGTGCCCGGCGCCTCGCGGCTGCTGCCGTGGGCGGCCGGTGGCTTCCCGTTTCTCGCGTCTGTGCGGCGTGGCCCTGGCCGTTGTGGCGGGTTCGGGCCTCGGTCGCGGGAATACGGCCTCGGTCGCGGGGTTACGCGGGGCGGCGGGCCTCGTCGACGAGGAGGACGGGGATGCCGTCGCGGACGGGGTACGCCAGACCGCAGTCCTGGCCCGTGCAGATCAGCTCGTCGCCCTGCTCCTTGAGAGGGGCGTGGCAGGCCGGGCAGGCGAGGATCTCCAGAAGGCCGGCTTCGAGCGGCATGGGGTGTCCCTTCGGAGTGGGTGGTTGCGTGGTGTGCGGTGGGGCGTGTTCGGCTGTGGGGGGTGTGCGGATGTGCCTGGTCAGCGTACCGCTGGTGGGGGTGGGGTGTGGGGGTTGGGCGCGGTGTGGGTGAAGGGGGCAGGGGGTTGGGTGCAGTGGGGTTTCGTCGCCGCCGCCCTTACCCGTTCCCCTCCCCAGGGGCTCCGCCCCTTCGCCCCCACCAGGGGCGCCGCCCCCGCACCCCTGGCTAGGGTCCTGCCGTCCGTCATGCCCTGATGATGGCCAGGGCCTCGTCCCTGATCTTGGTCATGGTGGGCTCGTCGCGGGCCTCCGCGTTCAGGCGGAGGAGGGGTTCCGTGTTGGAGGGGCGGACGTTGAACCACCAGTCGGTGGAGGTGACGGTGAGGCCGTCGAGTTCGTCGAGGGTGATGTCGGGGCGGTCGGCGTAGGCGGCCTTGATCGCGGCGATGCGGTCGGCCTGGTCGGCGACCGTGGAGTTGATCTCGCCGGAGCCGGTGTAGCGGTCGTACTCGGCGACGAGGGTGGACAGGGGGGCCTCCTGGCCGCCCAGTGCCGCGAGGACGTGGAGGGCGGCCAGCATCCCCGTGTCGGCGTTCCAGAAGTCCTTGAAGTAGTAGTGGGCGGAGTGCTCGCCGCCGAAGATCGCGCCGGCGCGGGCCATCTCGGCCTTGATGAAGGAGTGCCCGACGCGGGTGCGGACGGGCGTGCCGCCGTGCTCGCGTACGACCTCGGGGACGGTCCAGGAGGTGATCAGGTTGTGGATGACCGTGCCGGAACCGCCGTGGCGGGCCAGTTCGCGGGCGGCGACCAGCGCGGTGATCGCGGACGGGGAGACCGGGTCGCCGTGCTGGTCGACGACGAAGCAGCGGTCGGCGTCGCCGTCGAAGGCGAGGCCGAGGTCGGCGGACTCCTCGCGGACGCGCTTTTGGAGGTCCACGAGGTTCGCCGGGTCCAGCGGGTTGGCCTCGTGGTTGGGGAACGTGCCGTCGAGTTCGAAGTACATCGGGACGAGGGTCAGGGGGAGGCCCTCGAAGACCGTGGGGACCGTGTGGCCGCCCATGCCGTTGCCCGCGTCGACCACGACCTTCAGGGGGCGGATGGAGGCGAGGTCGACGAGTGAGCGCAGGTGCGCCGCGTAGTCCTTCAACGTGTCGGTGCGGGTGAGGGTTCCCGGCACGGCGGCGGCTTCGGGGGCGCCTGACTCCGTCCAGCGCTCCACCAGCTCGCGGATCTCGGTGAGGCCGGTGTCCTGGCCGACGGGGGCCGCGCCCGCGCGGCACAGCTTGATGCCGTTGTACTGGGCCGGGTTGTGCGAGGCCGTGAACATGGCGCCGGGCAGGTTCAGGGCGCCGGAGGCGTAGTAGAGCTGGTCCGTGGAGCACAGGCCGATCAGGGTCACGTCCACGCCCAGGGCGGCCGCCCCGCGCGCGAAGGCGCCGGACAGGCCGGGCGAGGAGGGGCGCATGTCGTGGCCGACGACGATCGCGTCGGCGCCGGTGACCTGGGCGAAGGCCGCGCCGAAGAGCTCGGCGAGCGACTCGTCCCACTGGTCCGGCACCACTCCGCGCACGTCGTACGCCTTCACGATCTGCGACAGATCTGCAGCCACGGGCCAACCTTCCTGAAAGTCCTGTTCAGTCGCCACAAACTACCCGGAACGGTTCACCGGCTGCGGTGAGTCCGCCGAGTGGACCCACAGAAGTAACCTGTGCGCAGTCAAGAGGCGGGCGCCGGGCCGCGGCAGGGTCCGGCCGGCTACGGCAGGGTCCAGTCCAGGAGCGGTGTGCTCTGGCCGACCACGATCAGGCACATGACCAGCAGCAGGCCCAGGCTCCAGGGCAGCACCTTGCGCAGCAGGTCGCCCTCGCGGCCGGCGAGGCCGACGGCGGCGCAGGCGATGGTGAGGTTCTGCGGGGAGATCATCTTGCCGACGACGCCGCCGGAGGTGTTGGCGGCGGCCAGCAGCTCCGGGGACAGGCCGGATTCGCGGGCGGCGGTGACCTGGAGGGCGCCGAAGAGCGCGTTGGCCGAGGTGTCCGAGCCGGTGACCGCGACGCCGAACCAGCCCAGGACGGGTGAGAGGAAGGCCAGTCCCGCGCCGGCCCCCGCCACGAAGTGGCCGATGGTGGCGGCCTGTCCGGAGAGGTTCATGACGTAGGCGAGGGCCAGGACGGAGGTCACGGTCAGGATCGCGAACCTCAGCTCGCGTACGGTCGCCACCCATTCGCGCAGCGCCACGCGCGCGTGGACGCCGAGCACGGCCGCGGTGGCGATGCCGGCCAGCAGCACGAGCGTGCCGCCGGTGGAGACGACCGGCCAGGTGAAGAGGTTTCCCCCGGCCGCCTCTCCGCCTGGGGTCACGACGTCCAGGAAGGGCCAGTCGTACGTCCGGGTCGCCCGGGCGAGCCGGTCCTTGACCGCGGGGATCTGGGCGGCGGAGAAGATCACGACGATCAGCGCGTAGGGGGCGTAGGCGCGGACGATCTCCGGGCGCGGGTCGCGCTCGTCCAGTTCCTCGCTGCGCGCGCCGGTCAGCACGTGCACGCGTACCGCTTCGGTGGCGGGCACGCGCGTGTGCGGTACGGCGGCCAGGGCGGCGGCGCCGGCCAGGGAGGCGCCGATGTCGGCGAGTTGGGCGGAGGCGTAGTTGGAGGCGGCGAACTGGACGGCGGCGAAGGCGGCTCCGCAGGCCAGGGCGGGCACCCAGGTCTCCCGCAGGCCGCGCGCGCCGTCGACCAGGCCGACCAAGACGAGGGGGACGACGAGGGCGAGCAGCGGGGTCTGACGGCCCACCACGGAGGCGACCGAGTCCAGGGGCAGGCCGGTGACCTGGGCGAGGGTGACGACCGGGGTGCCCATCGCGCCGAAGGCCACGGGGGCGGTGTTGGCGACGAGGGCGACGAAGGCCGCGCGGACGGGGTCGAAGCCGAGGGCGACGAGCATGACCGCGCAGATGGCGACGGGGGCGCCGAATCCGGCGAGCGCCTCGAGCAGCGCGCCGAAGCAGAAGGCGACCACGAGGGCCTGGATGCGCGGGTCGTCGGAGAGGCGTCCGAAGGAGCGGCGCAGGACGTCGAAGTGCCGGGTGTGGACGGTCATCCGGTACACCCAGAGGGCGTTGACGACGATCCACAGGATGGGGAAGAGGCCGAAGGCGGCTCCCTGGGCGGCGCTGGAGAGCGTCTGGCCCACCGGCATGCCGTAGGCGAGCCAGGCGACGAGAACGGCCGCCAGAAGGCCCGTCAGGCCCGCGAGGTGGGCTTTCACCCGGGCGACACCGAGAAGGACCAGGACGATCACGAGAGGCAGGGCCGCCACGAGGGCGGACAGGCCGAGCGAGCCGGCGACGGGTCGTAGCTCTTGGACGTACACGGGCGCCCCCGATTCCGTCGTCTGCCGTCAGGAGGGAAAGCGATTTCGACCGAAAAAGGTGGCCATGTCGGTCGTGTCCGCGACAATGTCGCGTCCAAGAAGGTGCGCCGGACCGGGTTCCGAAAGGGCGTCAGTTGTCCGGCGAGCGCAGGACCCGCAGGTGCCCGCGGCGGGCGACCTCCATCGGGTCCGCCCCGCGGCCGCCGCCGGCGGCTCCGGCCGCCCGCTGCTGGGGGCGGGCCGCCTCGCGGACGGCGTTGGCAAGCGCTTCCAGATCGTCACCGCTGGGCCGCGCCGGAGCCGAGCCGTCGAGGAGGCGGACGACCTCCCAGCCGCGCGGGGCGGTGAGGCGCTCGGAGTGCTCGGCGCACAGGTCGTAGCAGTGGGGTTCGGCGTAGGTGGCGAGCGGGCCGAGGACCGCGGTCGAGTCGGCGTAGACGTACGTCAGCGTCGCGACGGCGGGTCGGCCGCAGGCGGTTCGCGAACAGCGACGTACAGGGCTCACGACGTTGGACGGTACCGCACTCTTGAGCGGGCCGCGACGACTCTCCACCAGGTCACTCCACCGTGTCGTGTTGTGAAACGCCCCACGGGCCTGACCAGTCATACCCCGCTGACCTGCGCGAACACCAGTCATTAACGCGAGGAAGCTGTCGCCTCGTGGTCGCCGTCCGGTACAAACCTCATCAATTGCCATGAGTTCGCCGGTCTCGGAGGGATACGGAATCGAGCCCAACCTTGGCCGGAATGGTCATCCCGCGACATGCGGTGCGTGCCGGGGCGGGACGGCCGGGCGGGAGCGTGGGGCCGGGCACCGGGTCGTGGCGGGGTCTACGCTTCAGTAGTGATGGACAACCCCGTACCGCCCCGTGCCGCAGGTCCCGGGCCCCGCCGTCGTGATCGCCACGGCCGGGGCATGCGGGGGCCGATCGCACCGCCCCAGGTGCCGTTGGCCGCCAGCCGCGCCGAGGTGTTCGCCGATCTGGTGCAGGACTCCGTGGAGCGGCTGGAGCGGCGGTGGCCGCAGCTCGGCGAGATCGACTTCATGGTGCTGGAGGTGCCGCGCCCGGCCGCGGCCGGGGAGCCGTGGAACGACGAGGCGGTGCCGCTCGGCGGGACGGTCCCCGCGCGCGAGGGGCGGCAGGCGCGGGTCGTCGTCTACCGGCGGCCGGTCGAGATCCGCACCAAGGGGCGGGACGAACGGGCCGCGCTGGTCCACGAGGTCGTCGTGGAGCAGGTGGCGGAGCTGCTGGGGCTGACCCCGGAGACGGTGGATCCGCGCTACGGCGAGGACTGACCACCGCCCCCCTTACGAGTGACCCCGTGCCCCTATCGAGCTACTTCTGGAGCACCGCCACGTCCTCGTCGGCCTGCGGCACCGCCACCGTGCCCCGGTCGTCCGGCAGGGTCTGGATCGTGAAACCCGGGACGCCGTCCTCGGTGGCCGCCAGGGTGCGGGCGGCGTAGACCGGGGTGTCGGTGAGGGGTTCCACGGTGAGGGCGTAGGTGCCCTTCAGGCCGCTGGGGACGGGGAGTTCGACGTCCTGCGTGGTGCCCTTCTTGATCGTGTACGTCTTTGCGGCGGCCGTGCCGCCCCCGCTGCCCGCGGAGGCGGTGACCTTCACCTTGGCGGTCCCCTGAGGGGCGGTCAGGGAGAGGGTGGAGCCCTTGGCGGAGTTGTCGACGGCGGACGCGCGCGTGCCGACCGGCGCGGCGGCCGCGATGAACGCCGACTCCTGGTCGGTGCCCTTGCCGCGCAGCACGCGTACGGCCGCGACGACCGGCACCGACCGGTCCGTCGGCGTCAGGATCAGCGAGCCCGCCTCCCCGCGCGTGACGTCGCCGAGGTCGACCGCGGTCGTCATGCCGCCCTTGATGTGCAGCGTCTCGTGCCCGGCGGGAGTGATCAGGCCGGAGGGGGAGGCGAGTTGGACCTTCAGGTCGGCGTCGGCGTCGCCGGGCACGTAGGCGACCAGGCGGACGGCCGTGGCGTCCTTGGGGATGCCGGGGATCACCAGGCTGCCGGCCGGGTCGGTGGAGGCGGCCAGCCAGTCGCCGCCCAGCTTGTCGTCCAGGGCCTGGACGGCGGCGCCGACGCGGCCGCTGCGGATGTTGACGTGGACGGTGACGTCGTCCTGCTTCTCGTCGGTGAGCGTGGACAGCAGGACCGGCTCGCTGGAGTGCGGCGGGACGGTGATGCCCTCCCCCACCGTGGTCTGGAGGGCGCCGTCCTTGCCGTACAGCTCGATGTCGGCGACGGCGGCGGAGTCGTCCGGGTTGGTGAGGTGGACGTAGTCGGTGCGGTCGGCGGCCGTGCTGGCGCCCGGGAACCAGAACTCCGTGTCGGCCGCGGTGCAGGTGACGCCCTGGAGGCCGCGGCCGCTGCCGGCGGCGACCTCGGTGGTCGCCTGGACGGTCCACCCGGGGGCGAGCTTCCCCTCGGCGGTGCCCACCAGCGCGGGCGCCTCGCCACCGGAGGTCTCCCCGATGGCCGGGGTACCGGGCGCCTTGGGCGTCAGGACGGGCTTCTCGGCGGTCTTCTTCTTGTCGCTCTTGTCGGCGTCGTCACTCTTGTCGGCGTCGTCACTCTTGTCGGCTGCGTCGTCGCTCTTGTCGGCGGCCTCGTCGTTGTCGGCGCTCTCGTCGTCGCCCGTCGCGTCCGCCGACTCCTGGGTGGCGGCCGCGAGTTCGGCCGTGCCGTCGCCGCCGGTGCCCTTGGTGACGGGCGTGAACGACGTGTACGCCGTCTCCGCGAGGTCGGAGGAGCTGGGCGCCGGGCAGACCAGGCTCGTGCGCTCCACGGGCAGTTCGGCGGCCGCCTTGGCGGTGTCCGTGCCGGAGGCGGCGGGCTGGTTGAGCGTGGCGAACCCGGTGACGGCGGCGAGCGCGGCCGTGCCGGCGATCAGGGACAGGGTCGTGCGGTTCACTGCTGGCTCCCGTCGGGGCGCTCGCTGCCGGTGCCGTGGGGGTGCTGGGCCTGCTGGGCCGGGTCGTAGGCGGGGTCGTAGCCCTGGTTGCCGTAGCCCTGGTCGTAGCCGTACGTCTGTTCGTACGGCGCCTGCTGGGCCTGGCCTTCGTAGGCGTACGGGTCGTACTGACCGGCCTGGTAGGGGTCGTAGGACTGCTGGTCGTAGCCGCCCGCCGGGTATTGCTGCCGGCCGTCCTGGTACTGCTCGCCCGGGTAGCCGCCGCCGTACTCGGCGCTCGCGTGGTTCGACTGGTCCCACTCGGCGTAGGACTGCTGCCGCGGGACCGCGACCGGGGTCTCGCCCTCCTCCGGTGCAGGGGCGGGGGGTGGGAAGCCGTCGTCCTGGACGGGTTCCCCGGTCTCCTCGGCCTCCTCCTCGGCCTGGGCACGCAGGCGGCGGGCGCGGCGGCCCTCGCCCTCGCCGGCCCGGTCGGGGACCGTCTCCTCCTCGGGGAGGTCGTCGTCGACCTCGCGGCGGCGGCCGGGCAGCGCGAGGACGACGAGGACGAGGGCGAGGAAGCCCTGGGCCCACAGCCAGGCGGTGTGGGTGAACGGGTCGTCGTAGACGACGTCCAGCTTCCCGCCGGAGGCGGGGAGTTCGAAGCCCTGGGCCCAGCCGTCGACGGTGGTGCGGGTGAGCGCCTCGCCGTCCAGGGTGGCGGTCCAGCCGTCGGCGGCGGCGTCGGCCAGGCGCAGGATACGGCCGTCGGAGCCGTCCGGGATCGTGGTGTGGATCTCGACGGGGCCCGCGGCGACCGCGGTCGGGGTGCCCTTGCCGGAGGCGGCGACGATCGCCGCGCGGGAGACCTCCTGGTCGACCCGCCACAAGGCGCTGCCGTCCTGCTGGCTGAGCCGGCTCAGGCCGGGCGTGGCGTCCAGGACACGGGTGACCTCGCGGGGCGCGCCCTTGTGGACGAGGACGTAGCGCACGGCGAACTTGCCCAGTTCGTCGGTCTGGTCGGCGCCGGAGCCGGCGACCAGGTTGGCGACGACCTTGTCGAGGGTGGCGTTCTCCCCGTCGGCGGCGGCGAGTTCGGCGTCGCCGAGGCGGGCGCCGGAGCCGCGGACCAGCATGTAGCCGACGTGGGCGGCGGAGTCGCTGTCGAGGACGAGGGTGCGGGCCTGGTCGCGGGTGCCGGCCTCCTCGGCGACGAACGCGGGCACCTGGACGGGGTCGCGGCGCTCCAGGGGGCCGTCGGCACCACCGATCATCCAGCCGGCGGCCAGCAGCAGCGGGCCCGCGGCGGAGGCGAAGGCGATGAGGGCGGCGACCGGCTGGCGCCAGCCGAAGCTCTGCTCGGCGACACGCGCGCGTGCGCCGTCGGCGCCGATGACGGCGGCGGCCAGCAGCGCGATGCCGTACACGAGGGTGGCGGGACCGGCCCAGGTGGAGGCGTTGGACAGGACGGCGAAGACCAGGCCCACCAGGGCGACCGCCCAGGCCGTCCAGATTCCGGACTGACGCTGGCCGCGCAGCAGGGCGGCCAGTGCGGCGAGGACGATGCCGATGAGCATCAGGCCGTCGACCGTGCCGGGCCCGCCGGGGCTGGCGGCGAGCAGGTCGAGCGCGGTGGCGCTGGAGGCGCCGTGGTCCAGGCCGGCCTGGGTGAAGAAGCCGGTCGGCAGCAGGGTCAGCGACCAGGGCGCGAGGATCAGCAGGGGGGTGCCCAGCTGGGCCAGGAAGCGCGGGCCGTAGGCGGTGATCTCGGTGCGGCGCACGGCCAGGACGGCGAGGCCGAGGACGAGCGCGATGGGCCAGACGATCGGGGTGAACGCGGTGGTGATCGTCAGCAGCAGCGCGTACGCCCAGGTGGCGCGCCAGCTGCCGCGGGCACCGGAGGTGTTCGCCAGGCCGCTCGCGGCGATGCCCGCGCGCGCGATGAGCGGCAGCAGGACGGCGAGTACGGCGGTGCCGACGCGGCCGCCGGCGAGGGCGCCGGTGGCGGCGGGCAGGAAGGCGTAGGCGACGGCCGCCCACGCGCGCAGGAGGCGGGACTCCACGAGCGGGCGGGAGGCGAAGTAGGCGGTGAGGCCGGCCAGCGGTACCGAGCAGACCAGCAGCACGGTGAGGGCGAGACCGGTCGAGCCGAACAGCAGGGTGGCCAGGGTGGCGATGATCGCGAGGTAGGGCGGGGCGGACGGGGTGCCGCCCGCGCCGACCGGGTGCCAGGCGTCGATGTAGCGCGACCACAGGTCGGAGGCGTCGGCCGGGGCGGGCAGCAGGGCGCCGCCCGCGAGCGCGCCGCCGCCGAGCAGGTTGCGGCAGGCGACGAGGGAGACGAACAGCAGCACCAGGAAGAGCACCGGGCCGGGCTTGCGGGCGATGCGCTTGACGCGGGCGAACTGCTCGATCTCCAGGAAGTCGGCGTCGTCGCCGCCGGGCCCGGACTCGATGCCGCCGCCGTGCCGGCCCGCGCCGCCGGGGGTCTCGGCGTCGGAGGCGCCGAAGAAGTTGCCGGCGACTTGTTCGACGGTGGCCCGCACGGTCGCGCCGGGCGGCGGGAACAGGGGCCGCAGTTCGTCCTTCTCCACGGCCGGTCTGCCGCGGCTGCGGCGCCCGGCGACGATCCGCTCCGGCCGCAGCAGGGTGCCCAGCAGGCCGCGGATCTCGTCGAGCGCCTGACCGGGGACCTTGCCGACGAGGTAGGCGAGGGTGCGCAGGAGCGTGCCGAGGACCAGGCGCAGCAGGATCCAGGGCAGCAGGGCCGTACGGCTGTTGACGAGGAGGGTGTAGACGGCACCGGCCTTGTCGACCTTGTGCGGGGAGGCCGAGGTGCGGCCCGCGCAGTCGACGGCGCGGCGCTCGCGGGAGGCGGCCTCGGCGTGCCGTACGACAGCGTCGGGGGCGACGAGGACGCGGTGTCCCGCGGCCGTGGCGCGCCAGCACAGGTCGACGTCGTCGCGCATCAGGGGCAGCCGGCGGTCGAAGCCGCCGAGTTCCTCGAAGACGTCGCGGCGGATCAGCATGCCGGCGGTGGAGACGGACAGCACGGGGCGGACGTGGTCGTGCTGGCCCTGGTCCTGTTCGCGGCGGTCCAGGCCGGTCCAGCGGCGGCCGGAGTGGGCGATGGTGACGCCGACCTCGAGGAGCTGGCGGCGGTCGTACCAGCCGCGCAGCTTGGGGCCGACGACGGCCACGTCGTCACGGCCCAGTTCGAGTTCGTTGTCCACGACGCGCAGCAGTTCGGCCAGCGCGTCCGGTTCAGGGGCACAGTCGTCGTGCAGCAGCCACAGCCACTGGACCGGCTCTCCGTGCGGCAGCTCGGGCAGGTCGTAGGTGTCGTCGCGCCACGTACGCGTGACGGGGTCCCAGCCGCTGGGCCGCTTCAGGTAGGGCAGTTCCTCGGGGGTGAGGACCGGGGCCGTGCGGTTGGCCTCCTCGACGGCCTGGCCGAAGCCGGTGCGCCGGGCGAGGTGCAGTACGCGGTCGTCACCGAGGGCGTCGGTGACCAGCTGCGCGGAGTGGTCCGAGCTGCCGGTGTCGGCGGCCATCACGGACTGGACGGGGCGCTCCTGGCCGAGCAGCCCGGCGAGCGCGTCGGGCAGCCAGCGGGCACCGTCGTGGGAGACGAGGACCGCGGTCACGACATGACGCGGGAACTCAGGTGTGGCAGCGTCGCGGTGGGCTGCCGTGTGGCTGTGCACGGACATCGAGGTACGGGCCCCGGTTCGGTGGACTGTGGTGGACTCCTGCGCCGTCTGGGGGCGGCGGGGTGTCTCGGACGAGCGCCCACACTATCGGCTGGGCATGAGGACGGCCCGCCGCCTGTGGATAACCCACCTGCGACGGGCCGTTCACCGCGTCCCGTGTCCGTGCGGAGGAGGTCTCAGACGGCGGCCTTCTTCAGCCGGCGGCGCTCCCGCTCGGACAGGCCGCCCCAGATGCCGAAGCGCTCGTCGTTGGCGAGGGCGTACTCGAGGCATTCGGAGCGGACCTCGCAGGCGAGACAGACCTTCTTGGCCTCGCGGGTGGAGCCGCCCTTCTCGGGGAAGAAGGACTCGGGATCGGTCTGGGCGCACAGTGCGCGCTCCTGCCAGCCGAGTTCCTCGCCCGCGTCGTCGACCAGCAGTTGCTGCACCAGCTCGGTCATGTGCGCCCCTCGCTCTGTCTTTTTCGCGTCCCCGTGACGTTGCCGTTACCGATTTGCGGCTGAACGACACGAGTGAAATTACAAGTGTGCTGCTCCGGGCGAGTCAAGCCGGGATCTGCTATTGGGCCCCTTATTCACTCTGCGGAACCAAGGCCGTGCAGTAAGTGTTCAAATCGCCATAAACCTTGACACGCGGATGAGGCCCCGGCGGAACCGCCCCGCACAGCGCTGCTTGTACGGGGAAGGACGTCCAAAGAGTCGATCCCGTTGCGACACGCGCGCGGAAGCGAACCTGATCACAGTCGGATCACGGGATCACCACGAGGCTCGCGCGCCCGGCATGTGCGCCATGTGTCCCGGTCGGCACATGAACAAACCTTTCGCCTCCGAGATGAACCGGATGAGGTGAACCATGTCCCACATACCGGGCGTCGAGTTGACAGTGAAGGTGTGAACCGGTGTCCTTGTGGGCATGCTCGCGAACTCGGCACTCACCTCGACCCGCTCCGCCGGGTCCCACGGTGCTGCCCGCGCTCGCTGTAGCTGTTGTTGCTGTTCCAGCTGTTGAGCCCAACGCGCTCCGGCTGCCCCAGGGTCCACCGCGACCCGGCTGCTGTTTCCCTCCTGGCCCGCACCAGGGCGCCTCTGTTCCACCCGTGATCCGGGCGGACGGTCCGCGACACCCCAGCCCCCACTTCTTCCGCCGAGGAACCACGCACCCCATGAACAGCGACAGCGACCTCCAGATCGCCGGCGACATCCTCGAAGTCCCGCACCTCCTCCAGGCGCCGCGCGAGCACCCGGCCACCGTGGCCGAGTTCGTCGGTCTGGCCCGCTCCATCGCCGCCGACCGCGGCCAGTGGGAACACCTCGTCCGGTACGACGCCACCAGCCGCTGGTACCACCGGCTGCGCACCGGCCCGGGCTACGAGGTGTGGCTGCTGTCCTGGGTGCCCGGACAGGACAGCGGGCCGCACGACCACGGCCCCTCCTCCGGCGTGCTGACCGTCCTGGACGGCGAGCTGACCGAGCGCACCGAGCGGGGCACGCGCGTACTGGGGGCGGGCGCGCAGCGGGTGTTCGCGCCGGGGTACGTCCACGAGGTCGTCAACGACGCGCTGGAGCCGGCGGTGAGCCTGCACGTGTACTTCCCGGGGCTGACGGAGATGCCGATGCTCCCCCAGTCCCGGCTTCGCTCGACCGGGGGGACCCCCGTGGCCTGCGCGGCGCGTGAGGCGTACGACGGGGTGGACACCGTCAGCGCGTAGCGGCGGGCGCCGGTGTCCCCGACCGGTGTCCCCGAGCCGTGACTCGTACGGGTGTCCCCGACCCGTGACTCGTACGGGTGGCGGGGATGTCCACAGGCCACCGGTTCTCCACAACCGCCCGGTGCGATGTCGGAACCGCCTGCGAGACTGGCTCCCATGCGCATTGTGGTTCTTGCAGGCGGTATCGGCGGCGCCCGGTTCCTGCGCGGTCTGAAGCAGGCCGTGCCGGACGCGGACATCACGGTCATCGGCAACACCGGCGACGACATCCATCTCTTCGGGCTGAAGGTCTGCCCCGACCTCGACACCGTGATGTACACGCTCGGCGGCGGCATCAACGAGGAGCAGGGCTGGGGCCGGGCCGACGAGACCTTCCATCTGAAGGAGGAGCTCGCGGCGTACGGCGTCGGGCCCGAGTGGTTCGGGCTGGGCGACCGGGACTTCGCCACGCACATCGTGCGGACGCAGATGATCGGCGCCGGGTTCTCGCTGAGCGCGGTGACCGAGGCGCTGTGCGACCGGTGGAAGCCGGGGGTGCGGCTGATCCCGATGACCGACGACCGGGTCGAGACGCATGTCGCCGTCGTGCTGGACGGCGAGCGCAGGGCGGTTCACTTCCAGGAGTACTGGGTGCGGCTGCGGGCGTCGGTGCCGGCCGAGGCCGTCGTGCCGGTCGGCGCCGAACAGGCCAAGCCGGCGCCGGGGGTGCTGGAGGCGATCGCCGAGGCGGACGTCGTGCTGTTCCCGCCGTCGAACCCGGTCGTCTCCGTCGGCACGATCCTCGCGGTGCCCGGCATCCGTGAGGCGATCGCCGAGGCCGGGGTGCCGGTGGTGGGCCTCTCCCCCATCGTCGGGGACGCGCCGGTGCGCGGGATGGCCGACAAGGTGCTGGCGGCGGTCGGCGTGGAGTCGACGGCGGCGGCGGTGGCCGAGCACTACGGCTCGGGGCTGCTGGACGGCTGGCTCGTCGACACCGTGGACGCCGGTTCGGTGGAGCGGATCGAGGCGGCGGGGATCCGCTGCCGGGCCGTACCGCTGATGATGAGCGATCTGGACGCGACCGCGCGGATGGCCCGCGAGGCGCTGGCGCTGGCGGAGGAGGTGCGGGGGGCATGAGCACGGAGGCCGGTTACCGGGTCTGGGCCGTGGCCGGGCTGCCGGAGGTGCAGCACGGGGACGACCTGGCCAAGCTGATCGCCGCCGCCGAGCCGGGGCTCGCCGACGGGGACGTCCTGCTGGTCACGTCGAAGATCGTGTCCAAGGCGGAGGGCCGGCTCGTCGCGGCGGACGACCGGGAGGCGGCGATCGACGCCGAGACGGTACGGGTCGTGGCGCGGCGCGGGCCGCTGCGGATCGTCGAGAACCGGCAGGGGCTGGTGATGGCGGCGGCGGGCGTGGACGCCTCCAACACCCCCGCCGGGACGGTGCTGTTGCTGCCCGAGGACCCGGACGCGTCCGCGCGGGTGATCCGGGACGGGCTGCGGGACGCGCTCGGGGTCGAGGTCGGGGTCGTCGTCACCGACACCTTCGGGCGGCCCTGGCGCGCCGGGCTCACGGACGTGGCGATCGGCGCCGCGGGTGTGCGGGTGCTGGACGATCTGCGCGGGAGGACGGACGCGTACGGCAATCCGCTGAGCGCGACGGTCGTGGCGACGGCGGACGAGCTGGCGGCGGCCGGGGACCTGGTGAAGGGAAAGGCCGCCGGGCTGCCCGTGGCCGTGGTGCGCGGGCTGGCGCATGTGGTGGCGGACGGTGCCGGGGACGGGGCTCGGACCATGGTGCGCGGTGCGCGCGACGACATGTTCCGGCTCGGGACGTCGGAGGCGGTGCGGCTGGCGGTCACCCAGCGGCGGACCGTGCGGGCCTTCACCGACGAACCCGTGGATCCCGGTGCGGTACGCCGGGCGGTGGCCGCGGCCGTGACGGCACCGGCGCCGCACCACACGACGCCGTGGCGGTTCGTGCTGCTGGAGTCGGAGGAGTCGCGGGTCCGGCTGCTGGACGCGATGCGGGACGCGTGGATCGAGGATCTGCGGCGGGACGGAAAGTCCGAGGAGTCGATCGCCAAGCGGGTGCGTCGGGGAGACGTGCTGCGGAACGCGCCGTATCTGGTGGTGCCGTGTCTCGTCATGGACGGGTCGCACCAATACGGGGACGCGCGGCGGGACGGGGCCGAGCGGGAGATGTTCGTGGTCGCGGCCGGGGCGGGCGTGCAGAACTTCCTGGTCGCGCTGGCCGGGGAGCGGCTGGGGTCGGCGTGGGTGTCCTCGACGATGTTCTGCCGGGACGTGGTGCGGAAGGTGCTGGAGCTGCCGGAGGGGTGGGATCCGATGGGGGCGGTGGCCGTCGGGCACGCGGCGGCGGAGCCGAGGGCTCGGGCGGAGCGGGGAGTGGAGGGGTTTGTCGAGGTGCGGTGAGGTTGCCGAAGTGCGGTGAGGTGGGGTGTGAGCTGAGCCGCGTGTGGTGGGCCGGGGGGCGTGGTGACGCGTGTCTCGGCCTACCCTCGTAGGGCCCCTCCTGGAGGAGAGGGACATCCCGATCTTCTGGAACCTCACCCTTCTAGATCCTTTAGAACCTCACCCTTCTAGAACCTCGTCCTTCTAGAACCTCGTCCTTCTAGGACGTCACCCCGTCTTAAGACCTCACCTCCTTGAGGACCTCGCCCATGGCAGGACGTTTCGCTCCCCGGCCCACGCGTACGACCGTGCGCGGGGGGCATGTCGCCTTGCCCGCGGGGGTGCCGCGGCCCGCTCGCGCGGCGGCCGGGCGGGTGCGGGAATGGGTGCCCGCGGGGCCGGTCGATCTGGGGCTGGTGCTGGGGCCCTTGCGGCGGGGGCCCGGGGATCCGACGTTCCGGGCGATGCCGGACGGGTCGGTGTGGCGGGCGAGCCTGACGCCCTCGGGGCCCGGGACGCTGCGGGTGTCGGTGGTCCCGGGGAGCGGTGCGGTGCGCGGGGAGGCGTGGGGGCCGGGCGGCGAGTGGCTGCTGGAGGGGATGCCGGATCTGCTCGGGGCCTCGGACGATCCGGAGGCGTTCGCGCCTCAGCACCGGGTGGTGGCGATGGCGCGGCATCGGCGTCCCGGGTTGCGGCTGACGCGGACCGGGCTGGTGCTGGAGTCGTTGATCCCGTCGGTTCTGGAGCAGAAAGTCACGACGGACGAGGCGTATCGGGCGTGGCGGTTGCTGGTACGGAAGTTCGGGGAGCCGGCGCCGGGGCCTGCGGCGGACGGGCGGCTGTGGGTGATGCCGACGCCTCGGACATGGGCGCTGATTCCGTCGTGGGAGTGGCATCGGGCGGGCGTCGACAACAAGCGGGCGTCGACGATTCTGCGGGCGGTTCGGGTGGCGGGGCGGTTGGAGGAGGCGGTGGGGATGGAGGCGGGGGCGGCGCAGGCCCGGCTGGAGGTGGTGCCGGGGATCGGGCCGTGGACGTCGGCGGAGACCGTGCAGCGCAGTCATGGGGCGGCGGATGCGGTGACGGTGGGGGATCTTCATCTGCCGGGGATCGTTGGGTGGGCGTTGGCCGGGGACCGGTCTGCGGACGACGCGGTGATGTTGGAGCTGCTGGAACCGTATGCGGGGCAGCGGCATCGGGCGGCTCGGTTGATTCTGTTGAGTGGGCGGGTGCCGGCGCGGCGGGCGCCTCGGATGCCTCGGGGGGACATCGGGAAGCTGTGAGCGGTGTGCGGTACGCGGTACGCGGTGCGCGGTGGGGTGGCGCGCGGTGGGGTGGCGGCGGTACGCGGTGGGGTGGCGGCGGTGCGCGGTGGGGTGGTGCGTGGTGCGCGTCGCGGGAGGTGTTTCGCCCCGCCGCCCCTGCCCATTCCCATCCCCAGGGGCTCCTGGCCCTTCGCCCCCGCCCAGGGGCTCCGCCCCTGGACCCCGACGGGACTTCGTCCCTTGGGAAGCGCCCCTGGGCCGCACTCCCGAACACCTCGGGCGCACCGCCCCGGAGACCCTGCGGGACTCCGTCCCCTGCACCCCTCTCACGGGGCGTTGCCCTGCCGAACGCCGGTCAAGTCCGAGTGGACCTGCCGGCGTTCGGGATCGGGTGGGGGCTACTGGTCCGAGGAGAAGCGGACCGCGCCTGCGGGGATCCGGGCGTCGCACCAGATTCTGGCGCCCTCGCGGAGTTCGTTGTCGGGGCCGATGACGGCGCCGTCGCCGATGACCGTGCCGGTGAGGACGGAGCGTTCGCCGACACGGGCGCGGGTGCCGATGAGCGAGTCGGTGATGACCGCGCCCGGTTCGATGACCGCGCCGGGGAGGATCGTCGAGCCGAAGACCCGCGCCCCCTCCGCCACGAACGCGCCCTCGCCCACCACCGTGCCGCCGGTGAGTTTCGCGTCCGCCGCGACCGTCGCCGTGGGCAGGATCAGGCGGTCGCCGCAGCGGCCGGGGACCGCCGGGGACGGGGCACGGCCGAGGACGAGGTCCGCCGAGCCGCGGACGAAGGCCGCCGGTGTGCCGAGGTCCAGCCAGTACGTCGAGTCCACCATGCCCTGGAGGTGCGCCCCGGCGGAGAGCAGGTCCGGGAACGTCTCGCGCTCCACCGAGACCGGCCGGCCCAGCGGGATGGTGTCGATGACCGAGCGGCGGAACACGTAGGCGCCCGCGTTGATCTGGTCGGTGACGATCTCCTCGGGGGTCTGCGGCTTCTCCAGGAACGCCAGGACCTTGCCCGTCTCGTCCGTGGGGACCAGGCCGTAGGCCCGGGGATCCGTCACCTTCGTCAGGTGCAACGAGACGTCCGCCCCCGTCGTCTCGTGCGTCGCCACCAGGCGTCTGATGTCCAGGCCCGTGAGGATGTCCCCGTTGAAGACCAGCACCGGGTCGTCCGGGCCGGAGTGCAGACGGGACGCCACGTTGCGGATGGCGCCGCCGGTGCCGAGGGGTTCGTCCTCCGTGACGTACTCGATGTGGAGGCCCAGCGACGAGCCGTCACCGAAGTACGGTTCGAAGACCTCGGCCAGATAGCTCGTCGCGAGGACGATGTGGTCCACCCCCGCTGCCTTCGCCCGCGCCAGCTGGTGCGTCAGGAACGGCACGCCCGCCGCCCTGACCATGGGCTTGGGCGTGTGCACCGTGAGCGGGCGCAGTCGGGTGCCCTTGCCGCCGACCAGGAGGATCGCTTCTGTCACCTTCGTCTCTGCTTCCTGCCGGGACCGGCCGAACTGTCTTTCGGCCGGCCAGTGTATGCAGACCGTTGTGTGGCGCGTTCGAGGCCGTGCGGTGTTCCGTCCCAGTCCCAGGAGACTGTCCCCCCGACGGCTGATGAATGTGCCCCCCGCTGAGCGTTCTCCCCGGCCGGCGGTCTCAGCGGCCCTGGTACTTGGCCGCCGTCTTACGGGCCGAGCCGAGCTTGCCGTAGAGCTGCCGCCCTGGGCATTCCGTGGCAAAACCGTCCCGGTGGCCGGAGATCACGTTCAGTCGTACGTTCTTTCCCTTTGGGTAGAGATTGCCACCTGCGGACTTCAGATATGTCTTTCCTTTCGGATTACCCCCGAAGAGACCCAGCTTCCATGCCGTCAGACTGGCGACCGCCTTCACTGTGGCGGAGCTGGGCTTGGCCGAGGTGAACGTGCCGAGAACGGCGATCCCCATGCTGTTGGTGTTGAACCCGAGGGTGTGCGCGCCCAGGACCGCCTTGGCCACACCGCCGGCCCGGCCCTCGTAGATGGTTCCGCACTTGTCGACGACGAAGTTGTAGCCGATGTCCCGCCAGCCCAGGCTCTTGACGTGGTAGCGGTAGATACTGCGAATGACGGACGGGACCTGTGAGCACTTGTACGAGTTGCCCGTGGCCGAATGGTGCACGAACGCCGCCTTCACCTTGCCGGTGTAGCGGAATCCATTCTCCCGAATGCCCTCGTCGGCACCCCAGCCGCGGCGCGTGACGATGCGCGGGCGCGGACCGATGTACGGCTTCGCCCGCTGCGCCTCCGTCAGCTCGCCGCCGTGCAGGGCGGACAGCTCGCTCCGGGTCCGGGCACGGTCCAGCGCGGGGATCTCCGGCGCGCCGAGCGGGGCGAGCCCGGCGTTGGCCGCGGAGGACGCGGCAGCGGCGGACGCGGAGGCGGAGCCGAAGGAGGATACGGAGGCGGAGCCGAAGGAGGATACGGAGGCGGAGCCGAAGGCGGGGAGCGCGGCTGACGGGACGCCGATGGTCCGGCCCCGCGGGGCCCGTTCGCCGTACGGCCCGGCGGCCGCCCCCTCACGAACCGCGGCCGCCTCCCCGGGGGCGATCAGTTCCAGGCGCAGGCCGGCGGGGAGCGCCGCGGGAGTCGAGAGGGTGCGCAGGCCCCGGCCGGTCTCCTCCGTACGGCGGGACGCGTCGGGGCGGACACGGACCTCGACTCCGTCGGAGTCGCCGACCCACAGGGGGGCGGTGGCGCCCCGGACATGGCCGGAGGCGCGCTCGGCGGTGTCCGGGTCGGCGCCGTGGTCGGCGTAGTGGGTCTCGACGTCCTGCCAGCCGGACCAGGTGCCGGTGCCGGCCGAACGGGTGCGGACCTGGACGGTGCCGTGGAGTTCGGTGTCCGGGTTGTCCCAGACGACGCCGAGCAGGGAGAAGCGGCCTACGTCCTGGCGCGGCACGCCCTGTTCGGCGGCACCGAGGGCACGGTCGCGGGTCAGGGGGGTGAGCGGCAGCGACTGGGTGCTGCCGGAGAGGTCGGGGGCATCGGGGGCGACGACGGGCGCCACCTCCGCGCTCGGCGCCGGTCGCGCCGTCGCCGCGGTGGCGGGCGGCGTCAGGGGGAGGGCGAGAGCCGCCGCACACGTGACGCCGATCGAAGAAGTGAGCAATCCACGCATGCCAACGATCCTGGACATAGTCATATATATCTGTCCATTGGGGAGTTGACGGGCTGTCGGGAGCGTTGCGCCGAACCGGTGGCGCGGCGGCCCGGGGCGTTCGGCCGAACCGGTGGCCCGGCGGTGGGTGGGGCGGCGGGGCGGCGCGTACGCTTGCGCGGGTGAACGCCACCGATCGCACCCCTGCCGACCTGCTGCGTTCCGCGCTCGCCGCGGATCCCGCGCGCCCCCTGGTGACCTTCTACGACGACGCCACGGGCGAGCGGGTCGAATTGTCCGTGGCCACCTTCGCCAACTGGGTGGCCAAGACCTCGAACCTCCTCCAGGACGGGCTCTCCGCGGAGCCCGGCGACCGGGTCGCGCTGCTGCTGCCCGCGCACTGGCAGACGGCGGTATGGCTGCTGGCGTGTTCGTCGGTGGGGGTCGTCGCGGACGTGGGCGGGGATCCGGCGCGGGCGGACTTCGTGGTGGCCGGTCCGGGGCACTTCGACGCGGGGCGCGCCTGCGGCGGGGACCGGTACGCGCTCTCCCTGGCGCCGCTCGGCCGGCGGTTCGTCCCGTCGCCGCCGGAGGGGTACGCCGACTACGCCGTGGAGGTCCCGACGCACGGCGACCGTTTCGCGCCGTACACGCCCGTCGACCCCGAGGCGCCCGCGCTGGTCGTGGCGGGGGCCGAGTACACCGGCGCGGAGGTCGTGGAGCGGGCCCGCGCCGAGGCGGCGGGACTGGGCCTGACCGGACCCGGCTCCCGACTGCTGTCGGGGCTGCCGTACGACACCTGGGAGGGGCTGAGCGCCGGACTGTACGGTCCGCTCGCGAGCGGCGGCTCGGTGGTCCTGTGCCGGAACCTGGACCAGGCCTCCGAGGACACCCTCACCCGACGCATCGAAAGCGAACGGGTCACGGCAACGGCCCACTGACCCTGGCAGGCCCGCCACCCTCCGGAGACCCGCCCACCCCCGACCACACCCCACCCCCCTAAGCCTCACCCATTCGGCGCACCCCCGCCCGCACGTCACCCCCCGAGCCCCCATGGTCGTAGGAGGAACAGCACGACCCGCTCGTACCGCCGAACGTGGGAGGGGTGTTTCCAGTCGTGGGCGACTTCGTGGGATCGGGGCGGCCCCTCGGGCCGGGGGTGGGGGCCTCTGCGGACGGGCGGGGGCTGATACGGCGGCGCCGGCGGCGGTGGGTGCGGTACGGGGCGGGGGTGGCGGCCCTCCTCGTCGCGGGGGTCGGCATCGCCGGATGGGCGCTCTACGCGAAGCTCGACGGGAACATCACCGCCGACGAGGCGGCCCGGGCGGAGCTGGAGCGGTATGCGAGGGAGCGGCCGACCTCGCTGGTGAAGGACGCGCAGAACATCCTGCTGATCGGGTCCGATTCACGCTCGGGCGAGGAGAACGCCAAGTACGGCCGGGACTCGGGGACCGAGCGCTCGGACACCACGATCCTGCTGCACCTGGCCGCCGGGCGGCGCAGCGCCACCGCCGTCTCCATACCCCGCGACCTGATGGTGGACGTGCCCGCCTGTCTCACGCCGGACGGGACGCGGACCGAGCCGATGTTCGCGATGTTCAACTACGCCTTCGAGACCGGCGGCTCGGCCTGCACGATCCGGACGGTGGAGAAGCTGACCGGGGTGCGGATCGACCACCACATGGTCGTCGACTTCAGCGGCTTCAAGGAGATGGTGGACGCCGTCGACGGCGTCCAGGTGTGTCTGACGGCGCCGGTCGTCGACAAGGCCGCCAAGCTGCGGCTGCCCGCGGGCCGGGTGACGCTCGACGGGGAGCAGGCGCTGGCGTACGTGCGGGCCCGCAAATCGCTGGGCAACGGCAGCGACACCGACCGGATGGACCGGCAGCAGCGGTTCCTGGGGGCGCTCGTCAACAAGGTGCAGAGCACCGACGTCCTGCTGAATCCGGCGAAGCTGTATCCCGTGCTGGACGCGGCCACGTCCTCCCTCACCACCGACCCGGAGCTGGCGAGTCTGCGCGGGCTCTACGAACTCGTCCGCGGCCTGCGCGACATTCCCACCGAACATGTGCAATTCCTGACCGTTCCCCGGGAGTCGTACATCTACAACGTCAATCGCGACCAACTCGTGGAGCCGGAGGCGGAGAAACTCTTCGAACGACTGCGCACCGACGCACCCGTGGTGGTTTCTCACGAACTTCCCATGAAATCCGTCCCCTCGGAGTCGGGCGACCACGGTCCGTACGGGGTGGGGGCGAGGTCACGCGTGGTTTCGCCCACTCCGCCCGCTCCTACGTTCCGCGGAAACACCGCCGCGGAGGACGGCTGCGGGTAAAGCGGTTGCCAAGCCTGTCGCCGGTGGCGAACTCCAGTTCAAAGAAATGGGCCGTATTGCCCGGTTGTAGGGACGTGGAATTTGTCACGGGCGTCGCTTCCCGTCGAACTGGGCGGATAGTGTGAGCGATCCGGTGCACCCGGCCGCGAGGTCCTTCCTGGTGCCGTGCACTGAGCGACCGACTGAAACTGAGTGAGCGTGACGACCCGAGCGCCTCTTGAGGGGGAGAGGCGCCGCGTGGCCCCGACGGAGGATTCTGACAACCGTGGACGCGCAAGGCCGTGGGCGGGCGGACAACATCGATCCCGCAGACCAGTGGGTGCTCAATCCGAACACCGGCGAATACGAACTGCGACTGACTCCTTCCGCACCGCAATCAGCGGTCCCCGGACCGCGTAGAGCCGCCTCCCGTGCGGGAGCCCCGGCCGGTGGCGGCCCGGGCGCCGGAGCGGGCGCGGCGCGCGGCCGTACGGCGGCGCCGGACCGCGACACGGAATCGGAGTCGGAGTCGCCCGAGGAGGCACCGGGCCGGATCCCGGGGCCGCGCCGTCGGCGGGGCGTGCCGGAGGAGCCGCCGAACCGGCGCGGTCGCCGGCCGGTCAAGAAGAAGTCGAGGGCGAAGAAGGTCCTGCTGTGGACCGGCGGGATCATGGCCTTCGTGCTGGTGGGCACGGCGGCCGCGGCCTACCTGTATCTCCAGCACCTCAACGACAACATCACGTCCGTCTCCGACGACGGCGCGAGCACCGGCGGCTTCAGCTCGGACAAGGCGATCAACATCCTGCTGATCGGCACCGACAAGCGCACCGGCTCCGGCAACGAGGGCTACGGCGACTCCGGCAGCGTGGGCCACGCGGACACCACGATCCTGCTGCACGTCTCCAAGGACCGGACGAACGCGACCGCGCTGAGCATCCCGCGCGACCTGATCGTGGACGTCCCGGACTGCCCGACCACGCAGGAGGACGGCTCCACGAAGGTCATCAAGGGCACCGAGAACGTCCGCTTCAACACCAGCCTCGGGCAGGACGAGCGCACCCCGAGCTGCACCGTGCGCACGGTCACGGAGCTGACCGGGATCCAGGCGGACAATTTCATGGTGGCCGACTTCAACGCGGTCAAGACGCTGACCTCGGCGGTCGGCGGCGTCGAGGTGTGTCTGGCCAAGGACATCGACGACCCGGACTCGCATCTGAAGCTGTCCGAGGGCACGCACACCATCGAGGGCGAGCAGGCGCTGGCCTTCGTGCGCACCCGGCACTCGGTGGGCTTCGGCGGCGACCTGAGCCGGATCGAGATCCAGCAGCAGTTCCTGAGCGCGCTGATGCGCAAGCTGAAGTCGAACGACACGCTCACCAGCCCCACCAAGATGATCAAGCTGGCGGAGGCGGGCACCGAGGCGCTGACCGTCGACTCCCAGCTCGACACCATCGACAAGCTCAAGGACCTCGGTCTGGAGCTGGGCAAGCTCAATGTGAAGAACCTGACCTTCACCACCGTGCCGGTGGTCGACAACCCGGCGGAGAAGGTCAAGGCCACCGTCGTCCTCAACGACGCGACGGCGCCCACCGTCTTCCAGATGATCCAGGAGGACGTCTCCTTCACCGAGGTGAAGGAGAAGGCCAAGGCGTCCAAGGACGCGGCGGCGGCCGAGGCCGCGGCCCGGCTCAAGGGAACGAAGTCCGCGGCCTCCGAGGTGCGGGTGCGGATCATGAACGGCGGCGCCCCGGCCGGCAGCGCACAGGAGACTCTTAACTGGCTGCAGAATGATGAGGGCGTGACGAAGTCCGAGAACGCGGGCAACGCTCCGGCGGAACTGAGCAGGACGACGCTGGAGTACGACCCGGACCAGGCGGACCAGGCCCGTCGGCTCGCCGACATCATGGGGCTGGCGGGGACCGCGCTGAAGCCGGGGGAGAGCGTCGACAACGCCCAGGGCCTGCCGACGATGACGTTGACGCTGGGCAAGGACTTCAAGGGCGCGGGCGTCTCGCTCACGTCTCCCACGACCGTGCCGGACACGGTCCAGAAGTCCACGGCGGACAAGGTGCAGTGCGCCAAGTAGACGAAGAGGGGTAACCCTTCGGGCCCGTCGTGCGTCTGACTGGACGCGGGACGGGCCCGTGTCAGGCGCTCGGCGGGGAGGGGCAGTTCAATGGTGGGGAGAAGCGGGGTGCGCGCGGAGGTGTCGGCGGCCGAGGACACGGTGTCCAGGGAGGCGCGGGACGGCAACACGCCCGAGGACGCCGGAGGGCACGGCGGCAAGGGCGGCGATGACCGCTCCACGGACCGCCGACGCCGTCGTCGACGCGCGTTGCGCTGGTCCGCGACCGTGCTGGCGGTCGTCATACTCGGCACGGCCGGCGCCGGATACCTCTACTACGAGCACCTCAACGCCAACATCAAGAGCGACGACCTCAACCTCGGCGACGCCAAGGACCGGGCGGCGCAGACCCAGGCCAACGCGGCCGGCCAGACCGCGCTGAACATCCTGCTGATCGGCTCGGACGCCCGGGACTCCGCGGCGAACCAGAAGCTCGGCGGCGCCAAGGACACCTTCAACGGCACCCCGCTCGCGGACGTCCAGATGCTGCTGCACGTCTCGGCGGACCGCTCCAACATGTCCGTGGTGAGCATGCCGCGCGACACCCTGGTCGACATCCCCAAGTGCACGGACCCCGACACCGGGGAGGTGTACGGGGCCAGTTCCCGGGCGATGACGAACGAGTCGCTGGGCCGCGGCGGCGCCGGCTGCACGGTGGCCACCTGGGAGAAGCTCACCGACATCCACATCGACCACTTCATGATGATCGACTTCGCCGGTGTGGTGTCGATGGCGGACGCCATCGGCGGCGTCCCGGTGTGCGTGGACGCCAACGTCTACTCGCACACCAGCAGCGGCAAGGGCTCCGGCCTGAAGCTGGAGGAGGGCACCACCTCCATCAAGGGCAAGCAGGCCCTGCAGTGGCTGCGCACCCGCTACGGCTTCGAGGACGACACCGACCTCGCCCGCGCCAAGGCGCAGCACATGTACATGAACTCGATGGTCCGTCAGCTGCGGTCCGAGGCCAAGCTGACCAACCCGAACTCCCTGCGCAAGCTCGCCGAGGCGGCCACGAAGGCGATCACCGTCGACGACGGCCTGGACACCATCACCAAGATGTACGACCTGGCGAACGAGCTGCAGAAGGTGCCCACCGAGCGCATCACCATGACGACGATGCCCAACCGGTACGACACCTACAACGCCGGCCGGGTGGTGCCCACCGAGGACGCCGACAAGCTGTTCCGGCTGGTGCGCGAGGACATCGCGCTGGACGGCAAGGACGATAAGAAGACCTCCGCGAGCCCGTCGCCGACGGTCACCGACACCGCCGAGGCGGACGAGGACATCGCGGTGCAGGTGCACAACAGCACCCGTACCGGCACGCTCGCCCCGGTCGGCGGGCGCGCGGCCACGGTCACCCAGCTGCTGAAGGACGAGGGGCTCACCGGGGCCGTCGCGGACACCTCCTCGGCCACCTCCGAGGAGACCACGGTGATCCGCTACCCGAGCGCCGACCTCCAGGCCGACGCCCAGCGGGTCGCGAAGGTCCTCGGCATCCCGGCGAGCCAGGTGAAGAAGTCCACCGACGTCTCCGGGATCACGCTCTTCGTGGGCGGGGACTGGCGGTCCGGCACCGCGTACAAGGCGCCGGAGAAGGAGGACGACGACACGACGCCCGAGTCGGCGCAGGCGATGAACGGCGCCGACGACAGCCAGTGCATGCACGTGGACCCGGCCTACACCTGGTAGACCGGGCCCGGTGAGCCGCGCGGTGCTCAGTGCCTCACGAGGAGGAGCTGAGGACCGCCGGGCGGCGTGACGCGATGACCTTCCTCGCCAGCGACCTGGGGCTGGTGAGGAAGCCGAACCCCCACGACATGTGCATGGTGGCGAGGGCGACGGGGATCTGGAGGCGCGCCTTCGGCGGCAGGCCCTTGCCGGCCGGCAACGACCCGGCGACGATCGCCGCGAGGTAGCCGCCGGGGATCACGAACCCGAGCGGGGTGAGCGCCGCGCCCACGACCAGACCCGCGGCTATCGCGCACACCGCGGTGGGCGGGGCGAGGTAGCGCAGGTTGATGGAGCCCTCGTGGTAGCGGGCGACGACGTGCCGCCAACGCCCGTAGTCCTTGTACTGCTTGGCGAGCGCCTTCACGCTGGGCCGCGGCCGGTACGACACCTTCAGCTCCGGCGAGAACCAGATCAGCCCGCCGGCCTCGCGGATGCGGAAGTTCAGCTCCCAGTCCTGGGCGCGGATGAACTCCTCGTTGTAGCCACCCTGCTGCTCCAGCGCCTCGCGCCGGAAGACACCGAGGTAGACGGTCTCGGCGGGCCCGGCCTGCCCCCCGGTGTGGAAGGCGGCGTTGCCGACCCCGATCTTCGAGGTCATGGCGGCGGCCACCGCGTGCTCCCAGTCGTTCTCGCCCTCGGCGTGCATGATGCCGCCGACGTTCTGCGCGCCGGTCTCCTCCAGGAGCCGTACCGCGGTGGCGATGTAGTTCGGGGAGAGCATCCCGTGCCCGTCGACGCGGACGACGACCGGATGGCGGGAGGCCTTGATCGCGGCGTTGAGGGCGGCGGGGGTGCGGCCGGTCGGGTTGGGGACCGTGTGCACGCGCTTGTTCTTACTGGACGCAGTGTCCGCCACGAGCTGGGCCGCGATCTCGTCCGTGCGGTCCGTGGACGGACCGAGGGCGATCACGACCTCCATCTCGCCGGCGTACTCCTGCGCGAGGATCGCTTGGACGGCTCCGCGCAGATGCCGCTCCTCGTTGAGGACGGGCATGATGACGGACACGGCGGGGAGCTGCACGTCGGACTTCGCGTTCATAGGGGGATCACGTTACCGCGAACGGGGGACACCGGTGCGCCCCGCCGGGTGCGCTGCCCCGGGCGACAGATCGTACGGGCCTACGGTACTCACGGCTCTCCCCGCCCAGGCCGTCGCCCGGAGGTGTCCCGCATGCCCACCACACCGCCCCGGTCCCGGTGCCGCCCGCCGCGCCCCCCGGTACGCCCCGTACGCAGAAGGCGTCCCCGCTGGGCCATGCGGGCGGCGACCACGCTCTCCGTCGTCGTCCTCGCCTCGGCCGGGATCGGCCACTCGGTGGTCACCAGCCTCGACGCGGACATCGCGCGGGTGGACCCCTTCAAGGACATGAAGAACCGTCCGCGGGCGGGCCACGGCATGAACGTGCTGCTGGTCGGCACCGACGGCCGGGACCGGATCGACGAGTCGGAACGCCGCCGGTTCCGCCTCGGCGGGGCCCCCTGCCACTGCACCGACACGATCATGATCGTGCACATCTCGGAGGACCGGGAGCGGGCGAGCGTGGTCAGCCTGCCGCGCGACTCCTACGCCGAGACGCCCCCGCACACCGACCAGGTCACCGGCGAGGAGCACCACGGGCACCCCATCAAGCTCAACGCGGCGTACGCGGAGGGCGGTCCGCAGCTCACCGTGCGCACGGTGGAGAGCATGACGCACGTGAAGATCGACCACTACCTGGAGGTCGACTTCACCAGCTTCATGAAGACGGTGGACGTCGTCGGCGGTGTGAAGATCTGCACCGCGCAGCCCCTGAAGGACAGGTACACGGGTCTGGACCTGGCGCCCGGCACGCACACCCTGCGCGGCGGCGCGGCGCTCCAGTACGTCCGCTCCCGGCACGCCGACGCCTCCTCCGACCTGGGCCGGATGAAGCGCCAGCAGCGGTTCCTGGCGTCGCTGGTGGCCCAGGCCACGTCCTCCGGGATCCTGCTGAACCCGCTGAAGTTCCGGGACGTGACCCGGGCGGTGCTGGGTTCGGTCCGGGCCGACCGCGGCTTCGGCACGGACGAACTGCTGGACCTGGGCCGGGCGATGCGCACCTTCTCCCCGTCCTCCTCCGAGTTCACGACGGTCCCGATCGGCCGGATGGGCTTCCTGGTCAAGGACATCGGCTCGACCCTGAAGTGGGACCCGGTGAAGTCCGAGCGTCTCTTCAAGGCCCTGCGCGACGACAAGCCCCTGGCGACGGCACCGCGTCCGCGCAGCGAGCCGGTGGTGCGGGTGGCGGTGCCCCCGCAGCAGATCAGCGTGCAGGTGGAGAACGGCACGACGACCAAGGGGCTCGGCCGGCGCGTGGACAGTGCCCTGGCGGCGACCGGTTTCCGCACCACCCGCCGCCCGGTCGACGCGGCCGTCCAGACCGTACGGCGCACGGTCATCGCCTACGACCCGCGCTGGGACCGCTCCGCGCGCTCGCTGGCCGCCGCCCTCCCCGGCAGCGAGCTGCGGGCCACGCCCGGTCTCGGCCCCACCCTGAAGGTGATCGCCGGGGCGGACTTCCGCGAGGTCCGCGCGGTCCGGGCCCAGGAGCCGGAGGGGAGGGAGTCCGAGGTGGTCCGGGGCAACGAGGTGGGGTGTCCGTAGGGCCGTGGCCGTGGGGCCGTGACCGTCGCGGCGTCCGCCGGATGGCGCGCCGGGTCGGTCGGGCGTAGGACGGAAGGGCAAGGCAGGGCCCGGGGCCCGCCCGGGCACCCTCTCACCCCCAGGAGGAGCCATGACCCAGTCCGGATCCATGACGGCCATGAGCAAGGAGATGCAGGACTGCGTCCAGGCGTGCATGTCGTGCCACGGCGTGTGCGAGGAGACCATGAGCAACTGCATGCAGATGGGCGGCCAGGCCCAGATGCAGATCATGCGCGCGCTCATGGACTGCTCCGAGACGACCCGGATGTGCGCCGACATGATGATGCGGCGCTCGCCCATGGCGACCGAGATGTGCGCCATGTGTGCCAAGGCCTGTGACATGTGCGCCGAGGCGTGTATGACCATGCCGGACGATCCCCAGATGATGCGCTGCGCCGAGGCGTGTCGTCGCTGCGCCGAGATGTGCCGCACGATGGCGGGCGCCACGATGTGACGCCGCCCGCACACGCTCGGGGGCATCCCCGTGGGTGCCCCCGAGTGCCGCGCTCTCAGCCGAACAGCGGCGCCAGCTCCCGCTCCAGGTCCGCCGGATCGCGGTAGTGGACGGTCCGCATGCCGAGCGCGGCGGCCGCCTCCACGTTCTCCCAGGTGTCGTCCACGAACAGGCACCGCTCGGGCCGTACGCCCGCCCGGGCCGCCGCGAGTTCCAGGATGCGCGGGTCGGGCTTGGCGAGTCCGACGCGGGCGCTGCTGACGACGTGGTCGGCGAGTTCGGACAGGCCGAGGGCGTCGAGGTCGCGTTCCAGGCCGAGGGTGGCGTTGGAGACGAGGACCAGCGGCATCCGGACCCGGGCCCGGCGCAGCAGGGTCACCACGGCCTCGTCGGCGTGGAAGGGCGACTCCAGCAGGGCGGTGCCCAGGGCCCAGCCCGTCTCGTCGTCGACGAGTCCGGCGAGGCCCTTGGCGATGGCCTCCACCCACTCCTGCTCGGTGATCCGGCCCAGCAGCAGCGGCCCGTCGACCTCCGGGGAGAACGCCACCTTCTTGGTGGTGCCCTCCGCCAGGCCCGCCGCGCGCTCCAGCGCCTCCAGGTGGGTGGAGTCGAAGTGCCGTATCACGTTGTCGATGTCACACAGGACGGCGTCGAAGGGCGGTCTGCCGCTGGGGGTGTCAGTCACCCGAGACCGTCACCTTCTCGTCGTTCTTCAGCTGGTCCACGAGCTGCTTCACCTTGGTCTTGTCCCAGACGAGGTTGCCGCCGGAGGAGCCGGAGATCGGCATGTTCATCGACGTGCCGTCGCCGCCGTTGACGCCCTTCATCGCGAAGAACATGGAGCCCAGGTCGTACAGGCCCATGTCCTTGTCGACGATCAGGGTGTCCAGGCCCGCGCTCATGGTCGGGTAGAGCTTGAACGGGTTGAGGACCGTGCCCGGGGTGGCCACCTGGTTGGCGAGGGCGGCGAGGAACTTCTGCTGGTTCTTGGTGCGGTCCAGGTCGGAGCCGGCCAGCGCGTACCGGGTGCGGACGAAGGCGAGGGCCTCCTCGCCGTTCAGGGTCTGCTTGCCCTTCTTGAAGTCGGCGCCGGACTTGGTGTCCTTGATGTCCTGCGGGATGTCGATCTCGACGCCGCCGACCGAGTCCACGATGTTCGCGAACCCGGCGAAGCCGATCTCGACGTAGTGGTCGATGCGCAGCCCGGTGTTGAACTCGACGGTGCGCACGAGGAGTTCGGGGCCGTCCTCGGCGTAGGCGGCGTTCAGCTTGGTGTGCCGACCGGTGCCCTTGTACGTCTTGCCGGACTCGGAGCCGACGAAGGACGGGATCTCCACGTCCGAGTCGCGCGGCAGCGAGATGAGGGTGTCGCCGTTGGACCCGGTGTGCAGGATCATCATCGAGTCGGTGCGCTTGCCGTCGGCGGAGCCGGTGTGCAGCTTCTTCTTCTCCTCGGCGGACATGCCCTCACGGCTGTCGGAGCCGACGATCAGGTAGTTGGTGCCCTCGCCCGCCTCGGGCCGGTCGATGACCTTGGAGAGGTCGACCTCGCGGTTCAGCTTGCCGTCGGCCCAGAAGTAGGTGCCCACGGTCGTCACGACCAGCACGGTCACGACGGTGATCGCGGTCCACTTGATGCGGCGGCGCCAGTCGGGCGCCGACCGCGGGCCGCGGGCGTAGGGGTCCTCGGGGCCGCCGGGGCCGCTCGGGCCGCCGCCACCGCCGTAGACCTGGCCCGTGCTGTAGCCGCTGTCGTAGCCGGTCTGCTGGGCGTTGGTGTAGTCGCCGTACCCCTGACCGTTGACGTACGACGGCTGCTGGGGGACGCCGACGCCGTGCGGCGGGGCCGCGGGGCCGCGCCGGACCTGCCGCATGACGCGCGCGCTCTCGGGCTGTGCGGCGGCGCTGCCGTTTCCGTGCCGGGAGCCGCGGTTGTCGTCGGACCATCCCTCGGGCCAATCGTTCATGCCGAACAGTGTGCAGGGCCGGGCTGTGTCCCGTACAAGGGCAGTCGGAAAATCAGCGCCCCGCTGTTGCCAAGCTGACACAAAGTCCCGTCTTGTCCGCCTCGGCATAAGGTGGAGGACATGACAGACCAGGTCACCGCAGCGGAGTCGGGCACCCCGGACATCC
Organism: Streptomyces sp. NPDC041784; assembly: GCF_055591025.1. NCBI lineage: Bacteria > Bacillati > Actinomycetota > Actinomycetes > Kitasatosporales > Streptomycetaceae > Streptomyces > Streptomyces sp. NPDC041784. The sequence goes on from NZ_JBVJAB010000005.1 coordinate 39,146, forward strand.
CGGGCAAGCCCACATCCGCCTCCCGCACCACCCTCAGCCACATCATGAACCACAACGACACCAACCTCCTGGGCACGGTGCACGGCGGTGTGATCATGAAGCTCGTCGACGACGCGGCCGGCGCCGTGGCCGGGCGGCACTCCGGCGGCCCCGCCGTCACCGCGTCCATGGACGAGATGGTGTTCCTGGAGCCGGTCCGGGTCGGTGACCTCGTCCATGTGAAGGCGCAGGTCAACTGGACCGGCCGGACCTCGATGGAGGTCGGGGTACGGGTGCTGGCGGAGCGCTGGAACGAGTCGGCGCCGCCCACCCAGGTCGGCTCGGCCTACCTGGTCTTCACGGCCGTGGACGCGGACGGCAAGCCGCGGGTGGTCCCCCCGGTCGTCCCGGAGACCGAGCGCGACGAGCGCCGCTACCAGGAGGCCCAGATCCGCCGCACCCACCGGCTGGCCCGCCGCCGGGCGATCAGGGAGCTGCGCGAGCGCCGGATCGCGGAGGGCTACGAGGACTGACGTCCGGCGCCGCGCTCAGGCCGCCGCGAACAGCTTCTCCAGCTTGCCGAACCCCTGGGTCCAGCCCTCCTCGTGCAGGGCGCGCCGCCGCTGGGTGGCGAAGCCGTCCTGGACGAGGGTCAGCTCGGTGGCGCCGCCGGAGGTGCCGGTGGTGCCGGCCAGGTCGCGCAGCGTGAGTGTGACGGTCGTCTCCCGGTCCTCGGGGTCGGGGTCCTCCCAGCGGAAGGTGTAGCGCAGCAGCCGCGGGGGGTCGACGTCGAGGAACTCCCCCGTCAGGTGGAACAGGGGGCCGTCGGGAGGCCGCATCGCGATGCGGTACGCCCCGCCCGGTCTCAGGTCACCGCGCACGTCCGGGATGGTGAACCCGTCGGGGCCCCACCAGCGGGCGAGGTCCGTCGGCTCGGTCAGGGCCCGGAACACGGCCGGTGGCGAGGCGCCGAGGACGCATCGCAGGCGCAGCACCAGCCCGTCGTCAGGGGTCATCACGCACCTCCTCCCCCATCGTGGACCGCCCTCGCGCCGGCCACCACACGCACATCGCCCTCCGACCGGGTGACGGTCGGAGGGCGATGTGCGTGTGCGAGCGGTGTGCGAGAGGGTGCCGATCGCGCGTTACGGCAGGTTGCGGGCCATGACGATCCGCTGGACCTGGTTGGTGCCCTCGTAGATCTGGGTGATCTTGGCGTCGCGCATCATGCGCTCGACCGGGTAGTCACGGGTGTAGCCGTAGCCGCCGAGGAGCTGGACGGCGTCCGTGGTGACCTCCATCGCCACGTCCGAGGCGAAGCACTTGGCGGCCGCGCCCTGGAAGGTGAGGTCGCTGTCGCCGCGCTCGGACTTGGCGGCGGCCGCGTAGGTCAGCTGGCGGGCGGCCTCGATCTTCATGGCCATGTCGGCGAGCATGAACTGGATGCCCTGGAAGTCGGCGATCGGCTTGCCGAACTGCTTGCGCTCCTGGACGTAGCCCTTGGCGTAGTCGAAGGCGCCCTGGGCGACCCCGAGGGCCTGCGCGGCGATGGTGATCCGGGTGTGGTCCAGGGTGGCCATCGCCGTGGCGAAGCCGGTGCCCTCCTCGCCGATCATGCGGTCGGCGGGGATGCGGACGTTGTCGAAGTAGACCTCGCGGGTCGGGGAGCCCTTGATGCCGAGCTTCTTCTCCGGGGCGCCGAAAGAGACGCCCGGGTCGGACTTCTCGACGACGAAGGCGGAGATGCCCTTGGAGCGCTTGGTCGGGTCGGTGACGGCCATCACCGTGTAGTACTCGGAGACGCCCGCGTTGGTGATCCAGCGCTTCACGCCGTTGAGGATCCAGTGGTCGCCGTCACGGACCGCCTTGGTCTTCATACCGGCCGCGTCGGAGCCCGCGTCCGGCTCGGAGAGGCAGTACGAGAACATCGCGTCGCCCTTGGCCAGCGGGCCGAGGTACTTCTTCTTCAGCTCCTCGGAGCCGGAGAGGATCACCGGGAGCGAGCCCAGCTTGTTCACCGCGGGGATCAGCGAGGAGGACACGCAGGCACGGGCCACCTCCTCGATCACGATCACCGTGGCGAGGGCGTCCGCGCCGGCCCCGCCGTACTCCTCGGGGACGTGCACCGCGTGCAGGTCGCTCGCCACGAGGGCGTCCAGCGCCTCCTGGGGGAAGCGGGCCTCCTCGTCCACCGCGGCGGCGTACGGCGCGATCTTCGCCTCGGCCAGCGAGCGGATGGCGTCACGGAGCATGTCGTGCTCCTCGGACGGGCGGTACAGGTCGAAGTCAGCCGATCCGGCCAAGGTCTCTCACGCTCCAGGAACGCTTGCGGTGATCTCGCTAATTACCGTTAAGTAACTCAATTTTAGAGGTCCACCTCCGCAACTGATACGTGAGCTGGGCAACAAGGCGGAATGCACCGGGGAAACCGCCGGGTGAAGTGGCAGGACACGCCCCGACTATGCTCAGGCGCGCATCCCCCGGCATTCTTCCTGGAGCACGCATGAGCCTCAAGATCACCGTGATCGGCACCGGCTATCTCGGCGCCACGCACGCCGCGGCCATGGCCGAGCTGGGCTTCGAGGTGCTCGCCCTGGACATCGTCAAAGAGAAGATCGAGAAGCTGGAGCGCGGCGAGACCCCGATGTACGAGCCGGGGCTCGAGGACCTGCTGCGCCGGCACGTCGCCGGGATCGAGGGCTCCACGGGGCGGCTGCGCTTCACCCAGGACTGGGCCGAGGTCGGCGCGTTCGGCGATGTCCACTTCGTCTGTGTGAACACCCCGCAGAAGCACGGCGAGTACGCCTGTGACATGTCCTACGTCGAGTCCGCGATCGGCTCCCTCGCCCCGCATCTGACCCGGCCCGCGCTGGTGGTCGGCAAGTCGACCGTGCCGGTGGGGTCCGCCGACCGGCTGGCGGCGACGATCGCCGAGCTGGCTCCGGCCGGTGCGGCGGCCGAGCTGGCCTGGAACCCGGAGTTCCTGCGCGAGGGCTTCGCCGTCGACGACACCCTGCACCCCGACCGGATCGTCGTCGGCGTGCGCAGCGAGCGGGCGGAGCAGCTGCTGCGCGAGGTGTACGCCACGCCCATGGCGGAGGGCTCGCCGTTCGTCGTCACCGACTTCCCGACGGCGGAGCTGGTGAAGACCGCCGCGAACTCCTTCCTCGCCACCAAGATCTCCTTCATCAACGCGATGGCCGAGGTGTGCGAGGCCGCGGACGGCGACGTGGCGAAGCTGGCCGAGGCCATCGGGTACGACGACCGGATCGGGAAGAAGTTCCTGCGGGCCGGCATCGGCTTCGGCGGCGGCTGTCTGCCCAAGGACATCCGGGCGTTCATGGCGCGCGCCGGTGAGCTGGGCGCCGACCAGGCGCTCACCTTCCTGCGCGAGATCGACTCCATCAACATGCGCCAGCGCGGGCAGATGGTGGAGCTGGCCCGGCAGGCGCTCGGCGGCGGGCCGTTCCTGGGCCGGCGGGTGGCCGTGCTCGGCGCGACCTTCAAGCCGGACTCCGACGACGTCCGGGACTCCCCCGCGCTGAACGTGGCCGGGCAGATACACCTCCAGGGCGGCCAGGTGACCGTGTACGACCCCAAGGGCATGGAGAACGCCCGCCGGGTCTTCCCGACCCTCGGCTACGCCGACACCGCGCTGGACGCCGTACGGGGCGCCGATGTCGTCCTGCACCTGACCGAGTGGCGGGAGTTCCGTGAGCTGGACCCGGCGGCGCTCGGGGAGGTCACGGCGGCCCGGCTGATCCTCGACGGACGCAACGCGCTCGACCCGGCGCTGTGGCGCGCGGCGGGGTGGACATACCGGGCCATGGGCCGCCCGACCGCGTGACGTACGGATCGACGCACGGATGACGTCCGGATCGACGCACGGGTGACGCCGGTTCGGCCGAGGCTCAGTCGGCCGAACCGGCGTCTGCGTGCATTCTGCCGCACCGGGCGGGTACGTGGCGCAGGAACTCCCTGTGGATCACCCCGTCACGCCTCCCGCGCCCGGTAGCGGCGCATTTTCGCGCGGGCTCCGCACACCTGCATCGAGCACCAGCGGCCCCGGCCGGCCGGGCTGCGGTCGTAGTACGCCCAGTGGCAGGTGACGGCCTCGCAGGCCTTCAGCCGGTCCCAGGTGCCCGCGACCAGCGCCTCCGCGACGGCGGCGGCCACCCGGGAGAGCAGGGGGCCCGCGTCGGCGGGGGCGAGCCGGGCCGAGCCGTCCCGCGCGTCGACCGCCACCAGCAGCGGGGCCGCCGCGAGCAGATCGCCGAGCGGGGTGACCGTGCGGTGCGGGGCGTGGCCGGCGTGCGCCAGCAGGGCCGCGCGCAGGGACTCTCGCAGCTCACGGACCGCGGGGACCTCGCCGTCGGTGAGCCCGAGGCGCGCCCGGCCGTCCGCCGTGTCGAGCGCGTCGGCGCCCGACTCGATGTCCAGCGTGTTCACCAGTGACTCGACCAGGGCCAGGCCACCCGGCGCGGGCGATCTCTCACTCATGGCCGCACGCTACCTCCCGGTCCGTCCGATCCCCTTGCGACGTTACCTCCACTGCGGGAGCATGAGGTAACAGTTACCGGTTACCGGCTTCTATGAGTAACCGCTGTATGACACCGCTTCGAGGAGGAAGTCATGGCTCTCGCCAAGCTGGGCGTCGTCGTCCTGGACTGTCCCGACCCGCGCGCGCTGGCCGGTTTCTACGCCGAGGTGCTGGGCGGCACCGTCGAGGGCGACGGGGACTGGGCGGACCTCAAGGTGCCGGGCGGGCAGGCGCTGGCCTTCCAGGTCGCCCCCGGGTTCGTACCGCCCGCGTGGCCCGCGCCCGAGCGCTCCCAGCAGTTCCATCTGGACCTGACCGTCGAGGACCTGGACGCGGCGGAGAAGGGCGTGCTGGCGCTGGGCGCCAGGCCGCTGGACGCGGAGGACCGCTCGCGCGGCTGGCGTGTGTACGCGGACCCGGCGGGGCACCCTTTCTGTCTGTGCGCCTGCTGATCCGCTCGCCGCGCGTCCGCCGACCCGGAGGAGTTCCATGCCGCCCGTAGCCCGCGTCCGTTCCGTCGTCCTCGACTGCCCCGACGCCCGCGCGCTCGCCGCGTTCTACGCGGCGGTCCTGGGCGGTACGCCCGAGTTCGACGAGGACGAGAACGACTGGTGGTACGTCCTGGCCGTCCCCGGCGGGCCCCGGCTCGCGTTCCAGCAGGTGGAGGGGTACACCCCGCCCGAGTGGCCGCGCGCCGACCGCAATCCGCAGCAGTTCCACCTCGACCTTGACGCGGGCGCCACCTGGGCGGAGGTCGACGCGGCCCACGAGCGGGTGCTGGCGCTGGGCGCGCGGCCGCTGGACCTCGAGGACCGGGAGAAGAAGGACTTCCAGGTGTACGCCGATCCCGCCGGGCACCCGTTCTGCCTGTGTCGGATCGAACCGCGTGGGTGACGCTCTCCCCGCCCCGGGCGGGGAGAGCCCTCAGCCGTCCAGGGACGCGATCGTCGCGTGGGACGGGCCGCGGGTGGTCCGCAGGTCGCGGGCCACGTCCTCCGCCGCGCCCAGTACGCGGACCGCGTTCTGCCAGGTCAGCTTGGCGAGGTCGGTGGTGGACCAGCCCCGGTCGAACAGTTCGGCGATGAGGTTGGGGTAACCGGAGACGTCGTTCAGGCCGTCGGGGGTGAACGCCGTGCCGTCGTAGTCGCCGCCGATGCCGAGGTGGTCGATGCCGGCGGCCTCGCGCATGTGGTCCAGGTGGTCGGCGACCGTCGCGACCGTGGCGACCGGGCGCGGGTTGGCCTCCTCGAAGGCCCGGTGGACCTTCATCGCCTCGGCCGTCGTGTCCAGGTCGAAGAAGCCGTGGGCGCGCAGGTTCTCGCCCGCCGCCGCCGTCCACTCGACCGCCGCCTGGAGCACGAACTTCGGCACGAACGTCACCATCGCCATGCCGCCGTTGGCGGGGAGGCGCTCCAGGACGTCGTCCGGGACGTTGCGCGGGTGGTCGCAGACGGCCTGGGCGGAGGAGTGGGAGAAGATCACCGGCGCCGAGGAGGCGTCCAGCGCGTCCCGCATGGTCGTCGCCGCCACGTGCGAGAGGTCCACCAGCATGCCGAGCCGGTTCATCTCCCGCACGACCTCACGGCCGAACGCCGACAGGCCGCCCACCCCGGGTTCGTCCGTCGCGGAGTCCGCCCAGTCCACGTTGTCGTTGTGCGTGAGCGTCATGTACCGGACACCGAGCCCGTACAGGCCGCGCAGGGTGCCCAGCGAGTTGGCGATGGAGTGACCGCCCTCCGCGCCCATCAGCGAGGCGATACGGCCCTCCGCGCGCGCCGCCTCCATGTCGGCGGCGGTCAGCGCGGCGCGCAGGTCGGCCGGGTGGCGGTCGATGAGCCGGCGTACGCAGTCGATCTGCTCCAGCGTCGCCGGGACCGCGTCGGGCAGGTCCGCGCGCACGTACACCGACCAGTACTGCGCGCCGACCCCGCCCGCGCGCAGCCGGGGGAGGTCGGTGTGCAGGTGGGCGGTCTGGGAGACGGCGATGTCGCGGGCGTCGAGGTCGTAGCGCACCTGCTCGCGCAGGGCCCAGGGCAGGTCGTTGTGCCCGTCGGCGACCGGGAACTCGGCGAGCAGTTCCCGGGCCCGCTCCAGCGAGGTCATCCGCGTCACTTCCCGAAACCGAAGCCGCCGCCGGCGCCCTCGACCTTGGCGCGCAGCCGCTTGCCCTTCTCGGTGGCCTGGTCGTTCAGCTCCTGCTGGAACTCGCGCATCCGGCCGAGGAGGTCCTCGTCGTGGGCGGCGAGGATCCGCGCCGCGAGCAGGCCCGCGTTCCGGGCGCCGGCGACGGAGACCGTGGCGACCGGGACACCGGCCGGCATCTGCACGATCGACAGCAGGCTGTCCATGCCGTCGAGGTACTTCAGCGGGACCGGGACGCCGATCACCGGCAGCGGGGTCACCGAGGCGAGCATCCCGGGGAGGTGGGCCGCGCCGCCGGCGCCGGCGATGATCACCTTCAGGCCGCGGTCCGCCGCCTGCTCGCCGTACGCGATCATCTCGCGGGGCATGCGGTGCGCGGAGACGACGTCGACCTCGTAGTCGATCTCGAACTCGTCGAGGGCCTGGGCGGCGGCCTCCATGACGGGCCAGTCGGAGTCCGACCCCATGACGATGCCTACGACAGGGCTCATTCGGTGATCGTGCCTCTCAGGTAGCCGGCTGCGTGACGGGCGCGCTCCAGCACGTCGCCGAGGTCGTCGCCGTAGGTGTTGACGTGACCGACCTTGCGGCCGGGCTTCACGTCCTTGCCGTACATGTGGATCTTGAGCTGGGGGTCGCGGGCCATGCAGTGCAGGTACGCGGAGTACATGTCCGGGTAGTCGCCGCCGAGGACGTTCACCATGACCGTCCACGGCGCGCGCGGGCGCGGGTCGCCGAGCGGCAGGTCGAGGACCGCGCGGACGTGGTTGGCGAACTGGCTGGTGATCGCGCCGTCCTGGGTCCAGTGGCCCGAGTTGTGCGGGCGCATCGCCAGCTCATTGACGAGGATCCGGCCGTCGCGGGTCTCGAACAGCTCGACGGCGAGGTGGCCGACGACGCCGAGTTCCTTGGCGATCGTCAGCGCCATCTCCTCGGCCTTCAGCGCGAGCGTCGCGTCGAGGTCGGGGGCGGGGGCGATCACGGTGTCGCAGACGCCGGCGACCTGCCGGGACTCGACGACCGGATAGGCGACGGCCTGGCCGTGCGGGGAGCGCACGACGTCGGCGGCCAGCTCGCGGACGTAGTCGACCTTCTCCTCGGCGAGCACCGGGACGCCGGCGCGGAACGGCTCCGCGGCCTCCTCGACGGAGCCGACGACCCAGACGCCCTTGCCGTCGTACCCGCCGCGGACGGTCTTGAGGACGACCGGGAAGCCGTCCCCCTCGGCGGCGAAGGCGGCCACGTCGGCCGGGTCGGCCACGATGCGGTGCCGCGGGCACGGCACACCGATCGCGTCGAGCTTCGCGCGCATCACACCCTTGTCCTGGGCGTGCACGAGCGCGTCCGGGCCAGGGCGCACGGGGATGCCGTCCGCCTCCAGCGCCCGGAGGTGCTCGGTGGGTACATGTTCGTGATCGAAGGTGATCACATCGCAGCCTCGCGCGAAGTCACGCAGCGTGTCGAGGTCGCGATAGTCGCCGATGACGACATCGCTCACGACCTGCGCCGCGGAATCCTGCGGGGTGTCACTGAGGAGCTTGAACCTGATGCCGAGCGGGATGCCCGCCTCGTGTGTCATACGAGCGAGCTGACCCCCGCCGACCATGCCGACTACCGGGAACGTCACGCCCCCAGGGTATCGGCCACGCCACGGCGGCCGGATCCCACGCCTCGCCGTGACCGCGGCGGCGGCTCTCACCGATCTCTTTCCCGCCTCACACCGGCTGTTTCCCCGCTTCTCGCCGTCCCGTTCCCGACCCGTGAGCTCGACCACAGGAAACCGACAAGAGTGGTGGTTAGCATGGCTGGGTTGACGAAACCGACACCCGGACGGGGGCCTGTACGGCCATGGCACATGGTTCCTCGGGGCATTCTTCGGGGTTGCGGCGCCTTTTCCGCGAGCTGGCCAAGTTCGGCGCCGTGGGTGGCGCGGGGCTCCTGGTCAACCTGGGCGTCTTCAACCTCGTACGCCACTTCACCGACCTCCCGGTGGTGCGCGCCAGCGTCATCGCGACGGTGGTGGCGATCGTCTTCAACTACATCGGGTTCCGCTACTTCACCTACCGTGACCGCGACAAGAGCGGGCGGACGAGGGAACTGACGCTGTTCCTGCTGTTCAGCGCGGTCGGGCTGGTCATCGAGAACGGACTGCTGTTCACGGCGACGTACGGCTTCGGCTGGGACACCCCGCTGCAGAGCAACGTCTTCAAGTTCCTCGGAATCGGGGTGGCCACCCTGTTCCGGTTCTGGTCCTACCGGACCTGGGTGTTCCGGACGCTGCCCGCGAAGGAGGCCGTGGCCGGCGCGGAGTCCCTCCTGGCGGAGCAGTCCCGGATCACGAAGGAGTCCCGGGTCACGGAGCGCTCCAGCAAGCCGAAGGCCCGCCAGCGCGCCTGAGCGGCCCGCCCGGCCCCTTACCGGACCGTCGGCTCGTCCTCCTCCGGCGCCCGCTTCGCCGGGGCCGTGCGGGACAGGAACAGGCCGAAGACCGGCGGCTGCACCTGGAGCATCTCCAGCCGGCCGCCGTCGGCCTCCGCGAGGTCGCGGGCGACGGCCAGGCCGATGCCCGTCGAGTTGCGGCCGCTGATGGCCCGCTCGAAGATCCGCGCGCCCAGCTCGGTGGGGATGCCGGGTCCCTCGTCGGTGACCTCGATGACGGCCTGGTTGCCGGTGACCCGGGTGCGCAGCGCGACCGTGCCGCCCCCGTGCATCAGGGAGTTCTCGATCAGCGCGGCCAGCACCTGGGCGACCGCGCCCGGCGTGCCCACCGCCCGCAGATGCCGTTTGCCGGAGCTGACGATGGCCCGGCCCACGTTGCGATAGGCGGGGCGCCACTCGGCGAGCTGCTGCTGGATGACCTCGTCGAGGTCGAAGGTGACCGCGGAGCCGTTGCGCGGGTCGCGGGCGTTGGTCAGCAGCCGTTCGACGACGTCCGTCAGGCGCTCGACCTGGGTCAGCGCGATCGTCGCCTCATCCTTCACCGTGTCCGGGTCGTCGGTGAGGGTGATCTCCTCCAGCCGCATCGACAGGGCCGTGAGAGGGGTGCGCAGCTGGTGGGAGGCGTCCGCGGCCAGTCGGCGCTCGGCCGTGAGCATCCGGGCGATCCGCTCGGCCGAGGAGTCCAGGACGTCCGCGACCCGGTCCAGCTCGGGGACGCCGTAGCGCTTGTGGCGGGGGCGCGGGTCGCCGGAGCCGAGGCGCTCGGCGGTCTCCGCGAGGTCGGTCAGCGGGGAGGCGAGCCGGTTGGCCTGCCGGATGGCGAGCAGCACCGCCGCGATCACGGCGAGCAGCGCCACCAGCCCGATGATCAGCAGGGTGCGGCCGACCTCCCGGGTGACCGTGGAGCGCGGCTCCTGGACCAGGACGCTCTCGCCCTCCTCGCCCTCGGCCGAGGACTGGATGACGTCGCCCCCGGGCTTGCTGCCGACCTCGATGGGCGCCCGCCCGGGGATCCTGACCACGGCGTAGCGGTCCTGTGTGACCTGGTCGCGCAGTATGTCGGCGGTGACGTCCTCCGCCCCCACCAGCCGGCTGTCCACGATGCTGGCCAGCCGCAGCGCCTCGGAGTCCACCCGCTCCTGGGCGCTGTTGCTGATCGTCCGGGTCTCGACGATCACGAGCGAGACCCCGAACACGGCGATGACGACGAGAACGACGGCGAGGGTGGACTGGATCAGTCGGCGGCGCATGACCTCTTACCTGATGGACGCGGGTTCAGCTCTTCTCGAAGCGGAAGCCCACGCCTCGTACCGTCGCGATGTACCGCGGATTCGCCGCGTCGTCCCCGAGCTTCTTCCGCAGCCAGGAGATGTGCATGTCGAGCGTCTTGGTGGACGACCACCAGGTCGTGTCCCACACCTCCCGCATCAACTGGTCCCGCGTGACCACCCGCCCCGCGTCCCGCACCAGCACCCGCAGCAGGTCGAACTCCTTCGCGGTCAGCTGGAGCTCCTCGTCCCCCATCCACGCCCGGTGCGACTCGACGTCGATCCGCACCCCGTGCGTGGCCGGCGGCTGCGCGGGCTCGGCGGAGCCGCGCCGCAGCAGGGCCCGGACCCGGGCGAGCAGCTCGGCGAGCCGGAAGGGCTTGGTGACGTAGTCGTCGGCGCCCGCGTCGAGACCGACGACGGTGTCCACCTCGTCGGCGCGCGCGGTCAGGATCAGGATGGGGACGGTGTGGCCCTCGGAGCGCAGCCGGCGGGCCACCTCCAGGCCGTCCATGCCGGGCAGGCCGAGGTCGAGCACGACCAGGTCGATGCCGCCCTGCATCCCGGCGTCGAGCGCGGTCGGTCCGTCCTCACGCACCTCGACCTCGTACCCTTCCCGGCGCAGTGCGCGGGCCAGCGGCTCCGAGATGGACGCATCGTCCTCGGCGAGCAGTACACGGGTCATGAGCTGATGGTAGTCCGCGGGGGGCAGGGCCCGAAGTGTGATCGGCGGCGCCGTTTCTTACCGAGGGACAAGTGGGACAACGGGGCGCTCCACACCCCCGCCCTCACTGGTACAGACCTATGGTCGAGGGATGGGAAGATGGCTCAGACCTTCAAAACACCGCCACGGTTCCTTGATCACCTGTGATCCGTGTCTCAAGTCCTTCCATATCAGGCAGTCTGCTGACGTATGGTGAAACAACGCCTGTAGCACGCAGGGACCTTCGGCGCACTTGACGCCGAGGGTCACTTTTGTGTGCGGGCCGGCAGGGGCACCGCCCCCGTCGGCCTCGAAAGGAATGACCTACGGCCGGGCCCCGACCGCGCGACGCGCGTAGAGGCGTGGATCCCGGTGGTCGCCGTCCGCCGTTCCGCGATCCGGAGCGGGTTCCCCGTGGGCGTGGGGTGGACGGGCCGACCCGCCGGTGCCGGCCGCCCCCCACCGGGCGCGCAGCCGCTCCCCGCGACGCGCGTCCCGACCAGCAAGGAACGACCATGGCGTCCAGCCTGACGAAGGACTCGGTCCGCCCGGGCACCCCCGGTTCCGAGAAGACCTTCTTCGGCCACCCCCGCGGACTGGCCACTCTCTTCATGACCGAGATGTGGGAGCGATTCTCCTACTACGGCATGAAGGCCCTGCTCCCGCTGTACCTGGTGGCACCGGGCGGCCTGCACCTGAGCGCGGCCACCGCTACCGCGATCTACTCGGTGTACCTGTCCCTCGTGTACCTGCTCGCCCTCCCCGGCGGCTGGTTCGCGGACCGCGTCCTCGGCCCCCGCAAGACGGTCGCCGTGGCCGGCGCGATCATCATGCTCGGCCACCTCACCCTGGCCCTGCCGAACTCCGGCACGTTCTATGCCGGCCTCGGTCTGGTCGCCGTCGGTTCCGGTCTGCTGAAGGCCAACATCTCCACGATGGTCGGCCACCTCTACGAGGGCCCGGACGACCCGCGCCGTGACGGTGGCTTCACCGTCTTCTACATCGGCATCAACCTGGGCGCCTTCGCCGCCCCGCTGGTCATCGGCACCATCGGCGAGAACGTCGACTGGCACCTGGGCTTCGCGCTCGCCGCGCTCGGCATGGCGCTGGGCCTCGCCCAGTTCCTGCTCGGCAGCCGTCACCTCAGCTCCCGCTCGGACGTCGTGCCGACCCCGATGACCGCCGCGGAGAAGACCGCCACGCTGCGCAAGGCGGGCCTGTGGGCCGCCGTCGCCGCCGTCTTCTACGGAGTCGTCGGCTTCTCCGGCCACTACACCCTGAACTGGCTGCTGGTCCCGATCACCATCGCCGGTCTCCTCATCCCGGTCGTGGTCATCGCCCGCATCAAGCGCGACAAGGACCTGGACCGCGCCGAGCAGTCGAAGATGTCCGCGTACATCTGGTTCTTCGTCGCCGCGGCCGTGTTCTGGATGATCTACGACCAGGGCGGCTCGACCGTCTCCCTGTTCGCCGACTCCTCCGCCGACAACACGGTCTTCGGCTGGGAGTTCCCGGTCTCCTGGTACCAGTCGGTCAACCCGGTCATGATCATGGCCCTGGCCCCGGTCTTCGCCTGGGCCTGGCTGGCGCTGGCCCGCCGTGGCAAGGAGCCGAGCACCGCGACGAAGTTCGCGATGGGCCTGTTCATGATCGGCGCGTCCTTCTTCCTGTTCCTCGCCCCGCTGGCGATCGCCGACGGCGGTCACAAGGCCGCCGCGATGTGGCTGGTCGGCATCTACTTCGTCCAGACGATCGGTGAGCTGACGCTCTCCCCGGTCGGTCTGTCGGTCACCACGAAGATGGCGCCCGCGAAGTACGCCTCCCAGATGATGGGCGTCTGGTTCCTGGCCGTCACCGCCGGTGACGCCACGACCGGTCTGCTCTCCATCGCCGGCGTCGACCTCAACAAGACGGGCATCGTGGCCTTCCAGGCCGTCCTGGCCGTCGCGGCCGGTGCGGCGGTGTGGATGTACCGCAAGCGCGTCAGGGAACTGATGGGCAACGTCAACTGACGGTCGACGTCAACTGACGGTCAACGTCAACTGACGGTCAACGTGGACTGACGGTCAAACGTCAACTGACGGTCGACGTCGACCGACGTCCGTCCCGTGCTCCTGTGGAGGGCCACCCCGGTTTCGGCCGGGGTGGCCCTCCGGGCGTTTCAGCGCAGCCGCCTCCGCCCCGGCAGGAACGTGAACACCGCCGCGCCCAGCAGGACGGCCGTGCCCGCCACCAGGCCAAGGGCCTTCAGGGTGCCGTGGTCGCCTGCGCCGGTCTCGGCGAGGCCGCCACTGGTCGACGTACTCCCGGACGCGCTCCCGCCGGACGACGAGGAGGAACCGCCGCCGGACGCGCCGCTCGCCTGCTCCTCGGTGTCCAGGGTGAGCGAGACGGACGTGCTGTCCGGGGTGCAGGTCGTGGTCGTGCCGAGGGCCTCGATGGTCAGCACGCCCGGGGAGAGCGTGGACTCACCGGTCGCGCCCGGCTTGTAGGTGCCGGTCAGGTCGGGGATCTCGATCGGATCGCCCGACTTGATCGCCGACGCGTTCGTCGGGCCGGTCACCGTCACCGAGCCCTGGTCCGAACCGCCCAGCACGACCTGCATCGTCGGCTTCACCGAGTCGGCCGGGATGTCGATCGGGCTGTCCATCACCGACTTCTTGAACTGCACGGTGAGGCCGTAGCTCCCGCCGTCCTTCTTCGCGTTGATCTGCACCGGCGAGGTCGCCTTCTTCTCGCCGATGGGCGACTGGCAGGTGTAGGGGATGTCCACGACCTGGCCGGTGAAGTCGGTCTGGCCGCCGCCGGACGCGCTCGCGGAGGGGCCGGCCGAGTCGGACGCGCTCGACGACGGCGAGGTGGACGGCGACGACGACTGGCTCGGCGAGGCCGAGTCGGAGCCCGAGGGGTCGGGTGAGGTGCTCGGGCTGGACGACCCCGAACTCCCGCCGCCCGCCGTCACCGTGATGGTCGCCGCCGGCTGGACGGCCTCCGTCGGCGCGCACTTGGTGTCCGTCGACAGCGCGTTGACGACGTACGCGTCCGGTGTCAGCGTCACCTGGCCCGCCGCCGTCAGTTTCAGCGTGCCCTTCATATCGGACAGCACCATCGCGCCGCCCTTGGGGATCGCCGGGTTCTCGCGCGGTCCCTGCATCGCGATGTCCGCGGTCTGCGCGCCGGCCGCCTTGAGGGTGCCGGACGGCTGCACCGAGTTCGCGGGCAGGTCGATGATGTCGGGATTCTTGGACGCGGCCTGCGTGAACTTCCAGACGACGTCGACGGTGTCGCCGACCTTCGCCGTCGCCGGGGCGGTGATCTCGACCTTGGTGGTCCCGTTGACGTCGGGCAGTCCGACGCCCGAGGGCGGGACACACTTGGTGGCGTAGGACACCTCGGCGGCCTGGGCCGGCCCGGCGGTCACGCCCAGCAGGGCGGCGGCCCCCGCGAACAGGACGACGGCGCCGGCCGCGGCGGCCCTTCTCCGCCGTCCCGCCCCGGGCGGTGCGGCTCTCTCGCTCTCGCTCTCGCTCACTGGGTTCCCTTCCCTGTCGGAGTCGTGGGAGTCGTAGGAGTCGTAGGAGTCGTAGGAGTCGTAGGAGTCGTAGGAGTCGTAGGACTTGTGGAACTCGTCGGGCTCGTCGGACTGGTGGGACTCGTCGGACGGTCGTCGTGCGGTGCGGAGAGCCGGCCCTCCACCGGGCCCGGACCGGCGTCCGGGACGAACCAGGGCAGGGTCGGGGTCGGTGCGGGCGGTGGGTCCTGGGCGGCCGTGGTCCCGCGCCAGGGGGCGCGGAGGCGGGGAGCACCGGGGCCGGGCGCGCCGTGGCGGGGAGCGCGCGGGCGCGCGACGCCGGCCGTCCGGCCCGGCCGGCCCACCCGCGGCGGCCGTACGCGGTCCACCACCGCCATGCCGACCCGGAACACCGCGGCGGGCACGACCACACAGAGCAGGATCCAGAACAGGGTCACGCCCCAGGGGCGGCCCACGCCCCACGGCTGCTCGGCGAGGACCTTCCCGCCGTACTTCAGGGAGACGGTGTAGTCGCCGTGGGCACCGGCGGCGAGTTCGACGGGCAGTTCGACCCGGGCCTTGCGGCCGGGGGCGATCGTGCCGCGCCACTGCCGCTCGTCCCACTGCGGGGCGAACACGCCGTGGGCGGTGCCGACCTGGAAGACGGGGTTCTTGACGGGGGCGGTGCCGACGTTGCCGACGGTGAACACGAGCGTGCGGTCGGGCGGGGCACCGAACCAGGTGAGCAGCCCGCTCGACCCCTCCAGCCGGGTGTCGGTGAGGACGGACAGCCGGCCGCCGGACGTCTCCTCGGGCAGCGGTTCGACCGGGTGCCCGGCCACCTGGAACACGGCGTCGGCCTGCTCCTTCGCCCCGGTCGCCGTGGCCACGTGCACCACGCACGGGCACGGCACGGGCGGATCGGCCACGGGGAGGCGGCGGCTGAAGCGGCCGTCGGCGTCGGTGGTGACGGCCCGGCCGTCCGCGTTGGCGCAGGAGTTGGTGCCGCCGACCACACCCCGGGCGGGTGTCGCCCGCCCGCAGACCAGCACCATCAGCAGGGTCCGCGCCGGCCAGCCGCTGCCGCTGACGGTGACCGAACCGCCGGTGCCCGCCTGGGAGTCGGAGAGGGTGACGACGGGTTTCCCGGCGGCCGAGGCCACGCCGCCGTCCGACGGCACGAGGAGGGCCAGTGCCAGCGCCGCCACCAGCGCCGGCACCACGATCCGCAGCGTACGTCTCACGTCCCCGCTCCCCTCGATCCGGCCTCGCGCCCGCGCCCGCGCCGTCGTACGACCGCCACGGCCGCCGCGGCCGCCAGCGCGCCCGCCGCCGTCCCCGCCGCCAGGGCCTCCCGGGACACGAACCGGGCCGAGGTCCGGCCGGTGGCCCGTGCGGCGCCGGGCGCGGTGACCGTCAGGCGTACGGTCACGGAGTCCAGGGCCGGCCGGTCGGGCCACGGTTCGTCGAGCGCCAGCCGGCGGCCCGGGGGCAGCCGGACGGGCAGCTCGCGCGGCGCCCGGTCCAGTACGGTGCCGAGCACCCCCTCCGCGCGCACCGCGAGCCTCGGCACCAGCTCGGTCGTCCCTCGGTTGACCAGCTCGTACGTGATCCGGTCCCCGCGCACGGCCACGTGCTCGACGGTCAGCGCGGGCAGCCGCGGGCCCCCGACCCGCACCAGCAGCGGCACCGCGACCCGCCGCCCCGTGGACTCCCGTACGACGATCTCCCCGGCCCGCTCACCGGGCCCCGCGTCCCCCGGCACGGTCACGGTGAACGGCACCTCGGCGCGGGTACGCGCGGGGACGTCGACGGCGGCCTTCGCGAACGCCATGGGAAGGCCGGTCCCGGTCAGCCGCACGGTGAGCGTCCGCGTGCCCCGGTTGACCACGGAGACGGTGTCCTGAAGCACGGCCCCGGGCAAGCCCTCCGCGTAGAACGCCGGGCGTCCCCCGCCGGAGGGCACGGCCGACCAGCCGCCGGGGGCGGGCGTGGCGCCCAGCAGCAGGGGCAGCGACAGGGGCAAGGACAGCAGCAGGGCGGCGCGGGCGGCGTACGGCATCGGCGGCTCCGGCGGTGCTTCTCGGTCGGGAGAGCGGTCGGGGGCGGTCGGGGCGGTCGAGGGCCGTCAGCGGGGCTGGTTGCGGGGCTGGTTGCGCCGGGTCAGCCAGAGGGCCCCGGCCGCGCCCAGGAGCAGGACCGTGCCGCCGAGGGTGCCCAGAGCGATCGCGGAGTCCTCGGGGCCGGTCTGCGGGAGTCCGCCTCCGCCGGTGGCGCCGCCGGATGAGGAGCCGCCCGTGCTGGATCCGCCCGTGCTGGATCCGCCACCGCCGGCCGCCGTCACGTCGAGGGTGAGGGACGGCCCGGGGTTGTTGGCGGGCGTGCAGGTGGTGGTCGTACCGAGTGCCTTGATGGTGAGGACCCCGGCGGTGAAGGTGACCTTGCCGGTCTTCTTCGGGGTGTACGTGCCGCTCAGGTCGTTGATCTTGATGGGGGTGTTCTCGGGGATCGCGGCCTGGTTGGCCGGACCGGTCACGGCGAGCGTCCCGCTGTCCGCGCCGCCCAGCTTGATCGTGGCGCTGGGGTTCATCGAGCCCTTGCCGAGTTCGACGGGGCTGGAGGAGACGCCTTTCTGCCACGACATGGTGATCTTGTAGCCGCTGCCGCTCTTGACGCCCTTGATGTCGATGGGCGACACGGCGCTCTTGTCGCCGATGGGGGTCTTGCAGGCGTAGTTGACGTCGACGACCTCGGCCACGGCCACCGGGGCGGCCATCCAGACCGCCGAGCAGGCCAGGGCCGCGGCAGTCGCGAGCGCGGCGGTGCGCTTCCGGTTCGACACGGTCCGACCCCTTACTCCCACCGCCCCGCCCGTACTGACGGGGCATCAGATCGAGCCGTCAAGGTACGCCCGGCACGATGAGGAGGGAAGAGAAGGCACACGCCGGAGTTGTGACGATCCGGGAGGGGAAAACGGGGGGTTGGGGGGATGCGAAAGATGCGGGGGTGCGGGAGGGGTGGGGGTGTCGGGGGTGCGGCCGGTCGGGGGTGCGGGGTGTCGCGGGCGCGTGGGGTGAACCGGGGGCGGACCGGGTTGAGGCCGGGCGTCAGGCGCGAGGGCGGGCCGGGGTCAGGCCCGAGGCCAAGCGGAGAGGCGCACGAGGCCGGGGCCAGGAGTGAGGCGCGAGGCAGAGCCGGGGTCAAACGTGAAGCCGAGGCAGGGCATCAGACTCAAGGCCCGGCCGGGGTCAGGCCCGAGGCCAAGCGGAGAGGACAGGCACGAGGCCGAGGCCACGGGTCAGACGTGAGGCCAGACCAGGAGGACAGGCGCAAGGCCGGGCCAAGAGTCAGGCACGAGGCCGAAGCCAGGGGTCAGGCACGAGGCCGCCTGGCCGGGGAACAGGCGCGAGGCCGAAGCCGGCAGGGCAGGCGCAAGGCCGGCAAAGGCTCAGGGCGCGCCCGGTCAGGGCCCAGGTCAGGGCTAAGGCCGGACCCAGGCCAGGCCGCGCTCAGGCCGAGCCAGGCTCAGGCCACCCTCAGGCCGGGGCGCCCAGTTCCGCCCAGACCGTTTTGCCGGCTACGCCGGGGGTCCGTACGACGCCCCAGTCCAGGCAGAGGCGCTGGACGATGAACATGCCGTGGCCGCCGGGGCGGCCGGCGCGATGGGGCGTGCGGGGGGCCGGCTGGCCCGTGCCGCGGTCGGAGACCTCGACGCGGATCACCTTCCGGTCGCAGCCGAGAACCATCTGCTCCGGGCCCTCCGCATGCAGGCAGGCGTTGGTGACCAGCTCGGAGACGACGAGCAGCACGTCCTCGGCGGCCGCCCGCTGGTCGGCGGTGGCCGCGGGCAGCCAGCCCCACGCGTACAGCGCCTGACGGGCGAAGTCGCGGGCGAGCGGAACGACCCCGCTCGCCCCGTCGAAGCTCAGCCGACGGACCTGACGGCCCGCCGACGCCCCGGAAGCGCCCTCGGCCGCCGGCTCCTGCTCCGGACCGCGGTCGCCGGGCGAGTAAGGCCGGGTGGTGCTCATCAGCGCTTCACCTCACCGATTCGCCAGCTGCACGATTCAGAAGTCATCTCTCAGACGTCATCACTCGGAAGTCACTACCTGGAAGTCAATACGTGGATCAACGGCGTTTCCGCCAACCTCGCCGCCGCTCTTGCCGCCGACATGTTCAGGATGTCTCCTGCCCGAGAGATCGGACGGAACACCCCTCTTCTTCGCGGCGGCGACGAACATCCGCGCGGCGGGGGCGTCGGAACTCAGCCGTCCTCGTCGGCGAGCGCCGCGTCGAGCGAGTCGTGCACGGTGAAGACCGCGTCCGCACCGGTGATCTCGAAGACCCGGGCCACCACGGGCTGCATCCCCGCCAGATGGACCCCGCCCCCGGCCGCCTCCGCCTTCAGGCGGGCGCCGAGCAGGACGTTGAGCCCCGTGGAGTCACAGAATTCCAGTCGCGAACAGTCGACGACCAGGCGGCTGAGCCCCTCGGCGAGGCAGTCCTCGAGCGGGTCACGCAGCAGATCGGCGGTGTGGTGATCCAACTCACCCGCCGGGGTCACGACGGCGCTGGAGCCCTCTTGCCGCACCTCGACCAGAAGCCGGCCCGACTGTGCGCTGCCGACCGTCCCGCGGTCCATGCGTGTCTCTCCCGGGTTCGCTCACTGCTTGTGGAACTGCTCACCGTACGGCGTGCCGATGCCCTCGAACACTACGCCTTCGTCACGTGCTCCAACACCCGAACAACCATCCACAAACGGACATAACCGAACAAAACGCACTTGCGATCGATTCGGTAAAGCGGGTAGGGCTAGAGGAACACACCCGACACGGCCGGCTTTGGAGGCGCCGCACTCCGTAGTGCGCTCACTGGCTTCGGCAGCCATATGCCGAGAACGATGGAGGTCATCATGTCACCCCGGCTCGACGCATCGCATACCCGGACGGCGACGTCGACACCCCCACCGGAACAGGAACATCTGGATCCCATCGCGGAGCTCCCCGAGATCCCTCCGTACGACGAGATCGGCGCCGTCGACGCGCGGGCGCTCTCGAAGACCCTGTTCGAGCGGCTGGAGTCCCTCGAAGAAGGCACGCACGCGTACTCGTACGTCCGCAACACGCTCGTCGAGCTGAACCTCGCACTGGTCAAGTTCGCCGCCGCCCGCTTCCGCTCGCGCAGCGAGCCGATGGAGGACATCGTCCAGGTCGGCACGATCGGCCTGATCAAGGCGATCGACCGCTTCGAGCTGTCCCGTGGCGTCGAGTTCCCCACCTTCGCGATGCCGACCATCATCGGCGAGATCAAACGTTTCTTCCGCGACACGTCGTGGTCGGTCCGCGTCCCGCGCCGGCTCCAGGAGCTGCGGCTCGACCTGGCCAAGGCGGGCGACGAACTGGCCCAGAAGCTGGACCGCGCCCCCACCGTCGCGGAACTGGCGGAGCGCCTCGGCCGCACCACCGACGAGGTCGTGGAGGGCATGGCGGCGTCGAACGCCTACACCGCCTCCTCCCTGGACGCGCAGCCGGAGGAGGACGACGCGGAGGGCGCCCTCGCCGACCGCATCGGCTACGAGGACCACGGACTCGAAGGCATCGAGTACATCGAGTCGTTGAAGCCGATGATCGCCGAACTCCCGCCCCGCGACCGCCAGATCCTCTCCCTCCGCTTCGTCGCGGGCCTGACCCAGTCGGAGATCGGCGAGGAACTCGGCATCTCCCAGATGCACGTCTCGCGCCTGCTCTCCCGAACCCTGGGCCAACTGCGGAAGGGCCTGACGGTCGAGGAGTGAGGGAACGCCTCCTGAGGGCCCCCGGGAGCCGCGAGGCACTCGGAATCCCCGAAACACTCGGAGACCCTCAGGAGGCTTCCCCTTGGCCGGTTCCGTTACCCCCGGAAACCTCCCCACGTCACCCCTCTCGCCACTAGGGTCACCTGCACCCCAGACTGACCAGTACGTCAGCAACGGCGAGGAGGCGGATCCGTGGTCCGTGCCGATGACGGCCATCACGGCCATGACGGCCATGACGGCCATGACGGCTACGACACGTACGGCGGGCACCTCGGCGGCACCGGTGACTCGAGCAGCTCCAACGACTCCGGTGGCTCAGGCGGCACCGGCGACACCGCCGACTCCGACGCCCGGCTGACCGAGCTGCTGCGGGCCGCCCCCGCCACCGCGTACCCGGCGCTGCGCGCACTGCGCCGACGGCACGAGTCCTCCGTCCTGGCCCACGCCCGCCGGTGCACGACCGGTGAATCGGCGGCACGCCGCCTCGCGGCGGAGGCGTTCACCCTCGCGGCCAGACGGACAGCACGCGGCGGCGAACCCGGCGGCGCCTGGCGGCACCACCTCCTCCTCCAGGTCGGCCGGGTGGCGGCGGACTGGGCCAGGGACGACCGGGCGGGCGGCCTCGACCCGGGCCTGCTCCTCGTCCTCAACACCGCCCCGGCGCCGGACGGCCCGCTCCCTCCCCTCCTCCCCGCCTTCCGCTCCCTCCCCTCCCGCGCGCAGGGCCTGATCTGGTACGGCGTCGTCGAGCGGGAACGCCCGGGCCGGACCGCCGTCCTCCTCGGCCTGACCCCCGAGGACGTCACCTACGGCATCCCCGGCGCCCTCCACTCCCTGGCCCAGGCCTGCCTGCGGCTGCGGCTCGCCGCCTCCGACGACCCGCGCTGCGGGGACTTCCGCCGACTGATCGAGGAGTCGGTCCGCGCGCAGGGCGCCCGGCACAGCCCCGACCTGGAGGCCCACCGGTCGCACTGCCCGCACTGCGCGACGGCCTACGAGGAGCAGCGCGCCCTGCGGGACACCCCGCGCACGGCTCTGGCGGAGGGGCTGCTGCCCTGGGGCGGCACGGCGTACGTGCGGGAGGAGCGCGAACCTACGGGGCCGGCGGCGGCACCGGCGACCGCGCGGGCCCCGCACCGGCGCCGGCTGGTGCTGGGGGCGGCGGGGGTCGCGGGGGTGGTGCTCGTCCCGCTGCTGGTCCTGCTGGTGTCGTCCTCGGACGGCACGGAAAACCCGGCGGGGGCGGTCGTCGCGGTCCCGTCGACGGCTCCCGCGGTGACGGTCACGACGACGGCGACGGTCTCGGCGACCCCCTCTGCCTCCCCCTCCCCCTCCCCTTCTGCCAGCCCGAGTCCCTCCCCGTCCCGCACGAGCGCGCCCCCGCGGCCGAAACCGACCCCGACCCCCTCCCCGACCCGCGCGCCCGGCGCGACGTACGCCCAGGTCGTGAACGTCGCCACCGGCCGCTGCCTGGAGGTGGCGGGCGACTTCGACAACGGCACCGACGTCATGACGGTGCCGTGCACGGCGTCGCCGAGCCAGCGGTGGCGGGTGGACGCGGACCGCGGCGTGCTCCAGTCGTACGCCGATCCCGACTTCTGCCTCGACAGCCGGGGCTCCGTCGACAACGGCGTGGGCGTCTGGAGTTGCGCGTCGGTGGAGGGCCGCAACGGGGAGAACCTGAGGTTCACCGTCGACCCCGACGGCACCATCCGCCCGGCGATCGCCATCGCGACGGGCGTGACGGAGCAGGCGGACGGCGGCGTGACCCTGGAGCCGCTGGACGGGAGCCGGGTGCAGGTGTGGCGGGCGGGAGCGGTCTGATCCCGAGGATCCCGAGGATCCCGAGGATCCCGAGGATCCCGAGGATCCCGAGCGGGGACCGCGCCCGTCAGATCACCCGTACGCCCCGGCGCCACACCTGCGAGACGAGCGGTACGCCCGGGCGGTAGGCCAGGTGGACATGGCTCGGGGCGTCCAGGAGGGTCAGGTCGGCCCGGGCGCCCGGGGTGAGGCGGCCGATGTCGGTGCGGCGCAGGGCCGCCGCGCCGCCCGCCGTCGCCGACCAGACCGCCTCGTCCGGGGTCATCCCCATGTCCCGCACCGCGAGGGCGATGCAGAAGGGGACGGAGGAGGTGAAGGACGAGCCGGGGTTGCAGTCGGTGGAGAGGGCGACGGTAACGCCCGCGTCCAGCAGCCTGCGCGCGTCCGGCCACTCGGCGCGGGTGGAGAACTCGGCGCCGGGCAGCAGCGTGGCGACGGTGTCGCCGCTCGCCAGGGCGTCCACGTCCGCGTCCGTGAGGTGGGTGCAGTGGTCGGCGCTGGCCGCGTCCAGTTCGACGGCCAGCTGGACGCCGGGGCCGTAGGAGAGCTGGTTGGCGTGGATGCGGGGGTGCAGGCCCTTGGCCTTGCCGGCCGTGAGGATCGCCCGGGCCTGGTCGCCGTCGAAGGCGCCCTTCTCGCAGAAGACGTCGATCCAGCGGGCGTACGGCGCGCAGGCGTCGAGCATCTCGCCGGTGACCAGGGCGACGTACGCGGCCGGGTCGTCGGCGAAGTCGGGGGAGACGATGTGGGCGCCGAGGTAGGTGACCTCGTCGGTGTGGGCGGCGGCCAGCCGCAGGGCGCGGGCCTCGTCGGCGACCGTGAGGCCGTAGCCGGACTTGGTCTCGAAGGTGGTGGTGCCCTGGCGGAGGGCCTCGGAGAGGTAGTGGGTGAGGTTCGCCTCGAGGGCCTCGTCGCTCGCCGCGCGGGTGGCGGCGACCGTCGTACGGATGCCGCCCGCCGTGTAGGAGCGCCCCGACATGCGGGCGTTGAACTCCTGCGTCCGGTCCCCCGCGAAGACGAGGTGGGAGTGGGAGTCGACGAAGCCCGGCAGCACCGCCCCGCCCCGGGCGTCGACCCGGTTGTCAGTGGCGGGTGCTTTGCTTGATTCACCGGTCCACGCGACGCGGTCGCCGTCGATGACGACGGCCGCGTCCTGGATCACACCGAGGGGAGAACCGTCACCGAGGGAGGGGTCGTTGGTGACCAGTGTGGCGATGTTGGTGATGACGGTGGTGCCGTTGGTGCTGCTGTTCGTGCTGCTGGTGCTGCTCATGGCGTCCTCGTCGGTGGTCGTCAGGCGCGGAGGGCTTCGACTGCCCGCGCGAGGGCTTGCGGCGCATCGGGTACGAGTGTGTGCGCGCCGTCGCGTACGACGTGCCGCCCTCCGACGACCGTGTGCCGTACGTCCGCCGCGCTCGCCGCGAATACGGCCGTCTCGGCGCCGAGCCTGGGCACCGGCCCCGCTGTTCTGACCGAGTCGAGGGCGATCGTCGTGAGGTCGGCGAGCGCGCCGGCCTCGATGGTGCCCGCCTCCTCCCAGCCGAGGGCGGCGTGGCCGTCGGCGGAGGCGGCGCGCAGCAGGGCGGCGGCGGTCCAGTGGCCGCGGGTGCGGGTGCGCAGGCGCTCGTTCAGCTCCATCGCGCGCGCCTCTTCGAGCAGGTCGATGACGGCGTGGCTGTCGGAGCCGAGGGAGAGCGGGGAGCCCTGCTTCTGCAGGGCGACCGCGGGGCCGATGCCGTCCGCCAGGTCCCGCTCGGTCGTCGGGCACATGCAGGTGCCCGTCCCGCTGCCGCCGATCAGCGCGATGTCCTCGTCCGTGAGATGCGTGTTGTGGACGCCCGTGGTGCGCGGCCCCAGCACCCCGTGTTCGGCGAGGAGTTGCGTGGGCGTGCACCCGTGCGCTTCCCGGCAGGCGTCGTTCTCGGCCGTCTGCTCGGACAGGTGCACATGGAGCGGGGCCCGCCGCTCCTCGGCCCATCGGGCGACGGTCGCCAACTGGTCGGCGGGCACCGCCCGTACGGAGTGGATCGCCGCCCCGATCCGCACGTGATCCCGGTCCTTGAGAACTGAACAGCGTTCGGCCCAGGCGTCCGCGCTGCCGTCGGAGAAGCGCAGCTGGTGGGGGTTGGGCGGCTGTCCGAAGCCGGAGGAGAGGTAGGCGGTGTCGAGGAGGGAGATCCGGACACCGGCGTCGGCGGCGGCCGCGACGAGGGCCTCGCCCATCGCGTTGGGATCGGCGTAGGGGGTGCCGCCGGGGGCGTGGTGCACGTAGTGGAACTCGCCGACGCTCGTGACACCGGCCAGGGCCATCTCGGCGTACACGGCCCGCGCGAGGGCGTGATAGCTGTCCGGCGTGAGCCGGTCGGCGAAGGAGTACATGACCTCGCGCCAGGTCCAGAAGGTGCCGGAGCCGACCTGGACGGTGCCGCGCAGGGCGCGGTGGAAGGCGTGCGAGTGGGCGTTGGCCAGGCCCGGGAGCGTCAGTCCGCGGAGGATCTCGGCGCCCGGGGGCGGGGTGGGGACGTCCTCGCGGACGGCGGTGATGCGGCCGTCCGCGATCTCGACGGCGACGCCCGGCTCGACGTGGGTGCCGAGCCAGGCGTGCTCCAGCCAGTAGGTCCGCGTCCGCTGCGTGGGGGTCACGTGCAGGCCAGTCCTTCCAGTACGTCGGCGAGGGCGTGCACTCCGGCCACGCAGTCGTCCTCGGCGGCGAACTCGGCCGGGGAGTGCGAGACGCCCGTGGGGTTGCGCACGAACAGCATGGCGGTCGGGATGCGTCCGGAGAGGATTCCGGCGTCGTGTCCGGCGCCGGTGCCCAGGACGGGGACCTTGAGGTCGGTGTCCTTGCCCAGGATGCGGGCGAGTTCGTCGCGCAGGGCGTGGTCGAACTCGACGACCGGTGTGAAGGACTCCCGGACCACGTCGAGGCCGATGCCGTGGGCGTCGGCGTACGCGCGGGCCGCCCGCTCGATGCCGCCGACGACGGTGTCGAGGGTGGCCTGGTCCTCGGCGCGGGAGTCGAGCCAGCCGCGCACCAGGGAGGGGATGGCGTTGACCCCGTTCGGCTCGACGGAGATCTTGCCGAAGGTGGCGACGGCACCGGCGAGTTCGGCCTCGCGGCGGGCGGCGAGCACGGTCTCGGCGTACGACAGCATCGGGTCGCGGCGGTCGACGAGCCGTGTCGTCCCCGCGTGGTTGGCCTCGCCCCGGAAGTCGAACCGCCAGCGGCCGTGCGGCCAGATGGCGCTGGCGATGCCGACCCGGTCGCCGGACAGGTCCAGTGCACGGCCCTGCTCGACGTGCAGTTCGACGAAGGCGCCGATGCGGGCCAGCCGCTCCGGGTCGGCCCCGATGGCGTCGGGGTCGTACCCGGCGGCCTCCATGGCCCTCGGGAGGGTGATCCCGTCGCCGTCGGTCAGCTGGTGCGCCTGCTCGACGGTGAGCTGCCCCGCGGTGAGCCGGGAGCCGACGCAGGCCAGGCCGAAGCGGGCGCCCTCCTCGTCACCGAAGTTGACGAGCGCGAGGGGCTTGGTGAACGTGACCCGGCGTGCCCGGAGTTCATCGAGCGCGGCGAAGGAGGACACGACGCCGAGGGGACCGTCGAAGGCCCCGCCGTCGGGCACGGAGTCGAGATGCGACCCCGTGACGACGGCGTCCCCGGCGGTGGGGTCCCCGAGCCAGGCCCACTGGTTGCCGTTGCGGTCGACCTCGTACGCCAGCCCCCGCGTCTCGGCCTGCTCCTTGAACCAGGCGCGGCAGTCGGTGTCGGCGGCGGTCCAGGCGTAGCGCCGGTAGCCACGGGAGTCGGGGTGACGGCCGATGGGGAGCAGCTCGCGCCACATGGAGTGGAACGAGCCACCGCGCGCACCGGCCGTCGCCGGACGGTGGCCGGCTCGCTCGGTTTCCGGCAGGGTCACGCGTCGTCACCCTCGCGCATCGGCACCCGCACACCCCGCTCGTCGGCGACCGACTCCGCGATGTCGTACCCCGCGTCCACGTGCCGGATGACGCCCATCCCGGGGTCGTTCGTCAGCACCCGCCGGATCTTCTCGCCGCCCAGCTTGGTGCCGTCGGCGACCGTCACCTGGCCGGCGTGGATGGACCGCCCCATGCCGACACCGCCCCCGTGGTGGAGGGACACCCAGGACGCCCCCGAGGCCACGTTGACCATCGCGTTCAGCAGCGGCCAGTCGGCGATCGCGTCGGACCCGTCGAGCATGGCCTCGGTCTCGCGGTAGGGGGAGGCGACGGAACCGCAGTCGAGGTGGTCGCGGCCGATGGCCAGCGGTGCCGCCAGCTCGCCGCTCGCCACCATGTCGTTGAACCGCTCTCCGGCCTTGTCGCGCTCGCCGTAGCCGAGCCAGCAGATGCGCGCGGGCAGGCCCTGGAAGTGGACGCGCTCGCCGGCGAGCTTGATCCAGCGGGCCAGGGACTCGTTCTCCGGGAAGAGGTCGAGGATCGCCTTGTCGGTCTTGGCGATGTCCGCGGGGTCGCCGGACAGGGCCGCCCAGCGGAAGGGGCCCTTGCCCTCGCAGAAGAGCGGGCGGATGTAGGCGGGGACGAACCCGGGGAAGGCGAACGCCCGGTCGTACCCGGCGAGCTGGGCCTCGCCGCGGATGGAGTTGCCGTAGTCGAAGACCTCGGCGCCGGCGTCCAGGAAGCCGACCATCGCCTCGACGTGCTTGGCCATGGACTCGCGGGCCCGGGTGGTGAAGCCGGCCGGGTCCTTCGCGGCGGCCTCGGCCATGTCCTCGAAGGCGATCCCGGTGGGCAGGTAGGCCAGCGGGTCGTGGGCGGAGGTCTGGTCGGTGACGATGTCGATGGGCGCGCCCATCGCGAGCAGCTGGGGGACCAGCTCGGCGGCGTTGCCGAGGACGCCGATCGAGAGCGGGCGGCGGGCGTCACGGGCTTCCACCGCCAGTTGGAGCGCGTGGTCGAGGGAGTCGGCCCTGACGTCGAGGTAGCGGTGCTCGATGCGGCGCTCGATGGCGCGCGGGTCGCAGTCGATGCAGATCGCGACGCCGTCGTTCATGGTCACGGCGAGGGGCTGGGCGCCGCCCATGCCGCCGAGGCCGGCGGTGAGGGTGATGGTCCCGGCGAGGGTGCCGCCGAACTTCTTCGCGGCGACGGCGGAGAACGTCTCGTAGGTGCCCTGGAGGATGCCCTGGGTGCCGATGTAGATCCAGGAGCCGGCGGTCATCTGGCCGTACATGGTCAGGCCGAGGGCCTCCAGGCGGCGGAACTCCTCCCAGTTGGCCCAGTCGCCGACGAGGTTGGAGTTGGCGATGAGGACGCGCGGGGCCCACTCGTGGGTCTGCATGACGCCGACCGGGCGGCCGGACTGGACGAGCATGGTCTCGTCCTGCTTCAGCGTCCTGAGCGTGCGGACCATCGCGTCGAAGGAGCGCCAGTCGCGGGCGGCCTTGCCGGTGCCGCCGTAGACGACGAGCTTGTCGGGGTGTTCGGCGACCTCGGGGTCGAGGTTGTTCTGCAGCATCCGCAGGGCGGCTTCCTGCTGCCATCCCAGGGCGCTCAGTTCCGTACCGCGCGGCGCTCGTACGGGGCGGGGTCCTGACATGGTCGGCCTCCTTGCGGATGGGTGATCCCGGCGGATAATTGCTGTCGTTATTCACATCCTCGCTCGATGAATAGAGCTAGTCAATACACCCGGCCGCGACATGGAGAAGGCGGAACGAAGACGGGGGTGGAGAAAGGGGGGCGCGAGAGGGGCTCTGGGAGCACGAGGGGGGCGCGCGGCGCTGCGTTCACCACCCCTCCAGGGCCCGCACGCCCTTGACGCGCGCCGGTGGGGAGGGTGTTCAACAGGGGGACAGGCGTGACGAACGAGCCCGAAAACGGCGCGAGTTGACCCACCCTAGCCACTCGGCGCATGTTCCGCCGGAAAATGCCAGAAGACTCACCCCTCGCGCACACGTTGCGTAGCCTCCTCATCACTCAGCCGAACCGCAGGCGGGAGGGGAGCCACGGTGCCCGGAATCGACGAGTGCCTACTGGAGGCCATGCGGCTGCCCGGGGCCCGGGGAGCCGCGCTGGTCGACTGGACCAGCGGGCTCGCCCTGGGCTCGGTCGGGGATTTCCCCGGCGGTGACCACGAGGCCGCGGCCGCCGAGGCCGCCGAGGTCGCGCGCCTCACGGCGGAGCAGCGGGCGTTCGCGCCCGACCAGGGAGACGACGATCGGGCGGACCCGCCCGTGGAGGACCTCATCATCAGCAACCGGGACAGCTACCACCTGCTGCGGTTCGTCTCGACGTCCTTCGACAGCAGTGTGTTCCTGCACGTGTGGCTGGGCCGGTCGGACGGCAATCTCGCGCTGGCCCGGATCCGGCTGGGCGAGATGGCCGGACGGCTGGTGCTGGGATGACGCTCGTGGGGACGACACCGCGGGGCACCACCCCGCCGCCCCGGCTGCCCGTGCGCGAAAAGTCGACGGCCCGGCACCGGGCGGGCTCCGGCCTCTCACCGATGCTGACCCGGCTCGCGGCCGAGCGGGCCACCGGCGTCCTGGAACGCGAGCGCGGCTCGCTCTACCTCGCCGAGGGCCGGGTGGTGCACGCCGAGAGCCCGCTCGCGCCCGGCCTCGACGTCCTCCTCCTGACCCACGGCACGCTCGACCCCACCCTCTGGCGGACGGCCGTGGAGCGGGCCGACCAGGAGCACGGCGCCGCCCGGCTGCTGCTCGACGCCGAGCTGATCCCGCGCGGCGCCCTGGAGCTGTGCCATCTGGGGGCGCTGTACGACGCCGCGTACTTCGCGCTCGCCCCCAGCAGCACGCCGGGCCGTTTCGTCTACGGCGCCGGGCACTGGCTCGGCGCCCTGCGGCCGGTGCCGGTGGACGCGCTGGAGCGCGAGACGCTGCGCCGCCGTGAGCTGCTGGACGGGCTGTGGCCGGACCCGCTGGCCGACGGCGCGCCGCTGCGGCGGACCGAGGCGCTCGCCGCGCCGGTCACGACCGCCCGGCAGCGGGCGGTGCTGGCCCTGGTGAACGGCGCCCGCACGGCGTCGGACATCGCGCGGGAGCTGGGCCGGCAGGCGTTCCACACCCTGGTGGACGTCCGTCGGCTGGCCGCCGCGGGCCTGCTGACCGCGCTCCTCCCGCCGCCCCCGCCGATGGCGCCACCCGCCCCCCACCCCCCGCCGGGCATCCCGATGCCCCGCGTCAACGACCCCGACATCACGCTGCTGAAGAGGCTCAGGGATGCGCTGGAGGCCCTTTGAGCGGCAGCGCCCGCGCGACGGGAGGAACGAGCTGATGGCGGCCGAGCCCGAGATTCTCGACGAACTGCGCCGGCTGCGGGCCCGGGTGCCCCACCTGACCGGGGCGCTCGCGGCCGGCGTGGACGGACTCGTCCTCGCCCACGACACCCCCGGCGTGGAGCCGGAGGGGGTGGCCGCGCTGACCGCCGCCGCCCTCGGTGTCGCGGTGCGGATGGCCGACACCACCGGCCAGGGCGACTTCCGCGAGCTGCTGGTGCGGGGCGTGTACGGCTATGTCGCCACGTACGCGGCCGGCCACAGCGCGGTGCTGACGCTGCTCGCGCAGGACCGGGTCAACGTCGGCCGGCTGCACCTGGAGGGGCGCCGGGCCGGTCTGCGCATCGGGGAACTCGTCGACGCGCGGGAGGCGAGGGTGCGGGCGGCGAGGCCGGCGCTCGCCCCGGCGCGGGCGCAGCCCCCCGCCAAGCCCCTCACCGTACGGACCAGATCGGCGCGCGGCACACCCAACGCGCGCACCACCACGGAAAGTTGAGAAGGAACCGAGGAGCACAGTCATGGCCAACACCGAAACCGCGCTGAAAGAGGCGCTCGCCTCCATCGAGGGCGCCTCAGCCGTCGCGCTCGTCGACTACACCAGCGGCATGGCGCTGGGCACCCTGGGCGGTACCAAGAGCTTCGACCTGAACGTCGCCGCCGCCGGCAACACCGACGTGGTGCGCGCCAAGATGCGCACCATGGAGCACCTCGGACTCAAGGCGCAGATCGAGGACATCCTGATCACGCTGTCCGACCAGTACCACCTGATCCGCCTGCTCAGCGGCCGCGGCGGCAACGGCCTCTTCCTGTACCTGGTGCTGGACGCCAAGCGGTCCAACCTGGCGATGGCCCGCCACCAGCTGCGCAAGATCGAGGAGGAGCTGGAGGTCTAGCCGGCGCCATCACACGTACCCGGCCACACGCACACACGGCTACAGGTACACGTCGGTGCGGCGGCGCGCCCCGCCCGGGGCCGCGTCGCCCGCCGCGATGCCGGTGCTGCGGTAGCCCTTGACGGCCTTGCCGGCCGGGGCTCCGCCGGACCGGCCGAGCCAGTCGACGCGCACCCACAGCAGCGCGTCTCCGGCCCGTTCGCGCCGGCCGAGCCATACGGCCCTCAGCCGCAGGCCGGTGCCCCAGCCGGCGAGCAGCATGCCGCCGGCCGCGGGCACGGCGAAGGAGCTGCCCAGCGCGGCCGCGAGGGCGAGCAGCAGCCACCAGCGGTGGCCCCGCCGCCAGGCGCGGACGGTGACCGCCCGGTCCTGGAGCACATCGTGCTTGCCGGCCCGGACGGCGCCGCGCGCCAGCTCGGTGAAACGCCGCCGCCCGCGCACCGCCACCACGGCGGCGCTCACCAGGAACAGCGCGGCCCCGGCCATGACCCCGATCCTGCGGCCGGTGATCCCGGGCGGCAGCACGCCGACCCCGGCCGCGAACACCCCGGCCCACCACAGCGGGGCGGCTCCGGCCCGTACGACGACCGCCACCCGTGCCAGTCCTTGACCTCCGCGCACCACTTTCCCGCCTCCTCGCAGACCCAGTCCCGTCGGCCGGGCACGCTAGCGAGCGAAGGTGAGACGAGTCTGAGAGCCGTACGCGGCGCCCGGGACGCCACCGCGCCCAGGACGCCCGCCCCTGCGCTCGGGGCCGCTATTCGACGAACAGCCCCCGCGCCGCCGCCCGCGCGTCGAACTCCTCCAGGCGGGCCTGCGCGTCGGGCAGGTCGTCGCACATCGCCTCCAGCAGCACCCGACCCAGCAGCATCGGCGCGCACGCCGTGTCGAAGGCGAGCCCGGTGCCGACGGCGGCCGGCAGCAGCAGGTCGGAGACCTTGGCGACGGGTGCGAACGCGGAGTCCGCGACGGTCACCACGCTCAGCCCCGCCTCCTTGGCGTAGCCGAGCGTGTCCACGACCTCGCGGGGATGCCGGGGCAGCGCGAAGCAGAGCAGCGCGGTGGCGCCCGCGCGGACGGCGGCGTCGATCCGGTCCTCGATCATCGTGCCGCCCTCGTGGAGCAGCCGGACGTCCGGATGGACCTTGGCGGCGAAGTAGGTGAACCCGTACGCCTGGGAGGCGGCGGCCCGCAGGCCGAGCACGAGCAGCGGGCGGGAGGCGGCGATCAGCCGGCCGGCCCGGTGCACCGGGCGCGGGTCGGCGAGCAGGTCGGCGAGGTGCCGGAGGTTCTCGATCTCGGCCTCGACGGCCTGCTGGTACTCGTTGAACGACGCGGAGCCGGGCCGCTGTTCGGCGGGCGCGACCTCGCGCAGGTGCTTGCGCAGCGCGGGGTAGCCGTCGAAGCCGAGGGCGACCGCGAAGCGGGTCACGGAGGGCTGGCTGACGCCGGCCAGTTCGGCCAGCTCCACGCTGGACAGGAACGGCACGTCGGCGGCGCGCCGCACCATGCTGTGCGCGATGCGCCGCTGGGTCGGGGTCAGCCGGTGCCCCTCGAAGAGCGCCTGCAGCCGTCCCGCAGGAGTGTCCGTCACGCCCATGTCGCTCTCCGCGCTCATGCCCCGCTCCCCCTCCAGATGTCCGTGAACCGGTCCAGCAGTGCGGCCGCCGCGCTCACGTCCTGGGTGAGCGGCCGGTCGTTCTGGTCCGCGTCGAGCACCGCCTCGGCCAGCTCCAGCGCCCGCCCGGCCGGCAGTCCCGGCTCGGGCCGCAGCTCCCGCTGGCGCAGCGCCCGTACGGCGGCGACGAGTTCGCAGCCGACGACGAGACGGTACGCGCCGCACAGGCGCAGTGTCTGCCGTGCGGCGAGCGAGGCGAAGCTGGCCTGTTCCTCGACGCCCCGGGAGAGTACAGCGTGGCCGAGCGACGCGGGTGCCGCGAAGGCCCGCAGGTCGCCGAGGGCGGCGCCGGCGGCGTACTCCAGGATCATCACGCCGGAGGAGGCGGGTTCGGCGTCGGCGAGGAAGGGGCGCAGCCGGGTGTAGGCGGGCTCGTTCAGGGTGGACAGCCGGGCGGTGGACAGCCGGGCCACCTGCATGACGGCCAGCCGGAAGTGGTCCAGGGCGAGGGCGAGCTGGGCCTGGTAGAAGCCGCCGTGGTGGTAGGCGGCCATGTCCTGGGGGTCGATGAGGGGGTTCTCGGCGGCCGCGTTGATCTCGACGGCGAGCACCTCCTCCAGGGCGTCGGCGGCGTCGTGCGCGGGGCCGTGTATCTGGGGCAGGCAGCGGAAGCCGTAGGGGTCCTGGATGCGGCCGAGGGGCGGGGTGGGCCGGTCCCCGGCGCCGGTCAGCTCCCGCATGCGGCGGGCGACCTCGGTGGAGCCGGGGTGCGGGCGGGCGTCGTGCACGGGGGCGGCGTACGCCTCGTGCGAGCCGTCCACGGCGAGCAGGGAGAGCGCGGCGACGACCTGGGTGGCCTCGATGAGCCCGCGCAGTTCGTGCAGGGCGAGGGCGGACTGGCCGAGGGTGAGGGCGTTGCTGCTGATCAGGGCGAGGGCGTCGTTGTTGTCGAGGGGCTGGGGGGCGGGGGCGCCGGCGCCGTGCCAGGGGTGCTCCCCCACCAGCGCGAGGCCCACCTGGGCCAGCGCGGCCAGGTCGCCGGTGCCCACCGAGCCGAACTCGTTGACGACCGGATGTGCCTCGCTCTCCAGCGCCTCGCACAGGGCCGTGACGACGCTCGGGCGCAGTCCGGCGCCGCCGGCGAGCAGCTGGTTGGCGCGGACGGCGAGCATCGCGCGGACCTGCCGGGCGGGCAGTTCCGCGCCGATGGCACCGGCGTGGCTGCGCAGCAGCCGCAGTCCGTGGTCGGCGGCGGCCTCGGTGGGCACGTCCTCGGTGCGGTTGGCGCCGACGCCGGTGGAGCGGCCGTAGACGCGTCCGGTGGCCGCGATCTGCCGGGCGGCGGTCCAGGACTCCTCGGCGCGGAGCATCGCGTCGCTGCCGGGGACCGGCCGTGCGGTCCCGTCGGCGAGCCGTACGACGTCCGCGATCCCGAGGCCGACGCCGTCGAGGACGACGAGCCCGGTGTGCTGGAAATCGAGGGCGTCCACAATCCGAGACGACATAAGCCAAAAACTCCCATCAACTCGGACACCCGATCTTGCCCAACGGTCATCCGTTACCTCGGATTAACACCGAAGCGTTGACAACCCATTCACCTAGGAAGAACTCTGCATGAGGTTATACAGCCGGGCAAGGGACATCTCATGATCCAGTTCGATGCGGTCCACAAGCGCTTCCCGAACGGCACCACGGCGGTCCACGACCTCTCCCTGGAGATGCCGGAGGGCGGTGTCACCGTCCTCGTCGGCTCGTCCGGCTGCGGCAAGACGACCACCCTGCGCATGGTCAACCGGATGGTCGAACCGTCCGCCGGGACCATCCTGGTCGGCGGCAAGGACGTTCAGCGGCAGGACGCCGCCGACCTGCGCCGCTCCATCGGGTACGTCATCCAGCAGGCGGGCCTCTTCCCGCACCGCACGGTGCTCGACAACATCGCCACCGTGCCGCTGCTGCTCGGCTGGGGCCGCAGGAAGGCCCGGGCCCGCGCGGCCGAGCTGCTGGCGACGGTCGGCCTGGCGGCGGACGCCGGCAGGCGCTACCCGCACCAGCTCTCCGGCGGCCAGCAGCAGCGCGTCGGCGTGGCCCGCGCCCTCGCCGCCGACCCGCCGGTCCTGCTCATGGACGAGCCGTTCGGCGCGGTCGACCCCGTGGTGCGCACCCAGCTCCAGGACGAACTGCTGCGGCTCCAGAAGGAACTGAACAAGACCATCGTCTTCGTCACCCACGACATCGACGAGGCGGTCAAGCTGGGCGACCGGATCGCGATCTTCCGCACCGGCGGCCATCTCGTCCAGTGCGCCCCGCCCGCCGAACTCCTCGCCCGCCCCGCCGACGACTTCGTGGCCGACTTCCTCGGCGCCGAACGCGGTCTGAAGCTGCTCTCGCTCACGACCCTCGCGGCCGTCCCGCAGGCCCCCGCCCCGGAGGGCGGCACCTGGACCCTCGTCCTCGACGAGGCCCGCAGGCCCCGGCACTGGGCCTCCCCGGACGCCGAACTCCCCGTACGCGGCCTGAAGGACACCGACTCCCTGCTGTCCGCGCTGAACGAGTCCGTCGCCTCCCCCAGCGGCCTGATCGTCCGCGTCGACGCGGGCGGGGTGCTCACCGGCGTCTCCTCGCGGGACGACATCCACGAGCACGCGAGCCGGGCGCACGCAGCCGTGGGCGTGGCCGCATGACCATCGACTGGTCGTGGATCGGCGACCACACCGACGACCTCACCACCCTCACCGTCTCCCACCTCCAGGCCGCCCTCACCGCCGTCTTCCTCGGCCTGCTGATCTCGCTCCCCCTCGCTGTGGTCGCGCACCGGATCCGCCCCCTGCGCGGCCTCCTGCTCGGCCTCTCCAACGTCCTGTTCACGATCCCGTCGATCGCGATCTTCGTGCTGCTCCTGCCGGTCAGCGGACTGACCCGCACCACGACCGTCATCGGCCTGACCGTCTACACCCTGGTCGTACTGCTGCGGAACACCGTCGAGGGCCTCGACTCGGTCCCCGTCAGGACGAAGGAGGCGGCGAAGGCGATGGGCTCCCGCCCGCTGCGCACGCTCCTCACCGTCGAGTTCCCGCTCGCCCTCCCCGTGATCATGGCAGGTGTCCGGATCGCGACCGTCATGTCGATCTCCCTGGTCTCGGTCGCGACCTACATCGGCGACGGCGGCCTCGGCCAGCTCTTCACCGACGGCTTCCAGCGCAACTTCCCGACCCCGGTGATCGCGGGCGTGGTCCTCACGATCCTGCTCGCCGTGGTCGCCGACGCCCTGCTGGTCGCCGTCCAGTACGCCCTGACCCCGTGGCTCAGGAGGCGAGCCTGAGATGTACGAACTCTTCGCGAACCTCGGCACCTGGCTGACCAGCGGCTCCCAGTGGTCGGGCCCCGACGGGATCGGCCACCGCCTGGCCGAACACCTTCAGTACTCGCTCCTCGCCACCCTGATCGCGGCCGCCATCGGCCTCCCCCTCGGCCTGCTGATCGGCCACACCGGCAAGGGCGCGTTCGTCGCCATCAACCTCGCGTCCTTCGGCCGCGCGCTGCCCACCGTCGGCCTGGTCGTGCTGGTCTTCCTCGCCAGCGGCCTGTCCATGTGGCCGGTGTACATCGCGCTGGTCGCGCTCGCCGTCCCGGCGATCGTCACCAACACCTACGCGGGCATGACCGCCGTCGACCCGGAGGTCAGGGACGCGGCGCGCGGGCAGGGCATGCGCGGCCACCAGGTCCTGTTCCAGGTGGAGCTGCCGCTCGCCCTGCCGCTGATCATGACGGGCCTGCGGCTCGCGCTGATCCAGGTGGTCGCCACGGCCACGATCGCCGCGTACGTCTCCTTCGGCGGCCTCGGCCGCTACGTCTTCGACGGCCTGGCCCAGCGCGACCTCGTGCAGGTGCTCGGCGGCGCGGTGCTGGTCGCCGCGGTCGCCGTGGTCCTGGACCTGGCCCTCTCCGGCCTCCAGCGCTTCCTCTTCCTCCCCCACTCTCGGCTTCGCTCGAGCGGGGGCACCCCCACCCGCACTGCCTAGGGACCTCTCGATGAACCGACGCACTCTCCTCGGCGGCCTCTTCGCAGCGGCCTCCGTCCCCGCCCTCTCCGCCTGCGCGAGCGGCATCACCTCGCTCGACAACGACGGCGGCACCGCCGGTGGCGGCTCCGGCTCCAGCAAGGGCGGCGTCACCGTCGGCACCGCCAACTTCACCGAGAACCAGGTGCTGGGCCACCTCTACGCGGCCGTCCTGGAGGCGGCCGGCGTGAAGACGAAGGTCCGCCCGAACCTCGGCACCCGCGAGATCCTCATCCCCGCCCTCAAGGGCGGCGACATCGACCTGCTGCCCGAGTACCAGGGCGCCCTGCTCCACTACCTCGACCCGAAGGCGACGGCCACGGAGGAGGGCGCGATGCAGAACGCCCTCGCCATCGCCCTCCCGGCCGGCCTCCAGGTCCTGCCGTACGGCATGGCCGAGGACTCCGACGCCTTCGTGGTCACCCGGGAGACGGCCGGGAAGTACGGCCTGGCCTCCCTCGCCGATCTCACGAAGCAGAACGGCAAGCTGGTCATCGGCGCGGCACCGGAGGTGAAGAAGCGCCAGGTGGGCGTGATCGGCCTGAAGGACGTGTACGGCGTCGAGTTCAAGGAGTTCAAGTCGCTGGACTCCTCCGGTCCGCTGGTCAAGGGCGCCCTCAAGAAGGGCGATGTGGACGTGGCGAACCTCTTCACCACCGACACCGACATTCAGGCCAACGACTGGGTGGTCCTCACCGACCCGAAGAACCTCATCCCCGGCCAGCACGTCGTCCCGCTCATCGCCGACCGCAAGGCCGACTCCACCGTCCGCAAGGCCCTCGCCCGGCTCGGGAACGTCCTCACCACCGCCCAGCTCACCGAGCTGAACCGCCAGGTGGACAAGGACAAGAAGGACCCCGAGGACGTGGCGAACACCTATGCGAAGCAGCACGGCCTGACGAAGTGACTCCGGGGTGGCCCCCTCCCCTCCGACACGGGGGCTATCCCCAGTGCGGCCGGCGCACCGGCTCCCTACCGTGGATGCCATGACGGGATGGGAGACCACCATGGAAGCGCGGGACGCCGACCTGAAGAAGGAACTCGACGCCACCCTGCACGCCCGCAGGGACCTGGGTGAGGAGTACGAGTCCGCGCTGGTCGACTCGTTCCTGGAGAAGGTCGACCAGCGCATCGACGGCGCGGTGGAGCGGCGGGTGCGCCGGCAGCTCGCCGAGCACCAGATGGTGGCGGCCCGGGACTCCCGCTCGCCCGGGGCCACGGACTCCTGGGGCGAGCGCTTCGGCTTCGGCATCGTCTCACTGGTGCTGGCGATCCCGCTGTCGGCCATCGGCGCGGGCACCGGGCATCTGCCGGGACTGATCGTCTCCTGGCTGGGCATCGTCGGCGTCAACGTCGTCCAGGCCGCCCGCACCCACCCGGGCCTCTTCGGCACCCGGCGCCGCGGCACGAAGGACAGCGACTGGGAGGACTGACCTCTCGCGCACACCCGAAGAACGGGTACGCCAGAGGGCGAGTACGCCCGGACGAACGGGTACGCCGGGAACGAATACGTCCGGAAAAGACTGTCGCGGGGACCGCCGCACCCCCGTTGCCGGGGGGCGGGACGACGGCGGTCCCCGCGTGGGACGCGTGCCGGGTCAGGCCGGGCTTGCGCGTCCATGGCGCCTGTGGAGGTCCGGGAGCCGCTCCGGAGGTCCGTGACGCCGTTCAGTTTGCCGGCTGGGGCGGGGAGCCGCTCCCGCCCTGCCGACACCCACTAATCTGCCGGACGCGTGTTAAGCGAGTGCTGCGCGGACGTGACACGCTCGTACCACTTCCGCGAAGTCCACCGGTTCGGTAGACAAACGGAAGTTCCGCGTTCGGGCGGGGAGTTCACCGCACGTTTCCCGGAGGTTTCCCCTCCGTGGCCCGGGAAGTTGTACCCCGCCCCCGGCCTCCTCCCAGGTGACGCTACTTGCCGCCCTTGGCCAGGAAGGCCAGCAGGTCCTGGCGGCTGACGACACCGGTGGGCTTGCCCTCGACCAGGACGATCGCCGCGTCCGCGTCGCCGAGCACCTGCATCAGGTCACCGACCGGCTCACCGGAGCCGACCTGCGGCAGCGGGGCCGACATGTGCTTCTCCAGCGGGTCGGAGAGCGAGGCCCGCTGGGTGAACAGCGCGTCCAGCAGCTCCCGCTCCACGACCGACCCGACGACCTCGGCGGCCATCACGTCCGGGTGACCGGCGCCCGGCTTCACGATCGGCATCTGCGAGACGCCGTACTCGCGCAGCACCTCGATGGCCTGGCCGACCGTCTCGTCCGGG
The DNA here is from genome assembly GCF_055591025.1 of Streptomyces sp. NPDC041784. Classification (NCBI taxonomy): domain Bacteria; kingdom Bacillati; phylum Actinomycetota; class Actinomycetes; order Kitasatosporales; family Streptomycetaceae; genus Streptomyces; species Streptomyces sp. NPDC041784. The sequence continues at coordinate 77,454 of NZ_JBVJAB010000005.1, forward strand.
TGCATGTGGACGAGGGACGGCATGGCGCCGTGCTCCTTGTCGTTGAGGACGTCGGCGACCCGGGCGCTGGGGCCCTGGTCCTCCAGGAAGCCGTAGTCGGCCATCCACTCGTCGTTGAAGATCTTGGAGAGGTAGCCGCGCCCGCTGTCCGGCAGCAGGACGACGACCACGTCGTCCGGCCCGAGCCGCTCGGCCACCCGCAGCGCGGCCACCACGGCCATGCCGCAGGAACCGCCGACCAGCAGCCCCTCCTCCTTCGCCAGGCGCCGGGTCATCTGGAAGGAGTCCTTGTCGGACACCGCCACGATCTCGTCGGCGACGGTCCGGTCGTAGGCGGTGGGCCAGAAGTCCTCACCGACGCCCTCGACCAGGTACGGCCGCCCGGAACCGCCGGAGTAGACGGAGCCCTCCGGGTCGGCGCCGATGACCTGCACCGCGCCGTCGCTGGCGTCCTTCAGATAGCGGCCGGTGCCGGAGATGGTGCCGCCGGTGCCCACGCCCGCCACGAAGTGGGTGATCTTCCCCTCCGTCTGCTCCCACAGCTCGGGTCCGGTCGAGTGGTAGTGGGAAAGCGGGTTGTTCGGGTTGGAGTACTGGTCGGGCTTCCAGGCGCCCGGCGTCTCACGGACCAGCCGGTCGGAGACGTTGTAGTAGGAGTCCGGGTGCTCCGGGTCCACGGCGGTCGGGCAGACGACGACCTCGGCGCCGTACGCGCGCAGGACGTTGATCTTGTCTGTGCTCACCTTGTCGGGGCACACGAAGATGCACTTGTACCCCTTCTGCTGCGCCACGATGGCGAGCCCCACACCCGTGTTGCCGCTGGTCGGCTCGACGATCGTGCCCCCCGGCTTCAGCTCCCCGCTCTTCTCGGCGGCCTCGATCATGCGCAGGGCGATGCGGTCCTTCACGGAACCGCCCGGGTTGAAGTACTCCACCTTGGCCAGGACGGTCGCCTGGATGCCCTTGGTCACGGTGTTGAGCCTCACCAGCGGGGTGTTGCCGACGAGGCTGATCATCGAGTCGTGGAATCGCACCGTTGTCTCCGGTTGCTTGCAAAAACAGTGGTCGTAGTGGTGACGCCAGGGTACGGCCCGGCCGCGAGGTTCACTCGCCGTTGAGATTGGCCGACGGTCCGTACGGGGCAAGGAGTGGTTGTACGGACACGAGGAGGTGGCGTCGAGGCATGACGAGCATGTCGAGGGCGAGAGTGGCCCGGCGCATCGCGGCCGGCGCGGCCTACGGCGGCGGCGGCATCGGTCTGGCCGGGGCGGCGGTCGTGGGCCTGCTGCTGGCGGAGGCGCAGCTGGCCCGGCGCCATGTGAACGGCAATGGCGAACACGCGCGCGTCCCGAACGCGGACGGCCGCTACGGCCGCACGTACGACGCACCCGGCACCCCGGGCTCGGAACCCCTGCGGCTGGTCCTGCTGGGCGACTCCACGGCCGCCGGCCAGGGGGTGCGCCGCTCCGGCCAGACCCCGGGAGCGCTGCTGGCGTCGGGCCTGGCGGCGGTGGCGGAACGTCCGGTGGAGCTGCGGAACGCGGCCCTGCCGGGCGCCCAGTCGGACGACCTCGACCGGCAGGTCGCGCTGGTCCTCGGGAACCCGGACCGGGTGCCCGACATCTGCGTGATCATGATCGGCGCGAACGACGTCACCCACCGCATGCCGCCGACGCGTTCGGTGCGTCATCTCTCGGCGGCGGTACGCCGGCTGCGCACGGCGGGCGCCGAGGTCGTGGTCGGCACCTGCCCCGACCTGGGCACGATCGAGCCGGTCCCGCAGCCGCTGCGCTGGCTGGCCCGGCGTGCCTCCCGCCAGCTGGCGGCGGCCCAGACGATCGGTGCCGTGGAACAGGGCGGCCGCACGGTGTCCCTGGGCGACCTCCTCGGCCCGGAGTTCGAGGCCAACCCCCGTGAACTGTTCGGCCCCGACCACTACCACCCCTCGGCCGAGGGGTACGCGACGGCGGCGATGGCCGTCCTGCCGACCGTCTGCGCCGCGCTGGGGCTGTGGCCGGCCGAGGAGGAGCGCCCGGACGCCACCCGCCGCGAGGGCTTCCTCCCGGTCGCGCGGGCGGCGGCGGAGGCGGCCTCGGAGGCCGGCACGGAGGTCACCGCGGCGATGCCGACGGGCCCGAGGGGTCCCTGGGCCCTGCTGAAGCGGCGGCGCAGGCGGCGGGTCGCGGAGGCCGAACCCGCGCCGGTGTCACCCACCAGTCCGTCCGGGGTGTGAGGGCGGGACCACCCCAAGAAAAGCAAGCGCTTAGAAAGTTATGGCCAGGGTCACACCGTCACCACCGTGACCCTGGCCATACGTACGGGTAACTTCCCTGAGAGCCCTGCCCGGAAGAACCCTCGCCAATGGAGCCGTGATGCCCGAAGCCGTCATCGTCTCGACCGCCCGTTCCCCGATCGGCCGCGCCGTCAAGGGCTCGCTGAAGGACCTCCGTCCGGACGACCTCACCGCCACGATCATCCAGGCCGCCCTGGCGAAGGTCCCCGAGCTGGACCCGAGGGACATCGACGACCTGATGCTCGGCTGCGGCCTCCCCGGCGGCGAGCAGGGCTACAACCTGGGCCGTGTCGTCGCCGTACAGATGGGCATGGACCACCTGCCCGGCTGCACGATCACCCGGTACTGTTCCTCGTCCCTCCAGACCAGCCGCATGGCCCTGCACGCCATCAAGGCCGGCGAGGGCGACGTCTTCATCTCGGCCGGCGTCGAGATGGTCTCCCGGTTCGCCAAGGGCAGCTCCGACGGCCTGCCGGACACCATGAACCCGTTCTTCGACGAGGCGCAGGCCCGTACCGCCGCCACCGCCGCGTCCGAGGGCTCCACCTGGCACGACCCGCGCGAGGACGGCCTGGTCCCCGACCCGTACATCGCGATGGGCCAGACCGCGGAGAACCTGGCCCGCGCCAAGGGCGTCACCCGCCAGGACATGGACGAGTTCGGCGTCCGCTCCCAGAACCTCGCCGAGGAAGCCATCAAGAACGGCTTCTGGGAGCGCGAGATCACCCCGGTGACCCTCCCGGACGGCACCGTGGTCAGCAAGGACGACGGCCCGCGCGCCGGCGTCACCCTGGAGGCCGTGTCCGGCCTGAAGCCGGTCTTCCGCCCCGACGGCCTCGTGACGGCCGGCAACTGCTGCCCGCTGAACGACGGCGCCGCCGCGGTCGTCATCATGTCCGACACCAAGGCCCGCGAGCTCGGCCTCACCCCGCTCGCCCGCATCGTGTCGACCGGTGTCTCCGGCCTCTCCCCCGAGATCATGGGCCTCGGCCCGGTCGAGGCCTCGCAGCAGGCCCTGCGGCGCGCCGGCCTCACCATCGACGACATCGACCTGGTCGAGATCAACGAGGCGTTCGCCGCGCAGGTGATCCCCTCCTACCGCGACCTCGGCATCGACCTCGACAAGCTGAACGTGAACGGTGGCGCCATCGCCGTCGGCCACCCCTTCGGCATGACGGGCGCCCGCATCACCGGCACGCTCATCAATTCCCTCCAGTTCCACGACAAGCAGTTCGGTCTGGAGACCATGTGCGTCGGCGGCGGTCAGGGCATGGCGATGGTCATCGAGCGCCTCAGCTGAACGGGCTCTCTGCGTAACCGTTTCGGCACCTGCCGTCACACAACGGCCCGGAGTTCGGGAAGCACCTGAACTCCGGGCCGTTCCGTGATCCAATCTCCCCCAGGATGTGACCTATCTCCCTCGGAAGGGGATTTAAGCAGCTCAGCGCCGTTCACCACCTAACTCCAGGCCCAAAGACCTGTCCGTTTCGTGACGTTACGCACTGACAGCTGGATAGTCCGCCCTTCAAGCTGATGTAGGAAGTCGGGGGTCGACTTTGAACCGGGAGTACGTCAGTGAGCGCCATGCCGATCGCCTTGTTGGTCACCACGGCCGCCACGGGCGCCGTGGGCGTCGCCGTCCTGCGCACCCTCATGCAACTGCGCCGGCAGGTCGCCGCCCTGCACACCCAGCTCGCCGAGAACCGGGCCGCCGAGACACGCGGCTTCGTTCCGGCCGCCCGTTCCACGACCGACACCGCTGAGATACGCGCGGCCGTGGCCGAGGCGCTCGCGGAGGAGCGGGAGCGGGAGCTGGCCGAGGCCCGGGCCTTCTGGGCCGCCCAGGAGGCCCGTGACGCCTCCGACGCCCCCACCCTGCTGGGCCTGCCGGACAGCGAGCTGTTCCTGCCCCGCCAGGCCGACTTCGTGGGCATGGAGCCGCTGGAGCCGGTCGCCGAGCCGACCGCGGACGCCGACGAGTTCGCCGGGGACTCCGCCGAACTGGCCGCGGCCCGCCGCCGCCACCCGTCCCACCCGGACTTCGTACCGGTCCAGTCACCGGTCGTGAACGACCACGAGCGCACCGTGGCCACCCTCGAGGAGCTGGCCGCCGCCCAGGTCCAGCTGACCGATGTCCGCCCGGGTCCGCTCGGCACCCTCGACGTCTACGTCTTCGCCGACGGCACCACCCTGTGCATGACCCCGGGCCACCGCGAGACCGCCGAACGCCTCTCCACGGCCCTCTCCGCCGGCCTCACCCCGTTCCTCCTGGGCGGCTCCGGCATCTCGGGCGCGTACACGCTGACTTTCGCCTGCGGCGAGGAGAACGTCTACATCCTGGCGGACCGGGTCATAGCGAGCCTGTAGGCGCCCGCGGTCACACCCCCGCCCGCTTCTGCGCCTCCTCGACCATCCGCACCGCTTCCTCCACCTGGCCCTCGTCGACGAGCACGAGGGCCAAGTCGTGCACGGCCACGGTGATTTGGTCGGCGGCGGCGAACATCCCGACGTCCGGCATCTCGCGCGGCTCCGCGGAGGGTTCCTCGATGGACTGCGCCCACCGGGCCAACTGCCTGGCCAGCGCCAGCGCCTCCGCGGCGGCGCCGCGCTGCAGGCGGCTCTGAGGGGCCGCCCTCAAACGATCGGCGAAGTGATCCACCGCACGGGTCAGGGACGTCGTATCAGCCACGCGGTGAGCGTACGCGTCGCACCGGGACTGTTGCCAACGGGCGAACACTCAGGCACCGTGACCTGAAGGACCGGCTTACATCCCCTTTGCTACCGGAGGCGCCGATGTCCCATGTCCTCTCCGAGGAGACCCATCGCAATCTGCTCGCCCGCATCCCCCATTGCACCGGTCGTGAAGTCTCCGACTGGCTGCGCACCATCGGCGACGGCCCCGCTCTCCGCTTCGAGGAGAAGGTCAGCTGGCTCCGCCACGAGCACAACCTCGCGTACGGCCACGCGAAGGCGCTCATCCACGAGTACGACCTGAGGAGGGCCGCGCGCAAACTCCGCTAGCGCGCACGACGGCCGTCGCTCTCGCGCCCACACGACGAAGGGCCCCGGGGGAGACCCCGGGGCCCTTTCACGCCGAACCGCTGCCGGCGGCCGCGACTCAGTCGCTGTTCAGGATCGACAGGAGTCGCAGGAACTCCATGTAGATCCACACCAGCGTCAGCGTGAGGCCGAAGGCGGCGAGCCAGGCCTCCTCGCGCGGGGCACCGTAGGAGATGCCGTCCTCGACCTGCTTGAAGTCCAGGGCGAGGAAGCAGGCACCGAGGAGGATGCCGATGACTCCGAAGACGATGCCGAGCGGGCCGCTGCGGAAGCCGAGGCCGTCCCCGCCGCCGAAGACGGTGAACAGCAGGTTCACGGCCATCAGCAGGACGAAGCCGAGCGCGGCGGCCATCACGAACCCGTAGAAGCGGCGGTTGACGCGGATCCAGCCCGCCTTGTACGCCACCAGCACGCCGGCGAAGACCGCCATGGTGCCGAGCACCGCCTGGGCGACGACGCCGTCGGAGATGTACGTCGACACCGCGGCCGAGATCACGCCGAGGAAGACGCCCTCGAGGGCGGCGTACGACAGGATCAGCGCGGGCGACGGACGGCGCTTGAAGGACTGGACCAGGGCCAGCACCATCGCGACCAGGCCGGCGCCGACGGCGATGCCGTAGGACTTGCCGAGGTTGGCCTCGTCGACGGGCAGCAGCAGCCAGGACAGGACCGCCGTGACGACCACGGTGCCGAGCGTGGTCGCGGTGCGCGCGACGACGTCGTCCATGGTCATGGCGCCGGTGGTGGCCGGGGCCTGCGGCGGTGCACCCTGAAGGCCCTGCTGGGCGTAAGGGTTCTGCGCGTAGGGGTTGCCCCCCTGCTGCGCGTACGGGTTGGCCTGCGTGCCGACAGCGGGTCCCCCGGCCTGCGGCGTCGCGTTGAAGCCCGCGTAGCCGTTGTCGCGGCTGAACCCCCGTCGCGAGAAGACCGGGTTTCTGCTCTCCATTTCGCTCCTCCGTGGCCACACTGCGCGGCCTTGGGGTCAAGGGTAATAGGTAGGCAAAGGATTGACCCTAGTGCTTGAGGAGGATCTTTCCCTCTTGTGCTGCGCAACACGCTACGCGGCAGCGTGATTCCCGGCACTGGAGGGCCTCATTCATGACCAACCTGCGACCTGGCCGGAACCGGTCGGAGACCGGCCGGTCGTTCACCCGAACGGGAACCCGGTGTACGCCTCGGCCAGGTCGGTCTCCGCGGCCCGCGAGGAGACGATCCGCTCCAGCCGGGCCACCTGGAGCCGGTCCTCGAAGGGGGCGGCGTCGGGGGCGCGGTGCAGCAGGGTCGTCATGTCGTACGAGAACCGCTCGGCCTGCCAGACCCGGCGCAGACAGGTCGCCGAGTAGGCGTCGAGGAGTTCGGCCGAACCGGTCTCCTTCTCGTGGGCCAGCGCCCGCGCGAACGTCACGACGTCGCCGACGGCGAGGTTGAGCCCCTTGGCGCCGGTGGGCGGGACGATGTGGGCCGCGTCCCCCGCGAGGAAGAGCCGGCCGTGCCGCATGGGCTCGTGGACATAGGAGCGCATGGGGGTGACGGACTTCTGGGTGATCGGGCCGCGCTCCAGGGTCCAGTCGTCGTCGGTCTCGAACCGCCGCTCCAGCTCGTCCCAGATCTCCTCGTCGCCCCAGGACTCGGCGTCGGTGCCCTCGGGGACCTGGAGGTAGAGGCGGGAGACCGTCGGGGAGCGCATGGACAGCAGGGCGAAGCCGCGGTCGTGGCGGGCGTAGACCAGTTCGTCGTGCGAGGGCGGGACGTCGGCGAGGATGCCGAGCCAGCCGAAGGGGTACGTCCGTTCGAACGTGCGGGTCAGCTCGGCCGGGATCGCATGCCGGGCGACGCCCCAGAAGCCGTCGCATCCGACGACGTAGTCGCACTCCAGGACGTCCTCGACGCCCTCGTGGCGGAAGCGGACGCGCGGGTGGGTGGTGCCGGCGTCCTCTACGGCCAGCGCCTCCGCCTCGAAGAGCAGCGGGCCGCCCTCCTTCAGCTGGAGGGCGATGAGGTCCTTGCACACCTCCGTCTGGGCGTAGACCATCACGGACCGGCCGCCGGTGAGGCCGGGGAAGTCGACCCGATGGCGAGTGCGGTCGAACCGCAGTTCGATCCCGTCGTGGCGCAGCCCCTCCCGGTCCATGCGTTCCCCGGCGCCGGCCGCGCGCAGCACGTCCACCGTGCCCTGCTCCAGGATCCCGGCGCGCTGCCGGTGCTCGACGTAGGCCCGGTCGCGGCTCTCCAGGACGACCGAGCCGATGCCCGCGTTGTGGAGCAGCCGGGCGAGGAGGAGGCCGGCGGGGCCGGCGCCGATGATGCCGACGGTGGTGCGCATCGGACGTTCCCTTCGGACAGTGACGTGGTCCACATGATGACGTGTTCGTGTAGTGAAATTTTCTTCACTATTACCTGGCGTGAGTCTGCGCCCGCGTCCATCCGGTGTCAACGGTCCCGAGTGCGGACACTGCCTCAATGGACGATGCAGTGATCGCCGAGGCGTCGGAGGTGCCCGGAGCCGGACTTGAACCGGCACGCCCGCGAAGGGGCAGCGAGGTTTAAGCTCGCCGTGTCTGCATTCCACCATCCGGGCAGGCCATGGGCTCCGCGTCGAGGTTCGAGCCTATCGGGACACGTCCCCCGAACAGCGGAAGGGCGTCGCGATGTTGTCTTATTTTATTGACGTCTGAGGGAGCATCAGCACCTGGAACTGGCCATCCGCACTTGCCAGTAGCCTCGCGCGCGACGACAGCCCGTGTACGCGGAATGACGGAATTTCACCGCCCGAACAAGGGTGCTCCACCGGTTCTTGACGAACGGTCACTTCGGACGCCCCTCAGGGAGGGGTGTCATCCCCAGGTATGACACGGCGGGCCGCGGTCCGACCCGAGTCTGTCTTCGGAACCGGAACAAGGGGTGACTACAACGCGGCGCGCGGCCGGAACGATGGTTCGAGTCCCCAAGACAAGACCGTCGTCCCGACAGGAGCCCGTACCCGTGACCACCATGCCCCTCTCCGACCGGACCACCGCCGTGGCCGCGCGCGCCACGGACCTGTCGAAGATCTACGGACAGGGCGAGACCCAGGTGGTCGCCCTGGACCGGGTCTCCGTCGACTTCCGGCAGGCCGAGTTCACCGCGATCATGGGCCCCTCCGGCTCCGGCAAGTCCACGCTGATGCACTGCGTCGCCGGACTGGACACCTTCTCCTCCGGTTCCGTGCGGATCGGCGACACCGAACTCGGCTCGCTCAAGGACAAGCAGCTCACCAAGTTGCGCCGGGACAAGATCGGCTTCATCTTCCAGGCGTTCAACCTGCTGCCGACGCTGACCGCCCTGGAGAACATCACCCTCCCGATGGACATCGCCGGCCGTAAGCCGGACAAGGCGTGGCTGGACAACGTGATCCAGATGGTGGGGCTCAGGGACCGGCTCGGTCACCGGCCCGCCCAGCTCTCCGGCGGCCAGCAGCAGCGCGTCGCCGTCGCCCGCGCCCTGGCCTCCCGGCCGGACATCATCTTCGGCGACGAGCCGACCGGAAACCTCGACTCGCGCTCCGGCGCCGAGGTGCTGGGCTTCCTGCGCAACTCGGTGCGGGAACTCGGCCAGACGGTGGTCATGGTGACCCACGACCCGGTGGCGGCGGCGTACGCGGACCGGGTGGTGTTCCTCGCGGACGGCCGGATCGTCGACGAGGTCCACGGGCCGACTGCGGACTCGGTCCTCGACCGGATGAAGCGGTTCGACGCCAAGGGCCGCACCAGCTGACCCCCGCCCGGGACCGACAGGACTGAGAAAACCACCATGTTCCGCACCGCCTTGCGCAATGTTCTCGCGCACAAGGCCCGGCTCCTGATGACCGTCCTCGCCGTGATGCTCGGCGTGGCCTTCGTCTCCGGGACCCTGGTCTTCACCAACACCCTCTCCAACGCCCTCCAGAACAGCTCCGCCAAGGGCTTCGACCAGGTCGACGTCGCCGTGACCGGGCAGGTCCAGCCGGACGTCGGCGACCGCATCGTCCAGACGCCGGAGCTGACCGAGGCCCTGCGCGAGCGCAGCGCGAAGGTGCCGGGCGCCGCCTCCGCCGTCGGCGTCGTCACCGGCTTCACCGCCATCGCCGACAAGGACGGCAAGCTCGTCGGCGGCGGCTTCCAGTCCCAGGGCGGCAACTACTGGGGCGACGACGACCCCCGGTACCCGCTGAAGGAGGGCACGCCCCCGCACGGCGCGAACCAGGTCGCCATCGACTCCGAGACCGCCCGCCGGGCCGGCTACGAGGTCGGCGACACCGTACGGATCTCGGTCGACGGCCCCGTCCTCACCCCGAAGATCACCGGCATCTTCACCACCGACGACGGCAATGTCGCCGCCGGCGGCAGCCTCGCCCTGTTCGACACGGCGACCGCCCAGAAGCTGTTCGGCGAGCCCGGCACGTACGACGAGATCGACGTGAAGGCCGCCGCCGGCACCTCGCAGGCCGCGCTGAAGTCCGCGCTGGACGCCGCCCTGCCCAAGGACGAGGTGGAGACCACCACCGCGCGCGAGCTCGCCGACGACCAGGCCGAGATGATCTCCGCCTCGATGAGCGGGCTGAAGCAGGGCCTGCTGGTCTTCGCGGGCATCGCGCTCTTCGTCGGCACGTTCATCATCGCCAACACCTTCACCATGCTGGTCGCCCAGCGGACCAAGGAGCTGGCGCTGCTGCGGGCCGTCGGCGCCTCGCGCCGCCAGGTGACGCGGTCGGTGCTGATCGAGGCGTTCGTGGTCGGCACGGTGGCCGGCGTGACCGGTCTGGTGGCCGGCATCGGCATCGGCGCCGGGCTGCGCGCGCTGCTTGGCACGCTGGGCGCGACCGTCCCCGACGGCCCGCTGATCGTCTCGCCCGGCACGGTCGCGACCTCGTTCGCCGTGGGCGTCGTCATCACCATGCTGGCCGCCTGGCTGCCCGGCCGCCGGGCCGCGAAGATCCCGCCGGTCGCCGCGATGAGCAGCGTGCACGCCAAGGCGACCACCAAGTCCCTGGTGCTGCGCAACACGCTGGGCGCGCTGTTCTCGGCGGCGGGTGTCGCCGTGGTCCTGGCCGCGACGACGATGGACGGCTCCGACGGCCAGGCCCCCATGGGCCTCGGCGCGGTCCTGCTGATCATCGGTGTGTTCATCCTGACCCCGCTGCTGTCCCGCCCGCTGATCGCGGCCGCCGCGCCCGTCCTGCGGATCTTCGGGGTCTCCGGGAAGCTGGCCCGGCAGAACTCGGTGCGCAACCCGCGCCGCACGGCCGCCACGGCCTCCGCGCTGATGATCGGCCTCACCCTGATCACCGGTATGACGGTGATGGCCGGCAGCCTCCAGAAGTCCATCGACAAGATGGCCTCCGCCGCGCTCAGCGCCGACTACATGGTGTCCATGGCCAACGGCAACACGCTCTCCACCGACGTGGAGGAGAAGCTGAAGGCCACCGACGGGGTGACCGCCACCAGCCCGCTGCGCAACGCGCCCGCGCGCATCGACGGGGAGACCGAGTACCTCACCGGGGTCACCCCCGCGATCGGTGAGCTGACCGACCTGAAGGTCGACGACGGCACGTTCGAGGTCGGCGGGACACGGGTCGTCGTCGACAAGGACACCGCCGAGCACCACGACTGGAAGGCCGGTTCCGCCTTCACCGTCGCCTACGAGGACGGCAAGAAGCAGGAGCTGACGGTCGCCGGGGTCTACGAGGGCAACGAGCTGATCTCAGGCATCATGCTGGACACCTCGGTGCTCGCCCCGCACCAGGAGGACCCGTCCGACATGCAGGTCATGGTCAAGACGTCCGGCGGCGCGTCGGACGCGACCAAGGACCGGCTGGAGAAGGCACTCGGCTCCAACCCGGCCATCAAGGTGCAGAGCAAGCAGGACCTCTCCGACGACATCGCGAAGATGTTCACCCTGATGCTGAACATGCTCTACGGGCTGCTCGCGATGGCCGTGATCGTCGCGGTGCTCGGCGTGATCAACACCCTCGCGATGTCCGTCTTCGAGCGCTCGCAGGAGATCGGCATGCTGCGCGCGATCGGCCTGGAGCGGCGTGCGGTGAAGCGGATGGTCCGTCTGGAGTCGCTGGTCATCTCGCTCTTCGGCGGGGTGCTCGGCATCGGCCTGGGCGTGTTCTTCGGCTGGGCCGCGGGCGAGCTGCTCGGCACGAAGATGGCCACGTACGAGCTGGTCCTGCCGTGGGCCCGGATGGCCGTGTTCCTGCTGCTGGCCGCCGGGGTGGGCGTCCTGGCCGCACTGTGGCCGGCCCGGCGGGCCTCCCGGCTGAACATGCTGGCGGCGATCAAGTCGGAGTAGGGGGCGGATGCCCGGGGCCCCGTCGCACCGCGCGGCGGGGCCCTTCGCCGTCCGCTGCCGCCGGCCGCCCGCTACTGCCAGACGCGTGAGCGCAGGGGCGTCCCGGAGGCTCCGGACCGCGGGGTCCGGACCGCCAGGACCTGGTTGACGCCGATGCGGTTGCGTTCGAAGGCGACGGCGCAGGCGGCCATGTAGAGCCGCCAGACGCGGGCGCGGCCGGGGGAGGTCAGCCGCACCGCCCGGTCCCATCCGGCCTCCAGCCGGGCGACCCAGCGGCGCAGGGTGAGGGCGTAGTGCTCACGGATCGCCTCGACGTCACGGACCTCGAACCCGGCGCGTTCCAGCAGGGTGACGGTGGTTCCGACGGGGGCAAGCTCGCCGTCCGGGAAGACATAGGCGTCGATGAACTCGTCCACGTGGTAGGTCGTTTCGTCGCCCTGGGGGCGGCGGGCGATCTGGTGGTTGAGGAGCCGTCCGCCGGGCGCGAGCAGCGCGTACAGCTCGCACGCGTACGTGAGGTACTTCTCCGAGCCGACGTGCTCGGCCATCCCGATCGACGAGATCGCGTCGTACGGCCCGTCGGTGACGTCCCGGTAGTCCTGCACCCGGATCTCCACCCGGTCGGTGAGCCCTGCGTCGGCGACGCGCTTGCGGGCGTAGGCCGCCTGTTCCTGGGAGACGGTGATCCCCACGACGGACACCCCGTGCTCGCGCGCCGCGTGGATCGCCATCGACCCCCAGCCGCAGCCGACGTCGAGGAGCCGCTGACCGGGGGTCAGCGCGAGCTTGCGGCAGACCAGTTCGAGCTTGTCGAACTGCGCCTCTTCGAGGGTGGCGTCCGGATCGGGCCAGTAGGCGCACGAGTACACCATCGACGGGCCGAGGACCAGCTCGTAGAAGTCGTTGCCGACGTCGTAGTGGTGGCTGATGGCGCGGCGGTCGGTGTGGCGGGTGTGGAGGTGGCCGCGGCGGCGGACCTCCTCGCGGGGCGGGGCGGGCGGGAACGGCGGCCCGGCGAGCTTCAGCAGCGCCCGGGCCGCCGACCGGAAGTCCGGGTCGCGCAGGGCCCGCAGGAGCGGACGGGCGTCCTCGCCCCGCTCCCAGACGAGACCGGAGAGCAGGTCGAGGGCGGCGTAAAGGTCCCCCTCGATGCCCAGGTCCCCGGCGACCCACGCCCGTGCGAGCCCCAGTTCACCGGGCTTGAACAGCAGCCGGCGCACGGCTCGACGGTTGTGTACGACGAGGGTGGGCGCGTCGGGAGGGCCGGCCTGCGAACCGTCCCAGGCGCGGACGCGCACCAGGAGCGGGGCCCCCAGCAACTGTTCGGCGCAAGCGTGAAGCCGCGACGCGGCATCGGCCATGGAGCACACCTCCGTGACGGTGTTCCCGGATTGTCCTGACTCCACGAAAACACCTGAGAGGCCCGGACGCAGTCCCCCACGCGCGTCATGGCTGGGCAAACTCCCCGGACGTCACCAGGACCGATCACACGGGGCGGCCCGTGGGGCGCCCTGCTGGGGGAAGCTCGGCCGTACGCCCAGGTACGCCGAAGGGGCCGCCCGCACCACGGATGGCGGGCGGCCCCTTCGGGGCGTTCAGTGGCCGTCGGTCACGGGGTGACCGGTGGCCGGGGGTGACCGAGGCTCAGGAGGCCTTGGCCTTCTCGGACTCGGGCTTGGCGGCGGCCGGGGCCGGGGCCGGGGCGGGCTTGGCGGCCTCGTAGAACTCCTCGCGCGGGGACTCCAGGGCGCCGAGGGCGACCACCTCGCGCTTGAGGAACATGCCGAGCGTCCAGTCGGCGAAGACGCGGATCTTGCGGTTCCACGTCGGCATCGCCATGCCGTGGTAGCCACGGTGCATGTACCAGGCGAGACGGCCCTTGAGCTTGATCTTCATCTTGCCCATGACGATCATCGCGACGCCCTTGTGCAGGCCGAGACCCGCGACCGCACCCTTGTTGGAGTGCGAGTAGGGCTTCTGCTGGAAGCCCCGCATGCCGGAGATGACGTTGTCGCCGAGGACCTTGGCCTGACGCAGCGCGTGCTGGGCGTTCGGCGGGCACCAGGCGTTCTCGACACCGGCCTTGCGGGCGGCGATGTCCGGGACCTGGGCGTTGTCGCCTGCGGCCCAGATGTAGTCGGTGCCGGTGACCTGGAGGGTCGGCTGGGCGTCCACGTGACCGCGGGGGCCGAGCGGGAGGCCGTAGCGGGCCAGAACCGGGTTCGGCTTGACGCCGGCCGTCCACACGATCGTGTTGGAGTCGACCTCGAGGCCGTTCTTCAGCACGACGTGGCCGTCGACGCAGGAGTCCATGGAGGTGGAGAGGTAGATCTCCACGCCCCGGCTCTCCAGGTGGGCCTTGCCGTACTGGCCGAGCTTCGGGCCGACCTCGGGCAGGATCTTGTCCGCGGCGTCGACGAGGATGAAGCGCATGTCCTCGCGGGACACGGTCTTGTAGTACTTGGCCGCGTCCCGGGCCAGGTCCTCGACCTCACCGATGGTCTCCGCACCGGCGAAGCCGCCGCCGATGAAGACGAAGGTGAGCGCCTTGCGGCGGATCTCCTCGTCCGTGGTGGAGTCGGCCTTGTCGAGCTGCTCGAGGACGTGGTTGCGCAGGCCGATGGCCTCCTCGACGCCCTTCATGCCGATGCCCTGCTCGGCGAGGCCGGGGATCGGGAAGGTGCGGGAGACCGCGCCGAGCGCGATGACCAGGTAGTCGAAGGGCAGCTCGTACGCCTCGCCGACCAGCGGGGCGATCGTGGCGACCTTGCGGTCCTGATCGATGGTGGTGACCCGGCCGGTGAGGACCTCCGCCTTCGGCAGCACGCGTCGCAGCGGGACGACGACATGGCGCGGGGAGATGTTGCCGGCGGCGGTTTCGGGGAGGAAGGGCTGGTAGGTCATGTACGACCGGGGGTCGACGACCGTGACGGTCGCCTCGCCGTAGCGCATCTTCTTGAGAATGCGCCGAGCTGCGTACAGGCCTACGTACCCACCGCCTACTACGAGGATCCTGGGACGCTCCGTGGTGCTCATGGCATCGAGTATCCACCCGCCCGGAGGGGGTCGCTCGTGCGCCCCTTCACAAGCTTCGGGAGGGTGTGTGCTATCCTCCGCGACCCGCGTGATTCACATCATGGCGCGGAACGGGAACCAGCGTGTAGGGCGGGGCGTTGTCAATGCCGCGTGAGCTGCCTCTCCGGGCTTGAAGAGGCCCCGTGAGGGTCCCGAAACCTCCCTTCGCGAGGCACCCGCGAAACGTCCCTGCACGCCTCTTTTGAACACGTTCACACGGGGGTTGGGGCCCCGGAAGGGTCAACCGGCCCCACTTCGTCCTCCGACAGGACCGAATTCCTTGTGAAGAACTTCACGAAGTTTTCCGGCGGACTGTCGTGGGGGGGGGGGGGGGGGGGAGCCCCCCCCCCCCCCCCCCCCCCCCCTCCCTCCTCCCCCCCCAAACGCAAGAAAACACCCAACGCTCCCCTCGCGCCCCC
>NZ_JBVJAB010000005.1:92625-205723 GCF_055591025.1 Streptomyces sp. NPDC041784
TGCAGGGGGGGGGGGGTGCCAGGAAGGGCCCACCCTCCCCCCCTTCTCCCCCAGACGGAATCGGTTTCTTTGGGGGGACTCTCGGGGGGGTTTTGGGGGGGGGGGGGGGGGGCCCCCCCCCCCCCCCCCTCCACCGTGCTCAAACGCGCTTCCTGCCTGCTCAGCAGAGTGCAGGCAAGGACCCGCGGGCCTCTGCGCGGGCCCCTACGCGACCGACCAGGCGATGCCGTCGAGGATGTCGTGCTCGCTCACGACGACCTCCCGGGCGCCGATCCGTTCCATGATCGAGAGAAGGACGAGCGCGCCCGCCGCGATCACGTCGACGCGCCCCGGGTGCATCGAGCCGACCGCCGCGCGCTCGGCGTGCGTGGAGCGCAGCAGCCAGTCGGTGATCTCGCGGACCCGGTCGTAGGAGACGCGCGAGTGGTGGATGGCCGCCGAGTCGTACGCGGGGAGGTCCTGCGCGATCGCCGAGACGGTGGTGACCGAGCCGGCCAGGCCGACCAGGGTGTGCGCCTCGCGCAGCGGGACCGTCTTCTCGGCGAGGTCCAGGGCCGCCTCGATGTCGGCCCGTATCGCCGCGACCTGCTCCGGCGTCGGCGGGTCGGTCACGACGCCCTCGTGCGCCAGGTGACGCTCGGTCATCCGGACACAGCCGATGTCCACGGAACGGGCGGCGCGTACGTGGTCGTCGCCGACGACGAACTCCGTGGAGCCGCCGCCGATGTCCACCACCAGGTAGGGCCGGCCCAGGTCCTGGCGGCCGGTCAGTTCCCGGGTGGCGCCGGTGAAGGAGAACTCGGCCTCCTGGTCGCCGCTGATGACCTCGGGCTCGACGCCCAGGATGTCCAGCACCCCGCGCGCGAACTCGTCCCGGTTCTCGGCGTCCCGGGAGGCGGAGGTGGCGACGAAGCGCAGCCGCTGCGCGCCGTGCTCCTTGATGACGGCCGCGTACTCCCGGCAGGCGGCGAAGGTCCGCTCCAGGGCCTCGGGGGCCAGCCGGCCGGTGCGGTCGACACCCTGGCCGAGCCGGACGATCGTCATCCGGCGGTCCAGGTCGACCAGTTCGCCGGTCTGCGGATCGCAGTCGGCGACGAGGAGCCGGATGGAGTTCGTACCGCAGTCGATGGCGGCGACCCGGGTCACGGGGTGTCGTCCTTCGCGTCCTGGCCGAGCGTGACGCAGGCGCCCTTGCGCCACCACTCGGGGAGCATCGCGAGGGCCTCGTCGCCGAGCGGGTTCACACCCGGCCCCGCGGCCAGCGAGTGGGCGACCAGGACGTGCAGGCACTTCACCCGGTCCGGCATGCCGCCCGCGCTCGGGAAGCCCTTCAGCTCCTCGATCTCGTCCCGGCGCCGGATGTAGTCCTCGTGCGCGGCGCGGTAGGCGGCAGCCAGCTCCGGGTCGGTGCCCAGCCGGTCGGTCATCTCCTTCATCACGCCGTTCGCCTCGAGCGTGCCGATCGCCGAGTTGGCCTTCGGGCACGTCAGGTAGTACAGCGTCGGGAAGGGCGTGCCGTCGGGGAGGCGGGGGGCCGTCTCGACGACGTCCGGCTGTCCGCACGGGCACCGGTGCGCGATCGCGCGCAGTCCGCGCGGCGGCCGGCCGAGCTGCTGCTTGAAGGCCTCGACGTCGGCGTCGGTGGGCTCGGTGCGCGGAGTGGTCGGCGGGGCAGTTTCCATGCCTGTACGAAAATCTCTCTGTCGGTTCACTGGTCGGAGGCGTCGGACTTGTCGACCCCGTCCCAGACGTTCGAGTACCAGGGGCGGTCGGCCGCCCCGAGGTCGGCGCGGGACTGCTTGGCCGCGTCCGGGTCGATCACGATGTAACCGGTCTCCCCCGGCATCACATAGTGCAGCCGCTGCCGGATCTGCTGCTCGGCGTACGCGTCGTCCTGCCAGCGTGCCTTGAGGTCGCGCAGCTGTTCCACCCGCTCGCTGGCCTGCCGCTTCTCCCGCTCCAGATCGGCGATCTCGGCGCGCTGGGAGACGTACTGCCGCATCGGGTAGGCCAGGGCCACGATCAGGGTGCACAGCACCAGCGCCAGCAGGGCCGCGCGGCCGGTGAGGCGGGAGCGGCGGGCCTGGCGCTTGGTCTGGGAGCGGTAGACCCGGGCCGCGGTCTGCTCGCCGAGCAGCCGGATCCTGGTCGTGGTGGAGAAACGGTCCCGGTCCTTGACGGCCATCGGCTCTCCGCCTCCCCATTCACGTGCGTACGTCCCCGCACACGGTACGGGACCGGGTACGGGGACGTACGTACGACTGGCTAAGCCTTGACCCGGTTCGGGTCAGCCGGTCAGCCCTTGAAGCGGGGGAAGGCGCTGCGGCCGGCGTACACCGCGGCGTCGTCGAGGATCTCCTCGATGCGCAGCAGCTGGTTGTACTTGGCGACGCGCTCGGAGCGGGCCGGGGCGCCGGTCTTGATCTGGCCGCAGTTGGTGGCGACGGCCAGGTCGGCGATGGTGACGTCCTCGGTCTCGCCGGAGCGGTGGGACATCATGCACTTGAAGCCGTTGCGCTGGGCCAGCTCGACGGCGTCCAGGGTCTCGGTCAGCGAGCCGATCTGGTTGACCTTGACGAGCAGGGCGTTGGCGGCGCCGTCCTCGATGCCGCGGGCCAGGCGCTCCGGGTTGGTGACGAACAGGTCGTCGCCGACGATCTGCACCTTGTCGCCGAGCTTGTCCGTGAGGACCTTCCAGCCGGCCCAGTCGTCCTCGAACAGCGGGTCCTCGATGGAGACGAGCGGGTAGGCCGCGACGAGCTCCTCGTAGTACTCCGTCATCTCGGCGGCCGAGCGGTCCTTGCCCTCGAACTGGTACTTGCCGTCCTTGTAGAACTCGGACGCGGCGACGTCGAGCGCGAGGGCGATCTGCTCGCCCGGCGCGTAACCGGCTTCCTTGATGGCCTCGAGGATGAGGTCGAGGGCCTCACGGTTGGAGCCGAGGTTCGGGGCGAAGCCGCCCTCGTCGCCGAGGCCGGTGGACAGGCCCTTCGACTTCAGGACCTTCTTGAGGGTGTGGTAGACCTCGGTGCCCCAGCGCAGGGCCTCGGAGAAGGACTCCGCGCCGATCGGGGCGATCATGAACTCCTGGATGTCCACGTTGGAGTCGGCGTGCGAGCCGCCGTTCAGGATGTTCATCATCGGCACCGGCAGCAGGTGCGCGTTGGGGCCGCCCAGGTAGCGGAAGAGCGGGAGGTCGCTGGCCTCGGAGGCGGCGTGGGCGACGGCGAGGGAGACGCCGAGGATGGCGTTGGCGCCGAGCGAGCCCTTGTTGTCGGTGGCGTCCAGGTCGAACATGGCCTGGTCGATCAGGCGCTGCTCGGTGGCGTCGTAGCCGACCAGCTCCGGGCCGATCTGCTCGATGACGGCGAGGACGGCCTTCTCGACACCCTTGCCCTGGTAGCGGTTCGGGTCACCGTCGCGGAGCTCGATGGCCTCGAAGGCGCCCGTCGAGGCACCGGAGGGAACGGCGGCACGACCCGTGCTGCCGTCGTCGAGGCCGACCTCGACCTCGACGGTGGGGTTGCCTCGCGAGTCGAGGATTTCCCGGGCTACGACGACGTCGATGGACGGCACGAGCATCTCCTTCTTGGGATGTGACGCTGGTTGTGCGGGGCCGCGTGGGCCTTGCGACTAGAGCCTAACCGTCTTCGGGGCCTCGGCAGCCGACCGACCGCCCCGTGGACAGAGAGACCGTACCTATTGTTTCCGTCCGGAACAAAGGGCGGGTGGCGCGGAGGCGAAGTTACGGGGCAGAAAAAACCCCGCCCCGGTGCGTACGGGGGAACACGCACCGGAGCGGGGGCCCGTGGGGACGGGGGTGACCCTCACGAGGTCTTCAGTGTGCGGGACCCGCTTGTGGGGAAGCTGTGGTCCCGCTGGGGGCCGGGTGTCACTGGGGGACGACGACCCGGCCGGGGGGTCACTTCAGGTGCAGCTGCTGGCCCGGGTAGATCAGGTCGGCGTCCTGGACGACGTCCTTGTTCAGCTCGAACAGCTTCTGCCAGCCGCCCTTGACCTTGCGCTTCTCGGCGATGGTGCTGAGGGTGTCACCCTTGACGACCTTGTACTCGCCGTCGCCCTTCTTGACCTTCTTGCCGGTCGGGGTGGTGACGGTCTTGGTGCTCTGCTCGCTCTTGGTGGCGGCCGGGCGCTCGGCGGAGCGGGAGGCGGTCTGCTGCTCGGTGGAGCGGGAGGCGGCGCTGTCCGAGGAGGACGAGGAGGGGCTGCCGGAGCCGGTCGAGGCGCTGCCACCGCTGTACGGCGTGCTCGACAGGCTTACGCCGCAGACCGGCCAGGCACCCTTGCCCTGGCCCGCGAGGACCTTCTCGGCGACGGTGATCTGCTGCGCCTTGGAGGCCAGGTCGGCGCGGGAGGCGTAGGCGGTGCCGCCGTACGCGGCCCAGGTGGAGGCGGAGAACTGAAGGCCGCCGTAGTAGCCGTTGCCGGTGTTGATGGACCAGTTGCCGCCGGACTCGCACTGGGCGACCGCGTCCCACTCGGAGGCGGTGGCGGCGGAGGCGTTGCCGGCCGCCATCAGCGGGGCGGCGATGGCGACACCGGTGACGCCCGCCAGAGCGGCGACGCGGGTGGTCCTGGACGGACGGCGGTGCTTGCCCTTACCGGAAAACAGCATGGTGGATCCCCTCACCGACGCCTGCGAGGTGAGCTGTCGGGTTCGGGCCGGTTGAGTTGCCCGGCCGCGCACCTTGCGGCGCACGGCTTCACCCCAAGCCGGATCCAGCGTCAACCGCTGCGCCCGGCACTTACCTTGGGTCCCCCGCTCCTGCCTACGGCGCTTGACGCGACGACTGTTCCCGGACTGCCACTGGCAGGATTCGGCGTTGCGACGGCCGGGGCTCGGATTGCCGAGCGGTCCCGACCGTAGACACGCGATCGGCGGAATTCCAAAGACGATCAGGGCTTCTGAGACTCATCCCACACTTTCACCAAACCGGACATTCGGCGCGAAGTGTGACGTGAACTCCCGGTGTTTTTCTGGGCGTTCCCGCCCTATTGAACCCCTGTGTCCAGCGTCTGACCGGGGGTGATGTCGCTCGGGTCGGCACCGATGAGGTCCCGGTTCTCGGCGTAGAGGGCGCGCCATCCGCCGTCGAGGCCAAGGGAGTCGGCGATGGAGACGAGGGAGTCGCCCTCCAGGACCGTGTAGACGGAGGCGGCATGCCGGCCGGAGGACGCGGTCGTGGTGTTGTCGATCAGGGCCTCGTCGGCGGTGGTGCCGCGGTGGCGGCCGGAGCCGAGGGAGCCGGTGTCGACGAGGTCCCAAGAACCGACGTCCTGCACCGACTTGTCCGACTCGTCCGCTTCGGGGGTTGCCGTGGGCGAGCTGTCGTCCGCCTGTGCGTCCCCCGGCTTCGCGGAGCCGTCGGAGGCCGCCGAGTCGCCCTCGGCAGCGGAGGAGGAAGAGGACGAAGGGGACGAACTCGGCGAATCCTTCGAGGAATCAGCGGACGAGTCCGCATCGGAGTCACCGGTGTCACCGGTGTCACCGGACGTACCGGAGCTGTCGGACTTACCGGACTTGTCGGAGTTCGAGGAGTTGGACGACCCCTTGGACAGGTCGGACAAACCGGAGGAACCGGATGAGTCGTCAGCCACGCCGGTGTCCACGTCGAGCGCGCCCGACTCCTCGGTCAGCCCGGACGTCAGCCCGCAGGTGCCCCACGCGCCGACCCCCTCGGCCGCGAGGAGCTCCTGCGCGACGGCGATCTGCTGGTTACGGCTGGCCAGGTCGGGGCTGTCGGCGTAGTCGAGTCCGCCGTACGTCTCCCAGTCGTCCTGGGTGAGGCTCAGGCCGCCGTACTCGCCGTCGCCCTTGTCGGCGCTCCAGGAGCCGCCGGTCTCGCACTGCGCCACCTTGTCCCACACCGTGCCGTCGGCCGCGCTCGCTCCGGAGGCGCCGAGCAGCGGGATGGCGATGGCGGAGCCGGTCACGCCCGCGGCCACGAGGAGGGCCGGAGCCTGACGGGGGCGACGGTGACGACCGTTCCCGGAGAGCATGCGGGGGCCTTTCTCTGGACAGCACTGACCGGCGCGGCGGCGGTGCGGATGCAATCGCATGGGCCGCGCTGACGAGTGAACGTATCGGCAGACGATCACTTGTCACAAGTTAATGCCGCGCAGATCACGTGAAGATCACAGACGTGAGAGTCGGTCACCTTCGCTTCGCCGGACCGTCACACTCCGGTTGACGTGCGGTCAGTCACCGAGCGGACATCGCTCCGTCACGCACCGGCGTGAACTCGACCGGCAGGGTGCGCAGTCCGCGCATGATGAGCCCGCCGCGCCACCTCAAGTCGGACGGATCCACAGCGAGTCGGAGGTCCGGAAGCCGGGTGAGGAGGGTGGCCAGGGCGGTCTGGCCCTCCAGCCGGGCCAGCGGGGCGCCGAGGCAGTAGTGGATGCCGTGGCCGTAGCCGAGGTGCTGGTTGTCGCGGCGGGAGAGATCGAGTGTGTCGGGGTCGGTGAACCGGGCCGGATCGCGATCGGCGGCGGCGAGGACGACGAGGACGGGGTCGCCGGCGGCGATGTCCTCGCCGCCGAGGGTGAGGGGCTCGGTGGCGAAGCGCCAGGTGGCCAGTTCGACGGGGCCGTCGTAGCGCAGGAGTTCCTCGACGCCGGTCTCCAGAAGGGTGCGGTCGGGTGTGGCCAGGGAGTCCTGGAGGCGGCGGCGCTGCTCGGGGTGGGTGAGGAGGGCGTAGGTGCCGTTGCCGATGAGGTTGACGGTGGTCTCGAAGCCGGCGAACAGCAGGATGAAGGCCATCGCCGCGGCCTCGTTCTCGGTGAGGTGCTCGCCGTGGTCGGAGGCGCGGATGAGACCGGAGATGAGGTCCTCGCCGGTGCCCGGCTCGGCGGGCAGGGCCTCGCGCTTGCGGTGGATCAGCTCGGCGAGATAGCCGCGCATCTTCTTCACGGACCGTGCGACCCCGCCCCGGGGCCCGCCCCCGTGCCGGATCATCATGCCCGCCCAGTCCCGGAAGTCGTCCTGGTCCTCGCGGGGGACACCGAGCAGGTCGCAGATGGCGTAGATGGGGAGCGGGAAGGCGAAGTCGTGGATGAGGTCGGCGCCGCCCTCCCGGGCGAACCGGTCGATGAGCTGGTCGGTCAGCTCCTGCACCCGGGGCGCGAACTCGGCGACCCGGCGGGGTGTGAACGCCTTGCTGACCAGCCGCCGCAGCCGGGTGTGGTCCGGCGGGTCGATGTTCAGCAGATGCGTCATCAGCTCCGCCTTGCGCTCCCCGGGGATGCCGGTCTTCCCCTTGGCGTGCGCGGGCTCGTCGTGATGCGCCGGGTTCTTGGAGAGCCGCTGGTCCGCGAGGGCCTGCTTGGCGTCCGTGTACCGGGTGACCAGCCAGGCCTCCACCCCGCTCGGCAGCCGCGTCCGGTGCACGGGGGCGTGCTCGCGCAGCCAGGCGTAGGCCGGGTAGGGGTCGGTGGCGAACTCCCAGGTGAAGAGTTCCGGGGCGGGGGTGGCGGGGGTGGGCTTGCTGGTCACTCCTCGACGGTAGCGGGGTTCCTGGCGAGGGCCTTGCGGAGGGCGGTGGGGAGGACTGGGAGGGTGAGGGCTGGGGGGCTGGGGGGAGGGCTGGGGGGAGGGCGGTGCGCCGGGTGGCGGCGGCCGGGGAACGGCATTCGGCCGCCCTCGCGAGCCGAGCCGCGGTTCAGTCACCTCGGCCGCCAACTCCCGTTCGTACAGGCCTCCGCGCCTCGACGCCCGCTCAGAGGCCCGCCGTATTAACCCACCACCCCTTCGGTGGTCCGGATCGCGTCCCGGTAGGCCCGGGCCGCCGCGCGCAGGGCCGCCTCGGGGTCGACGCCCTCCGACTCGGCGCGGGCGGCCAGGGCCAGGAGGTCGTAGCCGATGCCCTCGACGGCCGGGAGGGGGACGTCCAGGTCGGCCGAGCGGACTCGCGAGGCCAGTTTGGAGGCCAGGGCCAGGGCCGGCTGGTGGAGGGGGACGCCGTCCGTCACCGACGCACGGCGCTTCTCGACCGCCTTGGTGCGGAGCCAGTGCTCCTTGACCTCCTCCGGGGTCGTGGCCGTGGCGTCGCCGAAGACATGGGGGTGGCGGTGGATGAGCTTGGTGACGATCGTGGCCGCCACGTCGTCGACGGAGAAGGGCGACTCCTCGTCCTCCTCGGCGATGCGGGCGTGGAAGACGACCTGGAGCAGGACATCGCCCAGTTCCTCGCGGAGTTCGTCGTGGTCGCCGTCCTCGATCGCCTCGACCAGTTCGTACGACTCCTCGACCGCGTACTTCGCCAGGCCCTTGTGGGTCTGCTGGGAGGACCAGGGGCACTCGGCGCGGATACGGTCCATGACCTGGACGAGGTCGAGGAGGCGGGCGCCGGGGAGGTCGTAGGAGGCGGGCAGGAGTTCCAGTTCGGGCATCGACACCCGGCCGGAGCCGGCCAGGCGGGCCAGGCCGTCGGTGAGGGCCGGTTCGCCCTCGCCCGTCGCGACGACCACGACCGTGCGGCCGTCCGCGCAGGCCGCGACCAGGGCCTCGGCAGTCGGGGAGGTCTCCTCGACCGCTATGCCCGCCTCCCTCAGATACGGCAGCTGCGGATGCGCGCCGTCCGCGCACAGCACGCGGTCCGCCGTGCGCAGGGCCTGCCAGGCGGGCCAGGAGAGCAGGCCGGGGGCGACGCGGTGGCTGGTGGTGAGCAGGACGACGCGGCCCGTCGAGGAGCCGGTGGGTGCGGTCACATCGTTCACACCTCGAACGTAACCCACGCCCGCCGGCCGCCTCGCCCGTTGTCCACAGACCGATCGGCCGGTCATATCGTCAGACGGGCCGGTCGGTCATATCGTCAGGCAGACCGGCTGGTCACGTCGTCAGGCAGACCCGCCGGTGATGTCGTCAGGTCGGCTGCTGGGTTCCCGCGGACGTGATCTCCCGTACCCACGGCGTCTGGGCGTCCACCCGGCTGACCTTCTTCGGGTCCCAGCTGCCGTAGCGCGGGTTGAGGTCGACGCCGAGTTCCTTGGACGCCTTGGAGAGGGTGTCCCAGAAGACCTGCTGGCTGGTGTCCGTGCCGAGCTTCGTGGCGAGCTTCTGGGCCTCCAGCTGGAGGCCCAGGTTGTCGTCGAGGCGCTGGGGCGGGATGCCGTACTGCTGGAGCCATGTCGTCTCCAGGCCCTTCGCGCCGCCCGCCTGCTGCTCCAGGCCGGCCCTCATCTGCTGGACCTCGTTGCGGCTGACGGTGATCCCCGCGTCCTCGGCGGCCCGGTGCAGCACCCGGTCGAGGACCATGCCGTGCAGGGTGTCGCGGGTGAGACTGCCGGTCTGGGCGACGACCTGTGCGTACTGGGTGTCGTCGGGGACCGCCGCGCGCTGGGCCGCGCGGACCTCGTTCACCCGGTTCTCCAGCTGGGAGACGGTGATCCGCTGGTCGCCCACGACGGCCGCCGCGCCGGGATGCGCGTCGTTCCCGCAGGCGGTGAGGAGGGGGGCGGCCGCGATCGCGGCGGACAGCAGAAGCGCGGTGCGACGGCGACGGCGGGGCAAGGAAACCTCCCGAGGAGATTGTGCGACGGTGCACAAAGTCTTGCGGTGATCGATGGTAGGCAGTGGGGCGCCTGGGGCCAACCCATTCGACCAACGATTCACCAGGACTTCGGGCACCGCCGCGCCCGCGGGCCGCCCGCTCGTCGGTACGAGGGGTCAGCCGCGTACCCGGGTCAGCCCCGCACCCGCGCGGTCCGGGTCAGCCGATCAGGGCGACCGGGGCGTCCCACGCGTCGCGGTCCACGGTGATGGTGTAACCGCCCCGCGTCTCCTTGCTGTTGACCATGTACTGGTGACCCCGGCTGTGGTTGGTGAACTGGGTCGCGCCCCACGGCCAGTCGGCGGTCGTGGTGTTCTGCTTGTCCCACAGCGCGTACCAGAGATTGCCCGGCAGGTCCGTCTTGTCCGTCGCGGTGGCGATCGCCTTGGCGCTGGAACTGCTGAAGCCGTAGTACCCGGCGCGGTACGTCTTGGCGCGCAGCGTCTTGGTGAACGAACGCACGTACGTCAGCACGGCGTCGTTGCACGACTTGTTCGTGATGTCGTACGGCTCCATGTCGAGGTAGATCGGGCTGCCTGCCTTCATTCCGAGCGCCGAGGCCTTGGCGACCGCGTCCGCCGCGTCCGTGGCGCCGAGGGAGGCGGCCGTGGCGGCGGTGAGCTTCTCGGGGTTGGCGCTGGTCTGGCAGGGCGGCTGGGCGCCGACGTAGAGCGGGATGAGCTTCCAGCCGGCGGTGTTGACCGACTTCACCCAGGACGCGGTGAGGTTGGGCTGGGCACAGCCGCGGTTCTTGCCGCCGATGTAGACGGCCGCGGCACCGTAGAAGCCGTCGGTCTTCCATGCCTTCATCGCGGACAGCGAGGGCGCGGTGCACGTGTCGAACGCCCGGCCGGTGTACGTCTTCTGCGCGGGCCAGGTGGTCGCGGCCATCGACGTCTGCGCCGCGATGCCGGCGCCCGCGAGCACGGCGGCGCCCGCCACGCCCCACGTGATGTATCTGCGCTTCCTGGACTGCCGGTGCTCGGCCATTCCCACCCCAATGTTCGTTCACGCGTTCGCATGTCATGTACGTACGAAGCGTTCGCACCGTAACCGGTGCCGTCCCCGCGATCGGGAAACACGGGTTCCCCATCGCCACAAGATTCGCTCATGTCACGGTAAAGGAGGGGCGGCCTGCCGCGGCACGTTCGTGGCCTACCCTGGCCCCCTGCCGACTTGGGGGGCGATGAGGATGACGACGACAGCCATGACGACGGGCGCGGAGAGACGGCTGCCGGGCGGCTGGATACAACGGGTGGCCTGGACGGCCCTGGCGTGGTGCTCGCTGGGCCTGCTGGTCTGGGTGCCCTTCCTCTACGTGGGGATCCGCCGCGGTCTCCCCTCGGACTGGGGCGCCTTCGCCGCGTTCGCCCTGTACGAGTGCGTGACCCTGCCGTGGGCCGTGACCACCGCCGAGGATGACGGCGACGCGTTCATGGGCATCGCGGTCATCGTGACCCTGCTGGTGGCGACCTGGCTGATCCTGTTCGCCGTGTTCGACAAGAAGGTCAACCCGATGCCGGCGGTGGCGTACGGGCAGCCCCCGTACCAGCAGGGGTATCCGTACGGACGCTAGGACCTGGCCCTGGACCTGGACCTGGCCCTGGGCCGCCCGTCCGCCTCATGGATGGATCACGCCGGTCTTCCATACCGTGACGGAGCCGTCATGGTTCTCCCACACGTGCCCGTGCAGCACGCGGTCCTCCTCCCTGGCCCACTCCAGATAGACGCGCTCGGCGTGGGTCGTCGGCGTGACGACCGCGCCGGCCTTGTCCGCAAGCATGATCATCACGGGCATCAGGCCGTCCAGCATGGTGATGAACTCGGAGTGGGTCGTACGGCCCCGTCTCTTCAGCGCCGCGTCGACGAACGCCGCGTAGGCCTCGGGGTCGACCATGACCCAGTCGCCCGAGATGTCGTCGAGCCCGCTCGGCACCTTGAGGATCCGCCTGCTGAGGGCCTCGACCCCGCCCATGAACAACTGACCCACGGCGAGCGCCGGTTCCCAGACGTCCTCGTCGGCCTCTCTGACGGTGAAGATGTAGCTCATGGGTGCCTCACAGAGGGTCTCTGTCTCACAAGGGGTGCCTCATCGGTGAACCCATTCGGTCAACCGTTCGTTTCACTCAGTCCGCGTGGAAGCGGTCCGGTGCATTCGTCGGGTTGCCGCCGGTGGGGAGCTTCTGGTCGGGGCAGGTCGAGAGGACCTTCTCCATCGCGGACTTCTCCGCCGCGCTGACCCACAGGCCGTACTTCTTCTTCACGGCGACCTGTGCCGCGACGTACGGGCAGCGGTAGGACTTGTTCGGCGGCAGCCAGGTCGCCGTGTCACCGTCACCCTTGGAACGGTTGGTGCTCGCGTCGACCGCCAGGAGGTTGAGCGGGTCGTTGGCGAGCGCTATCCGCTTCCCGGCGTCCCAGTACTTCGCGCCCTTCTGCCAGGCGTCGGACAGCGCGACGACATGGTCGATGTCGACCTTGCTCGCACCGCGCCGGTAGGTCACGTCCTTGCCGGAGTACGGGTCCGACTCCAGCACGCCGTAGGACACCTTGCAGTCGCCGCCGGTGAACCTCACCTCCTCCAGGTCGCGTTTGAGTATGTCGTCCCGGGTGCCACAGCCGTTGGAGTCCGTGTCCGCCCAGGGGCTGCCGAACTTCCCCCGGTCGTAGCCGGTCTTCGGGGCACGCCCCTTCACCGTCAGCGACTCGGCGGCCGCGAGGGCCGCTCCCCCGCCGGCCGTCGACCCGGCTCCCCCGGAGCCGGAATCAGATCCGGTGGTCAGGTCGGTGCAGCCGGCCACGGCCACCGAGGCCATGGCGCACATCAGTGCGACGGCCGTCGCCGTCCCACCCCTCAGACGCCTCACGTGGGCCCCTCCCCTTGCCTGCCCCGCCGCCGCCCCGCACAGGGCGGTTTCCCTGGCGGACGCTGGTCCACACCGTAGCGAGGGGGCGTG
Organism: Streptomyces sp. NPDC041784; assembly: GCF_055591025.1. NCBI lineage: Bacteria > Bacillati > Actinomycetota > Actinomycetes > Kitasatosporales > Streptomycetaceae > Streptomyces > Streptomyces sp. NPDC041784. Next base: position 105,155 of record NZ_JBVJAB010000005.1, read on the forward strand.
CGAGGGCGGCCGGGAGGTCCAGACCACCACCATCTCAAGTGGGCATCTCTCGCATCTCGGGAATATCGTCGGTGGTGAGTCACCTCCGGAAGGAGCTCTGGATGGGCATCTTCGACAAGTTCCGCCACCACGGGCAGGGCAAGGCCAAGAACATGTCCGACACCGCGGAACAGAAGGTCAACGAGAAGACGGGCGGCACGTACGAGTCCCAGGTCGACGACGCGCAGCAGAAGGCAGAGGGTGCGCTCGACATGGACCGCGAACGGCCCGACCGGCCCGACCGGCCGTAGTCGCCGTCAAAGCCGTAGCCGCAGTCACAGCCGCAGTCACAGCCGTCGGAGACTCACGGAGGAACGCCGGGCCCGGGACAGCGGGCCCCTCGTACCGCCACGTGCCACCTCGAAGAGAAGCCGTCCGCGCAGCCCACCTCCCGCGGGCGGCTTCCCCATGTCCACCGCCGCCCCCGCCGCCGCCCTCCACCGTCGCCCCTCACGCGTCTCAGACCTTTCCGATGCCCAGCGTCGACTCCGACGGCAGCAGGCCGGAGCCGAGCACCGCGACCCAGTAGTCGCCGAGCAGCGCGGCGAGGCGCTCGGTGTCCTGCGCGCCGAGTGCCTGCCAGGGGCCGAGGGCGAGGCGGTCGGTGTCCTGTTCGACGCGGCGGCGCAGGTCACGGCCGGCCTCCGTCGCCGTACCGTCCGCCTCGACCAGTCCTCTGGCGACCAGGCGGTCACGTGCCGCCGCCCATTCCCCGGGGGTCCAGCCGCGGCTCTCGAAGCGCTCGACGGAGGCGGCGCCTATCGCGGCGAAGGACACCAGCGCCTCGGTCGGGTCGAGGCCGGCGGTGAGCAGGGCGGCGAGATGGCCGTCGCCGCGGTGCTCACGCAGGATCGTCGCCGCCTGCCAGAGTTGGAGGTGGGGAGCGCTCGGCCACTCCAGCGCGGCATTGGCCGCGGCGAGCGGGCGGCCGGCGGTCTCCGCCGCCTCGGCGGCCCGCCGGGCGAGGGCGGCCGCCTCCGCCAGCTCGGGACTGTCGACGCGGTCCCCGAACAGGGTGCGACAGGCCCGGTCCATGCCCCGCAGTCTCGCCTCCAGGGCGGCTTGCGGGGTGGTGGTCCCGCGGCCCGCGTCGACGTACCGGGCGACCATGGCGGGCGCGAAGCTGTAGAAGGCGGAGGTCACCGCCTTGGCGCCCACCGGACCCAACGGCGCGGCCCGGAACGGGAAGTAGCCCGACCAGCGGTCCTCGGCATCGAGGCCGAGCGCGCCGGCCTCCTCGAAGACCTCCGGCGCGTAGTACAGCACCGCGTGCAGCGGTTCCAGCAGGTGCCAGAGGCGTCGGGCCTGTGTGGGCTCGACCCGCGCGGGCCGGACCTGCTGTTGTTCGGTCCTGCTGACCTCGTTCTCCGACATGACGTCTCCCCCGGTCGCGTCCTCGCGCCGTTCGGCGCACAGCACAACTTGACACTGACAAGATGCCCGACGCCCGCAAACTTGTCAATGCCTAGATTCGACGTAGGCTGCTGCCATGAGCCCGTACCACCACGGCGATCTGCGCCGCGCCATCCTCACCGCCGCGCTGGACGTCATCGCCACCGACGGCCCCTCCGCGCTGAGCCTGCGCGACCTTGCCCGCCGCGCCGGCGTCTCGCACGCGGCACCGGCGCACCACTTCCGGGACCGCACCGGTCTGCTCACGGCCATCGCGGCGGAGGGTTTCGGCCTGCTCGCGGCTGCCACGAAGGAGGCGGCCAGCCTCAAGGAAGCGGGCGTGCGCTATGTCCGCTTCGCCCGCGAGCACCCCGCCCACTTCCAGGTGATGTTCACCCCCGGGCTGCTGCGGGCCGACGACCTCGAGCTGACCACGGCCCGCGCCCTGGCCACCGACGCCCTGCGCACCGTCGTCTCACAGGCCCGCCACGACGCCACAGATACCGATACCGAGAGCGAGAGCGAGAGCGGCGCCACCACCGCCGACGACGCCATCAACACCCGCCTCGCCGGCATCGCCGCCTGGTCCGTGGCCCACGGCTTCGCGACGCTCCTGCTCAGCCACAACCTGGACGACGTGGTGGGCGAGCGCGACCCCGAGGACGTGTTCGAGACGATGACAGGCCTGCTGTTCCGGCCGCTCTGACCCCGACCGGAACAGCCACCTCCGCCTCCGCCTCAACCACCGCCACCGGCCCGCCCCCGCCCCCGAATTCGTCCCCGGCGGGGCCGGTCCGTGGTCCCGTTCCTACGACCCCAGCACCGACGCCAGGAACTCCCCCACCCAGCCCAGCAGTTCGCGCCCGACCAGCGGCTTGCCGCCGACCTTCGCGGTCTTCGGGCGGGGTACGAGGACCTGGTGGACCGCCGGCTTGATGACGGTCCCGGGGTAGAGCCGCTTGAGGCGCAGCTCCTGCGACTCGCGCAACTCCACCGGTGCGAAGCGGATGTTGGTGCCCTGAAGGACGATCTCACCGACGCCGCACGCGCGTGCCAGCATGCGCAGGCCCGCCACGAGGAGCAGGTTCTCCACCGGCTCGGGCAGCTTGCCGTAGCGGTCGACGAGTTCCTCGCGTACGGCCTTGATGTCCTTCTCCGAGTTGGCGGAGGCGATCGCCCGGTACGCCTGGAGTCGCAGCCGCTCGCCGGGGGCGTAGTCGTGCGGGACGTGCGCGTCGACGGGCAGCTCGATCTTGACCTCGAGCGGCGGCTCCTCCTCGATCTCGCCGGTCTCCAGCTGGCGCCGGTAGTCCGCGACGGCCTCGCCGACCATCCGGATGTACAGGTCGAAGCCGACGCCCGCGATATGGCCGGACTGTTCGCCGCCGAGGAGGTTGCCCGCGCCGCGGATCTCCAGGTCCTTCATCGCCACGTACATGCCCGCGCCCATCTCGGTGTGCTGGGCGATGGTCGCGAGGCGCTCGTGGGCGGTCTCCGTCAGCGGCTTCTCCGGCGGGTAGAGGAAGTACGCGTAGCCCCGTTCCCGGCCACGGCCCACGCGGCCGCGCAGCTGGTGCAGCTGGGACAGACCGAAGGTGTCGCCGCGCTCCACGATCAGCGTGTTGGCGTTGGAGATGTCGATGCCGGACTCGACGATCGTCGTCGAGACGAGCACGTCGAACTTCTTCTCCCAGAAGTCGACGACGACCTGCTCCAGCGCCTGCTCCGACATCTGGCCGTGGGCGGTGGCGATCCGCGCCTCGGGCACGATGTCGCGCAGCCGGGCGGCCGCGCGGTCGATGGACTCGACCCGGTTGTGGATGTAGAAGACCTGGCCCTCGCGCAGCAGTTCGCGCCGGATGGCGGCGCCGATCTGCTTCTCCTCGTACGGCCCGACGAAGGTGAGCACCGGGTGGCGCTCCTCCGGGGGCGTGGTGATCGTGGACATCTCGCGGATGCCCGTCACCGCCATCTCCAGGGTGCGCGGGATGGGGGTCGCGGACATCGTGAGCACGTCGACGTTCGCGCGGAGCTTCTTCAGCTGCTCCTTGTGCTCGACGCCGAAGCGCTGCTCCTCGTCGACGATGACCAGGCCGAGGTCCTTGAACTTCGTCTCCGAGGAGAACAGGCGGTGGGTGCCGATGACGACGTCCACGCCACCCTCGCGCAGGCCCTCCAGGGTGCCCTTCGCCTCCGTGTCGGTCTGGAAGCGGGACAGCGCCCGCACGTTCACCGGGAACTGCGCGTACCGCTCGCTGAACGTGCCGAAGTGCTGCTGCACGAGCAGGGTCGTGGGGACCAGGACAGCCACCTGCTTGCCGTCCTGGACGGCCTTGAAGGCGGCGCGGACGGCGATCTCCGTCTTGCCGTAGCCGACGTCGCCGCAGATCAGGCGGTCCATCGGGACCGTCTTCTCCATGTCGTCCTTGACCTCGGCGATCGTGGTCAGCTGGTCCGGGGTCTCCGCGTACGGGAACGCGTCCTCCAGCTCGCGCTGCCAGGGCGTGTCCGTGCCGAACGCGTGACCGGGGGCGGCCATGCGGGCGCTGTAGAGCTTGATGAGGTCGGCGGCGATCTCCTTGACGGCCTTCTTCGCGCGGGCCTTCGTCTTCGTCCAGTCGGCGCCGCCCAGCCGGTGCAGCGTGGGCGCCTCGCCGCCGACGTACTTGGTGATCTGCTCCAGCTGGTCGGTGGGGATGTAGAGGCGGTCGCCGGGCTGGCCGCGCTTGGCGGGGGCGTACTCGACGACCAGGTACTCGCGGGTGGCGCCCTGGACGGTGCGCTGCACCATCTCGATGTAGCGGCCCACGCCGTGCTGTTCGTGGACGATGTAGTCGCCCGTCTCCAGGGTGAGCGGGTCGATGGTCTTGCGGCGGCGCGCGGGCATACGGGCGCCGTCCTTGCCGGCCGCCTTCTGGCCCGACAGGTCGGTCTCGGTGAGGACGGCGAGGCGCAGCGCCGGGTCGACGAAGCCGTGGTCGATCGAGCCGCACGCCACGTGCACGATCGAGGGGGAGATCTCCGCGAGCTCGCCCGTCCGCGCGTCGGACGAGGTCAGGCGGGCGGCGATGCCCTCGCCGCCGAGCACCTCGACCGTGCGGGCGGCCGGGCCGTGGGCCTCGGTGACGAACACGACCCGCCAGCCGTCGGCGAGCCAACCCTTGGTGTCGGCGAGGGCCTTCGCGCTGTCGCCGCGGTAGGCCTCGGGGGCGTGCATGCCGAGCTGGAGGGTGTCCGCCTCCAGCTCCAGGTCGGCCGCGAACGGCGACACCGACCACCACATCATGTCCAGCTCGCGCGCGCGGTCGCGGACGTCCGCGATGGACCACAGCGAGGCCGCGCCGACGTCGATGGGTGCCTCGCCGCCGCCCGCGGTGGCCGCCCAGGACGCCTGGAGGAACTCCTGGGAGGTCGCCACGAGGTCGGCGGCACGCGTGCGTACCCGCTCCGGGTCGCAGACGACGGCCATCGCACCCTTCGGGAGGACGTCGATCAGCAGCTCCATGTCGTCGACCAGGACGGGCGCGAGGGACTCCATGCCCTCGACGGCGATCCCCTCGGCGATCCTGCCGAGCAGCTCGCCCAGCTCGGGGTGGAGCTCGGCGAGGGCACGCGCACGCGTGCGGACGTCTTCCGTCAACAGAAGTTCACGGCAGGGCGGCGCCCACAGGCCGTGGTCGGCGACCTCCAGGGAGCGCTGGTCGGCGACCTTGAAGTAGCGGATCTCCTCGACGTCGTCGCCCCAGAACTCGACGCGCAGGGGGTGTTCCTCGGTGGGCGGGAACACGTCCAGGATGCCGCCGCGGACGGCGAACTCGCCGCGCTTCTCCACCAGCTCCACGCGCGCGTACGCCGCCGCCGCGAGCGCCTCGACCGTCGCGTTCAGGTCGGCCCGGTCGCCGGTGCGCAGCGCGACCGGCTCCAGGTCGCCCAGGCCCTTGACCTGTGGCTGGAGCACGGACCGTACCGGCACCACGACGACCGAGACCGGGCCCGTCTCGGGGTCGTCGGGGCGGGGGTGGGCGAGCCGGCGGAGCACGGCGAGGCGGCGGCCGACGGTGTCGCTGCGGGGGCTCAGGCGCTCGTGCGGGAGCGTCTCCCAGGACGGGTACTCGACGACGCCGTCCGCCGGGAGGAGGGAGCGCAGGGCGGCGGCCAGGTCCTCCGCCTCACGGCCGGTCGCCGTCACCGCGAGGACCGTGCGGCCGGTCTCCCGCGCCAGGGCGGCGATCGCGAAGGGGCGGGCCGCCGGGGGGCCGACGAGGTCGACGTGCATGCGGTTGCCGTCCGCGGCCGCGGGGATCGCTTCCGCGAGGGCGGTGTCCTTGACGACGGCGTCGAGCAGACCGTGCAGGCTCATGAAGGGCTTTCCGTCCGAGGGCCCGGGGTACGTCCGTCCGCCAGGGGGCGGGCGTACCGGGGGCCGGGGTGGGCAACGCGAAGGGCCCGACGCGTGTCACGGGCCGGGGGGTGTCCAGCGTACGACGGGGCGGTCCGGTTCGCCGGGGGCTGTGGACAACGCCGGGGCGGGTGAGGTGGCCGAAGGGGGAAACAGAACCGGCCCGGCGCCGAGAAGTCCCCCGTGACTTCTCGGTGCCGGGCCGGTTCCCCGTATCCCCTCGCCGCGCGGCTAGTCCGTCGCGATGGCGTTGAGGACGTTCATGCGGCCCGCGCGGAACGCCGGGATCAGGGCCGCGAACAGGCCCACGAAGGCCGAGGCGACGAAGACGCCGGTGATCGTCGGCCAGGGGATCTCGAGGACGTTGAGACCCTCCAGGGCGAGGAGCTGCTGGGCGGTGGCGCCCCAGCCGATGCCCAGGCCGAGGCCGAGGAGGGCGCCGAAGAGGGCGATGACGACCGACTCCATGCGGATCATGCGGCGCAGCTGGCGGCGGGAGAGACCGATGGCCCGCATCAGGCCGATCTCACGGGTGCGCTCCACCACCGACAGGGCCAGGGTGTTCACCACACCGAGGACCGCGACGACGATCGCCAGGGCCAGGAGGCCGTAGATCAGGTTCAGCAGCTGGCCGATCTGGTCCTTCAGGGCTTCCTTGTAGTCGGTCTGGTCGCGCACGGTGTACTGCGGGTAGTCGTGCAGCGCCGACTTCAGGGACGTGTACGCGGCGTCCTGCTGCCCGTCCTTGGCCGAGGCGAAGACCAGCTGGTCGAGCGGCATCTTGTCGGCGGGCACGTACTTGGCGGCCGTGGAGATGGCGGCGTACATCGCCCCCTTGTCGATGACGACGTCGTCGCTGGTGATCGCGCGGACGGTGAGCGAGGCGGTGGTGCCGTCCTTGAAGGCGACGTCGACCTTCGAGCCGAGGCGGATGCCGTGCTCCTTGGCGAAGCCCTCGAAGACGGACATCGAGTCGGGGCGGTAGGCGTCCGCGAGCTTGCCGGCCACCGTCTCGGTGCGCAGATCCGTCGCGTACGTCGGGTCGGCCGCGTTGATGGTCTCCCCCTTCGACGTCTTGCCGTCGGGGGTGGTCAGGTCGGCGTCCAGGATCTTGTACTCGGTGACCCGCTCCAGCCCCGGCGAGGCCTTCACGGCCTGCACGGCCTCCGGGGTGATCAGGTCGCCCTTGTCGCTCTGGATGATGAAGTCGGTGCCGACGGATTTGTCGAGCTGCTCGGTCGCGGAGGCGACCATGGAGGAGCCGACCACGGAGAGGCAGGCGACGAGCGCGAGGCCGATCATCAGGGCGGCGCCGGTGGCGCCGGTGCGACGCGGGTTGCGCAGGGCGTTGCGTTCGGCCATGCGGCCGACGGGGCCGAAGGCCCGCAGGAGGACCGCGCCCAGGACCCGGACCACGCCGCCCGCGAGCAGCGGGCCGATGACGACGAAGCCGATCAGGCTCAGCACCACGCCCAGGCCCAGCCACAGCGAGCCCTCGCTCGCCTTGTCCGCGGCGGAGGCGAGGTAGAGGCCGTAGCCGCCGGCGCCGGTGAGGAGCAGGCCGAGCACGGCCCGTACGACGCTCGCCTTGGCGTCGGCCGGGGCTCCGGCGTCGCGCAGGGCGGCCATCGGGGAGACCTTGCCGGCGCGGCGGGCGGGCAGGTAGGCGGCGAGGACGGTGACGACGACGCCCAGGACCAGTCCGATCACCGGGGTCGTCCAGGCCACTGTCAGGTCGTCGGTGGACAGGTTCATGCCGGTCATGCCCATGAGCTTCATCAGGCCGACCGCGAGGCCGATGCCCGCGCCGACGCCGAGGACCGAGCCGACGACGCCCAGGAGCAGCGCCTCGACCAGGACCGAGCGGTTGACCTGCCGTCGGCTGGAGCCGATGGCGCGCATCAGGCCGATCTCCCGCGTGCGCTGGGCGACCAGCATCGAGAAGGTGTTGATGATCAGGAAGATGCCGACGAGGAAGGCGATCCCGGCGAAGCCGAGCATCGCGTACTTCATGACGTTGAGGAAGTCGCCCACGTCCTGGCGGTTGGCGTCGGCGGTCTCCTTGGCGGTCTGCACCTTGTAGTCGGCGCCGATCGCGGTCGCGACGTTCTTCTTCAGCTGGGCGTCGCTGACCCCGGCCGCGGCGGTGACGTTGACGTTCGTGTAGACGTCCTTCTCGCCGACCAGTGTCTGCTGGGCGGTCGGGGTGTCCAGGTAGAAGATCGCGGCGCCGGGGTTGGTGACGGTGAAGGTGGCGATGCCGGAGATCTTCGCGGTGTGCGTGCCGACCGCGGAGATCACGCCGATCTCGTCGCCGAGCTTCAGGTGGTGCTTGTCGGCGGTGTCCGCGTCGACCATGACCTGGTCGGAGCCCTTGGGCGCCGTACCGGAGGTGACCTTCATGGTGCGGGCTTCGTTGGCGTTCCAGCTGCCGACGATGGTGGGCGCGCCGCTGGACGGCGACAGGTTGTCCTTGTCGGCGTCGACGACGGTCACCGCGCTGGAGAAGACGGTGCCCTCCGCCGACTTCACGCCCTGCGCCCCGCGGACCTCGCCGAGGACGGAGGCCGGCATGACCGGCGGCTTGCCGTTGCCGGAGGTCGTCTCACCGGTGTCGGAGGCGCCCTTGGCGCTGACCGTGACGTCGGAGGAGGTGGCGGCGAACAGCTTGTCGAAGGTGGTGTTCATCGTGTCGGTGAACACCAGCGTCCCGCACACGAAGCCCACCGACAGCAGGACGGCGACGGCCGAGAGGGCCATGCGTCCCTTGTGCGCGACGAAGTTGCGCATCGAGGTCTTCATGACGGTCATGACGTACGCCCCCGGGCGTCGAAGTCCTTCATGCGGTCCAGGACGGTGTCCGCGGTGGGCTTGAACATCTCGTCGACGATCCGGCCGTCGGCGAGGTACAGCACCCGGTCCGCGTACGAGGCCGCCACCGGGTCGTGCGTGACCATGACGATGGTCTGGCCCAGCTCGTCGACGGAGCGGCGCAGGAAGCCCAGCACCTCGGCGCCCGCGCGCGAGTCGAGGTTTCCGGTGGGCTCGTCGCCGAAGATGATCTCGGGGCGGGCCGCCAGGGCGCGGGCCACGGCCACGCGCTGCTGCTGGCCGCCGGAGAGCTGGGTGGGGCGGTGCTTGAGCCGGCCGGCGAGCCCGACGGTCTCCACGACCTGGTCCAGCCACGCCTTGTCGGGCTTGCGGCCGGCGATGTCCATGGGCAGCGTGATGTTCTCGAGCGCGTTCAGCGTCGGCAGCAGGTTGAACGCCTGGAAGATGAACCCGATCCGGTCCCGGCGCAGTTGTGTGAGCTTCTTGTCCTTCAGCCCGGTGATCTCGGTCTCGTCGAGATAGATCTCCCCGGACGTGACGGTGTCGAGTCCGGCGAGGCAGTGCATCAGCGTGGACTTGCCGGACCCGGAGGGGCCCATGATCGCGGTGAACTGTCCCCGCGCGATGTCCACGTCGACGTGGTCGAGGGCGACGACGCGCGTCTCCCCGGCCCCGTACGCCTTGACGACCTGCCGCGCCCGCGCGGCGACGGCCGTACGCCCTCCAGTGCCCCCGTGCCTGGGAATGGTCACAGCCGAAGTCACGGTAAGTCTCCTCTGTCGGAAGCGGATGCGTAGCGAGGAGCGCTACGTCGAAGAGTCTGTCGGCGGGAGGGGGTCCGGCGCGCTGGTGCCCGGACCCCTCTTCTCGGGGGGTTAACCCCACCCTCCGCCGGAGGGGTTGGCCGCCCCCCAGCGGCCTGAAGCCAGGTTAAGGACGGGTCCGGGGCCTTCTCCTCCTCCGGCGGTACGAACCCTCCCCGAGCCGTAGTACGGAGGTACCCCTAGGGGCAGTCCACCGCCGGGTGGAGTGCCTCTCGGGGTGACTCCACCCTCCGGCCCACTCAGGCTCCACCCTCCCGTCGCGTGAAGGTCAAGCCTCCCCGGCGCCGGCGGTGAGTGGGAAGCTGTCCTCCGGGAGATAGATGCAAGGGGCACTGGAGACACGGGCGACACGGGAGACACGGGCGACACGGGGGGGCATCCGGTGGGAGACGCGAGACCCGCGACACGCGAGGCCGCACAGCGGTCCGCCGGACCGCACCGGCGGGGCGCGGTCGTCGCCGCGCTGATGCTCTCCATGGCGCTGGCCGCCCTGGACTCCACGATCGTCTCCACGGCCGTCCCGCAGATCGTGGGCGACCTCGGCGGGTTCTCCGTCTTCTCGTGGCTGTTCTCCGGCTATCTGCTCGCCGTGACGGTCACCCTGCCGGTCTACGGCAAGCTCTCCGACACCTTCGGCCGCAAGCCGGTGCTGGTCGTGGGCGCCGCGCTCTTCCTGCTCGGCTCCCTGCTGTGCGCGCTCGCCTGGAACATGGGGGCGCTGATCGCGTTCCGTGTCGTGCAGGGCCTGGGCGGCGGGGCGTTGCAGGGCACGGTGCAGACGCTCGCCGCCGATCTGTACCCGCTGCGGGAGCGGCCGAAGATCCAGTCGAAGCTGTCCACGGTGTGGGCGGTCTCGGCGGTCGCGGGGCCGGGCGTGGGCGGGGTGCTCGCCGCGTACGCGGACTGGCGCTGGATCTTCCTGGTCAACCTGCCCATCGGCGCGGTGGCGCTGTGGCTGATCGTCCGTCATCTGCACGAGCCGCAGCGGGAGTCCGTGCCGAAGGGGGCGCCACGCGCGCGTGACCACGGAAAACCGCACCCCCACGCGCGTGCAGACGAAAAGCCTCGCCCACGCGCGCGGGTTGACTGGGCCGGCGCGCTGGCGGTGTTCGCGTGCGGCGGGGTGCTGCTGACGGCGCTGGTGCAGGGCGGGGTGGCGTGGCCGTGGCTGTCGGGGCCGTCGCTGGCCTTGTTCGGGGCGGGGTCGGCGCTGGCCGGGCTGGTCGTCGTCATCGAGCGCCGGGCCGCGGAGCCGATCATCCCGGGCTGGGTGTGGCGGCGCCGTACGATCGCGGCGGTCAACCTGGCGCTGGGCGCGCTGGGTCTGCTGATGGTGGCGCCAACGGTGTTCCTGCCGACGTACGCCCAGTCGGTGCTGGGCCTGGGCCCGGTGGCGGCCGGGTTCGTGCTCTCCGTGTGGACGCTGAGCTGGCCGGTGTCGGCCGCCCTCAGCCAGCACGTCTACCGGCGCATCGGCTTCCGGGACACCGCGCTGCTCGGCATCGGCGCGGGGGCGCTGATCCTGCTGGCGTTCCCGTTCCTGCCGTATCCGGGCGCGGCCTGGCAGCCGACGCTGCTGATGCTGCTCCTCGGGGCCGCGCTGGGCCTGTTCCAGCTGCCGCTGATCGTCGGGGTGCAGTCGACGGTGGGCTGGTCGGAGCGCGGGACGACGACCGCGTCGGTGCTGTTCTGCCGGCAGACCGGGCAGACGGTCGGCGCGGCCGTGTTCGGCGCGGTCGCCAACGGTGTGCTGGCGGCCCGACTGGGCGGCGCGGGCGACCTGGACTCCGTCACGCGCGCGCTGGACGCGGGTACGGCGCCCGAGACGACCCGGCACGCCATCGCGAGCGCCGTGCACGCCGTCTATCTGGGCGCCGCGTGCGCCGCCGCGCTGGCGTTCCTGGTGCTGCTGTGCGTGGCGCCGCGCCGGTTCCCGGTGCTGGGGGAGCAGGGCGACTGACGCACCCCGAAGACGGGGGGTTAACGCGGGTAACACCGCAGGTCAAGCCCCCATACCCACAGCAAGCGCATACCGACCGACCAGTTTGGTGAAAACCCTTCGCGATTCGGCTACTCCCGAGTAGCGTGCGTCACTCACACCCCCCAGCCTCCCTGCCGTCCACCGCCATGGACCCGAGCCCTGCAAGGAGTACGGGATGTCGTCCCACGACCCGTATCCGCACGAACTGACCTATCCCTGGCAGCCGCCCCCACCACCCCCGCCCGCCCCCCGACGGCCGGACCACCGCGCCCCGCTGGGGCACCACAGCGACCTTCGGATCCTTCGGAGCGCCTACCGCCGCCAGCGGCGCGTGGCCACGTTCACCGCGCTCGGCTACTTCGTGCTGTTCCTGGTGCTGTCCGCGTTCGCGCCGTCCCTGATGACGGCCACCGTCGCCACCGGACTGCCCGCCGGGCTGCTCCTCGCCCTGCTCCAGCTGCCCGTCACCTGGCTGGCGATCGCCGTCTACGAGCGCACCGCACGCCGCCATGTCGACCCGCTCGCGGACCGCATCCGCCGGCAGTCGGAGATCGACGTACGGCGGGGGGCGACCCGATGAGCACGGATCCGCTGTCATCTCATCAGTTCGCCGCCTCCGTCACGGAGTTCAGCGGCGACGCGCAGACCATGTCCCTCGTCGCCTTCACCGCCGTCGCCACCGTCACCCTGCTGCTGTGCGTGATGACCGGCCCCGACCGCGACGACCTCGACGAGTTCTACACCGGCTACCGCTCCCTGTCCCCGCTGCGCAACGGTCTGGCCGTCGCGGGCGACTACATCTCGGCCGCCACCGTTCTCGGCACCACCGGCGTGATCGCCCTGTGCGGCTACGACGGAGTGGTCCTCGCGCTGAGCACGGCCCTGTCGCTGATGCTGCTGATGTTCCTGCTGGCCGAACCCCTGCGCAACGCGGGCCGGTTCACCATGGGCGACGCGCTGGCCCGCCGGATGCCCGGCCGCGCCGTACGGATCACCGCCTGCGCCGTCACCCTCGCCGCGCTGCTGCCGATGATGCTGGTCCAGCTCGCCGGCACCGGACAGCTCCTCGCGTTCATGCTGGGGTTCTCCGGCGACGCGGTGAAGACCGGCTGCATCGTCTGCATGGGCGGTCTGATGATCAGCTACGCGGCGATCGGCGGCATGAAGGGCACCGCCCTCATCCAGATCCTGAAGATCGTGATGCTGCTCGGCTCCGGCATCGCGGTGGCCCTCCTGCTGCTCAGCCGCTTCGACTGGAACCCGGGCACCCTGTTCGACGCGGCGGCCCGCGGCAGCGGCGTCGGCGACTCCTTCCTGCGCTCCGGTCTGGAGTTCGCCGGCGGACCGTACCCCCGGATCGACATGATCACCTCCCAGCTGTCGGTCGTGCTGGGCGGCGCCTGTCTGCCGCACATCACCATGCGCATGTACACCGCCACCACCGCCCGCCAGGTACGCCGCTCACTGTCCTGGGCGGTGTCGGGCGTGGCGCTGTTCGTGCTGGTCATCACCGTCGTCGGGTTCGGCGCCACGGCCCTGATCGGCCGTGCGGTGATCGCCCAGGCCGACCCGCAGGGCAACACCGCCTATCTGCTGGGCTCCCGGGCCGCCTTCGGCACCGACGTGTCCACCGCGGAGACCCTGCTGTTCACGACCGTCACGACGGCGATCTTCCTGACCGTCCTCGCCTCGGTCGCCGGCATGATCCTGGCCTGCGCCAACTCCCTGGCCCACGACGTCTTCGCCGCCCGGGCCCAGGACACCTCCCCGCGCCGCGAGATGCTGCTGGCCCGCCTCTCCGCGCTCGCCGTCGGCATCCCCACCATCCTGCTGGCCACCCAGGTGCAGCACCGCAGCCTCCAGCCGCTGGTCACCCTCTCCTTCTGCATCGGCGCCTCGGCCCTCGCCCCCGCCCTCGTCTACAGCCTCTTCTGGCGCCGCTACACCCGCACCGGCCTGCTGAGCACCCTGATCGGCGGCACTCTCGCCGTGCTGATCCTCATGCCGGGCACCAACCTGGTCTCCGGCTCCCCCGTCTCCGCCTTCCCCGAGTCCGACTTCAACTGGTTCCCCTTCACCACCACCGGCCTCGTCACCGTCCCCCTCGGCTTCGCCCTCGGCTGGCTCGGCACCCTCGCCTCCGGCCGCGACGACGCCGAGCAACAGCGCCGCCGGTACGAGGCGGTGGAGGGCTGGATCCTGGCGGGAGCGGCGGTGCGCAAGGGGGACTGACGGCACGACAGGACAGGGACAGGACAGGGAGCAGCCGGACGGCACGGCAGGGAGGCGGGCGAACACGGCGGGCGGAGTGACCGTCGGCCCCTCCATCGCGCCGCGCGGAAGGGGGGCCGACAGCCCCTCCACCGTGCGGCACGCAAGAGGGGCCGACGGTCACTCCACCGTGTTCCCAGTGAGCCGTTTCGAGCTCGGCGGTCACCCCACCGTGTCTCCGGTGAGCCGTTTCAAGCTCGGCGGTCACTCCACCGTGTTCCCGGTGAGCACCTTCAGACTGTCGCGCATCTGGTCCATGTGCGCCTGCACCTCGTCCCAGCGTTCGCCGTGCTCCCGCAGCACCCGCTCCGTGTCCCGGGCAACACGTTCCTCCTTGAGCCGGGCCTCGGCGATGAGCTCGGTGGCACGCTTCTGGGCCTCCTCCTGGCGACGCCGGGACGATTCCTCGGCCTCGGCGAGCTCCCGCTCCGCCTCGGCCAGGGCCTCCTCGGCGCGGGCCATCGACCGGGCGTGCTGCGCGTCGAGCGCGGCGGCCCGTTCGGCGGTCTCGCGCTCCACCGCGGCCATCTTCTCGGCGTGCTCCCGCTTCGGTTCGACGAGCAGCCCCGCGGTGTTGTTCCGCACCCCGCGCAGCCTGTCGAGCTCCTCGCGGCGGAACTCCTTCACCTTTTCGCGGGCGTCGACCCGGATCGCGTGGGCCTCGGCGCGCGCGGCGAGCAGCCGCCGACGGTCGTTCTCCTTGGCCTCCTCGCGGAGCATGTCCGCCTGTTTCTGTGCCGACCGGCGCACGACGTCGGCGCGCTCCTCGGCCTGTGCGACCTGCTCCTCGGCCTCGCGCCGGGCGGTCGCGACCACCTGCGCCGCCTCTTCCTCGACGAGGTGGAAGAGGTGCCGTGCGCGCTCCCCCAGCTCGTCGTACGACTGCGGCCCGAGCCGTGTCAGGGCCCCGCGCAGCCGCTCGACCTCGACGACCATGTCCTTGGCGAGCACCGTGAGCCGGGCGACCCGCTCCCAGGCGGCGTCGCGTTCGGCGGAGAGCGCGGCCGTGTACACATCGACATCTTTGGGCCGGTAGCCGCGCCCGCGAACGGTCACGAACCCCGGCAATGAAACCCGTGCGCTGCTCATCGTGCAGCCCCTCTCCACCAGACGAACACGAAATAATGATTTCGCGCATATCTTGATGTATCGGGCTTAAGTGTTCATAACGCGACACTCCGCGCACCGGTTATGGGCAGCACGCGACACAAAAGGGCCGGGCCCGGTCACACGACCGGGCCCGGCCCTCGACCCACGCGGGTCGACACGACGGACGCCCTACAACAGCCCGTCCCACATCTGCTCCAGCAGCACCGACCACCAGCTGTCCGGCGAACCCAGCGCCGCCGGGTCCAGCGAGACCAACTGCGCCTGGAAGTCGACGGTCCAGCGGCCCGCCTGCTCCTGGTTCAGCCCGTACCGCAGCCGCCACATCCGCCCGAGCAGCGCCAGACAGCGCGCGAACTCCGGCAGCCCGGTGTTCACGAACTGCGGCGGTACGGGCGCCCCGCCCGGCCCCGCCTCCACGGGCACCGCGACGATGTTCGCCGTCCCGTACTGCACACAGATCGCCTTGCCGAAGTCACTGCCCATGACGAGGTACGAGCCCGCGTCCGAGGCCGGCTGCACGCCCCGCTCGGCCGCCAGCTCCGCCAGGGTCGGCACCGGCCGCCCCGGCTGGGCCTGCGCCCAGAAGAACGGACCCAGGTCCATCGGCAGCCCCGCCGCCACCAGCGTGTGCGCGACCACCGGCGGCACACCCTGCCGGGACACCGCGGCCTGCTCGAACCGGAAGACACCCGGCCCGAACGCCGCCCCGAGCTCCTGCGCGATCGCCTCCGGCGGGATCGGCGGTGCCGCCTGCACCGGCGGCAACGGCGCCCGCACCGGCGCGGGCCGCGCGGGACCGTCGGCCACCTGATGCAACTCGCCCTGGTGCGCCAGCAACTGCCGCATGCCCTGCTGTCGGCTCGCGTGATCCGTGCCGTACGGCGCGATGCTCGTGATCCGCGCCTGCGGCCACTGCTCCCGGATCATCCGCGCGCAGTACGCGCCCGGCAGCTCGCACGACTCCAGCTCGGTGTGCAGCTCCAGCACCTGGTCCGGCGGCACGTTCATGGCCCGCAGCTCGTGGAAGATCTGCCACTCCGGGTGCGGGGTGCCCGGCGCCGAACGCCGGATCAGCTGCTGCTCCGACCCGTCCTGCGCGCGGAAGCGCAGCACGGCCTGGTACCCAGGGCCGACCGTCGGCATGCCCTGCTGCTGCGGATACCCGTACGCCGGGGGCTGTCCCGGGGCGGGAGCCGGCGGGGGCGGCATCGCACCGGGAGGCGGCATCGCGCCCGGGGGCATGGGCTGAGGGGCGCCAGGGGGCATTCCAGGGGCGCCCGGGGTACCTGGTGCGCCGGGGACGCCGGGAGCACCCGGGGCGTGCGGAGCGTGTGGCGGCGGAGGCGTGCCAGGACCCCCCACGGGCGGCGCCATGACCGTCCGGGCGTGGTGAACGGCGCCCTGCGCGCCCCCCGCGGAGCCGGGCGCGCCAGGCGCACCAGGCCCGGCCGGGGCGCCAGGAACACCGGGAGCGCCCGGAGCCTGAGGTGCGCCGGGGGCGCCCGGAGCACCCGGCGCGCCAGGCGCGTGGGGGCCACCAGGGGCGCCCGGCGGCTGCGGCGCGCCCGGACCCATCCGGCTGGGGTCGGCGAGCATCGTGGCGGCGTGGTGGACCCCACCGGGAGGCGTACCTCCGGGCGCGCTCGGCCCACCGGGCGCGCTCGGCCCACCGGGCACACCCGGAGCACCAGGAGCACCAGGCGCCTGCGGCGCGCCACCCGGACCCGCCGGACCCCCCGGACCGTCCGGACCGAGGGCCGACACGAGCTGCGTCGGCACGTACCCACCCGCCGGAGCACCAGGCGCACCCGGAGCACCCGGAGCGGAAGGCGGCGGCGGAGGCGTACCGCCCGGCCGCGCACCCGGCGCACCCGGCGTCCCCGGCGCACCCGGCGGGGGCGGCGGCGTAGCCCCGCCACCCCGCGCCCGCCGCGGAGGCGGCGCGGCCTTGCTGGTCGCCGCGTCCGCGATGTCACCGGCGTTCGGCGCGAGCGGCCGCGAGGGCGTACCCGGACCGGACGGACCCGACGGCCCGGACGGACCCGACGGCGGCTGCGGCGCACCCGCACCCGCACCCGCACCCACCCCCGCACCCTGCGGATAGCCGTAGGACGACCCACCGGGCGGAGGCGTCGCCCCCTGCGAGGAGCCGTACGACGGCACGCTCGGCGAGGGCGGGGGCGGAGGCGTACCGCCGCCCTGCGGATAGCCGTACGACGCCCCGGCGGGCCCCTGCGGCGGAGCCGGAGGCGCGGGCGTGGGCGTACCGGCAGGCGCACCCGGCGCACCGCCCGTCCCCGGCGCACGCGCATCGTCGAACGCCGGCGCCACCGCCGTGGGCGGCAGCTGGCTGCCGCCCGACATCAGCGCGGTCTTGGCGTCCGGCGCGGTCGAGGGCGGCGGCAGTTCGTCGTCCGAACCGCTCAACGGCGGGGCGAAGACGGTCGCGGGCAGCGGTACGGAACGGTCGTCACCCGCGTCGCCGTTGGTGTCCGTACCCGTCCACGGCGTCGCCCCCGGCGGAACGGCAGCCGCCGGACCCCCAGGCACCCCGGGAGCCGGAGTCGGAGCCGGAGCCGGAGCCGGAGCGGCCGCCGGACCCCCAGGCACCCCACCCCGCGTCTCGGCCAGCCCGCTCCCCGGCACCCCGGCCTGCGTCTGCGGCAGCGCGGGATCGGACGACACCCGCCCGTCGACCCCAGCCGGCACACCGGAACCGGAACCGGAACCGGAACCGGAACCGGAACGCGACCCAGAGCCCGAAGCCGGACCGGAACCCGAACCGGCACCCGACGCGGAACCGGAACCGCCCTGCTCCCCGATCCCCAACCTGTCTGCCGCCTCCTGCAACCACTCCGGCGGCGTCAACAGGAACGACGTCTGATTCAGATCCACCCGAGCCACCGGCGCCGGCGCCGGCACCGCGTCCGCCGCCCCCTCCGGACGCCCGTACTCCTCCTCGTACCGGCGGATCACCTCACCCACCGGCAGCGCCGGCCACAGCGTGGCCTCCCCGCTGTCCCGGGCGATCACCAGCCGATGCGCGCCCCCGTCCGAACGTGGACCCTCCGCACGGTCCTCCGCCCACACCACGAACCCGAGCTCGAACTCCCGCACCCGCACCTCACGGTGCTGATACGCCGGCACGTCCCCGTTGATCCACTCTTCCGCGCGCTCCTGCGCCTGCGCGAACGTCACCATCGTCCCGCTCACTCCCCAGCAGCCACGGACGCCACGGACACCGCACGCGCGAACCCGCCGTCCACCATCAGATTCGCCACCGTCTCCAACTCCGGCGGATTACCGGCCAACCGCGACAGGAACACGTCGAAATCCTCACCGCACGGCAACAACAACCGCCCCACCCGCTCCGCCGGCGGCCACCCCGGATCCACGTCACGCACATCGTCGTACGCGCAGAACCACACCGACCCGATCCGGTCGCCCTTCACCTTCACGGCCACCAGACCACCCTGGACGAACCCGACCCCCAGATAGTCCTTCGTCAGATGATCCCGAAGACACTTGTTCACATAGACCAGATCATTGACCGCGGCCTCGTCCCGCACCGTGAAGAACGGCTGGTCCACCAACAACCCCAGCTCCGCGTCCAGCGCGGCCCCCACCGGAGCACACCCACCGGCCGCCTTCAGGAACGACCGGTACGCACCCGGCAACCGGTACCCCAGCTCCTCCTCCACCCCCTGCACCTGCTGCTCCGACACCGCCGCACCCGACTTCGGCAGCCCGAAATGCACCGGACGCGTCTCCTGCAACGGCCGCGTCCCCCGCTTCGACTGATCCACCACCGCCGTCGCCAGGCCACCGTGATGCCGCAGCAACGCCTTCACCTCGACCGGAACCAGCTCCAGCCGCCGCGACCCCACCACGTGATGCCACGTCCAGCCGTGCGGCGTCGCCACATTCGGCACCGTGTCCCACAACTCGTGCCCCGACGCCGCCAACGCCGCGTTCGCCGACACATAGTCCGTCAGCCGCAACTCATCGACGCCGAAACCCTCCGGCGGCTCCGCGATCTCCGCGGCCGCCCGGGCGTACACCGAGAAGTCCGGGTAGCCCCGCTCATCCACCCGCACCCCTCTCGGGTGCCGTGCCGCCCGGACCGGATCCGGAAAATGCACGACCTGCCCGGCATAGGCCGCGTTCGGCGGCACGGCTTGGTGCCCGAGCCGACTCGTCGTCATGGCGGTTGCCCCCTGCGGCACTCTGTACGGGCCCCAGCGGCCGGTTCCGCTTCCGGTCCCGAACCACCACGCCCCGTATTCGACTGTCTCCAACGGTTGCCAACGCGCGTCGACCGCGCGCCACACAGTGGCGACAGCCTATGCGGTACGACGAGACAGGTCACCGGGCCTCCACTTCCGTGACCAGCCGTCACCCTGCCGTGACAGCCCGCCCAAACCCGGGCGTGTCGCACCGCCCCAGCTTCCGCACCCGCCACGCCATTTGGCACCCTGTGACGTCCGGGGGGATGCTCGGGAGGGGATGACGATCATGAACACGACCCAAACAGGGCCACACAACGCCAGGTCAGAAGAACTGCACCACCAACACGCCGGCGACCCCCGCATCGGCTGGTCCGCCACCGACGCCCCCCACACCCCCACCCTCCGCCACCGACGCGACGGCATACTCCCCACCGTCGCCGCCGCCCTCTCCGTCCGCGGCGCCACCCTCACCGGCACCGCCGCCCGCGGCGACCAGCCCCCACCCCTGCACCACCTCGTCCAGGACTTCCTCGACACCCTCACCAGCGCCCAACGCGACCGCTTCACCGGCCGCTGCGCCGAAGCACTCCTCATCTCCCGCCACCTCACCACCGCCGACGCCACCCGCAGCAGACGCGCCGCCCGAAAACCCATGACCAACGGCGAAGCCCGCAAAGCCCTCAAAGCAGCCAAACTCACCGCCCGCCGCATCCGCGAGGACGGCGACCCCCTCCACGGCAGCTTCGCCGAACCCTGCCGCGCCTGCACCGCCCTCAGCGCCCACTTCGGCGTCCGCATCGTCGACCCGGAAGCGACCGACTGACCCCACGGCCGCCCACCCAGCACACCCAGCACCGTCTCGACGAACGAAGGCAGATGCACCCCGACCACCGCACCTCCACCACCCGCTTCCCCGTCCCCGTCGACGCCGCCCTGCGCGCCGCCGGCTGGCAACCCGGACGCTGGGACATCAAACAGGCCGAGATCTGGGCCGACACCCTCCGCGAACACACCTCACCCGCCGGCCACCGCCACGCCGTCTTCCCCGCCGCCGTCGAAGCCTGGGCCGAATTCGGCGGCCTCACCGTCACCCCCGGCGGAACCGGCCGCCAGATCGCCCCCACCACCCTCCACCTCGACCCCCTCCACGGCCTCCACATGGCCCGCACCCTCGCCGACCTCGGCCGCGCCCTCGACACCGACGTCGCCCCCCTCGGCACCGAACCCGACACCCAGGCCATCCTCGCCATCGACAACGAAGGCCGCGTCTACGCCCTCGACCACACCGGCGACTGGTACCTCGGCCCCGACATCGACCAAGCCCTCGGCGCCCTCATCTCCGGCATCGAACCGGTACGCCTCACCGCCGGCTGACCTGTACGGCACCCACAGGCCCTACACCGCCGACTGACCGCACCGCACCCACAGGCAGCCCTACGCCGCCGGAATCACCGCCGACACCCGGAAACCCCCCGCCTCCGTCGGCCCCGACACAAACACCCCACCCAGCCCCACCACCCGCTCCTTCATCCCCACCAACCCATTACCACCCGACGGCAACCCCGCCGACGACGCCGAACCCACCTCCGGCGGCGGACCGTTCTCCACCTGCATCGCGATCTCCGCCACCCGATGCGCCAACCGCACATACGTCTTCGCGCCCGCCGCATGCTTGTGCACGTTCGTCAACGCCTCCTGCACCACCCGATACGCCGTCTGCTCGATCTCCGGCGCATACGACCGCACCTCCCCCTCCACCGACAGATCCACCACCATCCCCGCAGCCGCCGACTGCCCGACCAACTCCTCCAACTCCTCCAGACACGGCCCCTCCGCCTCCTCCACCGCCCGCGACGCCGCAGCCGCAGCCGCCGCCCCCACCGCCGCCAACGGCACCGCCGCCCGCTCCTGCACACCACCGCTCCGCAGCACCCCGAGCATCTCCCGCAACTCCGTCAACGCCTGCCGCCCCATGTCCCCCACCAACGCGGCATTCCGAACGGCCTTCTCCGGATCCTTGCGCGCCACCGCCTGCAACGCCGCCGCATGCACCACCATCAGACTCACCCGATGCGCGACCACGTCATGCATCTCCCGAGCGATCCGCGTCCGCTCCTCACCCCGCGCCCACTCGGCCCGCTCCTCCGCCCGCTCCGCCAGCAGCTGCAACTCCCGCTCAAGGCTGTCCGCCCGCTCCCGCAGGCTCTCCATCAACCGCCGCCGCGCCCCCACGTACAACCCCAGCAGCACCGGCGGCGCCGTCAGCCCCAACGAGGTCGCCAGCGCGGCGAACGGAATGAACCAGTCCCCGATCGTCTGCTGCCCCCGGTCCATGCTCTGCCGCACCTGCACGAACGTCACGATCAACGTCCCCACCAGCTGCATCCCCGCCAGCGACGCGATGATCCGGCGCGGCAGCTCCGACGCGGCGAGCGTGTACAGCCCGACGATCCCCATCAGGAACCCCATCTGCGCCGGCGTGATCGCGATCGCCACCAGCACGACAGCGATCGGCCACTGCCGCCGCACCACCAGCACCGACCCCGCGAGCAACCCGAAGACCACCCCCACGGCCACCGGCACCCCCGCGTCCCGTGCGAACGGCACCCCCTCCACCGCGCACTCCACGGCCGACACCAGCGCCAGACTCCAGTCGAACGCCGCGCTGCGCCATCTGGTCCACCACAGCGGCCCTCCCCGGGCCGCCGTGCGCTCTTCCCCCGTCGTGGTCATGCCTCCAGCCTACGGGCGCGGACCCCGCCTTTTCCGGCGAGTTTCGTCGACCGGCCTACACCACACCCCGTAACCGAACAGCACCGAAACCCACCGGTATCCCTCGAACTGCTGAACCACGCCTGTTCGATCCCGGAACCCACCATTCCGCCCGGACGGTATGCACATGGCACATTCACATGGCAAGTACGCGGACTTCGAGGCGCTCAGGGAACGGGCGGTCGCGCTCCGGCAGGCGGGACTCAGCCGACGGCAGATCCGCGACCGGCTCCACGTCGACAACAACGACATCCTCAACCGCCTCCTGGAGGGCGAGCCGCCCCCAGAATGGACGAAGCGCCCCAAAGCGAAGGACGACCTCAGGAACAGGGCGCGGGAGCTACGGCTCCAGGGCTGGACGTACGACCAGATCCAGGTGGAGCTGGGGTGCTCGAAGAGTTCGATCTCGCTTTGGGTGCGGGATCTGCCGAGGCCGGAGCGACGCAACCCCAGCGAGCAGGCGAAGCTGGCGGCCCGGAAGCGCTGGGAGCACGAGGGAGCGATCCGCGACGCCGAGCGGACGCAAACGAAGGAGACGGCGGCACACGAGATCGGCACGATGACCGACCGCGAGTTGTTCATGGCCGGGGTGGCCCTGTATTGGGCCGAGGGAACCAAGGACAAGTCCTACGACCGACGCGAGAGCGTCATCTTCGTCAACAGCGATCCCGGGGTCATCGAGCTTTACCTGGCCTGGCTGGACCTGCTTGGCGTAGCTCGCGAGCGCCTTCGATTCGGCGTGATGATTCACGAGACCGCCGATGTCACCGGCGCTGAGCAGTACTGGGGAGACCTCGTCGGGGCCGATCGTTCTGCCTTCTACAAGACGACCCTGAAGAAACACAACCCCAAGACCGTACGGAAGAACGTCGGAGACGCCTACCGGGGTTGCTTGGTCGTCAGAGTCCTGAAGGGAGCCGACTTGTACCGTCGCATCGAAGGGTGGTGGTCTGGCATGGTGGTGGAGGCCCGGCGGCGGACCGCGTAGGCTGCACCCGGTAATCCCCCGTGGTGTAATCGGCAACACACGTCACTTTGGATGATGTATTTCAGGTTCGAGTCCTGGCGGGGGAGCCATGCTCGGTTCGGGCCCTGACAGCACTGTCAGGGCCCGCTCTCATGTCCCCCAAGAAACGCCCCGGTATCCTTCGGATGTCCCACCTCACTCCACAGCCGAAGGGCAACTCCGTGAGCGCCATTCGCCCGGCAGCCGTCGTCGTTCTCGCAGCGGGTGAGGGCACCCGTATGAAGTCGGCCACACCCAAGGTCCTGCACGAGATCTGCGGCCGCAGCCTCGTGGGCCATGTGCTGGCCGCCGCCCGTGAGTTGAACCCCGAGAACCTGGTCGTGGTCGTCGGGCACGCGCGCGAGAAGGTCACCGCGCATCTCGCCGAGGTCGACGCCGACGTACGTACCGCTGTCCAGGCGGAGCAGAACGGCACCGGGCACGCCGTCCGTATGGGCCTCGAGCAGCTCGGTGGCGGCGTGGACGGGACCGTGGTCGTCGTCTGTGGCGACACCCCGCTCCTGACCGGTGCGACGCTCGCCGCGCTCGCCGCCACCCACCAGGCCGACGGCAACGCGGTGACCGTGCTGACCGCCGAGGTGCCGGACGCGACCGGTTACGGCCGGATCGTCCGGGACGAGTCCACGGGTGCCGTCACGGCCATCGTCGAGCACAAGGACGCCTCCGCCGCCCAGCGGGCGATCCGTGAGATCAACTCCGGGGTCTTCGCGTTCGACGGTCAGTTGCTGGCGGACGCGCTGAAGAAGGTGCGGACGGACAACAGCCAGGGCGAGGAGTACCTGACGGACGTCCTCGGGATCCTCCGTGAGGCCGGTCACCGGGTCGGTGCGTCCGTCGCCGGGGATCACCGGGAGATCGCCGGGATCAACAACCGTGTCCAGCTGAGCGAGGCGCGCCGGATCCTCAACGACCGGCTGCTGACCGAGGCCATGCTGTCGGGTGTGACGGTGATCGACCCGGCGACGACCTGGGTGGACGTGACGGTCTCGTTCGAGCAGGACGCCGTGGTCCACCCGGGGACGCAGCTGCTGGGCGCCACGCGCCTGGGTGAGGGTGCCGAGGTGGGTCCGAACTGCCGGCTGAAGGACACGACGGTCGGTGCGGGTGCCCGGGTGGACAACACGGTCTCCGACACCGCGCACATCGGTGCGAACGCGACGGTGGGGCCGTTCGCCTATCTCCGTCCCGGTACCCGGCTGGGTGCGAAGGGCAAGATCGGGACGTATGTGGAGACGAAGAACGCCTCCATCGGGGAGGGCACCAAGGTGCCGCATCTCTCCTATGTCGGTGACGCGACGATCGGTGAGTACACCAACATCGGTGCGGCGAGCGTCTTCGTGAACTACGACGGTCAGGACAAGCACCACACGACGGTCGGGTCGCATTGCCGGACGGGTTCGGACAACATGTTTGTGGCTCCTGTCACGATCGGGGACGGCGCGTACACCGCGGCCGGGTCCGTGATCACGAAGGACGTGCCGCCCGGTTCGCTGGCCGTGGCCCGTGGTCAGCAGCGGAATATCGAGGGTTGGGTGGCTCGTAAGCGTCCGGGGAGCGCGGCGGCGAAGGCGGCCGAGGTGGCTTCCCGGCAGGGCGACGCCGAGGACTGACCGGAAACAGGTGCGTCAAACTCGGCGTACCGTGATAAGTGCACATCCGCACCCCACCAGCTGAGACGGCCCCGTCGCGCCCAGCGGCGAGGTCTCTCGACATCCAGCTGAGACACCTCTGAGGAGACAGTGCTGTGACCGGGATCAAGACGACCGGCGAGAAGAAGATGATGTTCTTCTCCGGCCGCGCCCACCCCGAGCTTGCCGAGGAGGTTGCCCACCAGCTGGGTGTCGGGGTCGTCCCGACGAAGGCCTTCGACTTCGCCAACGGTGAGATCTATGTCCGTTACCAGGAGTCGGCGCGTGGTGCGGACTGCTTCCTGATCCAGAGTCACACGGCTCCGATCAACAAGTGGATCATGGAGCAGCTGATCATGATCGACGCGCTGAAGCGCGCGTCGGCCCGTTCGATCACGGTGATCCTGCCGTTCTACGGTTACGCCCGTCAGGACAAGAAGCACCGTGGACGTGAGCCGATCTCGGCGCGTCTGATCGCGGACCTGATGAAGACGGCGGGTGCCGACCGCATCCTGACCGTGGATCTGCACACGGACCAGATCCAGGGCTTCTTCGACGGCCCGGTGGACCACCTCTTCGCGCTGCCGCTGCTCGCGGACTATGTCGGTCAGAAGGTCGACAAGGCGAAGCTGACGGTGGTGTCTCCGGACGCCGGCCGGGTGCGGGTGGCGGACCGCTGGTGCGACCGGCTGGGTGCGCCGCTGGCGATCGTGCACAAGCGGCGCGACAAGGACGTGGCGAACCAGGTGACGGTCCACGAGGTCGTGGGTGAGGTCAAGGGCCGGGTGTGTGTCCTGGTCGACGACATGATCGACACGGGTGGCACGATCTGTGCGGCGGCGGACGCGTTGTTCGCGCACGGTGCGGAGGACGTCATCGTGACGGCGACGCACGGTGTGCTGTCGGGTCCGGCGGCGGACCGTCTGAAGAACTCGAAGGTGAGTGAGTTCGTGTTCACCAACACGCTGCCGACTCCGGGTGAGCTGGAGGTGGACAAGATCACGGTGCTGTCGATCGCGCCGACGATCGCGAACGCGGTGCGTGAGGTGTTCGAGGACGGTTCGGTGACGAGCCTGTTCGACGAGCAGTAGTCCCTGTTCGTGGTTCCGGTTGATCGTTCAGGCTGATCGATTTTTCTGCGGCCTCCCTCGCCGAGTAGACTGCTTCAGTTGCTCGGCGAGGGAGGCCGTTCTCCGTTTTCGGACGGATGCGGTGGTCCGTTATCGACGCGCTCTTCGTAGCAGGCCGTTCGTGGCCGGGTGACCACGTCCGTTCCCAGTTTCTACGAGGAGTGATCATGTCTTCCGAGGTAAAGATCTCCGCCGAGACCCGTTCCGAGTTCGGCAAGGGTGCCGCCCGCCGTATCCGTCGTGACAGCAAGGTCCCCGGTGTGCTGTACGGCCACGGTTCGGACCCGCTGCACCTGACGCTCCCGGGCCACGAGCTGCTGCTGGCGCTGCGTACGCCGAACGTCCTGATCTCGCTGGACATCGACGGCAAGGTCAACGAGCTGGCGATCCCGAAGTCCGTGCAGCGTGACCCGATCAAGGGTTTCCTGGAGCACGTCGACCTGCAGCTGGTCAAGCGGGGCGAGAAGGTCACGGTCGAGATCCCGGTGCACGCCGAGGGTGAGCTGGCGGCCGGCGGCAACCTGCTGGAGCACGTCCTGAACGCGCTGCCGGTCGAGGCCGAGGCGACGCACATCCCCGAGGCCGTCACGGTGTCCGTGGAGGGCCTGGAGGCCGGTGCCTCGGTGCTCGCGAAGGACATCACCCTGCCGAAGGGCACCACGCTGGCCGTCGACGGCGACACGGTCGTCCTTCAGGTCCTGGCCGCGCAGGCGGAGGAGGCCCCGGAGGGCGAGGGCGCCGAGGGCGAAGAGGCCGCCGAGGCCTGATCCTCACCGTCGTAGTTCTTCGTCAGCCGCTGTTCCCGTCCTGTACGGGGCAGCGGCTGGCGTGTATCAAGGCGCCTCAAGGACGCGTATCAAGGAGACATGCACGTGACGACCGATGCGAGCGCCCCGTGGCTCGTGGTGGGCCTCGGTAATCCCGGGCCGGAGTACGCGATGAACCGGCACAACGTGGGGTTCATGGTGGCGGATCTGCTGGCCGAGCGGATCGGGGGGAGGTTCAAGCGGGCGGGGAAGGCGCAGGCGCAGGTCGTCGAGGGGCGGATCGGTCCGCCGGGGCCGGCGAACCGTCGGGTGATCCTGGCGAAGCCGATGTCGTTCATGAATCTGTCGGGGGGGCCGGTCAATGCCCTGCGGGACTTCTACAAGGTGCCGGTCGGGAACATCGTGGCGGTGCACGACGAGTTGGACATCGACTACGGGGTGCTGCGGCTGAAGCTCGGTGGTGGGGACAACGGTCACAACGGGCTGAAGTCGATGACGAAGGCGATGGGGGCGGACTATCACCGGGTGCGGTTCGGGATCGGTCGGCCGCCGGGGCGGATGCAGGTGGCGGACTTCGTGCTGAAGGACTTCTCGTCGGCGGAGCGCAAGGAGCTGGACTACTTCGTGGACCGGGCGACGGACGCGGTGGAGTGTCTGGTGATCGAGGGGTTGGAGCGGGCGCAAAGCACGTACAACTCGTGACTTGTCCGCCTGCGGAGTCCCGTCGAGGTTGACGGGCCGATCAGGCATGGCCAATGATCCCGGCCATGCCTGGCACAGCAGTCTCGTCCCACCGTCACAGGGCCGCCTCCCGCAGGAGGCGCAAGGGCGGTGGCAAGGGTGGCGGCAAGAGTGGCGCCCGGAGCCGTCAGGGCCGGTTGTCCGTGGCCGCGTTGCGGTTCGGGCGGCTCGGGGCGGCGGGTGTGGTCGCCGCGGTGATCCTGATCGCGGGGGTGTGGGGGTCCTGGGGTACCGCGCAGCAGGTGATGCTGACGAAGGGCCGGGAGCGGGGCACGATCGTGGTGACGCGGTGTGGTGCCGAGACGTGTTCGGGGCCGTACACGCCGTTGTCGGAGGGGTCGACGGCACGCGCGCGGGTGGTGATCGAGAAGTCCGTGGCGGTGCGGAAGGGGCAGACGTACACGGTTGTCGTGAAGCCGGACGGTGACGAGGTGGTGCGGTCGGGTCCTGCCGGGGTGCTGTACGCGTGGGTGCCCATGGGAGGCGCCTTGCTGCTGGCGTCGGTGGTGGTGGCGGGCGGTCTGGGGCGGACGCGGGCGGGGTGGGTGCTGGCGGGGTCGGGGGTGGCGCTGCTGACGGCGGCGTTCCTGACGGTCTGAGGCGGCTGTTCTTCTGTTTTTTCTTCTGTTTTTTCTTCCCTGGACTTTTTCTTCCCTGGACCCGTCTTCTGTGGACATGAGGGTGCCCCCGAGTGCTGTGCGCGCTCGGGGGCACCTTCGGTCGTGCTACGGGGTCAGCCGGTGTTGCGCAGGCCCGCGGCGACACCGTTGACGGTGAGGAGCAGGGCGCGGGCGAGCAGCGGGTCGGGTTCGGCGCCGGCGGCGGCCGCGTCGCGCTGGCGCTTGAGGAGTGCGACCTGGAGGTAGGAGATGGGGTCCAGGTAGGCGTCGCGGATGGTGAAGGTCTGCTTGAGGACGGGGGTGGCGTCCAGCAGTTCGTTCTCGCCGGTGACCTTGAGGACTTCGGCGACGGTGAGCGCGTGTTCGGCCTTGATGCGGTCGAAGACGTGCTTGAGGTCGTCGGGGACGAGGGTGTCGACGTAGTGCTGGGCGATCCGCAGGTCGGTCTTGGCGAGGGTCATCTCGACGTTGGAGACGAAGTTGCGGAAGAAGTGCCACTGTTCGTGCATCTCGTCGAGGACGGTGTCGAGGCCGGCCTCGCGCAGGGCCTTGAGGCCGGAGCCGACGCCGTACCAGCCGGGGACGATCTGGCGGGACTGGGTCCAGCCGAAGACCCACGGGATGGCGCGCAGTCCGTCGAGCGAGACGCCCGAGCCGGGGCGGCGGGAGGGCCGCGAGCCCAGGTGCAGGTCGGCGAGCTGGTCGACCGGCGTGGAGGCGAGGAAGTACGTCGGCAGGTCGGGGTCCTCGACCAGTTCGCGGTAGGCCGCGTGTGCCGCGTCGGAGACGACGTCCATGGCGGCGTCCCAGCGGGCGAGGGCCTCGTCGGACTGGCGGGGGGAGGTGTGCAGGGCGGAGGCCTGGAGGGTGGCGGCGACCGTCAGTTCCAGGTTCTCCCTGGCCAGGGAGGGGATGAGGTACTTGTCGGAGATGACCTCGCCCTGTTCGGTGACCTTGATCTCGCCTTCCAGGGTGCCCCAGGGCTGGGCGAGGATCGCGTCGTGGGAGGGGCCGCCGCCGCGGCCGACGGTGCCGCCGCGGCCGTGGAAGAGCCGGAGGCGGACGCCGTAGCGGTGGGCGACGTCGCGCAGGCGCCTCTGTGCGCGGTGGATCTCCCACTGGGAGGTGGTGATGCCGCCGAACTTGGAGGAGTCGGAGTAGCCGAGCATGACCTCCTGGACGTCGCCGCGCAGGGCGACGAGCCGTCGGTAGGAGGGGTCGGCGAGCATCTCCTCGAGGATGGTGTCGGCGGCCTTCAGCTCGTCGGTGGTCTCCAGGAGGGGCACGATGCCGATCTTGGCCCAGCCGGCGTGGAGGTCGATGAGGCCTGCCTCGCGGGCGAGGACGGCGGCGGCGAAGACGTCGTCGGCGCCCTGGCACATGGAGATGATGTACGACTCGATGACCTCGGGTCCGAAGACCTCCAGGGCGCGCTTGACGGTGAGGAAGACGCCGAGGGTCTTCTCGCCGGCGGCGTCGACGGGGGCCGGGGTGCCGGCCAGCGGGCGCCGGGACCGCAGTTCCTTGGCGAGGAGCTTGGTGCGGTAGTCGCGGGGCATGTCGGCGTAGCGCCAGGACTCCTCGCCGAGTCGGTCGAAGAGCTGGCCGAGGGCGTGGTGGTGGGCGTCGGCGTGTTCGCGGACGTCCATGGTGGCGAGCTGGAGGCCGAAGGCGGCGAGGGTGCGGAGGGTGCGGTTGAGGCGGCCGTCCGCGAAGAGTCCGCCGCGGTGTGCGCGCAGGGAGGTCTGGATGAGGGTGAGGTCCTGGAGCAGTTCGCTGGTGCCGAGGTAGTCGCGGCCGGGCTGGTGCGGGGTGCCCTTGGCGAGGCGCTGCTTGGTGTTCTCGAGCTTCTGCCGGATGCAGGTGGCCTTGAGCCGGTAGGGCTCCTCGGCGTTGAGGCGCTTGTAGCGGGGGCTGATCTCGGGGAGGCGTTCCAGGTCGGCCTGGAGGGACTCCAGGAGGTCCTCGGTGGCGCCGGTGTAGCGGATGGAGTTGGAGAGGAAGCCGCGGAGTTCGTCGACCATCTCCAGGGCGTCGTTGATGCCGTGTTCGTGCTGGAGGATGAGGACGTCCCAGGTCACCTGGGGGGTGACGTTGGGGTTGCCGTCGCGGTCGCCGCCGATCCAGGTGCCGAAGGTGAGGGGGCGGGTGTGCTCGGGGAGGTGGACGCCGACGCGTTCCAGTTCGGAGGTGAGGTCCTCCAGGACGTCGCCGACGGCGCCGGCGTGGAGTTCGTCGAGGTAGTAGATGGCGTTGCGGGCCTCGTCGGCGGGCTCGGGGCGGACGACGCGCAGTTCGTCGGTCTGCCAGACGAGGTCGATGTTCTCGGCGAGGCGGGTGTCGAGGCGCCGGCGGTCGGACTCGATGACCGGGGTCTCCAGCAGCGCGGCGATGCGCCGGAGCTTGTTCAGTACCGACCGGCGGGCGGCTTCGGTGGGGTGCGCGGTGAAGACCGGGCGGACGTTGAGGTGGCGGACCGTTTCGCGGACGTGGTCGGGGTCGGCGTCCTTGAGGCGGTCGGCGGTGCGGGCGAGGAGGCCGCCTTCGGCGGCGCGCTTGGCGCGCAGTTCGCGGCCGCGGTGCACCTGCTCGGTGACGTTGGCGAGGTGGAAGTAGGTGGAGAAGGCGCGGACCAGCTTGGCCGCGGTCTCGAGTTCGGTGCCGCGCAGCAGTTCGGCGGCGGCTTCGCCGTCCTCGCGGGTGAGGCGGCGGACCTTCTCGACCAGGTCGAGCAGCTCGGTGCCCTCCTGCCGGACGAGGGTCTCACCCAGGAGGTCACCCAGTCGGCGGATGTCGGCGCGCAGCTCGGGGCTGGTCGTCGTCTGGTCGTCGGCACTGCTCACAGGTGCGGCTCCTTGCAGTGTTGAAGCTCGTCCGGGAGGGAACCCGGGTGTGGTCCGCGCGGCGGTGTGCCGCATACGGGCCGGACATCCGGGAAGAAAACAGAGCGGACCGCGCTGTCCGACCGTCTCCAAGGATAGGTGCCGGGTCGGACGCGCAGACACGGGCTCTTGCCGCTGAGCAGCGCACTGCCATACTTACGATGCCGTAGGTTACGGAACCGTAGGAAGCTGTACATACCTGACTGCGACAGTGGCCGTGACCCGGCGACCCGCCACCACCCTCGACCCCACAGGGGACACGCATGACCACGAGTTCCGATGTGATCGACGACGCCCCGGGGGCGGACGGCTCTCCACTGCCCTCTGCCACGCTCGGTGGCGAGAAGAAGCGTTCGCTGGAGCAGATCACCCTTCTGCTCTTCATCGTTGTGCCGTTCCTCGCGCTGCTCGCGGCGGTGCCGCTGGCGTGGGGGTGGGGGGTGAGCTGGCTGGACCTCGGTCTGCTGGTCTTCATGTACTTCCTCGGCTGCCACGGCATCACGATCGGTTTCCACCGTTACTTCACGCATGGTTCCTTCAAGGCGAAGCGGCCGCTGCGGATCGCGCTGGCGGTCATGGGGTCGCTGGCGGTGGAGGGTCCGCTGGTCCGCTGGGTGGCGGACCACCGCAAGCACCACAAGTTCTCGGACGCGGAGGGTGACCCGCACTCGCCGTGGCGGTTCGGGGAGACGGTCCCGGCGCTGATGAAGGGCCTGTGGTGGGCGCACATCGGATGGATGTTCGACGAGGAGCAGACCCCGCAGGACAAGTACGCGCCGGATCTGATCAAGGACCGGGCGATCCGGGCGATCTCGCGTCAGTTCATCTTCTGGACGGTGCTGTCGCTGGCGATCCCGCCGCTGGTGGGCGGGCTGGTGACGATGTCCTGGTGGGGCGCGTTCACGGCGTTCTTCTGGGGTTCGCTGGTGCGGGTGGCGCTGTTGCATCACGTGACGTGGTCGATCAACTCGATCTGTCACGCGGTGGGGAAGCGGCCGTTCAAGTCGCGGGACCGTTCGGGGAACGTGTGGTGGCTGGCGGTGCTGTCCTGTGGCGAGTCCTGGCACAACCTGCACCACGCGGACCCGACGTCGGCGCGGCACGGGGTGGAGCGGGGGCAGGTGGACTCCTCGGCGCGGTTCATCCGCTGGTTCGAGATGCTGGGCTGGGCGTACGACGTGCGCTGGCCGTCACGCTCGCGTATCGATTCGCGTCGCAACGCGGGTGAGGACGGCTCCCGGCGCCGGAAGGTGACGGCCGACGCGGCATGATGGACGGCGTGGCGACCGATCCCAGCAGCACCCCGAGCAACGAAGCGAAGCCCAGACGCGCGCGTCGCACCCGGATGACGGGGGCGGAGCGTCGGCAGCAGTTGCTCGAGATCGGTCGCACGCTGTTCGCGGCGAAGGGTTTCGAGGGCACGTCGGTGGAGGAGATCGCGGCGAAGGCCGGGGTGTCCAAGCCGGTGGTGTACGAGCACTTCGGCGGCAAGGAGGGGCTGTACGCGGTGGTCGTGGACCGGGAGATGCGGCGGCTGCTGGACATGGTGACGGGCTCGCTGACGGCCGGCCATCCGCGTGAGCTGTTGGAGCAGGCGGCTTTCGCGTTGCTGGACTACATCGAGGAGTGCACGGACGGGTTCCGGATCCTGGTCCGTGACTCGCCCATCCCCCAGTCGACGGGTTCGTTCGCGTCGCTGATCTCGGACATCGCCACCCAGGTGGAGGACATCCTGGGCCGTGAGTTCAAGAGCCGCGGTTTCGATCCGAAGCTGGCTCCGCTGTACGCGCAGGCGCTGGTCGGGATGGTCGCGCTGACCGGTCAGTGGTGGCTGGACGTGCGCCGCCCGAAGAAGGCGGAGGTCGCGGCGCATCTGGTGAATCTGGCATGGCACGGGCTGGACGGCCTGGAGGCCAAGCCGCACCTCATAGGGCGCCGGAAGGCGTGACGTCCCGTGGGCCCCCTCGACGGTCGGGCCCACGGGACGTCGGCTCATCAGTGTGTGATGACGTCGGTGTTCTGAGGACGTCGGTGTGTTCTGAAGACGTCGGTGTGAAGACGTCAGGGCTTGAAGACGTCCTTCGTCTTCTCCTTGGCCTGGCGCGCGTCGCCCTTGGACTGCCCGGCGCGGCCCTTGACCTCCACCCCCACGTCGCCCGTGGCGCGGCCGGCGACTTCCTTGGCCTTGCCCTTGATCTGTTCCTTCTTGGCCTTGGCCTTCTGCTCCTTCGCCACAATGATCACTCCCGGCATCGCCCGATCTGGACGTCTGTTCGAGTGACCGCAGGCGCACAGTTCAAACGTCACCCACCGGGCTCCAGGAACTCCAGCCGGTTGCCGACGGGGTCCCAGGCGTAGAAGCGGTCGTGTCCCGGCAGGTCGTCGTCCCAGGCGATGTTCACCCCGTGGGACTCCAGCCGGCCGGCGTAGTCCACGATGCCGGCGACCCTGAGGCCCGGGTGGGCCTTCGCCGAGGGCCGGAAGCCGGTCTCGACGCCCACGTGCAGCTGGACCGTGCCCGCCTGGAACCAGCAGCCGCCGCGTGCGGCGAGCACGGGCGGCTTGGGGATCTCGGTCATGCCGAGGACATCGGTGTAGAAGAGGCGCAGGAGTTCCTCGGAGCCGGGCGGGGCGGCGAGCTGGACGTGGTCCACGGCGACGATCATCGCGCCACCTCCTTGGTTGCCACGGCGAACAGCCGGCGGAACGGCAGGACCGTGCCGTACTCGGCGCGGGGGTAGGCCTTGCGGAGCAGGTCGCGGTACTCGGTGAGGAAGGCGTCGCGGGCCTCGGGGTCGTCGGCGAGGGCGTCGAGGGCGGGGCGCAGTCCGGTGCCCTTGACCCAGTCGAGGACGGGGTCCTCGCCGGGCAGGACGTGATGGTAGGTGGTGGTCCAGACGTCGGTCGCGCAGCCGAGGCGGGCCAGCCGGTCGAGGTAGAGGCCGGGGGCGTGGACGGAGTCCTCGTGGCGCAGGACGTCGGCGAGGCGGGCGCGCCAGCGGGGGGTGCGGGCGAGTTCGCGCATGAGGGCGTGCAGGGGCGCGTCGCTGTTGTGGGGGACCTGGAAGGCGAAGGTGCCGCCGGGGGCGAGGCCGTCGAGCCAGGCGGGGAAGGCGTCGAGGTGGCCGGGGACCCAGTGGAGGGCGGCGTTCGAGACGATGAGGTCGTACGTCTCCGCCGGCGTCCAGGTGGCGAGGTCGGCGTACGCGAAGTCGAGGCGGGCGCCGGCGTGCGCCTGGGCGTCGGCGAGCATCTGCGCGGAGTTGTCGTAGCCGGTGATGCGGGCGGTGGGCCAGCGGTCGGCGAGGACGGTGGTGACGTTGCCGGGGCCGCAGCCGAGGTCGGCGATGCGGGGCGGGTCGCCGGGCAGGGCCGGGACGCGGGCGAGGAGGTCGGCGAAGGGGCGGGCGCGGTGGCCGGCGTGACGGAGGTACTGGGCGGGGTCCCAGGTGGGGTTGGTCGTCATGGATGTCACCTTCTCGCGATTTTTATCTCGACGTCAAGAGACTTGATATCAATAGGATCGCTATCAAGCGGCTCGATATCAAGAGACTCGATATCAAGAGACTTCATGTCGACACAACCACTACACTGATCGCCATGGAGGACGAGGTCGATCGGCTGGTCGCAGCGTGGCGCCGGGAGCGCCCGGACCTCGACGTGGAGCCGCTGGAAGTGCTGAGCCGGGTGAGCAGACTGGCCCGGCATCTGGACCGCGCGCGCCGCCTGGCGTTCTCCGAGCACCAGCTGGAGCCCTGGGAGTTCGACGTCCTGACGGCGCTCCGGCGCGCGGGCGGCCCCTACCAGCTCTCGCCGGGGCAGTTGCTGACGCAGACGCTGGTCACGTCGGGCACGATGACGAACCGTATCGACCGGCTGGCCAAGAAGGGCCTGGTGGAGCGGCTGCCGGATCCGAGCGACCGGCGCGGTGTGCTGGTCCGGCTCACGGACGACGGCAAGGACCGCGCCGACCAGGCGCTCGCCGGACTGCTCGCCCAGGAGCGGGCGATCCTGGCTGAGCTGTCGCACGCCCAGCGGGCCGAGCTGGCGGCGCTGCTCCGCCAGCTGACCGCGCCGTTCGACAACATCCCGGGCTGAGGCCGGGGCGGCGCCCCGCGCGCCGCCCCCGCACGCCGGTCAGGCGCTGCTCTCCTCCGACATGATCCGCCCGGCCGGCCCCAGGTCCACGGGCCCCACGCCGGCCCGGCGCGCGAGCGCGACCGCGGCGAGCGTGGAGTGGACGCCGAGCTTGCCGAGGACGTTCTGCATATGGGTGCGGACGGTGTGCGGGGAGAGGAACAGCCGTTCGGCGACGGCCTTACGGCCCAGCCCGGCGACCATGCACCGCAGGACTTCCCGCTCCCTCGGCGTGAGGGACTCCACCAGCCGCTCGCTCTCGGTGCGGTGTTTGCGGGCGGCCGTCAGCTCCCGCAGGACGCCCGTGAGCAGGGCCGGAGGCAGATGGGTCTCCTCGCGCAGCACCCCGCGGATGACGGTGAGCAGCCGGGACAGCGAGCAGTCCTTCGCCACCCAGCCGGAGGCGCCGGCCTGGAGGGCGAGGGCCGCGCGGCGCGGGTCGTCCTTCTCGGCGAGGACGACGATCCGGACGTGCGGCTGTGCGCCGCGTACCCCGGCGACGAGCGAGATCCCGTCGACCAGCCCGTCCTCACCGACCTCCTGCACGGGCACCGCCGGCCGTATGCCCGGCAGGCCGGTGCCGAGATCGGCGTCGACGAGCAGCACGTCGTAGCGGCGCCCCTCGGCGGCCGCGCGCTCCAGACTGCGCAGCGCCGCCGGGCCGCTGCCGGCCGCGGAGACGTCCACGTCCGGCTCGGCGGCGAGCGCCGCGGCGAGCGACTCGGCGAAGATACGGTGGTCGTCGACGACCAGGACTCGGATGCGAACCACGAAACCCCCTTCCCCAAGCTCCTTGTCAGAGCAGGGGATACCCCAAGGTCCGGAGACGGAGAACGACGACCTGCGCGGGTACGACGCCCGGAGAGGATGCCAACTGCCGCACGGCCGCCGCCGTGCAGAGACTGCTACCCCCACCGCGGGCGTCGTACCCGACTGTCTCGCCCCCTGATCAGCACCGGCCCCCACCGGCGCTGTTCACAGGGTAGGGCCGTGGGCGGGCAGCGGAAGCGAAATTGCAGAACTGGTTGGCCAGCGCGTTTATGGTGTGCCGCATGTTTCGTCTTGAGACAGAAGTCGACAGGGCTCGGCGCGATCTTCTCCGTTCCCGGCTCCTCGACACCAATACGGCCGCCTCCCCGGTCCTGCGCGCGCTGCGCGGCACGCCCGGCGAGCGCGAGGTGCCGCTGCACGTCTGGGCGTCGGACTGCGAGGGCGCCCTGGCCGGCGGGCTGGTCGGCCACACGTGGGCGACCTGGCTGCACGTCACCTACCTGTGGGTGGACGAGCGCCACCGCGGCACGGGTCTGGGCACCCGCCTCCTCGCGGAGGCGGAACGCATCGCCCTCGACGAGCGCGGCTGCCGCCATGTCCGCCTGGAGACCTGGGACTTCCAGGCCCCCGGCTTCTACCGGAAGCAGGGCTACGAGGTGGTGTGCGTGATCGAGGACTATCCGCCAGGGCTGACGGAGTACACGCTGACCAAGCGGATGGGATGAGCCCGGGGGTTCACAGGAGGGCGGCGCTCTCCAGTACGGCGTCGACCTCCCGCTCCTCCTGCGTCCCGCCTGGCTGGGCGACACCGAGCAGGAACGCGGAGCGGCTGTCGTCCACGGAGATGAGCGTCAGCCGCAGATGGCCGGTGCCGCCCTGCCCGTCCGCGACCTTCAGCGCGACGGTGTGGGCGGGCCGCCCGTCGACCTCGACCGCCCGCGACTCCTCGACGCTCGAACTGCCGTCCGGATAGAAGAACGCGGCGTTGGAACGCGCCGCGGACTCGGCCCGCGCCTTTAGCTGATCCTTCGGGACGGCCCCACCGCGCCCTGCCAGCACGACACAGCCGCCGTCCTCGTCCATCCTCCGCGCGACGGTGGAGGTGAACGCGTCGATCAGATCCTCCTCGCCTCCGGGCTTCCACCCCTCGGGGATCCCGTACGAGATCCCGGCGGCGTCGTCCGTCACCCGGGGCCGCCCGTCCAACGGGCCCCCGTCACCGGCGGTCGCCCGCCACGCGGCGAACCCGGCCCCGGCCAGCAGGACCAGCACCACCACGACGAGAACCGCAACCCTCGGGGAACGCCGGCCGGTCGGGGGCTGCTGCGGAGGGGCCGGGGGCATCGATGTCGTCATGCCCCCACCCTGACCGACCCGACCTGCGGTTTCCTGAGCGTTCGTACTCAGTTCCGGTACTCAGCCCGCCGGAGGGACGGCAGGCGGTGGCGGAGGGGGCGGCGGGTGGGCGGGCCGGGGCGGAACCCTCGGCCGCGGGGCCCCCACGACGGGCGGCGGCGGAGGCGGCCCGTCGGGCACCTGGAACCGCGCCCGGGGCGGAGCGGGCGGCCCGACCGGGGGCGGCGGGCCGGGCGGCGGAGGCGGTGCCTCCGTGAACTCCGGCAGCACGGGCCCGCCGCCCCGGAGCCGCTCGACGGTCTGCTCGGCGCGGCGGCGGGCGTGGGGGGCGTCGTCGCGTTCGCACCGCATCCGGATGCCCGCGGCGCCGAGGTTCTCGATGGACAGCAGCCGATAGCCGAGCTGATGGATCACGTCCTCGATCCGCCGCCGCCGCGCCGCACCGGGACGACCGGCGTGGAACACGACCTGCCCACGACCGTCGAGCTGTCTGACGATCTCCTGCTCGGTCATCGCGGTCCCGTCCCCCTGGGCGCCCTTAGATCGCCATGAACATTACCGGCCCCGCACGCGTCGGATCGCGTACGGGGCCGGGAAAGGGCCGGGAAGGGGCCGGGAACAGGTCCGCAGGAGGGGTCAGTTCACCCGTCGTGCACCCGCCGAAGGGACCGCCTCGAACACCCGGGGCGCCGTGTAGCCCGCCGCCGCGAACGCCTCGTGGACGGACTTCGTGATGGTGTCGACGTCGGTGGTCTCCGTGAGGACGATCGCCGAGCCGCCGAAGCCGCCGCCGGTCATGCGGGCGCCGAGGGCACCGGCGGTCGCGGCCGTGTCGACGACGAGGTCCAGCTCGGGGCAGGAGACGCGGAAGTCGTCGCGGAGGGAGGCGTGGCCCTCGTTCAGGATCGGGCCGATGGCACGCGTGTCGCCGGCTTCGAGGAGCGAGACGACGCGCTCGACGCGGGCGTCCTCCGTGACCACGTGGCGGACCAGGCGGCGGACCTCCTCCTCGTCCCCCAGGCGGGCCAGCGCCGAGTCCAGGTCGGCGTACGGGATGTCGCGCAGGGCGTCGACACCGAGGAGGGCGGCGCCCTTCTCGCAGCCTTCCCGGCGCTTGCCGTACTCGCCGCCGCTGTGGGCGTGCTTGACCTGGGTGTCGACGACCAGCAGGCGCAGGCCCTCGGCGGCGAGGTCGAAGGGGATCTGCTTCTGGGAGAGGTCCCGGGTGTCGAGGAACAGGGCGTGGCCGGCCTCGCAGCAGGCGGACGCGGTCTGGTCCATGATGCCGGTGGGGGCACCCACGTAGACGTTCTCGGCGCGCTGGCAGAGGCGGGCCAGCTGCCAGCGCTGGAGGCCGAGGTCGTACAGGTCGTTCAGCGCGAGGGCGACGACGACCTCCAGGGCCGCCGAGGAGGACAGGCCCGCGCCCGTCGGGACCGTCGAGGTGAGGTGGATGTCCGCGCCGGTGATCGCGTGGCCGGCCTCGCGCAGGGCCCAGACGACGCCCGCCGGGTACGCCGTCCAGTCGTCGTCCGACGCGGGGGCGAGCGCGTCCAGCTCCAGCTCGGCCACGCCGCCCTCGATGTCCGCCGAGTGCAGCCGCAGTCGGCCGTCGTCGCGGCGGGCGACGGCCGCGAGCGCGGTGTGCGGCAGCGCGAAGGGCATCACGAAGCCGTCGTTGTAGTCGGTGTGCTCGCCGATGAGGTTGACGCGGCCGGGGGCCGCCCAGACGCCGTCGGGTCCCGTGCCGAACAGCGCCTCGAACGCGTCCCGGACGTGCTGCACCTGCTGTGCCCCCACTACTGCTCCTTCGCGATGTGCTGCGCGAACTCCCACGCGTCCGCGACGATACCCGCGAGATCCGCGCGGGACGGGTTCCAGCCCAGCTGCTCGCGGGCGGTGGCCGCGGAGGCGACCAGGACGGCCGGGTCGCCGCCCCGGCGCGGGGCCACGACCTCGGGGATCGGGTGCCCGGTGACCTTGCGGACGGTCTCGACGACCTCGCGGACCGAGAAGCCGTTGCCGTTGCCCAGGTTGCAGATGAGGTGCTCGCCGGGCTTGGCGGCGGCGACGGCGAGCAGGTGGGCCTCGGCGAGGTCGGCGACGTGGATGTAGTCGCGGACGCAGGTGCCGTCCGGGGTCGGGTAGTCGTCGCCGAAGACGGAGATGGCCTCGCGGCGGCCCTGCGCGACCTGGAGGACGAGCGG
The DNA here is from genome assembly GCF_055591025.1 of Streptomyces sp. NPDC041784. Classification (NCBI taxonomy): domain Bacteria; kingdom Bacillati; phylum Actinomycetota; class Actinomycetes; order Kitasatosporales; family Streptomycetaceae; genus Streptomyces; species Streptomyces sp. NPDC041784. The sequence continues at coordinate 144,270 of NZ_JBVJAB010000005.1, forward strand.
GATGAGGTGGGACTCGGGGTCGTGGCGCTCGCCCTGGGCGCCGTACGCGCCGGCCACGTTGAAGTAGCGCAGCGAGACGGCGGCCAGCCCGTGGGCGGCGGCCTCGCCGGTGATCATGTGGTCGACGGCGAGCTTGGAGGCGCCGTAGGGGTTGGTGGGCTTGGTCGGGGCGGTCTCCACGATCGGGACCTGCTCCGGCTCGCCGTAGGTCGCGGCGGTGGAGGAGAAGACGAGCCGGCGCACGCCCGCCTCGCGCATGGCGCCGAGGAGGGCCATGGAACCGCCGACGTTGTTGTCCCAGTACTTCTCGGGCTTGACGACGGACTCGCCGACCTGCGAGGACGCGGCGAAGTGGAGCACGGCGTCGAAGGAGGCGTCGAGCCACTTCCCGGCGTCGCGGATGTCGCCCTCGATGAAGGAGGCTCCGGACGGGACGCCCTCGCGGAAGCCGGTGGAGAGGTTGTCGAGGACGACGACCTCGTGCCCCGCCTCCAGCAGGTGCTGGGCGACCACGCTGCCGACGTACCCCGCACCGCCCGTGACCAGATACTTTCCGCTGCTCATCAACTCGCTACCTCTCGCAGTCGCTCGGCCGCGCGCTCCGGCGGCACGTCGTTGATGAACACGTTCATGCCGGATTCGGAGCCCGCGAGGAACTTCAGCTTGCCGGACGTCCGGCGGATGGTGAAAAGCTCGAGATGCAGCCCGAAGTCGTCACGGTTGACACACTCGAACTCCTCCAGCTGACCGAACGGCGCCTGGTGCCATGCGGCGATGTACGGCGTCGGCGGCTCACCCTCACCGAAGATACGGTCGAAGCGCCTCAAGAGTTCCAGGTACACCTTGGGGAACTCTGTGCGCGCGGCCTCGTCCAGCGCCAGCAGGTCGGGCACGCGCCGCTTCGGGTACAGGTGCACCTCGTACGGCCAGTGCGCCGCGTACGGCACGAAGGCGACCCAGTGTTCACCCTCCAGGACGACCCGCTCGTCGGCGAGTTCACGCTCCAGGACGGCGTCGAAGAGGTTCTCGCCGCCGGTGGCGTCCTTGTGGGCCGCCAGTGAACGCAGCATCAGCGCCGTGCGCGGAGTGGTGAACGGGTAGGCGTAGATCTGCCCGTGCGGGTGACCCAGTGTCACACCGATCTCGGCACCCCGGTTCTCGAAGCAGAAGACCTGCTCGACGGAGGGCAGATGCGACAGCTCGGACGTCCGGTCCGTCCACGCGTCCAGGACGAGCCGTGCCTGCTCCTCGGTGAGGTCGGCGAAGGACGCGTCGTGGTCGGAGGTGAAGCAGACCACCTCGCACCGCCCGGAGTCGCCGGCCAGCGAGGGGAATCGGTTCTCGAACACGACGACGTCGTACGAGGAGTCCGGGATCTCGCTGAGCCGGTCGCCCTGGGACGGGCACAGGGGGCACTCGTCGGCCGGCGGGTGGTAGGTGCGCCCCTGCCGGTGGGAGGCGATCGCGACCGAGTCGCCGAGCAGCGGGTCCCGGCGTACCTCCGAAGTGGTGACCGTGCGGTCCAGCGGGCGTCGGTCCACCGCGTCGCGAACCGAGTCGTCCCGCAGGTCGTAGTAGATCAGCTCACGACCGTCGGCCAAGCGGGTCGAGGTCTTCTTCACCGCGACACTCCATCCGTACACCGAGCAATATCAACATTGCCAGTAAGTCATCAAACAGAACCGAACACATCAAACCACAAACCCCCACGGTAGTCACCATCACAACCGAACAAAGACCACCAGACAAGGTTGGCGCTGGATGCAGACCCCCACGTATGCCCCCACACACCCCATGGACCTGGCCGCCGAGCTGCGACTCCCCACGAACGCGCTCGACTACACGATCCTCGGCATCTACTTCGCCGTCGTCCTGGGCATCGGCTTCGCCGCCCGCCGGTCGGTGAAGACCACCCTCGACTTCTTCCTCTCCGGGCGCTCGCTGCCCGCGTGGATCACGGGCCTGGCCTTCATCTCGGCCAACCTGGCGGCCACCGAGATCCTCGGCATGGCGGCCAACAGCGCGCAGTACGGCGCGTACACCGTCCACTGGTACTGGATCGGCGCCATCCCGGCCATGGTCTTCCTCGGCCTGGTGATGATGCCGTTCTACTACGGCAGCAAGGTCCGCTCGGTCCCGGAGTTCCTGCTCCTGCGCTTCGACAAGTGGGCGCACCTGCTCAGCTCGCTGCTGTTCGCCTTCGCGGCGATCCTGATCGCGGGCGTCAACCTGTACGCGCTGGCGATCGTCGTCGAGGCGCTGCTGGGCTGGCCGCAGTGGGTGGCGATCGTGGTCGCCGGCTTCTTCGTGCTCGCGTACATCACGCTGGGCGGCCTCTCCTCGGCGATCTACAACGAGGTGCTCCAGTTCTTCGTGATCCTGGCGGCGCTGATCCCGCTGTCCGTGCTCGGCCTGAAGGCGGTCGACGGCTGGGACGGCCTGACGGACTCACTGAAGGCCTCGCACGGCGACGACTTCGTCACCGCCTGGGGCGGCACGGGCATCGGCAGCGACAACCCGCTGGGCGCGAACTGGCTGACGATCGTGCTGGGCCTCGGCTTCGTGCTGTCCTTCGGCTACTGGACGACGAACTTCGCGGAGGTCCAGCGCGCCCTGTCCGCGAAGAACCTCTCGGCGGCCCAGCGGACGCCGCTCATCGCCGCCTACCCGAAGATCTTCATCGTCTTCCTGGTGATGATCCCGGGGCTGGTGGCGGCGGTGCTGGTCCCGAACATCGGCACGGCGGACTCGGACCTCCAGTACAACGACGCGATCCCCTATCTCATGCAGGAGCTGCTGCCCAACGGCGTCCTCGGCATCGCCGTGACGGGCCTGCTGGCGGCGTTCATGGCGGGCATGGCGGCGAACATCTCGTCCTTCAACACCGTGTTCACGTCGGACATCTGGGCGAAGTACGTGGTGCTGGGGCGGGAGGACGCGTACTACGTCCGCTTCGGCCGGCTGATCACCGCCATCGGAGTGATGGCGTCGATCGGCACGGCGTTCCTGGCCTCGTCGTTCTCGAACATCATGAGCTACCTCCAGACGCTGTTCTCCTTCTTCAACGTGCCGATGTTCGTCGTGTTCATCGTCGGCATGTTCTGGAAGCGGGCGTCGATGAAGTCCGGCTTCTGGGGCCTGCTGGCCGGCACCACGACCGCGATGGTCAACTACTTCGTCCTCTACAAGCAGGACATCATCGGCATCCCCACCGACCAGGGCGCGAACTTCGTCTCCGCGATCGCCGGGTTCGTGGCGGGCGCGGTGGTGATGGTCGCGGTGTCGCTGTTCACCGCGCCGAAGCCGGACGAGGAGCTCGAGGGCCTGGTGTACGGCACCGTCTCCCCCGGCATGGCCGAGCCGCCGGCGGCGGGCGACGACGCCTGGTACCGCAAGCCGGCGCTGCTGGGGTGGGGTGCCGTGATCCTGGCCGCCGCCTGCTACATCCCGTTCTCGTTCTGATCCCGGGCGCGTACACCGAGGGAGACTGGAGAGACCATGTCCGAGCAATTCGAACCCGACGAGCGTGCCGAGGCCGCCGAGCGGCTGCGGCGAGCGGGGTACTCCGAGGCGGACCTCCAGCGCGAGGTCACCGAGCTGGAGGAGAAGTCCGCGACCGCGGCCCGCATCTTCGACCTGCGGCGCATCATCGGCGGCCTGTTCGTCCTGTACGGCGTCATCCTCACGATCACCGGCCTGACCGACAGCGACGCGGAGATCGACAAGGCCCAGGGGATCAACATCAACCTCTGGACGGGGCTGGGAATGCTGGCCCTCGGGATCTTCTTCCTGGTCTGGCTGTGGCTGAGGCCCGCGGCGCATCCGACGCCGACGCTGCCACCGGAGGCGGTGGAGGGGGAGCGTCCGCCCTCGCGGGGCGAGTAGCGGCGGGGACGACACGAAACAGCGCCGGGATCCGTGGCTTCGGATCCCGGCGCTTTCAGGTTTCAGGCGGTCAGCCGCCCAGGCCGCCCAGGAAGTCGAGGCCGATGCTCCCGCCCGGTGCCTGGTCCGCGTCCAGGTTTGAGAGGGTGAAGGCATCACTGCCGTCGCCGTTGACGCAGCTCTGCTCGATCGTCTGCTGCTTCGACAGAGCGCTGAGGATGGGGACGGTGCCGAGGTTGATGAGGCCCACCTGGAAGTTCGGGTTCTCTTCGCCCTGATCCTGATCGGCGTCATTCACGCACAGCCTGGGACTGCCGTCCGCGTCCGTGCCGTAGTCGGTGGCGGAGGCGACTCCGGCACCGGCCAGGCTGAGGGTCCCGATCATGGCAGCCACAAGGGTGGCCTTGCGAATCTTGCGCATTACGTCCCTTTTCTCTCTGGGTGGCATGGCTCGTGGTGTAACGCAACGTTACAGTTCGTAACTGTATGCTACGTTTGCTCCTTTTGTACCCCACCACGCCGACCCGCCCCCGACAACCACCGGAATGCCATTCGGGGGATCTACGCGGCCCCCAGTTCGCACCAGACGAGCTTGCCGCGCCGCCCGAGCCGGGAGAGGGGCCGCCAGCCCCAGGTGTCGGCACAGGCCCGGACGATCGCGAAGCCGCGTCCGCTCTCGGCGTCGGTGAGCCGGTCGAACTTTCCGGGAGGCTCGGGCGGCTGGGGGTCGGCGTCCCAGGCACCGATCTGGAGAACGCCGTCGCGGTAGCGGATCCGCAGGGCGGCGGGACCCTTGGTATGCAGTACGGCGTTGGAGACCAGCTCCGAGGCGAGGAGTTCGGCGGTGTCGGCGAGATGGGTGAGGCGATGGAGGGTGAGGATCAGACGGAGGGTGCGGCGACAGACGGCGACGGCGCGGGGGTCGGTGGGGATGTACAGGGTGTACTCCCAGGAGTCGGGAGCGGGGTCGGTTTCGGGCATGGGGCAGCTCCGGGCACGAGGAGGGGAGGTCACCGCAGAGTGAGCGGAACACCACCGACCGTAAGGCAATAATTTCTGCCCTCGCAAGCTGTTGCCGTAATCTGGCACTCGAACGAGGCACAACAACAAGGACGTTGGGGAGCACATGGCGGCGAGGAGCCATCCCACCGCACGGCAGGTGCGCCTGGGCGCGGAGCTGCGCAAACTGCGGGAGGCAGCGGGATTGAAGGCCCGCGAGGTCGCGGCGTTCCTGAACTCGACCTCGGCCCAGATGAGTCAGGTGGAGGCAGGCATCGCGGCCGTCAGCGCGGAGCGCATCCGTCGTCTCGCGGCCCATTACGCCTGCACGGACGAGGCGTTGATCGATGCGCTGGCGGCCATGGCCGGCGATCGCACGCGGGGGTGGTGGGACGACTATCGGGGAGTTCTGCCCCAGGTGAACCTGGACGTGGCGGAGGCGGAGCACCATGCGACGTTCCTGCGCGAGGTCGTCATCACCTACGTCCCCGGGCTGCTCCAGACTCCCGACTACGCCCGAGCGGTCTTCAGTTACATGCGCCCTGAACTGCCCGAGAGCGAGCTCACTCCCCGGGTGGAACACCGGATGCGGCGTCGCTCGGTCATCGAGGGCGACCTCCCCACTCCGTACGAGACGATCGTCCACGAGCTCGCCCTGCGCGTCCGCGTGTCCGACCGCCAGGCTTCCCTCGCTCAGCTCCGCTGGATCCTTGACCAGATCGAGCAGGGCCACGCCTCCGTGCGCGTCATCCCCACCGACCTGGACGGCTTCGGGGGCGCCGACGCTTCGATGATGTACATGGGCGGCCCGCTCCCCCGGCTCGACACCGGACTGCTGGACGCACCCACGGGTACCCAGTTCATCGATGCGGAAGCGCAGTTGGGACGGCTCCGAACACTCTTCCGTAAGGTGGAGAAGGCGTCGCTGGAACCCACGGCGTCACGGGACTTCATCCACCGCATGACGAAGGAGCTGTGAGCCTCCCATGAACCATGCCCTGCGCTGGCAGAAGTCCACGTTCTCCGGAGGCGGCGAGGGCAATACCTGCGTCGAACTCGCCGCATCCTGGCAGAAGTCGACGTTCTCCGGTGGGGGCAACGGAGACACCTGCGTCGAACTCGCCGCCACCCCCGCCGCCCTCCACCTCCGTGAGAGCGACGTCCCGGCCACGGCCCTCACCACCACCGCCACCGCCCTCGCCAACCTCCTGGAAGGCATACGCACCGGGTCCGTCTAGGGCAGGTCCTAGTCGCGTGCGACGGGACCCGCCCGGTCCAGCAGCCCCGTGCGGGCCGCCAGGGCCGCTGCCTCCAGGCGGGAGCCGACGCCGAGTTTCATGAGGACGCGCTGGACGTGGGTGCGGGCCGTGGAGGGGGCGATGCCCATGCCGGCGGCGATCAGGCGGGTGTCCTCGCCGTCGGCGACCCGGACCAGGACCTCGACCTCGCGCGGGGTGAGCATCTGCAACAGACGCTGGCCCTCGTCGTCCGGCTGGGCCGCGGGGTTCAACAACTCGCTGAAGGCGCCTTGCAGCAACTGCGGAGCCACCGCCGCCTCACCCGCCCGCGCCTTCATGATCGCCCGCTCCACGCCCTCGATGCGCTCGTCGTGCCGCACATAGCCGGAGGCTCCCGCCGCGAAGGCCGCCGCGATGCCCCGGGGGCTCGGTACCGGGCCCAGGACCAGGACCGCCACCTGTGGGCGCTCCCGCTTGATACGGACCACCGGGTCGAACATGCCCGGCTCGGCCGGGGTCGCCGTACCCAGCAGGCACACCTCGGGCGCCCGGGTGATGACCAGTTCCGCCGCGCCCGCGGCCGGCGCCGCAGCGGCGAGCACCCGGTGTCCTCGCAGCTTCAGCGCCGAGGCCAGCGCCTCGGCCAGCAGGCGGTGGTCGTCGACCACCATCAGCCGCACTCCCATCGAGCAACCCCCCAGTCCCCCCACGGAACACAACAGGCCTGGCACACGGACAAGGGGTGCCCCCCGGCACCCCGTCCTTCATGCCCCCGGAAGCTACACGCTTGTTCGACGTTGCGCTCCCCCTACCGGTGAGAAGTGCCCCGGATCGCCGAAATTCCTCGCATTCGAGGGTGATGAGCGGTAAGTGCACGGCCCCGTCCCTGAGCAGGGACGGGGCCGCGACCGAAGGAACAGTACGACTAGATGATCAACCCGTCGTGCCAAACGCCAGCGCCAGGTACTCCGGGTCGTCCGAGGAGGACTCGCTGGCGTACACCTCGGACATGAACAGGCGCCCCTGGGAGTAGATGATCTCGGAGTACTCCGGGAGCATGCCGGTCTCCGCGTCCACGGACGCCTCCGTGCTCGGGTTCTCCAGCAGCTTGGTCTCCTTGAAGGAGCCGCCGTCGATGCTGACGATCTGACCGCCCTTGTCGTACGGCGGACGCTTGTAGGCGATCAGGCTGTTGCCGTCCATCCGCAGCGGGTAGATCGTGTACTCGTCGCCGGCGTCGGCACGCTGGCCGGTCTGCTTGCCGGTGGCCAGGTCGAACGCGACGATCTCGTTCGTCCGGCTGTAGTCGGCGGTGCCGTCGTGCTCCTCGGTCGGGACGTAGATCCGGTCGTTGCCGACGGCCAGGCCCGAGCACTGCTCGATCTTGGTGATCCCCTCGCAGTCGGCCGCGAAGTCGTCGCCCGGCACGGAGATACGGGTGCGCAGCTTGCCCGTCTTGTTGTCGATGGAGAAGAAGTCGGAGATGCCGCTGCCGTCACCGGCGCTGTCGCCGACGTCGGCCGCCACGACCAGCGGCTCGGTCGAGACGACGGACGCGTACTCGATGCCCTTGGTCATCTTGTACTCGGAGATCACCTTGCCGGAGGCCGGGTCGATGGTCTGGATGCTCAGCTGCGGGTCGTCGTAGCTGCCGCACCTGCGCACCGCCACCAGCTTGGGGCCGCCGCCGTAACCCGCGTCGTAGCAGGAGTCGGCCGCCTTCGGCGCCCACAGCGCCTTGCCGGAGTCGATGTCGAAGGCCGCGCCGCCGTCGTTGCCGCCCAGGGCTACGGTGTTCGCGCTGACCGTCACGTTGTCGAAGTCGACCGGGTAGTCGCCGGACGCGACCGACTTCTTCCACAGCTGCTTGCCCGCGGCGAGGTCGATCGCGGCGACCTGGTCGCAGCCGGCGGTGTCCGCGCCGCTCGCCTGGAAGACGATCGCCGTGCGGTGGTCGTCGGTGGCGAACCTGCTGGCCTCGCACACCGGTCCGGGCAGCTTCACCGTCCACAGCTTCGTGCCCTTGTCGAGGTCGTAGCCGACGACCTCGTTGACCCCGGTCTTCACGTACGCCTTGTCGGTCAGCCAGGAGCCCCGGACGCCGACGCTGTCGTCCTTCTTGACGACGGGCATCGGCAGCTGGAACAGGATCTTGGCGGACGGGTCGGCGGGCGCCTTCTCCTTGCCGCCGGCCGCGGTACCGCCGGCGTCGCCCTTGTCGTCGCCCCCGCCGCCGTCGGCTCCGCCGCTGCTCGCGGTGTCGTCCTTCTTGCCGCCGTCGCCGGAGTTCGCGTACAGGACGCCGCCGCCGCCGATCAGCGCGATCGCGACGACCGCCGAGACGATGATCGCGACCTGCGCGTTGATCTTCTTCCCGCCGCCCCCCGTGCCGGGGCCCGGCTGGGGGTGCAGGGCCACGGTGGGCTGCCCCGGGTAGCCGTAGCCGGGGGCGGTGGCGGGCTGACCGGGCTGGCCCGGGTAGCCGTAGCCCTGCTGCGGGGGGTACGGGACACCCGGCTGGCCGTAGGGGGACGGCGGCTGCGGGGACTGGGCGTACGGGGAGGGCGCGGGCTGCTGGGATGCCTGGCCCGGGTAGCCGTAGCCGGGGGTGGCCGGAGGCGTCGGCGGCTGGGGGCCACCCGCCTGCGGGTAGCCGTACGCCGGCTGCGGCGGGGTCGGGGGCGCGGCGGGGGCCGCCTGGCCCGGGTACCCGTACGCCGGCTGCGGCGGGGTGGGCGGGGCCTGCGGCGGCTGCGACGGCTGCGCCGGCTGACCGGGCTGCGGGGCCCCGGGATGAGCGGGATGTCCTGCCTGGTGCGGCATGGGACCCCCGCCCTCCGGCGTCTTGCCGAGCTGCGGGCCCCCGGGCGGGGCGGCCGGCGGAGCCGACGGCGGCGCGAAAGCGGGTGCGGACGCCGGTGCGGACGGCGGCGCGAACGGCGGGGCCGACGCCGGTGCCGACGGCGGGGTCTGCGGGGCGCCCTGCGGCGGAGCGTCCTGTGGCGGAGCGTCCTGCGGCGCGCCCGCGCCCTCCTGCGGTACGGCGTCCTGAGGTACCGCGTCCTGCGGCTCGGGCGGGCCGAAGGCCCCCTGCTGCGGGGGCTGGTCCTGGGGCGGCTGGTTCGGGGGCGGCTGCGTCATGGTGTGGGTACCTCGGGGAAAAGCTCGACGGGCGCAACGGGCTCGACGGGCTTGACGGACTGGGGCGGGAACGGAGGTCGGTCGTCGCCTCACTTGCCGTAGGCGAGCATCAGCTTCTCCTTCTCGTCGTCCCGGCCCGTCAGCCGCGTGGTGGAGAGATAGAAGCGCCCGTCGACCCAGGCGACATCGCGCGAGGAGAAGCCGCTCTCGATCTCGGTCGTGCTCTCCGGCATCTGCAACAGCTTCACCGGCTTGTGCGCGGACCCGGTGGTCGGGATCGACACCACCTGTCCGGGCGCGCTGTACGACGCCTCCACGTAGGCGACGAGCTTGCCGCCCTCGAGGGTCACCGGCAGCATCGACGCGTCCGACGGGGACTTCACCCGCCACTTCTCCTTGCCGTTGGAGAGGTCGATCGCGACGATCTCGTTGGCGCCGGTGGTGGCGTCGGTCGGCAGATAGAGGGTGTTGGCGTCGGCGACCGCGCCGAGGCAGCCCTGGAGGTTGCGCTGGAGGACGGCCCAGCCGCACTCGGGCGCGAAGTCCTCGTCGAAGCCGACCTGGGAGCGGAAGCCGCCGTTCGGCTTGAACGTGGCGATGTTCCAGGTGTTCTTGTCGCTGTTGGTGCTGTAGACGACCAGCGGGTCGACGGAGTAGGTCCGCGCGACCGTCCACCCCTTGTCGAACTTCTGGGTCCACTTGACCTTGCCGGTCGCCGGGTCCAGCTCCTGGACCTCGTCGTGCTCGTCGGGGTCGGTCGCCGCGCAGGAGGCCACCGCGATCAGCTTGGCGCCGCCCGCGAAGGCGGTCGGGAAGCACGCGTCGCCGTACTTCTTCTTGTCGAACAGCTTCTTGCCGGTCCGCACGTCGTACGCCGTCCCCGACATGGAGCGGCCCACCATCAGCGTGTTGCCGGTGAGCGACATCCCGATGCTGCTCGTGCTGTCGAACAGCTCGCCGTCCGCGACCTCGGCGGTCCAGCCCTTGGCGCCGGTGGCGAGGTCGATCTGCTGGAGCTGGTTGCAGTCGGCGCGGTCGCTGGTGCCGTTCATGTACGCCACGACGATCTTGTCGTCGGCCGTCTTCTGCGGGGTGACCGCGCAGATCTTCTGCGGGAACGTGATCGTGTCCCAGGTGGGCCGCCCGTCACCCACGTCGTACGCGACGAGTTCCTTGTACGCCGCCTTCACCGCCGTCTTGGACGTGATCCACATGCCGGGGGCGTCGGCGCCGGAGGCGGGCGCGTCCGGCGCCTCCTTGTACCAGAGCACCTTCGCCTCGCCCGACGCACGGCCCGCGTTGAAGTCCTCCTGCTCCTCGCCGCCGTCGCCGTCGCCGTCACCGGGGTTGACCGGGGCGCCGCTGCCGGTCGCCTTCCCGTCGTCGCTCGGCCCGGCGACCGGCTTCTTCTTGCCGCCCTTGCCGTCCCCGCCGCTGTTCACGGCGAACACCGTTCCGCCGATCACCAGCAGCGCCGCCACGGCCGCGCCTACGACCAGGGCGGGGCGTCCCTTGAAGGGGTTGCGGGAACCACCGGGGGCCGGCGGGACACCGGGCGCGCCCGGGAACTGCGGGGGCTGCGGAAAGCCGTACCCCGGCTGCTGGGCGTAGGGACCGCTCGGCTGGCCGTACGGACCGGGCTGCGCGTAGGGACCCGGCTGGGCGTAGGGGCCCTGCGGGGCGTACGGGCCGGACTGCGGCGGCTGTTGCGGGTAGCCGTAGCCGGGCTGGGGCTGCTGAGGCTGCTGAGCCGGAGGCTGGGGCTGGGGCGCGCCGAAGCCGCCCTGCGGAGCCTGGGGAGCCTGGGGTGGCTGTTGCGCCTGTGGGGGCTGGGGTGGCTGGGCCGGAGCCTGCGGCGGCTGGTTCTCCGGCGGTCCGAACCCGCCCTGCGGCGGCTGATTGGGCGGCTGAGCCATCAGCGTGCTCCCCCTTGTCACTGATTTTTAGCCAGCCCTTTGTATCACCCATGACCGACAGCGAAGGGGGCCGCATCCGCCCCTGTTCCCAAGGACGGACCGGCCCGTAATGCCCTCGTTATGCGCCTTCACGCACCCTTCACGCGGCGCACGCGCCGTCAGCGCGCGCCCCGGACGCGGCGGGCGCACCACCCCATCGGCTACGCATCGTCCGCGAGTTCCAGCCAGCGCAGCTCCAGCTCCTCGCGCTCCCCCGCCAACTCCCGCAGTTCGGCGTCGAGTTTGGCGACCTTCTCGAAGTCGGTCGCGTTGTCGGCGATCTGGGTGTGCAGCTTGGACTCCTTCTCGGAGATCTTGTCCAACTGCCGCTCGATCTTCTGGAGTTCCTTCTTGGCGGCGCGCTGGTCGGCGGCGCTCTTCTCGGTCGTGGCCGGCTTCTGCGCGAGAGCCGGGGCTGCGGAGGCGGCCGCGGCCTCCTCCATCCGCGCGCGGCGCTCCAGGTACTCGTCGATACCGCGCGGGAGCATCCGCAGCGTGGCGTCGCCGAGGAGGGCGAACACCCGGTCCGTGGTGCGCTCGACGAAGAACCGGTCGTGGGAGATGACGATCATCGAGCCCGGCCAGCCGTCGAGGACGTCCTCCAGCTGGGTGAGCGTCTCGATGTCGAGGTCGTTGGTGGGCTCGTCGAGGAAGAGGACGTTGGGTTCGTCCATGAGCAGCCGCAGCAGCTGGAGGCGGCGGCGCTCACCGCCGGAGAGGTCACCGACCGGCGTCCACTGCTTCTCCTTGTTGAAGCCGAACGTCTCGCACAGCTGACCGGCGGTCATCTCGCGCCCCTTGCCGAGGTCGACGCGCTCGCGCACCCGCTGGACGGCCTCCAGGACCCGCAGGTTCGGGTCGAGTTCGCCGACCTCCTGGGAGAGGTAGGCGAGCTTGACGGTCTTGCCGACGACGACCCGCCCGGCCGCCGGCTGGGCCTCTCCCTCGGTGCGCGCGGCCTCGGCCATGGCACGCAGCAGGGAGGTCTTGCCGGCGCCGTTGACCCCGACCAGGCCGATGCGGTCGCCGGGGCCGAGGTGCCAGGTGACGTGCTTGAGCAGCACCTTGGGACCGGCCTGGACGGAGACGTCCTCGAGGTCGAAGACGGTCCTGCCGAGCCGCGAGGAGGCGAACTTCATCAGCTCGCTGCTGTCGCGGGGCGGCGGTACGTCCGCGATCAGCTCGTTGGCGGCCTCGACCCGGAAGCGGGGCTTCGACGTCCGCGCGGGGGCGCCGCGGCGCAGCCAGGCCAGCTCCTTGCGGACCAGGTTCTGCCGCTTGGTCTCCTCGGTCGCGGCGATCCGCTCGCGCTCGGCGCGCGCGAAGACGTAGTCGGAGTAGCCGCCCTCGTACTCGTGGACGTCACCTCGCTGGACGTCCCACATGCGCGTGCAGACCTGGTCGAGGAACCAGCGGTCGTGGGTGACGCACACGAGCGCGGAGCGGCGCTCGCGCAGATGCCGGGCGAGCCAGGAGATGCCCTCGACGTCGAGGTGGTTGGTGGGCTCGTCGAGGACGATCAGGTCCTGCTCGTCGATCAGCAGCTTGGCAAGCGCGATACGGCGGCGCTCACCGCCGGAGAGCGGGCCGATCACGGTGTCGAGGCCCTGCGGGAAGCCGGGCAGGTCGAGCCCGCCGAAGAGGCCGGTGAGAACGTCCCGGATCTTGGCGTTGCCCGCCCACTCGTGGTCGGCGAGGTCCCGGATGACCTCGTGCCGGACCGTGGCGGCCGGGTCGAGGGAGTCGTGCTGGGTGAGCACGCCCAGGCGCAGCCCGCCGGAGTGGGTGACCCGGCCGGAGTCGGCCTCCTCCACCTTGGCGAGCATGCGGATCAGCGTGGTCTTTCCGTCGCCGTTGCGGCCGACGACACCGATCCGGTCCCCTTCGGACACGCCGAGCGAGATGCCGTCGAGGAGGGTACGGGTGCCGTACACCTTGCTGACGTTCTCGACATTGACCAGATTGACGGCCATTTCTCTCCTGCCCGGGGGGATCGATCGACCCTCAAGGGTAGTCGGGCGGACGGACATCCGGCCGGGGCGTCCAGCGGGGCGTACGCGTGGGCGCGCACGGAGGGCTGCGCAGCGCGTGAAGGTGGTACGCGCCGGTGACGCACGGCGCGTCCGCGCCCGGCTCACGCCGTCCGGGCCCGGCCGACGGCGGCCGTCGGCGACGGTGCGCATCCCGTGGCATGTGATCGGTTGCGCGGTACGGGACGCGGGCGGTCACGCGCGCCGGAGGTGTCCGGCGCACGCCGCAGCGGACGCACCGAGCGCGCCCGCCCTGTATCGACCTTCAGCGCTCAGCTTTCGCCGCTCAGCGGGCGTCGACGACCGTCGCCCCCGGTGCCGGCCCCGACGCCACCCGTACGCTGCGGCAGGTGCCCGACGTCCGCAGGGCCTCCGCGATCTTCTCCGCGGAGGCGGTGTCCCGGGCGAGGTACGCCGTGGTCGGGCCCGAGCCCGAGACGAGGGTCGCGAGCGCCCCCGCCGCGCGCCCCGCCGCGAGGGTGTCGGCGAGTTCGGGGAAGAGGGACAGCGCGGCGGGCTGGAGGTCGTTGGAGACGGTGGCCGCGAGCGCGTCCGGGTCGCCCTTGGCCAGGGCGTCGAGGAGTTCCCGGGAGGCGACCGGCTCGGGGATGTCGAGGCCCTCGCCGAGCCGGTCGAACTCCCGGAACACGGCCGGTGTCGACAGCCCGCGCACGGCCATCGCGAACACCCAGTGGAAGGTGCCGCCGACCTCCAGGGCGGTCAGCTTCTCGCCCCGCCCGGTGCCGAGCGCGGCCCCGCCGACCAGGCTGAACGGGACGTCGCTGCCCAGCTCGGCGCAGATGTCGAGGAGTTCCTCGCGGGACGCTCCCGTACCCCACAGCGCGTCGCACGCCAGGAGCGCGCCCGCGCCGTCCGCGCTGCCGCCCGCCATCCCGCCGGCGACGGGAATGTCCTTGACGATGTGCAGGTGCACGTCGGGGGTGCGGCCGTACCGTTCGGCGAGCGCGATCGCGGCGCGCGCGGCGAGGTTCGTACGGTCCAGGGGGACCTGGCCGGCGTCCGGTCCCTCGCAGGTGACGCTCAGCTCGTCGGCCGGGGTCACCGTGACCTCGTCGTACAGGCCGACGGCCAGGAAGACGTTCGCCAGGTCGTGGAAGCCGTCCGCGCGTGCGGCACCCACCGCGAGCTGGACGTTGACCTTGGCCGGCACACGGACGGTGACGCTCACTCGGACCCCTTGTTCTCGGCGATGCGGGCGAACTCCTCGACGGTGAGCGACTCCCCGCGCGCCTGCGGGGAGACGCCGGCGGCGACCAGGGCCGCCTCGGCCGCGGGCGGCGACCCGGCCCATCCGGCGAGCGCGGCGCGCAGCGTCTTGCGGCGCTGGGCGAACGCCGCGTCGATGACGGCGAAGACCTCGCGCTGCGACGCGGTGGTCTTGACCGGCTCGGCCCGGCGGACGAGGGAGACGAGCCCGCTGTCGACGTTCGGGGCGGGCCAGAAGACGTTGCGGCCGATGGCGCCGGCCCGCTTGACGTCGGCGTACCAGTTGGCCTTGACGGACGGGACGCCGTACACCTTCGAACCGGGCGCGGCGGCGAGGCGGTCGGCGACCTCCGACTGGACCATCACGAGGGTGCGCTCGATGCTCGGGAAGGTGGCGAGCATGTGGAGGAGCACCGGCACCGCCACGTTGTAGGGCAGGTTCGCGACCAGGGCGGTGGGCGCGGGGCCGGGCAGCTCGGTGACGTGCATCGCGTCGGAGTGCACCAGCGCGAAGCGCTCCGCGCGCTCCGGCATGCGCGCCGTGATCGTCGCGGGCAGCGCGCCGGCCAGGACGTCGTCGATCTCGACGGCGGTGACCCGGTCGGCGACCTCCAGCAGCGCGAGCGTGAGGGAGCCGAGCCCCGGTCCGACCTCGACGACCACGTCGTCGGGCCGCACCTCGGCGGTGCGGACGATACGGCGGACCGTGTTCGCGTCGATCACGAAGTTCTGGCCGCGCTGCTTGGTGGGCCGTACGCCGAGGGCCGCCGCGAGTTCGCGAACGTCGGCGGGGCTCAGGAGGGCGTCGGGGGTGGGGCTGGTCACGGGACAAGGGTACGGGGCGGCGGCCCGCCCTCCGGTCGGCTCCCCCGCCCGCTCCCCGCCCGCTCCCCCGCGCGCTATCCGTGCAGCCGTGTCCCGCAGTGCGGCCAGGGGCTCGCGCCCCTCCTGACGTACAGCTTCTTCGCCCGGAGCGTCTGTTCCGCCGCCGGGGCGTCCTGGGGGCGGCCCGTGCCGCCGAGGCTCTGCCAGGTGCGGCTGTCGAACTGGTAGAGCCCGCCGTACGTGCCGGAGGGGTCCACGGCGTGGGGCCGGCCGCCGGACTCGCAGGCGGCGAGGCCCTGCCAGTCGAGGCCGTCGGCGCCCCGCACGGACGTCGGCAGCGGCTTGGTGCCGACCTTGACGACCTGCGGCCGGGGATCGCGGACGACCTCGGTGCGGACCAGCCTCGGCTTCTGCTTCACGCCGTTGACCGTGCGCAGGAGGTAGGTGACCCGCCGCAGCCCCGGGCGCCCGGCCCGCTCCACCACCTCCGTGCCCTTGAACAGGGAGGGGTCGGCGGTGCGCCGTACGTCGAAGGCGATCTGCTCGTCCCGGACCTCCTTGCCGCCGGTGATCCGCAGCACGGTGACCGTCTGCCCGTCGCGCGGGAAGCTGCCGGGGGCGACGGAGGTGGTGTCCTGGCCGCGCAGGGTGATGCCGGCCTGCTCGATCGCCTCGCGCACGGTCGCCGCGTTGGTGCGGATGGTGCGGGCCCGGCCGTCGGCCATGACGGTGATGGAGCGCTCGGTGCGCACGTTCAGCGCGAGCCCCTCACGCCCGATGCGCTGGGAGCGCGCGATGGAGAGGTATGCGCCCTCCGCACGCACCCCGATTTGCCTGAGCGCCCCCTCCACCGTGCGCGCCGTCGTCCACACGTCGCGCCGGTGACCGTCCAGGGTGAGCCGGACGGGGCGCCCGTAGTGCACCTCGATCTCGTCGCCGCTGGAGAGGGCCGTGCCGGGGGCCGGGGCGACCAGGTCGTGCGCCCCCACCTCCACGCCCTCCTCCGCCAGCAGCTCGGTCACGTCGTCGGCGAACGTGTGCAGGGTGCGCGGTGTGCCGTCGACGGACAGCTCGACCGCCTTGTCCTCGGCGACGAAGGCGGTGGTGCCGCCGGCCAGGAAGGCGACGACGAGCGCCTGCGGCAGCAGCCGGCGCATGGCCGACTCCGGGCGCTCGACGTCACGCGCCCTGCGCCGACGCGCGGCCCGCCCCACCAGGGTGGGTGCCTCGGAACCCGGCCGGCCCTGCTGCGGCAGCACCGGCCTGGTGAACCGGAGCGAACCGGGCGGCGGAGACGGCGGGGGCGGCACGGGTGCCTCGTAGGCGGGCCGGTACGTGTCCTCGTACCCCGGGGCGTCCGGGCCGTCGTACCCCGGGGCGTCCGGGTTGTCGTACGCCTGCCCGTCCGGGCTGTCGTACCCCCGTCCGTCCGGGTTCTCGTACATCGAGCCGTCCGGGTTCTCGTACCCGGGCGGGTGATACGGGTCGTCGTAGGCGGGCCGGTACGGGTCGTCGTACCCGGGGCCGGGTGCGGACCCGGATCCGGCCCCGGCCCCGGCCCCGGCCCGGCGGTCGTCGTACTGCCCCGGCGCCGCGTACACGCCGTACGCGAGCGTCTCGGCGTTGTGCAGGTCGACGTGCGTCCCGGCACCGCCGTACGGCTCGTGCTCGTGCTCGGGGGTCTGCGCGTACCGGGCATCCGGCAGGTACGGGGAGTTGCTCACGCCGACACGCTCCAGGGGTCCTGGGAGTCCGGAAGGGTCCTGATCGGGGCCCCCAGAACCTAGCGGAGCCCTCGTCACTCTCCAAAGCGACGTGGCTACCCAGAGTTGTGTTCGGGTGAGTCAGTAACCGAACGCCCGGGCCGTGTTGGCGGCCAGCGCCGTGGCGAGGGTGTCCTCGTCGATGCCCCGTACGGCGGCCATCGCGCGCACGGTGACCGGGATCAGGTAGGGCGCGTTGGGCCTGCCGCGGTAGGGCGCCGGCGTCAGGAAGGGCGCGTCGGTCTCCACCAGGACCAGCTCCAGCGGGGCGACGGCGAGGGCGTCGCGCAGGTTCTGGGCGTTCTTGAAGGTGACGTTCCCGGCGAAGGACATGTAGTAGCCGGCGCGGGCGCAGATCTCGGCCATCTCGGCGTCGCCGGAGTAGCAGTGGAAGACGGTCCGCTCGGGAGCGCCCTCCTCCTTCAGCACGCGCAGGACGTCGGCGTGGGCGTCGCGATCGTGGATGACCAGGGCCTTGCCGTGCCGCTTGGCGATCTCGATGTGGGCGCGGAACGACCGCTCCTGCGCCTCCTTGCCCTCGGGGCCGGTGCGGAAGTAGTCCAGCCCCGTCTCGCCGACGCCCTTGACCTGCGCGAGCGCGGCCAGGCGGTCGATCTCGGCGAGCGCCTCGTCGAGCGCCCCGGCGCCACCCGCCTCGCGCGCGCCCTGCCGGGACCAGCCGTCGGGGTCGCCGTGCACGATGCGCGGCGCCTCGTTGGGGTGCAGGGCGACGGTCGCGTGGACGTTCTCGTGCGCGGCGGCCGTCTCGGCGGCCCACCGCGAGCCCTTGATGTCGCAGCCGACCTGGACGACCGTCGTCACACCGACCGACGCGGCCTTCGCGAGGCCCTCCGCCACCGTGCCGGACTGCATGTCGAGGTGGGTGTGGGAGTCGGCGACCGGGACCCGGAGCGGTTCCGGGAGCGGCGGCGCGGCGTTCTTGTCTGCGTTGCTGTCGGCGTTGCTGTCGGTGTTGCGGTCGGCGTTCGAAGGCATGCCCCGATCCTACGAAAGGGGCACGCCCTGCGGCCGCCGCGTTCCGCTCAGCCCGCCTTGCGGTGGAAGGGGTGCAGGAGATCGGACAGGTGCCAGTGGTGGTGGGACGCCGGCGGCCGCTCCTCGGCCCCGGCCGTCGTCTCCGGGGCCGCCGCGGGCCCGGCCGGGGGCGCCGGGCGCGGCCGGCGGGCGGCGCCGAGCACCGACGAGACCTGCCCCGCCCGCATGATCCGCACGACGTGCCCGTCGCAGTACTGGCACGCGGGGCGGCTCAGCGGGGACGGCACGACGCGGCCGTCCGCGACGTAGAGGACGAACTCGTGGCCCTCGGCGTCGGTGTGGTGCTCTATCTCGTACGACTGCTCCCAGCCGTGCCCGCAGCGCATGCAGGCGAAGGAGTACGACTCGTGCACGACCGGGGTCGCCGCGGTGCGCGGGCCGGTCTGCCCAGTGATCTCGCTCATGCCAGCTCCTCTGGTCCGCTGGACGGGGGACGGTTGCGTCCCACGACCCAGTGGACGCCCGCGCCGACGCGAATGCACGAGGCCTGTCGAGTGTTGGATCCGTTTTGGACGTTCCTTGCCATAACGGCCCGTCGGGCGGGGGCTGAACTTTGCCTTCCGCGCCCGCGCTTTGCCCGCACATGGGGCGCACGCTCATCGGACATGCGCCCTGCTCGGAGGGGGTGTGAGCCCCCTCACGACGAGCCCCTCACAGCCCCCCGGCGCCCTTGGCCGCCACGACCGCGTCGAACACCTGCCGCTTGGGCAGTCCGGCCTCCGCCGCGACCGCCGCGATGGCCTCCTTGCGGCGCTCGCCGGCCTCCTCGCGGACCCGGACCCGGCGGACGAGTTCCGCCGCGTCGAGTTCCTCGGGCCCGCGCTCGGGGGCGCCGCAGACGACGACGGTGATCTCGCCGCGCACCCCCTGAGCGGCCCACTCCGCCAGCTCGCCGAGCGGGCCGCGCCTGACCTCCTCGTACGTCTTGGTCAGTTCGCGGCAGACGGCGGCGCGCCGGTCCGTGCCGAAGATCTCGGCCATCGCGGCGAGGGTGTCGTCGAGGCGGTGCGGGGCCTCGAAGTAGACGAGGGTGCGCCGCTCCTCGGCGACCTCCCGCAGCCGGGACAGCCGCTCGCCCGCCTTCCGCGGCAGGAAGCCCTCGAAGCAGAAGCGGTCGACGGGCAGCCCGGACAGGGCGAGGGCGGTGAGCACGGCGGACGGCCCGGGGACGGCGGTCACCTTGATGTCGTGCTCCACGGCGGCGGCCACCAGCCGGTACCCGGGGTCGGACACGGACGGCATCCCGGCGTCCGTCACCAGCAGCACCCGCGCGCCGCCGAGCAGCTCCTCGACCAGCTCGGGCGTCCGCGCGGACTCGTTGCCCTCGAAGTACGACACCACGCGCCCCTTGGTGGTCACCCCCAGCCCCTGCGTCAGCCGGCGCAGGCGGCGGGTGTCCTCGGCGGCGACGACATCGGCCCCGGCCAGCTCCTGGGCCAGCCGGGGCGGGGCGTCGGAGAGGTCACCGATCGGGGTACCGGCGAGAACGAGGATTCCGGGCCGGGTTCCGGCTGGGGTTGCGGGCTTGGTTCCGGGCTTGCTTCCAGGAGCGACTGTCACGTTTCCATCCTCGCAGGGGCGAGCAGGGCCCATGCACGGGACTCACACAGACCTGTTCCCTACGATGGCGCGGTGACCAGTACCGCGTCCTCCATGGACTCCACGGGCTCCACTGACCACCGGCCCGCACCGACACCGCAGGACCAGCGGCCGTCGTCGTGGCAGCAGCGGCTGCGCCGTTTCGGATACGCGGCGGGGCCGGTCGGCGACGTCCGGGAGCGGCTGGTGCCGCCGTACGCGCAGCCCAGCCCCCGGCTGTGGCAGTCGCTCGGCCTGCCGCCCACCTGGGTCGACCGGATCCTGCGCTGGTCCGGGTGGGGTGGTCCGCTGCTGGTCACGCTGATGGCCGGGGTGATCCGGTTCTGGAACCTGGGCAGCCCCAAGGCGGTGATATTCGACGAGACGTACTACGCCAAGGACGCGTGGGCGCTCGTCCACCGCGGGTTCGAGGTCAACTGGGACAAGAACGCCAACGATCTGATCCTGTCCTCCGGCGGCCATGTCACGATCCCGTCGGACGCGGCGTACGTGGTGCATCCGCCGGTCGGCAAGTACGTGATCGGGCTGGGTGAGCTGATCTTCGGCTTCGATCCGTTCGGCTGGCGGTTCATGACCGCGCTGCTCGGCACGCTCAGCGTGCTGCTGCTGTGCCGGATCGGCCGCCGGCTGTTCCGCTCCACCTTCCTGGGCTGTCTGGCCGGCGCGCTGATGGCCGTGGACGGGCTGCACTTCGTGATGAGCCGCACCGCGCTGCTCGACGGCGTGCTGATGTTCTTCGTGCTGGCGGCGTTCGGCTGTCTGGTCGTGGACCGCGACAAGGCGCGCGAACGGCTCGCGGCGGCGCTCCCGCCGGACGTGGACGGCCGCCACCGGCCCGACGCGCACATCGCGGAGACCGCCCGTCTGGGCTGGCGTCCCTGGCGCTGGGCAGCCGGTGTGATGTTCGGCCTGGCGATCGGCACCAAGTGGAACGGCCTGTACATCATGGCCGCGTTCCTGCTGATGACGCTGCTGTGGGACGTCGCCTCGCGCAGGGTGGCCGGCGCGCGCCGCCCGTTCCTCGCGGTGCTGAAGCACGACACGGGCCTGACGTTCCTGGCCACCGTCCCGGTCGCGCTGCTCACCTACCTGGTGTCGTGGACGGGCTGGATCCTCTCCGCCGACGACGGCTCGGGCGGCTACTACCGCAACTGGGCGGCCACCGACGGCAAGGGCGGCAACTGGACCTGGCTCTTCCCGGACTGGCTGCGCAGCCTGTGGCACTACGAGCACGAGGTGTACGAGTTCCACACCCACCTCACCTCGCCGCACACGTACCAGTCGAACCCGTGGAGCTGGCTCGTCCTGGGCCGCCCGGTCTCGTACTTCTACGAGTCCCCCGCGCCCGGCGCGGACGGCTGCCCGACGGACGCGGGCGAGAAGTGCGCGCGCGAGGTCCTCGCCATCGGCACCCCGCTGCTGTGGTGGGCCGCCTGCTTCGCGATCCTCTACGTCCTGTGGCGGTGGCTGATGCGCCGCGACTGGCGCGCGGGCGCGATCGCCTGCGCCATCGCGGCCGGCTACCTGCCCTGGTTCCTGTACCAGGAGCGCACGATCTTCCTCTTCTACGCCGTCGTCTTCCTGCCGTTCCTGTGCCTGGCGGTGGCGATGATGATCGGCGCGCTCGTCGGCCCACCCGGCTCCACCGACACCCGCCGCGTGGCCGGCGCCACGGGGGCGGGCGTTCTGGTCCTCCTGATCGCCTGGAACTTCATCTACTTCTGGCCCCTGCACACGGGGACGGCGATCCCGATCGACGACTGGCGGTCGCGGATGTGGCTGGACACGTGGGTGTAGCCAGGACTCCCGGACGTCCGTTCGCTCCCGTTCGGGCGGGGCGCACGCTTTAGAACGGTCCGTAACGATCGGTGCCGGTACGGTCACGGCGGCGCCACGGGGTCACCGTTCCCCGGCGGGCGGCGGCCGGGCGCCGTTAGACCTCGGGCCGTGAGCACATCGAGCAGCCCGAAGATCGAAACCTGGATCGGCGCCGCCACTCTCCTCGTGGCCGTCGTCGCCCTCGTGGCCGACCACTACACCGACCTCCCCGCCTGGCTGGGATCCGCCTGCGCGGTGGTCATCGGGGGCACGGTCACGTTCGTCGCGTGGCGCCGGCTGGCCCCCGGCACGCGTCCGACCCTCCAGCGCAACCTGCTGGTGGGGCTCCTGGCCGTGGTCACCGTGGCCGGGTCGGTCCTGGCCTGGCCCGACGGCGCCCCGCGGGCCGGCGAGGACGACGACACGGCCGACGCCAAGAACGTCTCCGTGCGGGAGAACGCGAAGGACATCGAGGTCACCAGGATCGGCGACAACGTCCCCGGCGCGGACGCCGAGCTGGTGATCGACGCCTGCCTGGAGATGAGCGGTACCGGCCGCGTCCCGGAGGGCTGGGGGCTCTGGGTGGCCAACAACCGGGACCCCGCCGGCAGTCCGGGGGTGGGCGGCTTCTGGAGCCTCCAGCGCGCACGCCAGAGCGACGGAGCGGCGACGTGGCACGTCGACCGCTTCGGAGTCGGCAACGAGGACGGGGACACCGGCGCGGAGTTCTGGCTCTACGTGTTCCTGGTGCCCCCGTCGTCGGACGCCGTGCTGAGCAGTCTGCTGGCCGAATCGCCGGGTGTGGAGGTCCGCCCGGCCGGCTCGGAGCCGGTGGCCCAGTACCGGGTGAAGCGCAACGGAGTACTCAACTGCCCTTGGTTCGAGAGGAACAAGGAGCAGTCGTCCTGAGCCCACCCGCGTGGTCTCCGTTCGGACACCTTCCGGCGCAACTTCCGGCACAACTTCCGGAAACCACCGTCACAGGAGCCCCTCGGTCGGCCTACAGTTCGGGAGACGGCCAGCCTTTCTGAACATGTTCAGAAGACGTACGGAGGGGCTCACCGAGGCCGACGGGGTGAACGGGGAGGACAAGAGACATGCACAAGGGGGCCAAAGCCGCGATAGTCGGCTCGGTGTTCGCCGTCATGGTCGGTGGCGCCGGGTACGGCGCCTTCAACATCGTGAACGCGCTCGACGGGGGCGGTGGCGGGTCCGATGGGAGCGGTCCCGCACCCGTGCGGACCGGGCCGCCGAGCGGGGCCGAGGTGAAGGAGACGAGCGCCGGGTTCTTCGCGGCCTGGGAGAAGGGGCAGGCGGCGTCGGCGGCCGCGCTCACCAACAACGCGGAGAAGGCCGAGCCGCTGCTGACCTCGTACGACCAGGCCGCCCACATCACCGGTGTGAAGATCACACCCGGCGCGGCCACCGGGGACACCGTGCCGTTCACCGTCGAGGCGACGGTGTCGTACGACGGGAAGAGCCAACCGCTCTCCTACAAGAGCACATTGACGGTGGTGCGCGGGGTCACCACCGGGAAGGCGCTGGTCGACTGGCAGCCCTCGGTCGTCCACCCCGAGCTGACGGACATGGACGACACCCTGGTCACCGGCGAGTCCTCGGCGCCGCCGATCGAGGCGGTGGACCGCGACGGCAACCCGCTGACGAAGGAGAAGTACCCCTCCCTGGGGCCCGTCCTGGACCAGCTGCGCGCCAAGTACGGCGACCGGGCGGGCGGTACGCCGGGCGTCGAGCTGGCGATCCACCACGCCGACCCGAACGCCGCCGACACCCCGCTGCTGACCCTCGCCAAGGGCAAGGCCGGCAAGCTGCCCACCACGCTCAGCGCGAACGTCCAGGCTGCCGCGGAGAAGGCGGTGACCAGATACGCCGAGTCGTCCGTGGTGGCGCTCAGACCGAGCACCGGCGAGGTGCTCGCGGTCGCCAACAACCGCAAGGACGGCTGGAACGCCGCGTTCCTCGGGGAGGTGGCGCCCGGTTCCACCATGAAGATCGTCAGCGCGGCCACGTTCATCGACAACGGCATCACCACCGCGAACGGGCCGGCGCCCTGTACGCCCGACGCGATCTGGCAGAGCCAGACCTTCCACAACATCAAGGGCATGAAGCCGAACCTGAACGCGACCCTCTCGGAGAGCTTCGCGCTCTCCTGCAACACGGCGTTCGTGAAGTACGCGGACGACGTGAAGGTGGACACCCTCACCAACGAGGCCCGGGACCGCTTCGGGATCGGCCTCGACTGGCAGACCGGCATCGCGTCCTTCGACGGCTCCGTCCCGGCCTCCGGCGGCCCGGACACCGCGGCCAACCTGATCGGCCAGGGCCAGGTGCAGATGAACCCGCTCACCATGGCCTCGGTGACGGCGACCGCGATGACGGGCGCCTTCCACCAGCCGGTGATCGTGCCGAAGGGCCTCGACGACCGTGAACTGGCACGCGCGCGTGGGCTGTCCGCGGACACCGTGGCCCAACTGCGCGCCATGATGAACCGCACCGCGACCAGCGGCACCGCGGCCGAGGTGATGTCCGGGCTCAGAGGCCGGATCGGCGCCAAGACCGGCTCCGCCGAGGTCGACGGACAGGCCAGGTCCAACAGCTGGTTCACCGGCTACCGCGACGACGTGGCCGCGGCGGCGATGGTCCAGGACGGCGGCCACGGAGTCGACGCGTCCGGCCCGCTCGTCGCGCAGGTGCTGCGCGCAGGGTAGCGGCGGCGACACCCGGGGGTGGCTGACGTCACAGATGGTGTCACCCCCACAGGACGGGACTCTAGGGTGGTGGTCGTCGTTGGGGTGGGTGAGGACAACGAGGGCATCGGGGCGCGGGGGCCCTGCCCCTGGGGATCCGGAGGATCGCGGACAGTGGGCAAGAGAAGGCGCGTCGACGAGCGGCGCAACAAGCGGCGGCCGGCCGTCGTCGGCGGCATGATCGCCGCCGTCGTCGTCGGCGGCGCCGGGCTCGGCGTCTACGCGCTGTACGGCGGAGCGGCGGCCGAGGGCAACGCGTCCGCCGAGAAGAAGCCCACCGTCAAGACCGGCCCGCTGTCGGCGACCGAGGTGACCACCGCGGCGCGGACCTTCCTCACGGCCTGGCAGCAGGGCACGGTGGCACGGGCCGCGGCCGGCACCGACGACTCCGCGGCAGCCACCGCCCTGCTCACCGGCTTCACCAAGGACGCCCACATCACGGACGTCACGCTCACCCCCGGCACGCGCACCGGCGACAAGGTGCCGTTCTCCGTCAAGGGCACGGTGACGTACAAGAAGATCAGCAAGCCGATCACGTACGACGGCGCGCTGACCGTGGTCCGGCGGGCGAAGGACGGCAAGCCGCTGGTCGACTGGCACGCGTCCGTGGTGCACCCCGATCTCACGGACGGGGACACCCTGGTGACCGGCGAGGCGGGCGACCCGCCCGTCAAGGCGCTGGACCGGGACGGCGGGGAGATCACCGTCGCCAAGTACCCCTCCCTGGGCACCGTGCTGGACGGACTGCGCGAGAAGTACGGCAAGAAGGCGGGCGGTACGGCCGGCGTCGAGCTGCGCGTGGTGCGCGGCAAGGCGGCCAAGGCGAAGAAGGTCTCCGACAAGACGCTCCTGGAGCTCAGCGAGGGCACGCCGGGGACGGTGAGGACGACGCTCAGCCCGACCCTTCAGGCCGCCGCCGAGCGGCAGGTGGCGGCGCGCTCGCGCGCGTCGGTCGTCGCGCTGCGTCCGTCGACGGGCGAGATCCTCGCGGTGGCCAACAGCAGCCACGGCTTCAACGTGGCCCTCCAGGGCTCACTGGCGCCCGGCTCCACGATGAAGGTCATCACGTCATCCATGCTCATCGAGAAGGGCCTGGCGTCGGCGGGCAAGACGCATCCGTGCCCGAAGTACTTCACGTACGGCGGCTGGAAGTTCCAGAACGACGACAAGTTCGAGATCAAGGGCGGCACGTTCAAGGCGAGCTTCGCCCGTTCCTGCAACACGGCCTTCATCAGCCAGGCCCCCGAACTGGACAACGACAGCCTGACCGAGCAGGCCCAGCAGGTCTTCGGACTGTCGATGAACAACTGGGCGGTCGGCGTGCCCACCTTCGACGGCTCGGTGCCGGTGCAGTCGGCGGCCCAGATGGCGGCGGAGCTGATCGGGCAGGGCGGGGTGCGGATGAACCCGCTGAACATGGCGTCGGTCGCCGCGACGGTGAAGTCGGGCACGTTCCACCAGCCGTACCTGGTCGCCCCGTCGGTCGACGACCGCACGCTGGCCACCGCCTCGCGCACGATGTCCGCGGGCACGCTGGGGCAGTTGCGGGAGCTGATGAACTACACCGCCGCGGCCGGCACGGCCGCCGAGGCGATGTCCGGCCTGGGCCCCGACTACGGCGCCAAGACCGGCTCGGCGGAGGTCGACAACCAGAAGAAGCCCAACGGCTGGTTCACGGCCTACCGGGGTGACCTCGCGGCCGCCGGTGTCGTCCAGGCGGGCGGCCACGGCGGCGACACGGCGGGCCCGATCGTGGCGTCCCTGCTGAAGGCGGGCGGCTGAGCCCACGGACGGGCCGCCGGGCCGCGGACCGTCGAGCCCGCGGACGGGCGGCGGAACCGCGTGCCGTCAGTGGGCGACCGGCTGCGCCGCCGCCGAGTACGTGCGGCGCAGAAACCTCAGCAGGGCCTTCGACTCGAACTCCACCACCGAGACGCCGGCCGCGGAGTGGAACTCCACCACCGCCTGCACCCGGCCGCACGGCCACACCCGCACCTCTCCGGTGCCGACCGGGGCGCGCAGGCCCTGTTCGAGCAGGTTGCGGGAGAACGTCCACTCGTGCCGGTCGGGCAGACCGACGTGCACCGAGCGGGGGTCGTCCTCGGGGTCGTAGCGCAGTACGACGGGGACGGCCGCGCGTTCCTCCTCGACCATGTCCGCGTCCGTGACTATGTGGGCGCGCGCGTACTGCTCGACTACAGACATCGGCCGGCCCTCTCACCCTGCGTGACCTGTGTGGGAGCTGTGTACCCGCTCCCACTCCAATGTCGCACAAATTCCGGAATGCGCCCTTCCGCGATGTCGCGTCCCAGGGTGCGATAAATCCAGTCACTCGCTCTTGCGAACTGTTCGCATTAAGCCACTATCATCGAACGGTGCACGTACCCGACGGATTCATCAACGCCCCGACCTCCGCCGCCGCCGGAGTCGTCGCCGCGGGCGCCATCGCCGTGAGCCTGCGCGGCGCGCGCCGCGAACTTGGGGGCACCTCCCGCGCGAGCGAAGCCGAGCGTGGGGGAGAGCGCACGGCGCCGCTGGCCGGACTGGTGGCGGCGTTCATCTTCGCCGTGCAGATGCTGAACTTCCCCGTCGCGGCGGGGACCAGCGGCCATCTGCTCGGCGGCGCGCTCGCCGCGATACTCGTGGGCCCCTTCACCGGGGTCCTGTGCGTGTCCGTGGTCCTGCTGATGCAGGGCATCCTCTTCGCCGACGGCGGCCTGACCGCGCTCGGCGTGAACATCACCGTCATGGCCTGTGTGACGACGGTCGTCGCGTACGCCGTCTTCCGCGGCCTGGTGAAGGTGCTGCCGCGCACCCGCCGCTCGGTGACCGTGGCCTCCTTCACCGCCGCGCTCCTGTCCGTCCCGGCCGCCGCCCTCGCCTTCACCCTCATCTACGGGATCGGCGGCACCACCGACATCGCGATCGGCAGGGTCGCCACCGCGATGGTGGGCGTGCATGTGCTGATCGGTATCGGCGAGGCCGTGATCACCGCGCTGACCGTGGGCGCCGTCGTCGCCGTACGGCCGGACCTTGTGCACGGCGCGCGCGGCCTGGGGCAGAAGCTCCAACTGCGGGTGAACGGCGCGATCGTGGACGCGCCCCCGGCCGAGGAGGCGCGCACGGCGCCCGTGGCGGCGCGCACCTCCCGGCGCACGCTGTGGGTCACCGGTCTGGTCACCTCCCTCGTCCTCGCCGGCTTCGTCAGCTTCTACGCCTCCGCCGATCCCGACGGCCTGGAGAAGGTCGCCTCCGACAAGGGCATCGACGAGAAGGTCGAGGAGCACGCGGCCGCCGACTCCCCGCTCGCCGACTACGGCGTCAAGGACGTCGACAACGCCCGGCTGTCCGGCGGCCTCGCGGGCGTGATCGGTGTCGGCGTGACCGTCGTCGCGGGCAGCACGGTGTTCTGGGCGGTGCGCAGGCGCCGTACCGACGACGTGTCCCCGGCGAGCACGAGCGTCTGACATGGGAGCGGGACACGCGCACCGGCTGTACCGGCACGGGCATTCACCGGTGCACGCCCTGCCGCCGCACACCAAACTCGCCGCCACCTTCGCCTTCGTGGTGGTCGTGGTGTCGACGCCGCGGGAGGCGATGTGGGCGTTCGGCCTGTACGCGCTGCTGCTCGCCGTCGTGGCGCACCGCGCGCGCGTGCCGGCCGGCTTCCTGCTGAAGCGGCTGCTGATCGAGGTGCCGTTCGTCGCGTTCGCGGTGCTGATGCCGTTCGTGGCGGAGGGCGAGCGGGTGGACGTCCTCGGGCTGTCCCTCAGCGTCAACGGCCTCTGGGGCGCCTGGAACGTCCTCGCCAAGGGCACCCTGGGCGTCGCCGCCTCGGTGCTCCTCGCCGCCACCACCGAGCTGCGCGCCCTCCTGCTGGGCCTCCAGCGGCTGAAGCTGCCCCCGCTGCTGGTGCAGATCGCGTCCTTCATGATCCGCTACGGCGACCTCATCACGGACGAGATGCGGCGCATGCGGATCGCCCGGGAGTCGCGCGGGTTCGAGGCACGCGGCGTGCGGCACTGGGGGGTGCTCGCGAAGTCCGCGGGCGCGCTGTTCATCCGCTCCTACGAGCGCGGGGAGCGGGTGCACCTGGCCATGGTCAGCCGGGGGTACGCCGGTTCGATGCCGGTGATCGACGAGGTGACCGCGTCCCGGGCGCAGTGGTCGTACGCCTTCGCCCTGCCGTTCGCCGCCCTCGTCGTCTGCGTGGTGGGATGGACCCTGTGAGCACTGCTTCCCTGGAGGTCTCCGGCCTCGCCTTCGCCTACCCCGACGGCCATCAGGCCCTGTTCGGCGTGGACTTCTCGATCGCGCGCGGGGAGCGGGTCGCGCTGCTCGGGCCGAACGGCGCCGGCAAGACGACCCTCGTGCTGCATCTGAACGGCATCCTGGGCGGCGGCACCGGCACGGTGACGGTCGCCGGACTGCCCGTCGGCAAGCGGCACATGGCGGAAATCCGGCGCAAGGTCGGCATCGTCTTCCAGGACCCGGACGACCAGCTGTTCATGCCGACGGTCCGCGAGGACGTCGCCTTCGGGCCGGCGGCGGCCGGGATGAAGGGCGCCGAGCTGGAGGAGCGCGTGGACCGCGCGCTCGAACGGGTGGGGATGGCGGAGTTCAAGGACCGTCCGCCGCACCACCTCTCCTTCGGCCAGCGCCGCCGGGTCGCCGTCGCGACGGTGCTCGCGATGGAGCCGGAGATCCTCGTCCTGGACGAGCCGTCCTCCAACCTCGACCCCGCCTCGCGCCGTGAACTCGCCGACATCCTGCGCTCGTTGGACGTCACCGTCCTGATGGTCACGCACGACCTGCCCTACGCCCTCGAACTGTGCCCGCGCGCCCTGGTCCTGAGCGACGGCGTGATCGCGGCGGACGGCCGCACGGGCGACCTGCTCGTCGACGACGCGCTGATGCGCGCCCACCGGCTCGAGCTGCCCTTCGGATTCGACCCGCGCACCGCCACAATGGGCGCGTGACGAACCAGGAGACCGACGGCTCACTGCTGCTCGACGACCAGCTGTGCTTCGCGCTGTACGCGGCCCAGCGCGCGGTGACGTCCGCCTACCGCCCGCTCCTCGACGAACTCGGCCTCACCTATCCGCAGTACCTGGTGCTGCTGGTGCTGTGGGAGCGCGGCGAGACGACGGTCAAGGAGCTGGCGGCCGCGCTGCGGCTCGACTACGGCACGGTGTCGCCGCTGCTGAAGCGGCTGGAGGCGGCGGGACTGGTGCGCCGGGAGCGCTCGGCGCAGGACGAGCGCTCGGTGCTCGTCGCGTGCACCGGGCGCGGCGAGGAACTGAAGGGGCGCGCGGCGCGCGTCCCCGGCGCGCTGCTCGCGGCGACGGAACTCGCGGGCGCGGAGGTCGCGCGGCTGCGCGAGGAGCTGTGGCAGCTCGCGGAGAAGGCCCACGGGGCGGCGGACCGGGCACGGCCGTAGGCCCATAGCCCCCTTGGACCGGGTACGACCCTGAACCCCCTTCAAGTTACCCGCGGTTACTACCCCCTGGTAATCGAGTACCTACCTACCGGCCGGTACCTTGTGCACGATGTAATTGGGAACATGCTGGGGGAGGTCCCGCCGTGACAGAAGGCGCCGCCGTCGACACCGCAGACACCGTCGACACCGCAGATACCGCAAGTACCGTCGACACCCGCCCGACGAAGATCATGTACGTCGCCGAGGCCACCGCGCACGGGGGCCGGGACGGCTTTGTGACCAGCCAGGACGGGCAGATCGAGCTGAAGGTGGCGATGCCGCCGGAGCTCGGCGGGGACGGCAACGGCACCAACCCGGAGCAGCTCTTCGCGGCCGGCTACAGCTCCTGCTTCCACAACGCGCTGATCCTCGTCGGCAACCGGGCCGGCTACGACCTGACCGGCTCGACGGTCGCCGCGAAGGTGGGCATCGGACCCAACAAGACCAAGGGGTACGGGCTCGCCGTCGCCCTGAGCGTCTCCCTCCCCGTCCTCGACGCCGACCTCGCCGCGAAGCTGGTCGACGCGGCGCACCAGGTGTGCCCGTACTCGAACGCCACCCGCGGCAACATCGATGTAACGATCATCCTGGGCTGACCCCGCGCAGGAATCGCAGGCTCCACGGGGGTGTTCCCCTTGTAGTTGAAGGCGATGTCGGAGAGGGCGGACGGGCGTGGACGTACACGGTGCGGTGGCCGAGGGCTTCGAGCCGGTCCGGGAGGCGTTCGTACGGAACTTCGAGGTGCTCGGGGACCGGGGCGCGGCGGTGGCCGTCTACCGGGACGGGCACCAGGTCGTGGATCTGTGGGGCGGCACCCGGGACGTCGACGGCACGGCCCCCTGGGAGCACGGCACCGCGCAGATCGTGCGGTCCGCGACCAAGGGTGTCGCCGCCGCCGTCCTCCTGCTGCTGCACCAGCGCGGGGAGCTGGACCTGGACGCGCCGGTGGGGGCGTACTGGCCGCAGTACAAGGCGGCCGGCAAGGAGCGGACACGCGTATGGCATCTGCTCGCCCACCGGGCGGGCGTGCCCGTGCTGGACCGGCCGCTGACCTCCGCCGAGGCCGCCGACCCCGATCTCGGCGCGGCGGCCGTCGCGGCGCAGGCACCCTCCTGGGAGCCGGGCACGGACCACGGCTACCACGCGCAGACGTACAGCTGGCTGACGGGCGAGCTGGTGCGCCGGGTCACCGGGCGGAGCGTCGGCGCGTGGATCGCCGACGAGATCGCCGGGCCGGTCGGCGCCGACCTCTGGCTCGGACTGCCCGAGGCGCAGAGCGCGCGCGTGGGGCGCGTGGGGAAGATCGACGCGCCGACGCAGACCGGGACGCTCAGGACCCGGCCCAAGCCGGCCGTCGCCGACGCCTACGCCGACCCGGACTCCCTCACCCGGCGCGCCTTCGCGGCGATCACCCCGCTGCCCGACGAGAACGACCCCGGCTACCGCGCGGCCGTCCTGCCCGCCTCCAACGGCATAGCGACCGCCGACGGCCTCGCCCGCTTCTACGCCTCGCTCATCGGCGAGGTGGACGGCGGAGTACGGCTGTTCACCCCGGACACGGTGGAACTGGCGCGCGGCGAGCGGTCCGCCGGGCCGGACCGGGTCCTGGTCGTGAACACCCGGTTCGGCCTCGGCTCCATGCTGCACGGCGCCGCCTCACCGCTGCTGTCCCCCACCTCCTTCGGCCACCCGGGCCGCGGCGGCGCCCTCGGCCTCGCCGACCCGGAATCGGGCCTCGCGTTCGGCTACGTCACCAACGGCTTCCGCGCGAGCGTGACGGCGGACCCGAGGGCTCAGGCGCTGCTGCGGGCGCTACGGACGGCGACGGCGGAGACGACGGCGACGGCGACGGCCCGCTGAGCGGGGAGCTTCGTGCAGCTCACACGATGACTCTCATACGTCTTCGTGCAGCTCACACGATGACTCTCATACGTTGAGTCTTCATGCCCTTCCGCTTCATACGTTGATGGGATGCGACGTCCGTCCCGACGCCTCGTCGATCTCCGTGTGCGCCTTGGTGAGCAACCGCATGGCGATCTCGTTCAGCGCGCGGGCGCCGGCGATCTCCTCGCCGACCCGTGGCTGGTCGGCGTCGATGCGGTGGCGGACGGCGTGACCGTGCGCCCGGACCTCGGTCCCGTCGGGCAACCGGACCAGGGCCGCCGCGTCCGTCTGCCGGCCGTCCTCCTTGAACTCCAGCTCGACATGCCATCCCACAGTGGTGTGCATCATGACGATCACCTCCGGAACACCTGCTTCCAGGGTGCGCCTCCGGACGCGCCCCCGCACCCAGTCGGCCGGCATCCCTGGCGGAAAACCCCGTTGCGGCGGCCCGGCGCCGCGCACTAGCGTCGGCCGGGTGACTGCCGGGTCGGCCATGGGCCACGCACGAGTGAGGCGCCCGGCCTCGGCGTGAGCGCGAGGCGGGCGCGAGCCCCGCCGTTCCCCTCCGCGTCTTCTCTTCCTCCAGCTCAGGAATTCACCCAGCTCAGGAAATCACCGGACCCGGAGAACCCACCTCACATGACCACGCTCACCCAGCTCAACCACACCGCCGTCTACGCGAGCGACCGCCGCCGCTCGGCCGAGTTCCTCGCCGAGATCCTCGGCCTGGAGGTCGGCGCCCCCTTCGGCCCCTTCCTCCCCGTCGACCTCGGCAACGGCGTGACGCTCGACTACTACGAGATGCGCGACGAACCGATCCAGTCCCAGCACTACGCCTTCCTCGTCCCCGAGGAGGAGTTCGACTCGATGATCGCCCGGCTGGAGGCGAGGGGCGTCACGTACCACGCCGACCCCTCACACACCGAACCCGGCCGCATCAACCGCCTGTTCGGCGGCCGCGGCGCGTACTTCCTCGACCCGTCCGGCCACAACATGGAAATCCTGACCCACCCCTACATCCGCCCGTAGGCCCCGCCCCCGAGGCCCGTCACCCCGCGTGCAGCACCAGCCCGATGCCGACCACGAGCAGCACAGCGGCGGCGATGCGGGGTGCACCGAAGCGCTCCTTGAAGAACAGGGCCCCGATCGCCGCTCCGACGATGATCGACGTGATCCTCGGAGCGCGTTGGGGATCTGCTGCTGTAACAGCTCTGGCCGGGTAGCTTGATCGGCATGGACCAGGGGCGGGCAGTTGAAGCGTTTCGTCTTGAGGCTGGGCAGCTCGCACGAGCGATGACTGGCGTCTCGGCCGCCGATTGGCATCTGCCGACGCGGTGTGCACCCTGGACGGTGAGCGAGCTGCTGGCGCATGTCCGGGTGGTGATCGCCTGGTTGCCGGGCATGCTGGCCGAGCCGGCGCCGCCCCGTGCCGAGGTCTCGGCAGTGGAGTACTACCGGCCCGACGACCGCTTCGCTCCGGACACCAACGCCGTTCGGATCGCTCTGGCCCAGGATCATGCGGCCGAGCAGCTGAACGGTGCTGCGCTTGCAGAGGACTTCAACGCCACCTGGCGGCAGGTGGATCAGCTGTGCCGGGCCGAGCCCGACAGTCGTGTGGTCCGCACCCGGCACGGCGATCCGATGCTTCTGTCGGAGTTCCTGCTGACGAGGGTGGTCGAGGTCGCCGTGCACGGTCTGGACCTGGCCGACGCCCTGGGGCGAGAACCGTGGCTGACTTCCCAGGCCGCGGATCTGGTACAGGATCTTCTGCTCGGCGGCCCGGACGGGGCGACGGCGCTGAAGAAGCTGGGCTGGGGTCAGCTTCGCTTCCTGCGCAAGGCGACAGGGCGCGAGCCGATCACCGGGGAGGAAGCGTTGGACGTCAGCCGCCTGGGAGTCCGATGGCTCACGCTGGGCTGAGACCTGACCTGTCGTCATGGACGGCACGCCAGTGGTGCGTGCAGCGGACAGGCGACCGAATTGCCGGGCCGGGCGACGAGGCCGCAGCGGTCCCGCGAGGCCGCCGGGATCGCTCGTCGACCCCGAGTCACCGTTGTCACTGGCATGCCATACGCTGCTGGCTCAGCGGCGTTCGCGCGCCCGCCGCGGGTGCGAGGGGGGATGCCGCTTCTTCGGCTCGCCCGGCGAGACCGGGCTTCCACATGGGGGTTCACATCACTGTGCGCAGGCGCAGCATCTCGACCGCGACCACGCTCGCGGTCGTCTTCAGTTCCGCGGTCATCGCCGCGGGTTCGGCGGGAGTGGCCGCGGCCGACTCCGCGCAGCCCCTTCCGGTGAAGTCGGTCGGCGACCTCGTCGTGGACGGCGCCCACCAGCGCGTCTACGTCTCCGACCCGACCAGCGGCAAGATCGTCGTCACCGACTACGCGGGCACCGTGAAGGCGACGCTCACCGGTCTGACCGGCGTGTCCGGCCTCGCGCTGTCCGCCGACTCCGGTCAGGTGTACGCGGCGGTCAAGGGCGGCAACCGGATCGTCTCCGTGGAGACCGGGACGTACACGCAGACCGCGAGCTACCCGGTGGGCACGGCGGCACCGTCCGACCTGGAAGTGGTGGACGGCCGCGTCTGGTTCAGCTACGGCACGGACTTCGGCTCGCTCGACGTCTCCGGCGCCGAGCCCGTGGTGCACCTCGCTCAGAAGTCGGACGTCGACTTCTTCTCCGGCCCGCTCCTCCTGGGCGCCGACCCGGCCGCGCCGGGCGTCCTGGTGGCGGGCGGCGGCGGCCGGCTGGCCGTCTACGACGTGACCGCGGACGGCGCCGCGCTGCGGGTCAAGGGCGACATGGACACGTCCGTGAAGCAGCTGGACCTCACGCCCGACGGCGGCAAGGTCCTCACCTCGTGGGACGGCACCGGCAACGGCTACGGCCTGCCCGCCTACTCGACCACCGACCTGACCGAGGTCGCGAGCTACCCGATCGACGCGTACCCGAACGCGGTGCGGATCGCGCCCGACGGCAGCGTCGCGGGCGGCAGCTTCTCCTGGTACGAGCCGGACGTCCACATCCACCGGCCCGGCGACCCCACACCGGTGCGGGAGTACGACTTCCCCAACACCGGCAACAGCAGCGGCGCCGACACCCTGGTGGACGGCGCGCTGGCCTGGGCCCCGGACAGCAGCCGGGTCTTCGCGGTCTCCGTGAACACCTACGGCACGTACACCCTGCGCGCCCTGACCGACCCCACCAAGGAGCTGCCGAAGCTCACGGTCGCGGCCCCGGCGACGGCGGAGCGGGCCAAGAAGCTCACCGTCACCGGCAAGCTGACCTCGAAGACGGCGCTCCCGGCGGGCACCGTCCTCAAGGTGACCCGGATCGACCTGGAGTCGCCGAGCGGCAAGGCGCTGCCCGTCGTCACCACCAAGGCGGACGGCACGTTCTCCTTCACCGACACCCCGCCGGCCGGCGGCAAGGTCACCTACAAGGTGGCCTTCGCGGGCGACGCGACCCACGCGGCCGCCTCCGGCTCCGACGCGGTGCAGGTCTCGCGCAAGGCGACCACGCTGACGCTGACCAACAACGGCAAGCTGTACGCGTACGGCAAGGACGTCTCCTTCACCGCGCACCTCGGCGCGACGTACAAGAACCGCACGGTCGCGATCTACGCGGACCCGTTCGGCACCGACAAGCCGAAGAAGCTGCTCAAGACCGGCAAGGTGAACTCCCAGGGCAATCTGTCGGCGGTCGTCGACATGACCCGGGACACCACCGTCACCGCCGTCTTCACGGGCGACGCCCGCTCGGCCGGCAAGACCGCGAAGTCGACCGCGTACGCCCACGCCAAGGTCTCCACCTCCGTCTCCCAGCACTACCGGACGGGGAAGATCGGCTCCACGACGTACTACTACTTCCGCAAGAACACCGACCCGGTGTTCACCACGACCATGAACTACTACCAGGGCCGCAAGCAGCGGTTCCAGCTCCAGGTCTACTACCAGGGCTCCTGGTACGACTCCGGGTCCGAGTACTTCGCGCTGGCCACCAACGGCAAGTCGGCCGTGAGCCTGGAGGCGCCGGGCGAGTCCGGCATCCGCGCCCGGATGCGCTCGTCGTACATCAACGGCTCCTCCGGTGACAGCGTCAACTCGACGACGCACGGAGCCTGGAAGTACATGACCTTCACCAACTGACCCCGCACACGCGCAGACGGCGCGCCCGCCCCAGCGAAGGGGTGGGCGCGCCGTCCGGCGTTCACAGCGTCAGCGGGTCACGGCGTCAGTGGCGGTCGCGGCCGTCGTGGCCGTCGTGGCCGTGGCGGCGGTCCCCGTCGTCGTGGCCGTGGCGGCGGTCTCCGTCGTCGTGGCCGTGGCCACGGTCCCAGCCGTCGTGACCGTGACGGCGGTCCCCGTCGTCGTGGCCGTGGCCGCGGTCCCAGCCGTCGCGACCGTGGTGACGGTCGCGGCCCCAGGAGGTCTCGTCGACGAGGCGGTCGCGGTCGTTGCGCAGGGTCGCGGTGTCGGAGTGGTTGTCCCACACCTCACGATGACGGTCCTGGAACAGGTCCGTGCTGGTGTCGCGGCCCTCACCGGTGTGAATGCGGACGGTGGTGCGGGGGGCCAGGCGGTAGTGACGGAAGGTGTAGGTCTCCCCGTCCTCGTCCGAGAGGGTCCACCCGCGGAGGTTGACCGACTGGCGGGTGGTGTTGGTGAGCTCGACCCACTCCCTGTTCAGGGAGCGGGCGGAGCGGTCGTTCCGGCCCGGTGCGTCGTACTGCACGGCACTGATCTTCACGATCGGCCGGTTCGGACGCACGTCGCCGGCGGCGGACGCCGGCAGGGCCGCCGCTCCGGTCACGGCTGCGGCGGCGAGCACCGCGGCGGCGAGACGACGGGCGGAAACAGCGGAAACTGACACAAGGTCTCCTTGCTTGGTGCGAGTTGTGACCATTCGGTCGCACGACCCACACTTGCCCATCAAGACCGCCACACGCGGGACGAGCCGCCGCCCGTTACGAATCCTCCATATACCGGTGACAGTCGAATGCAATGTCCATCCATGACCTGAATGCACCGAATCGCCGCCACGCCCGCCTCCTTCGGCACACCGGAACCGGGCCCTCACCCGAAAGTGCGTCACAAGGAAGAACAGGAAGAACAGGAAGAAAGCGAAGAGAACGAAGAGAACGAAGAAAACGGAGAAAACGAAGAAGCCGGCGAGGGCGCCCCGTCCCCACGGAGCCCTCACCGGCGGTCCTTCAGCTGGTCCGGCGTGTCAG
Organism: Streptomyces sp. NPDC041784; assembly: GCF_055591025.1. NCBI lineage: Bacteria > Bacillati > Actinomycetota > Actinomycetes > Kitasatosporales > Streptomycetaceae > Streptomyces > Streptomyces sp. NPDC041784. Next base: position 181,170 of record NZ_JBVJAB010000005.1, read on the forward strand.
GCGCGGACCAGTTCGCGGTCCTCGTCGCCGGCGCCGGACGGCGTGCGCAGTCCCTCGCCCTCGACATCCACGTTCGGCAGGGCGCGGTCCAGCCACTTCGGCAGCCACCATGCCTTCTTGCCGAGCAGGGCGAGCACCGCCGGGACGATCGCCATGCGGACGACGAACGCGTCGAAGAAGACCGCGATCGCGAGGCCGAAGCCGATCATCTTGATCATGGACTCGCTGGAGCCGATGAAGCCGGCGAAGACGGCCATCATGATCACCGCGGCGGCCGTGACCACCCGCGCGCCGTGCTTGAAGCCCGTCACCACGGCCTGGCTCGGCTTCTCGCCGTGGACGTACGCCTCCCGCATCCGGGTCACGAGGAACACCTCGTAGTCCATCGCGAGGCCGAAGACCACGCCGACCATGAAGATCGGCATCATCGACATGACGGGGCCGGTCTCCTCGACGCCCAGCAGGCCGGCCAGCCAGCCCCACTGGAAGACCGCGACGACCGCGCCGAGCGCCGCCATCACGCTCAGCAGGAAGCCGAGGGCCGCCTTCAGCGGGACCAGGATCGAGCGGAAGACCACGATCAGCAGCAGGAAGGCGAGGCCCACCACCAGGATCAGGTACGGGATCAGCGCGTCGTTGAGCTTCTGCGACACATCGATGTTCATCGCCGTCGAGCCGGTGACCAGGACCTCGGCGTCCGTGCCGGCCTTGATCTCGGAGCCCTTGTCCCGGATCGAGTGGACCAGATCCTCGGTCGAGACGGACGACGGCTTCGAGTCCGGGATGACCGTGATGGTCGCGGTGTCGCCGGCCTTGTTGGGGGCCGCCGGGGTGACGGTGACGACGTCCTTCAGGCCCTTGATCTCGTCGCCGACCTCGGTGAAGGCGGCCTGCGGGTCGTCGCTGCCCTTGGCGTCGACCACGATCATCAGCGGACCGTTGAAGCCGGGGCCGAAGCCGTCCGACAGCAGGTCGTACGCCTTGCGCTGGGTGGTGGACACCGGCTGCGAACCGTCGTCCGGCAGGCCCAGTTCCAGCGAGGTGGCCGGGATGGCGGCGGCGCCCAGGCCCAGCACGCCCAGCAGGAGGACGGCGACCGGACGGCGGATCACGAAGCTGGCCCAGCGGGTGCCCATGTTGGGCTTGGCGGCCTTCTCGGCGGACTTGGCGCGGCCGCCGCCGAGCAGCTTGCTCTTCTCGCCCGCCGGGCGGACCCGGCGGCCCGCGAAGCCGAGCAGCGCGGGGATCATGGTGAGCGCGATCAGGACCGCGATGACCACCGTTCCGGCGGCCGCGACGCCCATCTTCGTCAGCATCGGGATGTTGACGACGGAGAGACCGACCAGGGCGATGACGACCGTCAGTCCGGCGAAGACGACCGCGGAGCCGGCGGTGCCGACGGCGCGGCCCGCCGCGTCCTCGCGGGTGCGGCCCTCGGCCAGCTCGGCGCGGTAGCGGGAGACGATGAACAGGGCGTAGTCGATACCGACCGCGAGGCCGATCATGGAGGCCAGGGTGGAGGTCGTGGAGCCGAGGTCCAGGGTGCTGGCCAGGGCCGTGATGGTCGAGACGCCGATGCCCACGCCGATGATCGCGGTCAGCAGCGGCAGACCGGCCGCCAGCAGCGAGCCGAAGGTGATGACCAGGACGACGGCGGCGATCGCGATGCCGATGATCTCCGTGGCGCCGGTCTCCGGGGTCGCCTGGAGGGCGTCACCGCCGACCTCGACGGTCAGTCCCGCGTCCCGTGCCTCGTCGGCGGCCGTCTCCAGCGCCTCGCGCGAGGAGTCCTCCAGCTCCATGCCGGAGACCTTGTAGCTCACGGACGCGTAGGCGATCGTGCCGTCCTTGCTGACGGCGTTGCCCTCGTAGGGGTCGGCCACGGAGGCGACCTCGGAGCCGTCCGACAGCTCCTTGACCGTCTTCTCGACGGTGGCCTTGTTGGCCGCGTCCGTCATCTTCTCGCCGTCGGGCGCCTTGAAGACGACGCGGGCGGTGGCGCCGTCGGCGCTCATGCCCGGGAAGCGCTGTTCGAGGAGGTCGAAGGCCTTCTGCGCCTCCGTACCCGGAATGGAGAAGGACGAGTTGCCGGCGGCGGGCGCGGAGGCGGCGCCGACGCCCGCGAGAGTCAGCAGCGCGACCCAGATCAGGGCGACGAAGTGTCGTCGCCGGAAGGCGAGCCGGCCCAGTTTGTAGAGGAACGTGGCCATGGAGGCGTACTCCCGGTCAGGTCGTGTGATGTAGGGGCCTATGCCGGAATCCCGGCCGGGGTTCCGGCGCAGGCCCCAAGGGCAGGGGTGACCAACCCGGCGGGAAGGCAGGGGTGATCGGCCCGACGACGTGAGCGGTGACGTCAGGATGGGCGGACCGTGGGGACGGTCGGGTGTGTCAGGAGGTGGGGGCGCCGAGGGCGGGGAGGACCACGGCGTCGATGTACGAACGCATGAAGGCCTGGGTCGGCGGCTGGTCGTCCAGCAGCGCCCGGGTGGCGAAGCCACCGACCATCATGTGCAGCAGGAACTCCAGGGCGGGGCAGTCCGGTTGGACCTCTCCCCGGTCGACGGCGCGCTGGACCACCTGGTGGAACCCGTTCATCTCGGGTTCCACGAGCTGGGCCCGGAACGCCTGGCGGAGATCCGGGTTGTTGTGCATCGCCATCGCGACACCCCGCATCAGGGCGGAGTTCTGCTCGATGGTGCAGTCGTCCTCGAGCATCACCAGGGCGTGCAGGTCACCGCGGAGGGAGCCGGTGTCGATCAGGTCGGAGTGGTCCGGCTTGCTGTGTCTGAGCGCCTTCACGACCAGTTCGGCCTTGCCGCCCCACTGGCGGTAGAGCGTGGCCTTGCTGGATCGCGTGCGGGCGGCGACGGCGTCCATGGTCAGGGCGTCGTAGCCGACCTCGCGGAGCAGGTCGAGCACGGCCTCGTAGAGCTCGGCCTCGCGCTCGGGCGTGATGCGACTGCGACGCACCGTCGTGGCCTCAGTCATGCCCCTCACCCTTCCCGCTCCGACGGCGTCTCGTGTTCGTACACCGTAAAGATACCCTGAGAGTCAACGAAACGAAACCGTTTCGTACGTGTGCTGGCTCACGTCCGTGAAGGGCGCATAAGTTGCCCGGCCCCATTCGCCGGAAAAGCATGGGGAGGTGAGCTATCTGCGCCTGCCCCATCTCAGTGGTGATCTGTTGTGCTTCGTGGCCGAGGACGACCTCTGGCTGGCCCCCCTCGACGGCCCCGGCCGCGCCTGGCGGCTCACCGTCGACCGCACCAAAACCGGACATCCCCGCTTCTCGCCCGACGGCGACCAGATCGCGTACACGACCTGGCGCAGCCTCGTCCCCGAGATCCACCTGGTGCCCGTGGACGGCGGCCCCGGACGGCGGCTGACCTACTGGGGCAGCGCCGACACCGAGGTCCGCGGCTGGACCCCGGACGGCGACATCCTGGCCGTCGCCTCCCACGGCGAGCCCTTCTCCTACTTCACCTGGGCCTACAAGGTCCCCACCGACGGCGCCCCCGGCCGCAAGCTGCCCTGGGGCCCGGTCTCCGACATCCAGGTCGCCGACCTCGAGGACGAGCGCCGGACCCTGCTGCTCACCGGCACTCCCCCGCACGAACCCGCCGCCTGGAAGCGCTACCGGGGCGGCGCCATGGGCCGCCTCTGGCTGCACGGGCAACGGCTGCTGCCCGACCTCGACGGCCATCTCTCCTCCCCGCTGTTCGCCGGCGGCCGGATCGCCTTCCTCTCCGACCACGAGGGCGTCGGCAACCTCTACTCCTGCGCCTACGACGGCTCCGACCTGCGCCGGCACACCGACCACGACGCCTTCTACGCCCGGCACGCCTCCAGCGACGGCACCCGGGTCGCCTACCAGTGCGCCGGTGACCTGTGGATCGTCGACGACCTCACGGCCGGCGCCGGGCCGCGCCGACTCGACGTACGGCTGGGCGGGCAGCGGGCCGGGCGGCGGCCGTACCAGATCCCGGCCGCCCAGCACGTGGACGGCATCTCGGTCGACGAGACCGGGCGGGCCAGCGCCGTCGTCGTACGCGGCAGCCTGTACTGGCTGACGCACCGGGACGGGCCCGCCCGGACCATCACCGACCCGCCCGGCGTACGGGTCAGGCTGCCGGAGATGCTCGGCTCGGGCGGACAGGTCGCCTACGTCACGGACGCGGAGGGCGAGGACGCCGTCGAGATCGCCTATCTGCCCCGGGCCACCGGCGACCGCGCGCCCAGACGGCTGCCCTCCGGGGAACTGGGCCGGGTCCTGGAGATGGTCTCCGACCCCGAGGGCGAACGGCTCGCCCTCGCCTCGCACGACGGACGGCTGCTGCTCCTCGACGCCACGGAGGACTCCAACGGTGAGGTCGCCGAGCTGATCTCCTCGGTCAACGGGCCGGTCCGCGACCTGGCGTTCTCCCCGGACGGGGCGTGGCTGACCTGGTCGCACCCGGGGATCGGGCGGTCGCTGCGGCAGATCAAGATGGCCCGTATCAAGGACCGGCTGATCGTCGACGTGACCAACGGCCGGTTCGAGGACGAGAACCCGGTCTTCACCCGCGACGGCCGCTATCTCGCCTTCCTCTCCTGGCGCGGCTTCGACCCGGTCTACGACGTCCACACCGGCGACCTGTCCTTCCCGCTCGGCTGCCGCCCCTACCTCGTGCCGCTCTCCTCCGCGACCCCCTCCCCCTTCGCGCTCACCCCGGAGGGACGGCCGGCCGCCGGGGGCCTGGACCCGGCGGAGGACGAGAACGGCGGCGCCGACGGGACGGTCACCGTGGAGGTCGAGGGGCTGGAGAACCGGGTCACCCCCTTCCCGGTCGGCGCGTCCAAGTACTCGGCGCTGTACCCGGTGGCGGGCGGCGGACTGGTGTGGCTGCGCTGGCCCATCTCCGGCGCGCTGGGCGAGACGTTCGCCAACCCGGACGACACCAGCGGCCGCCCGACCCTGGAGTACTTCAACATCAGCAAGGCGAAAAAGTCCGAACTCGTCGGCGACCTCGACTGGTTCGCGGTCAGCGGGGACGGCACCCGGCTGGTCGTGGTCGACGAGGGCGAGCTGCGGGCGGTGCCGTCCAGCGAGTCCGGGGACCTGGACTCGACGGTCTGGATCGACCTGCGGCGCATCCTGCACGAGGTCGACCCCGGCGCGGAGTGGCGCCAGTCGTACGAGGAGGCGGGCCGGCTGATCCGCGCGTACTTCTGGGACCCGGGGATGAGCGGGATCGACTGGGACGCGGTGCTCGACCAGTACCGGCCACTGGTCGAACGGGTCGCCTCCCCCGACGAGTTCGCCGACCTGCTGCGCGAGGTGCTGGGCGAACTGGGCACCTCCCACGCGTACGTCACCGCCGCCCGCCGCAACGAGGGCCCGCCGCACTACCAGCGCCGGCAGGGGCTGCTGGGCGCCAACCTCGTGCTCCGGGAGGGCGGTTGGACCGTCCGGCGGATCCTGCCCGGCGACTCCTCCGACTCCAAGGCGCGCTCACCGCTGGCCGGCACGGGCATCCGCGAGGGCGCGGTGCTCACCCATGTCGACGGCCGCCCGGTGGACCCGGTGAGCGGCCCGTATCCGCTGCTGGCCGGGGCGGGCGGTACGACGGTCGAGCTGACCTTCACGCCCGCGGAGGGCGAGGCGGGCCGCTCCCGCCGGGTGGCGGTGGTCCCGCTGATCGACGAACGGCCCCTGCGCTACCAGGACTGGGTGGCCAAACGCCGGTCGGTGGTACGGGAGCTGAGCGGCGGGAAGTGCGGGTACCTGCACATCCCCGACATGGGCGGCTCGGGCTGGGCGCAGTTCAACCGTGACCTGCGCATGGAGGTGTCCCGGCCCGCGCTCATCGTGGACGTGCGCGGCAACGCGGGCGGCCACATCAGCGAACTGGTCGTGGAGAAGCTGACCCGCACCATCCTGGGCTGGGACCTCACCCGCAACGCCCAGCCGGTGTCGTACGCCTCCAACGCGCCCCGCGGCCCGGTGGTCGCGCTCGCCGACGAGGCGACCTCCTCCGACGGCGACATGATCACGGCGGCCTTCAAGCTGCTGAACCTCGGCCCGGTCGTCGGCCAGCGCACCTGGGGCGGAGTGGTCGGCATGACCGGCCGCCACCAGCTCGGCGACGGCACGGTGATCACCGTGCCGATGAACGCGGCCTGGTTCGACGCGTACGGCTGGTCCATCGAGAACCGCGGTGTCCTCCCCGACCTGGAGGCCCTGCGCACCCCCCTGGACTGGGCGGAGGGCCGCTACGCCCAGCTGGACGACGCGGTCCGCCTGGCCCTCGACCTCCTCACCACCGACCCCCCGGCCTCACCCCCGGACTACACCGGAGTCCCGAACAGATCCCGCCCCGAGCTGCCTCCCCGCCAGGAGGGTTAGAACCTTTTCAGGAGGCGTGTCGGGAGGCTTGTCAGGGGCGCGGGGAACTGCGCGACAAGCCCCCACACACCCGCACCCGACAACGAACCGCACCCGGACCGACAAGAACGCGGGGTGCCCCCCGAAGGGAAGGGCACCCCGCGTCAACGCGACCGAAGCCGAGCGCAGCGGCTAGGCGTCGTAGTCCTGGTTCATGCGGTCCTCTTCCTCACGCCGCATGCGCTCCGACTCCTCGTCCGTGTCGCGGCGGCGGCCACGCTGCTGGATCTGCTCCTTGGCCTGCTGGGCCTTCTGCTTGGCCTGCTGCTGCCACTGTCCGGACTGGTCCTGGAACTTGTCCTTCGTACCCATGTGGGTTCACTCCTGTGGGAGATGAGGGGGTTTGGGGCCCCTTGCCGGGGCCTCGACCAGATTCACACGGGCGGACATCTCGCGCATTTCGATCAACTACGCTGCGTAGCGCGGGCCTCCTCGTCGGCCGCCCCGCCCGCCCCGACCAGCCCGGTCCGCATACCGTGCAGCCGGGGCGCGAACCGCTTCATCTCCCGCTGCCCGACCGTACCGATGAGCCCCGGCAGACAGCCGCGCACGCCCTGCATCCCGCGCAGCCACCACTGCCCGTACACATGGGCGGAGCGCCGTTCGATGCCGGCCACGATCCGGTCGACCGCCGGACCCAGCGGGTACGTCTTGTTCGCCGGCCACGGCAGCCGCTGCCGCAACTCCCGCATGACGTCCTCCTGATCGGCTCCGCGCACCATGTCGGTGTCGGTCCAGGACAGATACCCGACGCCGACCCGCACCCCCTGGTGTCCGACCTCGGCGCGCAGACTGTGCGCGTACGCCTCCACACCCGACTTGGACGCGCAGTACGCCGTCATCATCGGCGCCGGTGTGATCGCGGCGAGGGAGGCGATCTGGAGCAGATACCCCCGGCTCTCGATCAGCACCGGCAGGAAGGCGCGGGCCGTCACCGCCGACCCGATGAGGTTGACCTCGATCACCCGCCGCCACGCCTGCGGGTCGGAGTCGACGAAGGGCCCGCCGCTCGCGACACCCGCGTTGGCGACGACGGCGTCCACCTTGCCGAAGCGTTCCTTCACCTCCGCCGCGACCCGCGCCATCGCCTCGTGGTCGGTGACGTCGGCGTACCAGTGACCGCTCTCCCCGTGCAGCCGCTCGGCGACCTGCTTGAGGAGGTCCGGCTCCAGCCCGACCAGCGCGACCGTCGCCCCGCGCGCGGAGAGCTTGCGGGCGAGCAGCTCGCCGACGCCCCGTGCCGCGCCCGTGACGACGACGACCTGCCCCTCGAGACCCACCCTGCTCATGCGCCCTCCTTCAGCTGCGTGTACGTGGTGACGAGTGCCCGGATCCGGCCGCTGACCAACTCGGGCGCCTCGACCGGTGTCATGTGTCCGAGGCCCGGCAGCTCGGTCACGCCGAGGCAGACCGGCAGCGCGGCCGCGATCCGGCGGGCGTGCACCGGCGGGGTCAGCCGGTCGCCGGTGCCGACGATCACCGCCGTGGGCACCCGCAACTCCCGTACGCGGTCGTCGAGATCGAGCAGGCTCAGGACGTGCGACCAGGCGTGGCGCACCCGGCGCGGGCAGGCGTGCACGATCCGGGCGCAGGTCTCCACCATGTGCGGGGCCGAACCGGCGCCCATCGTGGCGTACTTGAGGATCCGCTTCGCGACCGGGGTGACCGGCCCGAGCGGTGCCCTGGACCCGAGGACGTGCCGGGTCAGCCAGGTCCGCAGCCGTCCGGGCCGCAGCGGTACGACGGTGGACTCGGCGACCAGCCGCGAGGCACCGGTGCTGCACAGCAGGACGGCCGCCGCGTGCTCCCGGAAGCGGTCCCGGCCGGCCGCCGCCAGCACCGTCATCCCGCCCATGGAGTGACCGGCGATCACGGCCTTCTCGCCGGGTGCGAGGGTCGCGGCGAGCACCGCCTCCAGGTCGTCGGCGAGGGCGTCCGTGCTGCACACCGGGCTGGGCGGGGTGCGTCCGTGGCCGCGCTGGTCGTAGGCGATGACCCGGTGGTCGGCGGCCAGGTCGCGGATCTGGGCCGCCCAGAAGGCGGTGGAGCAGGTCCAGCCGTGGGAGAGGACGACGGCGGGGGCGGTGTCGGGGCCGTGGACCTCGACGTGCAGGCGGGTGCCGTCGGCGGAGACGGCGGTCAGCTCGCGCGTCACGCGGTCACCTCGTCCTTCGTGCCGGGCTGCCGGCCGTCCTTCGTCCCGTCCTTCGTGCCGTCCTTCGTGCCGTCCTTCGTGCCGTCGTCCGTCGTGGGGGCGGGCGCGCGCAGCACCTCGTACTCCATGAGGTCCACCCGGCGGGTCGCGCGCCGGAACTCGCCCGTGGTGCCCGGCCAGATGGTGGTGTTGCGGCCATTGGCATCCAGGTACCAGCTGGTGCAGCCGCCGGTGTTCCACACCGTGCGCCTCATCCGGTCCTGCACCCGCCGGTTCCAGGCGTGCACCGCGCTCGGGCGGGCGTCGAGGGCGGCGCGGCCTCCGATGACGTCCAGCCGGCGCAGGTAGTCGGCCATGTAGTTCAGCTGGGACTCGATCATCAGGATCATGGAGGAGTTCCCGAGGCCGGTGTTGGGCCCGATGATCGTCATCCAGTTCGGGAAGCCGGCCGCGGAGGCGCCGCGCAGGGCCTCCATGCCGTCCTTCCAGCTCTCCGCGAGGGTCCGCCCGTCGGCGCCCACGACCCGATCGGCGATCGGCATGTCGGTGACATGGAAGCCCGTACCGAAGACGATCACGTCGGCCTCGGCCTCGCTGCCGTCGGCGGCGACCAGCGTCGACCCGCGGACCTCGCTCAGACCGCTGCCGACGACGTCCACATTGGGCCGGGTGAGCGCCGGATAGTAGGTGCTGGAGAGCAGGATCCGCTTACAGCCGATGCGGTAGTCCGGCGTGAGCTTGGCGCGCAGGGCCGGGTCCTTGATGGCGCGGGCCATGTTCTGCCTGGCGAGCTTCTCGACCAGGCCGAGCTGGTCGGGGTGCTTGGTGAAGGCCTGCACCTGGAGTTCGCGGATGCCCCAGAGCAGCCCGCGGCGCAGCTGCGTGGTCACCGGCAGGCTGCGGTGCAGCGCGCGCTCGGCGCCGGAGATGGCCCGGTCGACGCGGGGCATCACCCACGGCGGGGTGCGCTGGAAGAGGGTGAGCCGCCCGACCTTCGGCTGGATGGCGGGCACGATCTGGATCGCGGAGGCGCCGGTGCCGACCATGGCGACGCGCTGACCGGTGAGGTCGTGGTCGTGGTCCCAGCGGGCCGAGTGGAAGACCTTGCCGGGGAAGGAGTCGAGCCCGGGAATGTCCGGGACCTTCGGGTCGGACAGCGGCCCGGTCGCGGAGACGACGACGTCGGCGAAGTACCGTCCGCCGCTCGTCTCGATGTCCCAGCGCAGCTCCTGCGCGTCCCACGTCATCCGCTGCACCTCGGCCCCCAGCCGCAGGTGCGGCCGCAGCCGGAAGACGTCCGTGACGTGCTCCAGATAGGCGCGGATGTGCTCCTGCCCGGAGAACGTGCGCGGCCAGTCCGGGTTGGGCGCGAAGGAGAAGGAGTACAGATGCGAGGGCACGTCGCACGCGCACCCCGGATAACTGTTGTCCCGCCAGGTGCCGCCGACGCTGTCCGCCCGCTCCAGGACGACGAAGTCGGTGATCCCCTCCCGGCGCAGCCGTACGGCGGCCCCCAGCCCACCGAACCCGGACCCGACCACCGCCACGCGTACGTGTTCGGCCATCCCGTCACCTCCCGCGGTGCGACTCTGCCAGTGAACACTGGCGCAATGGGACTGTAGAGCAGCTCCTTACCGAGCGGTAGGGGCCGAACAGGGAAAGTTACCGGCGGTACAACATAGGCTTCCGGCGTGGCAGACAAGCGTGAGTACCGCATGGAGGAGCTGGCCAGGGAGGCCGGGATCACGGTGCGCACCCTGCGCTTCTACCGCGAGCGCAAACTGATCCGGCCGCCGCGCCGGGAGGGCCGGATCGCCTGGTACGACGACGGCCACCTGGCCCGGCTGCGCACCATCGCCACCCTGCTGGAACGCGGCCACACCCTCAACGGCATCGCCGAACTCGCCGACGCCCTCGACCACGGCCGGGACGTCGCCGACCTGCTCGGCGTCGGCGGCCCCACCGAGGAGGAGCCGGTCCGCCTCACCCCCGAGGAACTCGCCGCCCGCTTCGAGGGCCAGGTCACCCCCGAGAACCTCGCCGCCGCCCTCGACCTCGGCTACCTCGGCACCGACGGCGACGAGATCGTCCACATCAGCCGCCGCCTGCTGGACGTCTCCGCAGCACTGGTCCACGAGGGCATCCCCCTCGCCGACGTCCTCGCCGCCGGCGCCCGCGTCCGCGAACACGCCGACGCCCTGGCCGACCTCTTCACGGCCCTGATCCTGCGCCACGCGGACGAGAAAAGCCTGCCCCGCCTGCGCCCCCTGGCCCACAGCGTGGTCGAGGCGGAACTCTCCCTGGCCCTGGACCGACGGCTGCGCGAGCGGGGCTGACGATCTCAGAGGTCGTAGACCACCGTCACCGGCGCGTGGTCCGACCAGCGCTCGGGGTGCGTGGCGGCGCGCTCGACGGTCGCCTTGACGGCCTTGGCGGCGAGCCCGGGCGTCGAGACGTGGTAGTCGATCCTCCAGCCTGAGTCGTTGTCGAAAGCCCGCCCCCGGTACGACCACCACGTGTACGGGCCCTCCACGTCCGGGTACAGGGTGCGTACGACGTCGACGTAGCCGCCCGCCTCGGGGGTGAGGACCTGGGTGAGCCAGTCGCGTTCCTCCGGGAGGAAGCCGGAGTTCTTCTGGTTGGCGCGCCAGTTCTTCAGGTCGGCCTGCTGGTGGGCGATGTTCCAGTCGCCGCAGACCAGGACCTCGCGGCCGTCGGCGGCGGCTCGTTCGCGCAGGTCCTTGAGGTGGGCCAGGAACTCGGTCATGAAGCGGGCCTTCTCCTCCTGGCGGTCGGTGCCGACCTCGCCGGACGGGAGGTAGAGGGAGGCGACCGTCACTCCGGGCAGGTCGGCCTCGACATAACGGCCGCTGGTGTCGAACTCGGCGGAGCCGAAGCCGACCCGGACGGCGTCCGGCTCGCGGCGGGTGTAGAGGGAGACGCCGGCCCGGCCCTTGGCGGCGGCGGGGGCGTGGGTGACGAACCAGCCGTCGGGGGCGCGGACCTCGTCGGGCAGCTGCTTCGCCTCGGCGCGCACCTCCTGGAGGCACAGCACATCGGCGGAGGTCCCGGCGAGCCACTCCACGAAGCCCTTCTTCGCGGCGGCGCGCAGTCCATTCACGTTCACGGAGGTCACGGTCAGCACCCGGGCACGATACCGGCACACTGGACCAGGTCCGGATTCCGATCTCCACGATTGTGCATAGATGTACTGTGAGTGACATGAATATACGCCGCGTCCCGTTCGACCACCCCGACGCCGTCAAGCTCAACGACCAGGTCCAGGCCGAGTACCACGAGCGCTACGGCGACGGCGGTGACGCCACGGTCCTGGCGCCGGCCGACTTCGAGCCGCCGCGCGGGGTCTACCTCATCGCGTACGACGCGTCGGACCGGCCCGTGGCCACCGGCGGCTGGCGCAGCCAGGACGAGAACGGCGAGGGCAACGAGGACGGCGACGCCGAGCTGAAGCGGATGTTCGTGATCCGGGACATGCGCGGACGCGGGCTGGCGCGGCGGATGCTGGTCGCGCTGGAGGAGGACGCCCGGGCGGCCGGCCGGACCCGGATGGTGCTGGAGACCGGCACCGAGCAGCCGGAGGCGATCGCCCTCTACACCTCCAGCGGGTACACGCCGTGCACGAAGTTCGGCTACTACCGGGAGTACGAGTCCAGCCGGTGCTTCGCGAAGCCCCTCGGCTGACGAGGGCGGGTGACGGGGGCGGGTGACGGGGCGGGTGACGAGGGCGCGGCCCCTCAGCTCCTGAGGTAGGCCAGCACCGCGAGCACCCGGCGGTGGGTGTCGTCGGCGGGCGGCAGGTCGAGCTTCGTGAGGATGCTGCCGATGTGTTTGCCGACGGCCGCCTCCGAGACGACCAGCGTCCTCGCGATCGCCCCGTTGGACTTCCCCTCCGCGACCAGCCCCAGCACCTCCCGTTCGCGCGGGGTCAGCCGGGCCAGCGGGTCGCGGCGGCGGCGCAGCAGTTGCCGTACGACCTCCGGGTCGACGACCGTGCCGCCCGCCGCGACCTCGTGCAGGGCGTCCACGAACTCCTCGACCTGGCCGACGCGGTCCTTGAGGAGATAGCCGACGCCGGTGCCGTCGCCGGAGTCGAGGAGCTCGGCGGCGTACGCGCGCTGCACGTACTGGCTGAGGACGAGGACCGGCAGGCCGGGGCGCTCGGCGCGCAGCCGGACCGCCGCGTGCAGCCCCTCGTCCTGGAAGCCGGGCGGCATGCGGACGTCGGTGACGACGACGTCGGGGGTGTGCTCCGCGACCGCCGCCAGCAGCGCGGGCGCGTCGCCGACCGCCGCGACGACCTCGTGGCCGAAACGGCTGAGCAGTGCCGTGAGGCCGTCCCGGAGCAGGACGCTGTCCTCGGCGAGGACTATCCGCAGGATTCGGACGTCGGCGTCGGCGTCGGCGTCGGCAGCGGGATCGGCAGCGGTTCCGGGGTCGGCAGCGGCATCGGCTCGCAAGGGATCTCCACACGCAGCAGGGTCGGCCCGCCCGGCGGGCTGGCCAGCGTCAGTCTTCCATCGAGCACCGACACCCGGTCCGCGAGTCCGGTGAGCCCGGTGCCGCGGGCGCTGTCGGCGCCACCCCGGCCGTCGTCCGTGACCTCCAGCACCAGCCGCCCGTCCTGGTGCTCACCGCGCACGCCCACGCGGTCCGCCCCGCTGTGCCGGGCCACGTTGGCGAGCGCCTCGCGGACCACGAAGTAGGCCGCGGCCTCCACCGCCTGCGGCAGCCGGGGCACGGGCGGCGCGAACGTCACGTCCACGGGGACCGGCGAGCGGTCGGCGGCGTCCGCGACGGCCGCCTCCAGGCCGTGGTCGGCGAGCACCTTGGGGTGGATCCCGTGGATCAGCTCGCGCAGCTCGGCGAGGGCGGCGCCCGCCTCCTCCTGGGCGCGGGCCAGCTGCTCGGCGAGCGGGCCGCCCGCCGGGGCGTCGAGGCGGGCCAGGCCGAGGGCCATGGTGAGGGCGACGAGCCGCTGCTGGGCGCCGTCGTGCAGATCGCGCTCGATGCGCCGCCGTTCCGCCTCGAAGGCGTCGACCAGACGGGCGCGGGAGCGGGTCAGTTCGACGACCCGGGTGTCGCGGCCGCCGTCGGGCGGGGCGACGAGGAGACGGGTGAGCGCGGCGCGGGCGCCGGCCGCCGCCCCGAGGACGTATCCGCCCGCGGCCAGCAGCAGCACACCCAGCGCGGCGGCCGCGAGGGCGGCGGGCGGTCCGGTGACCGTCCACACCTTCAACACCTTCACCTCCCGGCCCTGGCCGACGGTCGCCAGCAGCAGCGGGGTCGCGAGGGCGGCCAGGGGGCAGAGCAGCGCGACGAAGAGCAGCAGCGCCTCGGCCGGCCAGAGGAGGCAGGCGGTGAGGAGGGTGTGGCCGAGTTCGCGCCAGGTGGCCCGTTCGCGCAGGCGGGTGGTGAGCCAGGCGCGCAGTCCCGGCGCGGGCGGTTCGGCGTGCGCGCCGGGCGCGTGGTCCGCGTCGACCAGCCGCAGCCGGCGCCGCTCCAGCGCGGCCACGGGCAGCCCGGCGAACGCGACAGCCGCGAGGAGCGGCAGCCCGACGAGGACGAGCGCGAGCACCCCGCCGGCGGCCACGAGGACCACGAGCACCGCCAGTACGACGGCCCCGGTGACCGCCCCGGTCAGCAGGTAGGCGGCGGCGCGCCAGGGCCACGGGGACAGCAGGTAGCCCGGGCGGGCCAGGGCCTGCCACACGTTTCGGGGTCGCATACGGATCACCGTAGAAGGGGGGCGCGGGGGCGGACCATCCCTCCAGGCCGAGCCCCGGGGGTAGGGCTGTCCCTACCCCAACTCTCGCTCCTGCCCGAACGACCGGGCGGCCCCGCTCACGGTTTCGTGGTTCCACCGCAGAAGACCTGCCGGTCAGGGCAGCCAACGAGTGGGAGTCCAGGGAACGATGACCGACCACGCCGTCCAACTCACCGCCGTCCGCAGGACGTACGGCTCCGCGGGCGCCGGGGTGACCGCGCTCGACGACGTCACCCTCGCCCTCCCCCGCGGCTCCTTCACGGCCGTCATGGGCCCGTCCGGCTCGGGCAAGTCGACGCTGCTCCAGTGCGCCGCGGGCCTCGACCGGCCCACCTCGGGGTCGGTCCGGATCGGCGGCACCGAGCTGACCGGGCTGAGCGAGCGCCGGCTGACCCTGCTGCGCCGGGAACGCGTCGGCTTCGTCTTCCAGGCCTTCAACCTCCTCCCGGCGCTGACCGCCGAGCAGAACATCGCCCTGCCGCTACGGCTCGCCGGGCGCCGGCCGCCGAGGGCGCGGGTGCGCGAGGCGCTGCGCCAGGTCGGGCTCGCCGACCGGGCCGGCCACCGCCCCGCCCAGCTCTCCGGCGGCCAGCAGCAGCGGGTCGCCCTCGCCCGTGCCCTGATCACCCGCCCCGAGGTCCTCTTCGGCGACGAGCCGACCGGCGCCCTCGACTCCACCACCGCCCGCGAGGTCCTCACGCTGCTGCGCGCTCTGGTCGACGACGCGGGCCAGACGGTGGTGATGGTCACCCACGATCCGCTCGCCGCCTCCTACGCGGACCGGGTCGTCTTCCTGGTCGACGGCCGCGTGCACGGCGAACTGACGGGCGCGGACGCGGACGCGGAGACGATCGCGGCGCGGATGGCGGGCTGGGAGACGGGGCGCGCCCACACCGCGCCGAGCGTGCACACCGCGCCGGGCGTGCGCGGCGGCTCCGCGGAGGGCGCCCGATGCTGAGCGTCGCCTTCCGTACCCTGCGCGCCCGTTGGGCCGCCTTCGTGGGCAGTTTCGTCGCGCTCGCGCTCGGCGTCGGGCTGCTCGCCGTGATGGGCCAGGCGCTGGCCGCCTCGCAGGAGGCACCGGCGCGCACGCCGGAGCGTTTCGCGGCGGCGCCGGTGGTGGTCAGGGGCGAGGACACCCTGCGGGTGGACACCCCGAGCGGGGAGCGTACGGCGCCCCTCGCGCGCCCCCGTCCGGTCCCGCCCGCCCTCGCGATCGCCCTGCGCGCCTTGGGCCCGGTGACACAGGACCGCTCCTTCCCGGTCCGCGCGGAGGGCGGCCCCGGCGGCCTGGTCGGCCACCCCTGGTCGACGGCGCGCTTCGCCCCGTACGAACTGAACGCGGGCCGGGCCCCGGAGACGTCCGGCGAGGTGGTCGTCACCGGGGAGTGGGCGCGGGTGGGCGACCGGCTGCGTACGGGGGACGGTTCGGTCCGCGTCGTCGGGACGGTGCACGCGCGGGGTTTCGAGGACGCCGTCTTCTATCCGGACGCCGAGGCCGCCCGACTCGCGCCGGACTCCCCGCAGTTGGTGGTGGAGGCGGACGTGTCGGCGGTCCGGCGGGTCGTGGACGCCGGTGCCAGCCATACCGGTGCCGGTACCGGTGCGCGGGTGCTCACCGGTGACGCGCGGCGCCTCGCGGACGCCGACCCCGGCCGGGACGCCGAGGCGCTCACCGCGCTCAACGCCCTGTTCGGCACGGCGGGCGGGGTGACGGCCTTCGTGTCGGTGTTCGTCGTCGCCTCCACGTTCGCCTTCGCGGTCGACCGCCGACGCCGGGAGTTCGGCCTGCTGCGCACCGCGGGGGCCACCCCCGGCCAGATCCGGCGCTCGGTCCTGGCGGAGGCGCTGCTGGTCGGCGCGCTCGCCTCGGCGACGGGCTGCGCGCTCGGGGCGTACGCCGCCCCGTGGCTGGCCGAGCTGGTGGTCGACGGCGGGCTCGCGCCGCACTGGTACACGATCGGCGGGCACGTCTGGCCGTACCATCTCGCCTTCTGGACGGGCCTGCTGGTCGCCCTGTGCGGGGCGGCGGCCGCCTCCTGGCGGGCGGGCCGGACCGCGCCCGCGCAGGCGCTGCGCGAGGCCTCGGCCGACGGGCGCGCGCTGACCCGGGGGCGGCGCGCGTGCGGACTCGCGCTGCTGCTCACGGCGTGCGCGACCCTGACGTACGCCCTGGTGGCGGACCCCGCCGACCTGCTGCACCGCAAGACGTACATCAGCCGTCCGATGCTGCTCATCACGGCGGTGGCGCTGCTCTCGCCGGCGCTGGTCCGCCCGCTGGTGCCCCGGCTGCCCGGCGTTCTCGGCACATTGGTGCGGGCGAACGCGGTCACCGGGGTCCGCCGGACCGCCGCCGTGGCCGCGCCCGTCCTGGTCACCGTGGCCCTCGCGGGCTCCCTGCTCGGCGCGACGGCCACGCTGGACGAGGCCCGCGCGGCGGAGGTCCGGCAGCACACGGCCGCGGACTACGTCGTGACACCCGGCAGCGGTACGACGATGTCGGCGGCGACGGTCGAGCGGCTGCGCGGGGTGCCGGGCGCCGTCGTGTCGGCGAGCGCGGCCACCGCCGTGTACACCCTGGAGGACGGGGTCGCCCTGGTGAAGTCCGAGGCGCGTGCGGCCGATCCCGCGCTCCTCGCCGGCACCGTACGCCTGCCGGTGACCGCGGGCCGGGTCGCGGATCTCGACGACGGGTCGATCATCGTCACACGCGAGTGGGCGCGGCACGAGGTGGGGCGGACGGTGCGGGTGTGGCTCGGGGACGGTACGCCGCGGACGCTGCGGATCGCCGCCGTCCTGGCCACCGGGACCGGGGACAACGGCGCGTACGTCACGGCCGCCAACGCGGGCGGCGCGGGCGTCGACCGGGTCGACGTACGGATGCGGCCGGGGGCGGACAGGGCGGCGGTCGTGACCGCGCTCCGGGCGGTGGACGGCGTACGGGTCGCGGACAAGTCGCAGTGGGTGCGGGTGAGTTCCCCGCAGTCCGGCGGGACGACCCGGCTGGGCACCCTGCTGGTCCTCGGCATCGCGCTGCTCTACACGGGCATCTCGCTCGCCAACACCCTGGTGATGGCGGCCGCCGAGCGCGGCCGGGATCTGACGGCCTTGCGGCTGGCCGGTGCCACGAGCGGGCAGGTGCTACGGCTCGCGGCCGCGGAGGCGCTGACCGTGGTGGCGCTCGGCGCGGCGCTGGGCCTGCTGGTGACGGTCGTCAACCTGACCGGGATGACCGGCGCGTTGCACCTGCTCTCGGCGCCCGCGACCCTCACGGTCCCCTGGCCGGCCCTCGCCTGGACGACAGCAGCCTGCGCGACCCTCTCCCTGACGGCCACCCTGCTCCCGACGGCCCTGACCCTGCGCACCCACCCGGGAAGGACCGCGGCGCTGGACCGGGGCTGAATGACGGAAGCCGCCATGAGTCCCGATGCGGTACGTCACCGGAAGAGCCCCGGAATGAAGTTGCCGCGCTTCGCCGCCGTACGACATGGCCAAAGCCCCGGTCGGGAATCCCGACCGGGGCTTTGAGCTGCAGTGGACCTGAGGGGATTTGAACCCCTGGCCCCCTCGATGCGAACGAGGTGCGCTACCGGACTGCGCCACAGGCCCTTGCAACGAGTGAAACTCTAGCATCCCCCTCGGGGTGCTTGGAAATCCGTTCCCGGGGCCCTGCGCAGGTCACGGGAGAGGGGCGGGGGCCGGGCGGCCTCACTCGTTGGCGGCGCGGGGGCGCTCGCCGTCCTCGTACTGGTCGAACAGGGGGGTGCGGCCCCGTTCGCGGGCGCGGCGGGCGGACGCGGCGCGGCGGGCGCCGCTGTGCTTGCCGCCGTCCGCCCTGCCGTCCGCGTCTCCCGGTTCTCCGCCTGGTCCGTCCTCGCCGTCGCCGTCGCCGTCCGCCGCGTCCTGCTCCGGCGTGACCGAGCTGGAGCGGGCGGAGCTCCACGCGTCCGGCGCCCCGAGGTCCACATCGGACGTGGCGCGGGGCGCGACCGGGGCGGTCACGTACGTCGGCAGCGGCACCGGTACCGGGTCCCAGCTGTCGCCGTGGCCTGGGCGCCGCTGGCGCTCGCGCTGCTGGTCGACCCATTCGGCGTGGTCGGTCTGCTCGACGAGCGCCCGGCGGTCGGCGGCCAGGGCCAGCAGGCCCGGGTCCGTCTCGGTCTCCGGTTCGGGGCCCTCGTGCGGCTCCTCTGCGCCGACGTCGAGGCCGGCGTCGACCGAGGCGGACGCCGCCGGTGACGACGGCGTGCGCCGGCGCGGCTGGCGTTCCCGCAGCCGCTGCGCGGCGACCTCGGCGCGTCTGCGGTCCATCTGGTAGGCGAAGCGGCGGCGCTCCTGGGTACGCAGATAGGCGATGTACGTGCTGAGGAGCACGGCGGGCACCCCCGGCGCCCAGAGGAACGCGAGGCCTCCGACGGCCGCGACGATCGCGCCGAGGGTGAAGGCGAGAAAGAGCATCACGGTGGTGCGTCTCCGGCGCGCGAGCGCCTTCGAGCGCTGGGCGCGTGCGGCGGCCGCCTGCGAGGAGGGCGTACGCCGGGCGGCCGGCACCCGCTGGGGTGCCGGTGCGGCGGTGCCTTCGTGCGCGGGCGCGGAGGCGGTGGGGGCGGAGGGCGAGGGGACCGAGGCGGAGGCCGCGGAGGGCGCGTGGTCCGCGCGCGCCGCCTGGGCCTGCTGTTCGCGCCCGGCCTTGGCCGCCGCCTGGTCGCGGGCGGCGGCTTCGCGCGCCTGCCCACCCCGTTCCTGCGCACCCCGTTCCTGACCGGCACGTTCCTGACCGGGTCGTGCCTGGCCGGGTCCTTCCGGACCACCCCGCTCCTGGACCGTCGCCTTCACCTGGGGCCGGGTCGGAGGCATGGCGAAGGCCCGGACGTCCACCGAGCCGGTGAGGGCGTCCGGAGCTTCGGCGTCGGACTCCCCCTCCTCGGTGGAGCGCGCCCGCAGGTCCTTGGCGTACCGGCGCTCCATGCCCGCCCGTCCGGACAGCAGCCGGATGGCGGTGCTGAAGCGTTCCGTCGGACGGGCCTCGTTCAGCTCGTCCTGCCTACGGAGCCACATCGGCACCAAGTAGGCGGCCCAGGCCCCGACAATGACTGCGTAGATGAGGCCGCTGCTGCTCACGCCTCACACGGTAGAGGGGTTTGCGTGAGGCCATCCGCCAATTGGGCCGGTGTGTCGCACGATCTGGCTGATATTTCGAGCTTTTTTTGTGACCGATGCGATCAGCAGGCCGCCGAGGGTGCGAATTCAATGCCCCGAGACGGTCATGAGACAGTCACCACTCGATCATTTTCGAACATGTATTCAATTTCCGGGGCCGGTGTGATTCCCCGGAGTGTTCTGGGGGTGGTTGCGGGGCTCTGGCCGGGGACGGGTGCGCCGCCACCGGTTCAGCAGGCCCTCCGGCACTTCCTCGGACGTGAGTGCGAAGACCAGGTGGTCCCGCCAGGCGCCGTCGATGTGGAGATAGCGCGGCCGCAGCCCTTCCTCGCGGAATCCGAGTTTCTCCACGACCCGGCGGCTGGGCCCGTTCTCGGGCCGAATGCAGACCTCGATGCGGTGCAGTCCGACGGTCCGGAAGCAGTGGTCCACGACGAGCGCGACGGCCGTCGGCATCACCCCGCGGCCGGCCACCGACTGGTCCACCCAGTAGCCGACGTGCCCGGAGCACATCGACCCCCAGGTGATCCCGGCGACCGTCAACTGCCCGACGAGCCGCCCCTGGTACTCGATGACGAACGGCAGCATCCGGCCCGCGTTCGCCTCGGACCGCAGGTGCCGGACCATCTGCCGGTAGGTCGGCCGGTGCGCGATGGGCCCACTGGGCGCGGGCGGCGGGATGGTCGCCTCCCAGGGGCGCAGCCAGTCCCGGTTGCGCCTGTTCACCTCGCGCCAGGCCCGTTGGTCGCGCAGCTTTATGGGCCGCAGGACGATGTCGCCCTCCGCGAGCTCGACGGGCCAGGCTGGGCTGTTCAGCTCGCACCCCCGTGGCTGGGTCTGGGGTGATCGCCGCCTCGGAGCTGGTCGACGGCGTGGATCAGCAGGGGCTCCAGGACGGCGAGGCCGTCCTTCACCCCGCCGGTGGATCCGGGCAGGTTGACGATCAGCGTGCGGCGCGCCACTCCGGCGAGGCCCCGGGAGAGCGCCGCCGTGGGCACCTTCTCCCGGCCGTACGCCCGCATGGCCTCCGCGATGCCCGGCACCTCGTGGTCGATCACCCGGCGGGTCGCCTCGGGGGTGCGGTCGGTGGGCGAGATCCCGGTGCCGCCGGTGGTGACGATGACGTCGTACCCGGCCTCGGCGCCGTCGCGCAGCGCGGCCTCCACCGGATCGCCGTCGGGCACCACCCGCGGGCCGTCGACGGCGAAGCCGAAGCGCTCGAGGCCGTCCGCGACCAGCGGGCCGCCCTTGTCCTCGTAGACACCGGCGGTGGCCCGGTTGGAGGCGGTCACCACCAGCGCGCGATACGACCGCTCGCTCATGCCCGGCTCCAGTCGCCCGACTTCCCGCCCGTCTTCTCCTCCACCCGCACGTCCGTGATCACCGCTCCCTTGTCGACGGCCTTGACCATGTCGATCACGGTGAGCGCGGCGACGGAGACCGCGGTGAGCGCCTCCATCTCGACACCCGTGCGGTCCGTCGTCTTCACGGTGGCGGTGATCTCCACGGCGTCGTCCGCGACCGACAGTTCCAGTTTCACACCGGAGACGGCCAGGGGGTGGCACAGCGGGATCAGGTCCGGGGTGCGTTTGGCGCCCATGATGCCCGCGATCCGCGCGGTGGCCAGCGCGTCGCCCTTGGGGACGCCCTCGCCGCGCAGCAGCTCGACCACGCGGGGCGAGACGAGAACGCGTCCACTGGCCCGCGCGGTGCGCGCGGTGACGTCCTTGCCGGAGACGTCGACCATACGGGCGGCGCCCGCCTCGTCGATGTGCGTCAGTCGGTCCTGCGTACTCATGCTTGTGTGGCGCTCCCGGTCCGGGCCCCGTCGCGGTGCGGCGCAGGGCCAGCTGTGCGCGACACGCTACCCCCATGCCGGGGCACTCAGCGGAACGGGATCGCCCTGCGGACCCGCCACCGGGCCCGCCCCGCGCGCGGGGCGGGTTGTCCGTCAGCCGAGGAGGACGACCTCGACCTCGGTGCCCGGTGCGACGGACTCCACGTCCTCGGGGACGACGATCAGCGCGTCGGCGTGGGCGAGGGCCGCGACCAGGTGGGATCCGGCGCCGCCGACCGGGCGGACGGTGCCGTCGCCATGCGTGGCGCGCAGGAACTGTCTGCGCCCCTTGGGCGAGGTCAGCGCCTTGTCCGCGACGAGCTTCGCGCGCGTGGTGGGCCGGTGGACGTCCTTGAGCCCCATCAGGGTGCGGATGGCGGGGCGCACGAACAGTTCGAAGGAGACGTACGACGACACCGGGTTGCCGGGCAGGGCCAGCAGGGGGATGTGGTCGGGGCCGATGGAGCCGAAGCCCTGGGGCTTGCCGGGCTGCATGGCGAGCTTGCGGAAGTCGATGCCGCTGCCGGGTTCGTCCTCGTCGCCGACGTACGACAGGGCCTCCTTGACGACGTCGTAGGCGCCGACGCTCACGCCGCCCGTGGTGACCATCAGGTCAGCGCGGACCAGCTGGTCCTCGATGGTGGACCGGAGGGTCTCCGCGTCGTCGGCGACCGCGCCCACCCGGTAGGCGATGGCGCCCGCGTCCCGGGCGGCGGCGGTGAGGGCGAAGCTGTTGGAGTCGTAGATCTGGCCGCTGCCCAGCTCCTCGCCGGGCTGGACGAGTTCGCTGCCGGTGGACATGACGACCACGCGCGGGCGCGGGCGGACCCGGACCGTGCCGCGGCCGATCGCGGCGAGCAGGGCGATCTGGGGCGGCCCGAGGACGGTGCCGGCGTCGAGGGCGCGGTCCCCCGCCTTCACGTCGCTGCCCATCGCGCGTACGTGCGCGCGTGCCTCGGCGGGCCGGTACACGCGTACGTGCCCGGCGGCCTGCTCGGGGGCGAGGCTGCGGGCGGGCATCCCGCTGACCGGGCCCTCGCCCAGTCCGCCGTCGGTCCACTCCACGGGGACGACGGCCTCGGCGCCGGGCGGCAGCGGGGCGCCGGTCATGATCCGGGCGGCCTGTCCGGGCCCCACCTGGAGCAGGCCGGCCTGGCCCGCCGCGACGTCCCCGACGACCTCCAGGGCCGCCGGGAACTCCTCGCTCGCGCCCGCGACATCCGCGACCCGGACCGCGTACCCGTCCATGGAGCTGTTGTCGAACGGCGGCAGGGAGACCGGCACCGTGACGTCCTCGACCAGGACACAGCCCTGGGCGTCGGGGAGTTGCAGCTCGATGGGTTCCAGGGGGCGGACGGTGGCGAGGATGTCCTCCAGGTGTTCGTCCACCGACCAGAGGTGGTCCTGGCCGGCGGGGCGGGGCGCGGCGGTGCTCAAGGTGGCTACATCTCCTCGGTGACGTAACTGCGAAGCCAGGACCGGAAGTCCGGACCCAGATCTTCACGTTCGCACGCGAGTCTGACAATGGCACGCAGGTAGTCGCCGCGGTCGCCGGTGTCATAGCGGCGGCCCTTGAAGACGACGCCGTGCACCGGGCCGCCGGCCTTCTCGTCCTGGGCGAGCTGCTGGAGGGCGTCGGTGAGCTGGATCTCGCCGCCGCGGCCCGGCTCGGTCTTGCGCAGCACGTCGAAGATGCCCGCGTCGAGGACGTAGCGTCCGATGATCGCGTAGTTCGACGGGGCGTCCGCCGGGTCCGGCTTCTCCACCAGGCCGGTCACCTTGACCACATCGCCGTCGGCGGTGGTCTCGACGGCCGCGCAGCCGTAGAGGTGGATCTGCTCGGGCTCGACCTCCATGAGCGCGACGACGCTGCCGCCGTGCTGCTCCTGCACCTCGATCATCCGCTGGAGCAGCGGGTCGCGGGGGTCGATCAGGTCGTCGCCCAGCAGGACGGCG
This sequence comes from Streptomyces sp. NPDC041784, assembly GCF_055591025.1. Taxonomy (NCBI): domain Bacteria; kingdom Bacillati; phylum Actinomycetota; class Actinomycetes; order Kitasatosporales; family Streptomycetaceae; genus Streptomyces; species Streptomyces sp. NPDC041784. Next base: position 204,487 of record NZ_JBVJAB010000005.1, read on the forward strand.
AACGGCTCCTGGCCGACGTGCGGGGCCGCGCACAGGACCGCGTGCCCGAGGCCCTTGGGGTCGCCCTGGCGCACGTAGTGCATGGTGGCGAGGTCGCTGGACTCCTGGACCTTGGCGAGCCGCTGGGCGTCGCCCTTCTTCTGGAGCGCCGACTCGAGTTCGTAGTTGCGGTCGAAGTGGTCCTCGAGGGGACGCTTGTTGCGGCCGGTGATCATGAGGACGTCGTCGAGACCGGCGGAGACGGCCTCCTCGACCACGTACTGGATCGCGGGCTTGTCCACGACCGGCAGCATCTCCTTGGGAGTGGCCTTGGTGGCCGGCAGGAACCGGGTACCGAGACCGGCTGCGGGGATGACAGCCTTGCTGATCCTGGGGTGCGACTGAGTCATGTCCGCAACCTTATCCGGTGGCTTTGAGAGGAATCTGTAGCTCCGGTTAATAAGTGTTCATATGCGCCTATTGGAGCGGAGCGAGCGTCAGCCATGAGCCACGAGACGACCGGACCACAGCCTGACAAACATATGTTGCGACGAGAGTTCCTCACCGTGAGAAACAGGTTGACGACGGATGACCTGCGGGCGACGGCGGACGCACTGGCCGAGCACGCCCTGGAGCTGCCCGAGTTGGCGCACGCGCGCACGGTGGCGGCGTACGTCTCCGTGGGCGGCGAGCCCGGCACCCTGGCGCTGCTGGACGCGCTGCACGCGCGGGGCGTGCGGGTCCTGCTCCCCGCGCTGCTGCCGGACAACGACCTGGACTGGGGCGCGTACGCCGGGGAGGGTTCCCTCGCGCGCGTGCGGCACGGCGGGCGGATGGCGCTCCTGGAGCCGGCCGGCGAACGGCTCGGCGCCGACGCCGTGACCGAGGCCGACGTGGTGCTGCTCCCGGGGCTCGCGGTCGACACGCGCGGGATGCGTCTGGGGCGCGGCGGAGGGTCGTACGACCGGGTGCTCGCGCGGCTGGACGACGCGGGGGCCCGCCCCGCGCTCGTGGTGCTGCTGTACGACTCCGAGGTCGTCGAGCGCGTCCCCGAGGAGGCGCACGACCGGCCGGTGCACGCGGTGGTGACGCCGTCGGGAGTGCGCCGCTTCACCTGACGCGCGCCGCTTCACCTGACGCGCTGCGGGAAGCGAGAAGGGGGGGGGTAGGGGGGGAGGGGGGGGAGGGGGGCGTTTCCGGGGGGTGTGGGGGGTGTGGGGGGAAGGAGGGTGGGCGTGTGCCTTGTTGTGCCACCTCT
>NZ_JBVJAB010000005.1:205732-397836 GCF_055591025.1 Streptomyces sp. NPDC041784
CCCCCACCCCCTCCCCCCCCCCCCCCCCCCCCCCCCCACCCCCCCTCCCCCACCCCCCCCCCCCCCCCCCCCCCCCCCCCCCCCCCCCCCCCCCCCCCGCTCGGCTCAGGTGCTCAGGGCTTGAGCACGAGGGTGTCGCTGGTGCTCTTGTCGACCGCCTTCGCCGAGAAGGACCAGTCGAGCAGTTCGCCCTTGGCCCACTTCCCGGTCTGATCCGTGTAGTGCGCGTTGAAGGCGTGTCCGGAAGCGCCGGTCAGGTTGATCCACTTCGACTTGTCGGGGTCGTCGAGGTTGACCACCATCCGCATCGACGGCACCCACACGACGCCGTAGCCGCCCGCCGCGTTCCAGCCGGTCGCGTCGACCGCGGCCTCGCCGCCGCCGAGCTCCCACGGGCCGCGGTTGAGGACGTACTGGAGGGCGTCCGGACCGCTGGTGCCCAGGGTCTGGTTCTTCAGGAACAGGCGGTGCAGCCGGCCCCAGCTCCAGGTGTCGATGTCCTTGCCGAGCTTCGCGGTCAGCTCCCAGCGCGCGTCGATCATGGCGCGCTTGAGCAGGTCGTCGCGGTTGTGGTCGGCGCCGTCGCGGGTGCCCACCTCGGGCGTCGTCCACCAGTCGCTGTCCGGCTTGCCCATGAGGTCGCGCACGACCTGGAACCAGCGGTCGCCGCCGTCCGGCTGCGCCTGGTCGGGCTCGCGCTGGCCGCACTCGCGGACCTTCTGGGTGTTGTCCACGGCGTTGGTGGTGCTGGCCGGGTCGACCCACAGGCACTCTCCCTCGACCCGCAGCTCCTTGGGCAGCTTGTTGCCGAAGGCCAGCTTGAGGATGTTGCGCCAGACCGCGTTGAAGTAGGCGGCCGGGGCCGAGTCGGCGTCCTGGGTGTAGTTCCAGCCCTGGAGCAGGTCCTGCGCCTCACGGACGTCCGGGTCGTCGATGTTGATCTTCAGCAGGTCGGGCACCAGCTCCTGGGCGATCTCGCTGAAGTTGTCCGTCTGCATCTGGCGCATGTCGTCGGTGGAGATCTTGCCGTCGCCCTTGATCTTCTGCTTGATCAGCTCGGTGATCCGCTGGCTGCGGGTGCCGTAGCCCCAGTCCGTGGTGAGCGTGTACGGGTACTTGTCCGGGTCTATCACGGCCTGGTTGGCGGTGACGATGTAACCGCGCTCCGGGTCGTACTCGTAGGGCAGCTCGTCGAACTCGATGAAGCCGGTCCACTTGTTCTCGGACTCCCAGCCGGCCACCGGGACGGAACCGTCGTCACCCTTCGCGCGCGTGGGGATCCGGCCGGGCATCTGGTAGCCGATGTGGTCCGAGGTGTCCGCGTAGACCAGGTTCTGCGAGGGCACGTCGAAGAGCTCGGCCGCGTCCCGGAAGTCGTCCCAGCCCTTCGCCTTGTTCATGGCGAAGACGGCGTCCATGGTGGTGCCGGCGTCCAGCGCGGTCCACTTCAGGGCGACGCCGTAGCCGTCGCCACGGTCGGGCGCCGCGTTGTCGACGGTGGCCTTCTGGCCGACCTTCACCAGTTCCTTGCTGCGGTCGGACAGCAGGGGCATGCCGTCCTCGGTCTCCCGCACGACGATCTCCTTGGGGTCGCCGCCGGCGACCTTGATCGTCTCCACGCGCGCGGTGAAGGGCTTCACCTTGCCGTCGTACAGGTACCCCTTGCCGGAGAGCTTCTCCAGGTAGAGGTCGGTGACGTCGGCGCCGGAGTTGGTCATGCCCCAGGAGATGTCCTGGTTGTGGCCGATGACCACACCGGGCATGCCCGCGAAGGTGTAGCCGGTGACGTCGTACTGGCACTTGCCGGAGACCGTGCGGCAGTGCAGGCCCATCTGGTACCAGACGGAGGGCAGCGAGGCCGACAGGTGCGGATCGTTGGCCAGCAGGGGCTTGCCGGTGATCGTGTGCTTCCCGGCGACGACCCAGGAGTTGGATCCGATGCCGTTGCCGTTCACGCCGACCGCCGTGGGCAGGTCGTCGAGGACGTCGTAGAGGCCCACCAGCTGGCCCTGGAGGCCCGAGGTGTCCGAGGAGGTGCCCGAGCCGTCCGAGCTGCCGGACGTGCCCGTGGTGCCCGACGTGCCGCTCGTCGCGGACCCGTCACCGGAGGCGTCACCGGACGAGTCGCCGGAGCCGCTCGTGCCGTCGCTCGCCTCGAAGGCCTCGCTCAGGGTGCTGTACGCGCCTTCCTGGACGATCGTGTTGGACTCCTCGCCGACCTTGTACGGGTAGTCCGGGTACAGGTCGGCGATCTGCTGCGGGCCGAGACGGCTGGTCATCAGGGCGCGGTCGATCTCGTCCTGCATGTTGCCGCGCAGGTCCCAGGCCATCGCCTTCAGCCAGGAGACCGAGTCGACCGGGGTCCAGTCGGCCGGCTTGTAGTCGTTGACGAAGCCGAGCGCCGCGTACTCGAGGGAGATCTCCTCGGCGTCCTTGCCCGCGAGGTAGGCGTTGACCCCCTTGGCGTACGCCTGGAGGTACTTCTTGGTGGAGTCCGACAGCTCGGAGTCGTACTCCTTCTTCGCGATGCGGTCCCAGCCCAGGGTGCGCAGGAACTCGTCGTTGTCGACCTGGTCCTTGCCGAACATCTCCGACAGACGGCCGGACGTCATGTGCCGGCGCACGTCCATCTCGTAGAACCGGTCCTGCGCCTGGACGTAGCCCTGCGCCATGAACAGGTCCTCGTCGGAGGAGGCGTAGATCTGCGGGATGCCGTAGCCGTCCCGCTTCACGTCGACGGGCCCGGAGAGGCCCTTCAGCGTGATCGAACCCGTGGTCTGCGGGAAGGAGGCCCGGACGGTACTGATCGACCAGTACCCGCCGAACGCGATGCCGCCGATCACGGCCAGCACCAGTACAAGCACGATAAGACGGGCTTTGCGCCCCTTCTTCCGGCCGGACTTGCCGGGCTTGTCACCCGTTGTGGCGGTGGTGTTGGGGGGCATCGCTGTCCTTGCTGTCCTAACGCGAGCGGCAGGCGGTCCTGGAGTGCTGGAGCAACCATAGGCGCAGGGCCTCGCGGCCCTTGACTCGGAGTGGCGAACCAGCACGGAAGGATGTTCGATCTTGCCTCGCCGAGCGTCAAGAAATCGTCAAGAGTTAGGTAAGGTAACGAAGTAGTTGGGTCCGGAGCGTGCCGCTCCGTGTCCCATGGAGATGTGCGCCCGCGCGCGGGAACGAGATGCGCGCCAGGGAAGGGAACCGCCGCTGACTGTCCACGACCTCAACCAGCTCCTGCTCGTCTGCTCGCTCGTCCTGCTCGTCGCCGTCGCCGCGGTCCGGATCTCCTCGCGCAGCGGGCTCCCCAGCCTGCTCGTGTACCTGGGCATCGGTGTCCTCATGGGCCAGGACGGCATCGGCGACATCAAGTTCGACAACGCCGAACTGACCCAGGTCATCGGCTACGCGGCCCTGGTCGTGATCCTCGCCGAGGGCGGCCTGAGCACGAAGTGGAAGGAGATCGAGCCGGCCCTGCCGGCCGCCTCCGCGCTGGCGCTGGCCGGGGTAGCGGTGAGCGTGGGCGTCACCGCGACGGCCGCGCACTATCTGATCGGGCTGGAGTGGCGGCAGGCGCTCATCATCGGGGCGGTCGTCTCCTCGACGGACGCGGCGGCGGTCTTCTCCGTCCTGCGCCGCATCCCCCTGCCCGCGCGCGTGACGGGCACGCTGGAGGCCGAGTCCGGCTTCAACGACGCCCCGGTGGTCATCCTGGTGGTCGCCTTCTCCACCTCGGGCCCCGTCGAGCACTGGTACGTCCTGGTCGGCGAGATCGTGCTGGAGCTGGCCATCGGCGCGGCCATCGGCCTCGCGGTGGGCTGGCTGGGCTCCTGGGGGCTCCGGCACGTCGCGCTGCCCGCCTCCGGCCTCTACCCGATCGCCGTCATGGCGATCGCGGTCACCGCGTACGCGGCGGGCGCGATGGCGCACGGCAGCGGCTTCCTCGCCGTGTACCTCGCCTCGATGGTCATGGGCAACGCCAAGCTGCCGCACTGGCCGGCCACGCGCGGGTTCGCCGAGGGGCTCGGCTGGATCGCCCAGATCGGCATGTTCGTGCTGCTCGGCCTGCTGGTCACGCCGCACGAGCTGGGCGACGACGTGGTGCCCGCGCTCGTCATCGGGCTGGCCCTGACCATGGTGGCACGGCCGCTGAGCGTGGTGCTGTGTCTGACGCCGTTCCGGGTGCCCTGGCAGGAGCAGACGCTGATGTCCTGGGCCGGACTGCGCGGCGCGGTGCCCATCATCCTGGCGACGATCCCCATGGTGCAGGGCGTCGAGGCCAGCCGCCGCATCTTCAACATCGTCTTCGTGCTGGTCGTCGTCTACACCCTGGTCCAGGGGCCGACGCTGCCCTGGCTGGCCCGCAAGCTCCGGCTGGGCGGCGACAGCGAGGCCACCGACCTCGGCATCGAGTCGGCGCCGCTGGAGCGGCTGCGCGGGCATCTGCTGTCGGTCGCGATCCCCGAGAGCTCGAAGATGCACGGCGTCGAGGTCAACGAGCTGCGGCTGCCGGCCGGGGCCGCCGTCACCCTCGTCGTGCGCGACGGGAAGTCCTTCGTGCCGCTGCCCACCACGGTGCTGCGGCACGGCGACGAACTCCTCGTCGTCGCCACCGACCCGGTCCGGGACGCGGCCGAGCGCCGCCTGCGCGCCGTCAGCCACGGCGGCAAGCTCGCCGACTGGCTGGGCACGAACGGCACCACGCATTGAGAACGGCACCGCACGTCAAGAACGGCGGCCTACGTTAAGTACGTGTTTCGTCCTGTTCACACGGATGCCATTCGGAGGCCGGGGCACTCCTGGTGCTCATTTTCACAGGTACGAGGGTCGGCGCCCCCTGTACGATGAAGGCACACCTGATCGAACCAACTCTGCCTGACGCAGAGCTGGCGCGACCGTATGGCGGCCGGGGCGTCCTCGTCAGTGACACCGGTATCTACCGCAGTAGCGCAAGAGGACAGCTCTCGGCGCCCCCGCACGGGCGCGCTACCAGGCGGCAGAAAGGCACGGGCCGTGGCATCCACGGTCACCACCGAGCCGTCGCAGGAGTCGAAGGACTCGTCGGCTTCCGCCCGTCCGGGATACGGGCAACTGCTGCGCACCCGCGGCGCCTGGACGTTCCTGCTGCCCGGCTTCGCGGCCCGCCAGCCGTTCGCGATGCTCACCATCTCCATCGTGCTGCTCGTGCAGCACACCACCGGCTCCTACGGCGCGGCGGGCGCCGCCGCGGCGGTCACCGGTGTCTCCATGGCGCTGTTCGCCCCCTACAGCGGCCGTCTCGCCGACCGCTACGGCCAGCGCGCCGTCCTGATCCCCGGCGTGCTCGTGCACACGCTGTCGGGCCTGACCCTCACCGCGCTCGCGCTGGCGCACGCCCCCCTGTGGGCGCTGTTCGTCGCGGCGGTGCCCACGGGCGCCTCGGTCCCGCAGGTCGGGCCCATGGTGCGCGCCCGCTGGGGCGTGAAGCTGAAGGGCTCGCCCCTGATGACCACCGCCGCGGCCTTCGAGTCCGTCACCGACGAGCTGACCTTCGTCCTCGGCCCGCTGCTGGCGACCGCCCTGTGCACCACCGTGAACCCGGCCGCCGGCCTGATCACGGAGGCCTCGCTGACCCTGCTCGGCGGGCTGCTGTTCGCCGCGCGCAAGAGCACCCAGCCCTCGGTCGCCCCGGCCGGGCACGCGCGCGTGGAGCACACCTCGGCCCTGCGTATCCCCGGGGTGCGCGTGCTGATCGCGACCTTCCTCGGCATCGGGTCCGTCTTCGGCGGCATGCAGGTCTCGCTGGCCGCGTTCACCGAGTCGATCGGCGACCCCGGCCTCAACGGTGTCCTGTACGGCACCTTCGCCGCCGGCAACATGCTCTCCGGCCTGGTCTGCGGCGCGATCGCCTGGAAGGCGGCCCCGCAGCAGCGCCTCGTCGTCGGGTACGCCGCCCTCGCCCTGACGGCCTCCGGCCTGTGGGCCGCGCACTCGGTGCTCGTGCTGGCCGGCCTCGGCCTCCTGGTCGGCATGTGCATCGCGCCCGCGCTGATCACCGGCTACACCCTGGTCGAGGGGCTGGTCCCGGCCGGAGCCCGGACCGAGGCTTTCACCTGGCTGACCGGCGCGGTGGCGCTCGGCCAGGCGGCGGCCGTGACGGTCGCCGGACAGCTGGAGGACCGCTTCTGGGGCGGCGCCGGCTTCCTGGTCCCGATGGGCGGCACCCTGCTGGCCCTGGCCACCCTGCTGGCCCTGCGCTCACGGCTGGCGACCCGCCCCCGGGGACGCACGGTCGCACGTGGCGTCGGTCACCGCGTGCCGGTGACAGTGGACTGATCCCCGGGAATGCGTCACTATGGACCGTCGTTAGCACTCATCGAGTGAGAGTGCCAGGAGGAAGACAGTGCCGACCTACCAGTACCAGTGCACCGAGTGCGGCGAGGGCCTCGAGGCGGTGCAGAAGTTCACCGACGATGCCCTGACCGAGTGCCCCAGCTGTGGGGGCCGCCTCAAGAAGGTGTTCTCCGCGGTCGGCATCGTCTTCAAGGGCTCCGGCTTCTACCGCAACGACAGCCGCGGCTCCTCGTCGAGCAGCTCGCCGGCGTCGGCGTCGAAGTCGTCTTCGTCCTCCTCCGACTCCTCGTCCTCTTCTTCGTCGTCGTCCTCGTCGTCTTCGTCGTCCTCCTCGGACTCGAAGTCGTCGAGCGCCGGCACCTCGGCGGGCACCTCCGCCGCGTAAGGCCTTCTCCCAGGACCCTGTCGTCGTACGACGGCGGGGTCTTCGGTGTCTGCGGAGGCGGACGCGGAGGCGGACGCGGGGCCTGAACGGCGCGCGTTAGTGTGCTGGGCATGGCGAACGCAGAGATCGGCGTAATCGGCGGGTCCGGCTTCTACTCGTTTCTCGACGACGTGACCGAGATCCAGGTGGACACCCCGTACGGGGCGCCCAGCGACTCCCTCTTCCTCGGCGAGATCGCCGGCCGGCGGGTCGCCTTCCTGCCCCGGCACGGACGCGGCCACCATCTGCCGCCCCACCGCATCAACTACCGGGCCAACCTGTGGGCGCTGCGCTCGGTCGGCGCGCGCCAGATCCTCGGCCCGTGCGCGGTCGGCGGCCTGCGCCCCGAGTACGGTCCCGGCACGCTGCTCGTCCCCGACCAGCTGGTCGACCGTACGAAGTCCCGGGTCGGCACCTACTTCGACGGGATGCCGCTGCCCGACGGCACCGTGCCCAACGTGGTGCACGTGTCCCTGGCCGACCCCTACTGCCCCACGGGACGCGCGGCCGCGCTGAAGGCCGCGCGCGGCCGGGAGTGGGAGCCGGTGGACGGCGGAGCGCTGGTCGTGATCGAGGGGCCGCGGTTCTCGACCCGTGCGGAATCGTTGTGGCACCAGGCGCAGGGCTGGTCGGTGGTCGGCATGACAGGCCATCCGGAGGCGGCGCTCGCCCGTGAACTCGAACTCTGCTACACGTCGTTGACCCTGGTCACGGACCTGGACGCGGGTGCCGAGTCCGGTGAGGGCGTGTCCCACGAGGAGGTGCTGCGGGTGTTCGCGGCGAACGTGGACCGGCTGCGGGGAGTGTTGTTCGACGCGGTGGCCGGGCTGCCGGCGAACGGGGAGCGGGACTGTCTGTGCACGGGGGCGCTGGGCGGGCTGAATCCGGGGTTCGCACTGCCGTAGCCCGGGGATACGGGGGCGGGGCAGGGGCCCGGAGGTGCGAGCGGCGACCAGCGGTGGGGGCCGGGGGCCCAGAGGTGGGGGCGGGGCGCCACAGAAGTGAGGGCGAGGGCGCCACAGAAGTGGGGGCGGAACTCGTCGTTCGGGTGAGGGAGTTGTCCACAACCGGGCGGTGGTCCACCGGCTCCGGCGGGCGGCGGCGGGACGGGGCATCGTGGCTTCGCAGGCCCGATTCCTCGTCGCAGGTGGTGATCCCGTTGTCCCTTCGCCCTCCCCCGCATCCCGTCCCTCCCCCGTGCGAGGTGCCGCCCTTCGCTCCCGTCCGCGTCCACGGCGGCCGGCACCGGCTGGGCCGCCTCGTACGGAACCGGAGGCGCGCCCTCGCGGCCGGTCTCGCGGTCACCGCCGTCGCGTTGGTGGCCGCCGGCCCGCAGCACAGCGGCCCCGCGCGGGGGCACCCGGGCGAGGGCCCGCCTGCCCACGCGCGCTCCTCCTCGCGCGCCCCGGCCCACGATCCGCGCGCCGTGGGAAAGGTGACGGCGCCGGTGCGCATCGCCGACGCGGCCACCGTCCGCCTGCTGCGCCCGGGCGACCGGGTCGACGTCATCGCCGCCGAGCGGACGGCGTCGGGCGGCGAGGCCGAGGTGGTCGCCCGCGGTGCCCTGGTGACGAAGGTGCCGGAGCCGCTGGACTCCGGCACCTTCGGCTCTGCCGCCTCCGTCGGTGCCGGTGACAGTGCCGGTGGCGGTAGTGGTGACGGCGGCGATGGCGCGTTGCTCCTGCTGTCCGTACCCCGTTCCACCGCGGCGCGCCTGGCGGGTGCGAGCGCGACGGCCCGGCTGGCGGTGACCCTGTGGTGAGTCTCCTGGTGCGTGTGTGGCGGGCCGTGCTGTCAAGTCCCTTCTTCGAGCTGCCGAATTGGACACGCCCGCCGCGCATTGACGTAGGTTGCGGAGCTGTTCGTTCCACAACATGTGAAGACGAGGAGTTCCCCCGAGGTGAGCGAGACGAAGAAGCCGGGCGTCCTACAGGGCTTCAAGGCCTTCCTGATGCGCGGGAACGTCGTGGACCTGGCGGTCGCGGTGGTCATCGGCGCCGCGTTCACGAACATCGTGAGCGCGGTGGTGAAGGGCATCATCAACCCGCTGGTCGGCGCGATAGGCACCAAGAACCTCGACGGCTACAGCTCGTGCCTCCAGGACCCGTGCAAGGTCTCGGCGGACGGCACGGTGATCAGCGGCGTACCGATCCTGTGGGGCACGGTGCTCAGCGCCACGCTCACGTTCGTGATCACCGCGGCGGTCGTCTACTTCCTGATGGTCCTGCCCATGTCGAAGTACCTGGCCAGGCAGGAGGTCCGCAGGAAGGCGAAGGAGGGCACGCAGGAGGTGATCGAGGTGACCGAGCTGGAGGTGCTCAAGGAGATCCGCGACGCGCTGGTCGCCCAGCGCGGCTCGGGCCACAGCGAGCGGTAGCGACACTGCTCGGGGCCCTGCGGGGGTGGCACTGCGGAGGGCGGCGAATGCGGAGGGTGGCACTGCGGAGGGCGCTCCGCCTGGCCCCCGGCAGGGCGCTCCGCAGGGCCCCCGGCAGGGCGCTCCGCAAGGCCCGCGGCGGGCTTCAGATGTGGTGCGGCGGCTTCTCGTCGAGGAAGCGCTTGAGGTCGGCCGCGCTGTCACCGGAAGGGCCCGGCCGCTCGCCCCAGCCGCGGTCCGTGTCGTCCGAGGACTGCTGGTCCAGCGGATCGTCGAAGACCAGCGCGGCCTTCGGGGCGGGCGGCTCGGGGGCGGCGGGGTCGGTGGGGGCGGCGGGGGTGCTCATGCCTCCAGAGTACGGTCCCCGGTCTGGCGAACCCCGTCCGCGCCTCCTCCAGACCCCTCTGACCAGCCCTTCTCCGGGTGCAGCGCCCCGTCTCGGACCGTGCGCTCCTCCGCAAGATTTTCCGCCGGTTATCTGCTGTGCTGGGACGCATGACGCCCAGCTCCACACCGCCGGCCTCTCCGCCCGGCCCGCCCGGCCCCGCCGGCCCCCTGCGCAGACTCACCGCGCGCGGACGCGGCGAGGCGCACCGGATCGCCACGCCGCTCGAGCTGTTCTTCGACCTGTGCTTCGTGGTGGCCATCGCCCAGGCGGGCGCCCAGCTGGTGCACGCCGTGGCCGAGTCCCACGCGGGGCAGGGCATCCTCGACTACGCGATGGTCTTCTTCGCCATCTGGTGGGCCTGGATGAACTTCACCTGGTTCGCCTCGGCGTACGACAACGACGATGTCCTCTACCGGGTCGTCACGCTGGTGCAGATCGCCGGTGTCCTGGTCCTCGCGGCCGGTGTCTCACAGGCGTTCGAGGACCACGAGTACCTGGCCGTCTGGCTGGGCTACGCGATCATGCGGCTCGCGATGAGCGCGCAGTGGCTGCGCGTGGCGCTGTCGAGCGAGGGCCCGGAGAGAACGACGGCGCTGCGGTACGCCGGTGGCGTGCTGCTCTGCCAGGTCGGCTGGCTGGGGCTGCTGATCCTGCCCGAGCACGGCAGGGTGTGGGTGTTCCTGGTGATGGCTCTGGTGGAGATGGGTGTGCCGCTCTACGCGGAGAAGGACCACCCGACGTCCTGGCATCCGCACCACATCGCGGAACGCTACGGGTTGTTCACGATCATCGTGCTGGGCGAGACGGTCGCGGCGGCGACGATCGCCGTGAAGACCGGTATCGACGAGAACGACGCCCTGGACGAGCTGCTCCCGATCGCCACGGGCGGCCTGCTGATCATCTTCGCCGCCTGGTGGATCTACTTCGCGGTGCCCATCCACGGCCACCTGCGCTCCAACAAGCGGGCGTTCCTGTGGGGCTACGGCCACTACGTCGTCTTCGCCTCGGCCGCGGCGATCGGCGCGGGCCTGGAGGTGGCGGTCGAGCAGACGGTCGGCAAGGCCCACCTCTCGACGCTCTCCGCGTCGGCGGCCGTGACCCTGCCGACGGCGCTGTACCTGCTCGCCGTGTGGGCCCTGCACGCCCGTCACTTCAAGGCGGGGCTGGTCCAGCAGCTGGTGCTGCCGGTCACCGCGCTGCTGGTGATCTGCTGCACGTTCCTCGGCGAGTGGGCGGTCCTCGCGGCCGGCCTGGTGACGACACTGGCGGTGGCGACCGGGACGACGCTGACGGTCCGGGCCGCGACCCGGGCGAGGGCGGTACGGGCCTCGGGAGCGGCGGGGTAACCCCGTCCCCCGTCTCCCGTCCCCCGTCCCTCCGCCTTCGGTGCTCCGCTCCCCTATCCCCCGTACGGCTGCCCCCCGTACAACTCCGTGTACGAAGGCCACTCGCCACCCGGCCCCTGCGTCGACTCGGCCGCGCGTACGGCACGCACGATCGCGCGGGTCACCACGTCCGCGCCCGCCGCCAGGAGGGCGTTGAGCGCGAGGGGGTGCGTGGAGTCGAGCGGGCGCGTTCCGGTGGCCAGGGTGAACACCGTGTCCCCGTCGTGGAGGAGGTGCACCGGGCGTACGGCGCGCGCGATGCCGTCGTGCGCCGTGCCGGCCAGCTTCTGCGCCTGGGCCTTCGTCAGATCCGCGTCGGTGGCGACCACCGCGAGCGTGGTGTTCAGCGGAGGAGGAGCGCCCTTCGCGGCACTCTCGGCGAGGCGTAGGCGCGCGGCCTCATGAACCCGTGCCTCTGGGTACCGCACGCGCCCCTGGAACAGCTCCCCGTACAGCACGCCCGTCTCCGGATCCGTCACCGATCCGGCCGCGTTGGCGACGACCAGTGCGGCCACCGTGATCCCCGAGTCGAGAACGGTGCTCGCGCTGCCGACGCCGCCCTTCATCAGGCCGACGGCGGCACCCGTGCCGGCGCCCACGCACCCCTGCGGCACCCGGGCGCCCGGCTCGCTCGCCGCGGCCGCCTCGACGGCGGCCCGGCCGGTGGCCGCGTCCGGGCGGGCCCGGAAGTCACCGCCCCGCCCGAGGTCGAAGACGCAGGCGGCGGGCACCACCGGGACGACGTGCGCGGGGTCCGGGCCGACAGGCACCCCGCGCCCCCGCTCCTCCAGCCAGGCCATCACGCCGGAAGCCGCGTCCAGCCCGTAGGCGCTGCCGCCGGTCAGCACGATCGCCTCGACCCGCTGCACGAGGTTGCGCGGATCCAGCGCGTCGGTCTCCTTGGTGCCGGGACCGCCGCCGCGCACGTCCACGGCGGCGACGGCGCCGCCCTCGGGGGCGAGCACGACCGTGGTGCCGGTGAGCCAACCGCCGCCGGTGCGCGAGGCGTGGCCCACCCGCAGACCGGCGACGTCCGTCAGAGCGTCAACTGTCATGGGGGCCAGTGTCGCCGAGGGCTCAGGAGAGACGGGTGATTGTCCCGGTTCTGTCACGTGATGGTGTTCATGACGGAAAGGAGGGAACCCCATCGGCGGCCCGATCCCTCCTTCTCCACGTACTGGAGGTACTGGAGCGGATCACACCGGATCTCGCACATCACACGAAGCTGGAGCAGACCGTGACAACGCCGGACATAGCAGCGCGGCGCGTACTGGGGGCCTGTGCCGCCCTCGTGGTCGGCGCACTGACCCTGACCGCCTGTGGCGGCAGCGCCAACGCCGAGAACGACGACTCCAAGGGCGGCGGCACGGCCGCCAAGACGTCCACGGCGAAGATCGTGATCTCGGCGAAGGACGGCTCGACGGGCGCGTCGATCAACACGACGGGTGTGAAGGTGAGCGACGGCCGGCTCACCGAGGTGACGATGACGGTGGCGGGCGGAGCGTCCGTGCCGGGCACCCTGTCGGCCGACGGCACCAGCTGGAAGCCGAAGGAGCAGCTGGAGCGCGGGACGAAGTACGAGATATCGGCGACCGCGAAGGACGCGAACGGCAAGACGGCCGCGGCCAACTCGATCTTCACCACTGTCAGTTCGTCCAACAGCTTCATCGGCACGTACACCCCGGACAACGGCACGACGGTGGGCGTCGGGATGCCGGTGTCGTTCACGTTCGACAAGGCGATCAGCGACCAGAAGGCCGTGCAGTCACGCATCACGGTCACCTCCAGCAGCGGTCAGCAGGTGGCGGGGCACTGGTTCGGGGCGCAGCGGCTGGACTTCCGGCCCGAGGAGTACTGGAAGGCCGGTTCCAAGGTCACGATGAAGATCGACCTGGACGGCGTGGAGGGCGCGAACGGCGTCTTCGGGGTGCAGAAGAAGACGGTGACCTTCACGATCGGGCGCTCGCAGGTGTCCACGGTCGACGTGAACACGCAGACCATGACGGTGGTGCGGGACGGGCAGACGCTGAAGTCGGTGCCGATCTCGTCGGGCAGCGCGGAGCACACGACGTACAACGGCCAGATGGTGATCACGGAGAAGTTCACGCAGACGCGGATGAACAGCCGGACGGTCGGCCTGGGCGGGGAGTACGACATCCCGGACGTGCCGCACGCGATGCGCCTGACGCAGTCGGGCACCTTCATCCACGGCAACTACTGGTACAACAAGGGCAATCCGCCGTTCGGCCGGGAGGGCACCAGCCACGGCTGTGTGGGGCTCGCGGACGCGCAGGGCGCACAGGGCGACACCCCGGCCAAGTGGTTCTACGACAACTCGCTGATCGGGGACGTCGTCATCGTGAAGAACTCCCCGGACAAGACGGTGTCGCCGGACAACGGGCTCAACGGTTGGAACATGTCGTGGGCCGAGTGGACGGCCGGGAGCGCCGGCTGACCGGAGCGACGGGCGGCCCCTCGTGAGCGCCGGCCGATGCGTGGGCGCCGGCCGATGCGTGGGCGCCGGCCAGCCGTGAGCAAGCCGACCAGGAACCGGGCTCCGACCAGGAACCGGGCTCCGACCGGCGGTTTCTGACGGATCGTCGGGCCGCGCGGGAACATTTGGCGCGGCCCGGCCGTTTTCCCGGCGTACGTTTTCTCGGTTCCCGGACATGATGTCCGACCGAGGGGCTACGGTATGCACCCACAAGGTGACATGCAGCAACGCCGGGAGAAACCTTGAGCGTTCCGTACGAGACCGCAGCGTACGAACCAGCCGAGTCGCCCGAGTCTCCGGAGGAGCACCTCGCGCGACTGCTCGGTCGTGCCCTGAACTCGTTCGAGCTGCCGGACGACACGATAAGGCGGCTCGACTGCGCACTGGCCGATGACAGCTCGCTGCACTCCGCGCACCACAGCGCGGGCCTGCACCGCGAGACCTACCGGCACACCTGGCTGCTGGCCGACGGATGCGCGCTCACTCTGTGGGAGCTGGTCCACAACACCGCGCCGGGCAGCGAACCGCAGCACGAGGTCTACGTCGACGAGGAGGAGCTGCGGGCCGCCACGGCCCGGCTGCCACTCCCGCAGGACGCGCCGGACTTCGAGCTTCCGGTGACGGTGCAGCTCTCACCGGTCCTCGCGCCCCGCCATGTGTACGTGCCGGACGACTCGGCGGACCACGCGCGCCGGCTGCTGCGCCGCGCGGAGAACACCGACCGGCCCGACGCGGACACGGCCGCGCTGCTGACGACGGCGTTCGCGCACCAGATCACCCAGGCCTTCGGGCGTCCGTGCCGGGCGGGGCGTATCGGGCTGGGCTTCTCGCTCTACGAGCACGCGTTCCTGCTGCGGGACGGCCGGGAGATCTCCCTGTGGGAGGTCGAGCACACGGCGACGCCGGACGGGCGGCACATGTGCGAGGTGTACCCGTCCGAGGCCGAGGCCCGCGAGGCGATGGAACGGCGGGCGGCGCAGGTCCCCTAGGACAAGCTAGGAGGAGGCGGGGCCCGGGTGGCCGTCGCTCAGTTGCCGTACGAGGACCGCGAAGGCGTCTCTCTCGGCGGGGGTCAGTTCGACGGCCTCGCGGTGCGGGCCGGGCTGATCCGGGCTCGGGACGGCGGACAGCGCGGGTGACACGGCAGGCGCGGGACTCGTGGGGTGCACGGGACTCGTGGGACTCATGGGATGCACGGGACTCGTGGGGTGCACGGGGTGCGCATGCCGCGCTGCTGCCTCCGTGCGGAAGCGGCGCAGCATGCGGTTCATGCCGATCAGCCAGGCGATGGAGGCCAGGGCGAGGACGGTCATCCCCGTCATCTGGGGAATCGTGAGGTGCAGCGGCATACGGTCCAGTACACACCACGGTCCGGGGCTTACACCCCGGACCGTGACGTATCTCGCAGGTCGTACAGGTCACGCTTATGCCCTGTACAGCCCTGTACAGCGTGAATCAGTTGTAAAAGGGCGGGTGTTACGCCGCCACCGGCTGCTTCGACTGCGCGGCTATGGCAGCCGCGCCGCCCTCGGCCGCAGTCGGGGCCGTGGTGCCCGGGACCGGCTTGCGCAGGCCCTTGAGGACGACGACCAGGGCCGTCGTGACGCAGACGCCCGCGGCGATGGCGACCAGGTAGAGGAACGGGTTGCCGATCAGCGGAACCACGAAGATGCCGCCGTGCGGGGCGCGCAGCGTGGCGCCGAAGGCCATCGACAGGGCGCCGGTGACCGCGCCGCCCACCATCGAGGCCGGGATCACGCGCAGCGGGTCGGCCGCCGCGAACGGGATCGCGCCCTCGGAGATGAAGGAGGCGCCGAGGACCCAGGCGGCCTTGCCGTTCTCGCGCTCGGTCTGGGTGAAGAGCTTGCCGCGCACGGTGGTGGCCAGGGCC
Organism: Streptomyces sp. NPDC041784; assembly: GCF_055591025.1. Taxonomy (NCBI): domain Bacteria; kingdom Bacillati; phylum Actinomycetota; class Actinomycetes; order Kitasatosporales; family Streptomycetaceae; genus Streptomyces; species Streptomyces sp. NPDC041784. Next base: position 221,022 of record NZ_JBVJAB010000005.1, read on the forward strand.
ATCGCCAGCGGCGGGACCATGCCGGCCGCCATGACCGCGGCCATGATCTTCATCGCGGAGTCGCTCGGGCTGGCGACCGCGATGCCGGCGGTGGCGAAGGTGTACGCGACCTTGTTGACGGGGCCACCGAGGTCGAAGCACATCATCAGGCCGAGCAGGGCGCCGAGCAGGATGGCGTTGGTGCCGGTGAGGTCGTTCAGGCCGTCGGTCAGGGCCTTCTGCGCGGAGGCGATGGGCTTGCCGATGACGACGAACATCAGGAACCCGACGATCGCCGAGGAGATCAGCGGGATCACCACCACCGGCATGATGCCGCGCACCGCCGGCGGGATCTTCACCTTCTGGATCGACAGCACCACACCACCGGCGATCAGACCGGCGGCGAGTCCGCCGAGGAAGCCCGCGTTGATGGTGACGGAGATCGCGCCGCCGACGAAGCCCGGGACGAGCCCGGGGCGGTCGGCCATGCCGTAGGCGATGTACCCGGCCAGGACCGGGACGAGGAAGCCGAAGGAGACGACACCGATCTGGAAGAGCAGCGCGGCCCAGCTGTCGGCCTGTGTCCACACGAAGTGGTCCATGACCGACGGCGCCTTGTTGATCTTGTAGCCGCCGATCGCGAAGCCGAGGGCGATGAGCAGACCACCGGCGGCGACGAACGGGACCATGTAGCTGACGCCGGACATCAGCCACTTGCGGAGCTTGGTGCCGTAGCCCTCGGAGGAGTCGCCGGAGCGCTCCACGGGCGTGCCCGGAGCGGCACCCGCCGTCACCTCGCCGCGCTCGGCCTTGCCGCGCACCTCGGCGATCAGCTCGGCGGGACGGTTGATGCCCGCCTTCACACCGACGTCGACGGTGGGCTTGCCGGCGAAGCGGTCCTTGTCGCGTACGGGGACGTCGTGGGCGAAGATCACGCCGTCCGCGGCGGCGATGACGGCCGGGTCGAGCCGGGTGAAGCCGGCCGAGCCCTGCGTCTCCACGGTCACCTCGACACCCTCGTCCCGGCCGGCGTTCTCCAGGGACTCGGCCGCCATGTAGGTGTGGGCGATACCGGTGGGGCAGGAGGTGACGGCGACGATCCGGAAGGGGCGCGACGCCGGTTCGGGGGTGCTGGCCGTGGCGGCCTCGGGGGAGGCCGCCCCCGACGCCGCCACGGAGTCTTCGGAGGCACCGGGCGTGGCCGGGGCCTCAGCGGCGGGAGCCGCGTCGGCGGCCGGAACCTCGTCGCCCCGGATCAGCGCCGCCGCGGCCGCCGTGTCGTCCACCGAGCGCAGCGCGTCCGTGAACTCGCTGTTCATCAGCTGCCGGGCCAGGGCGGACAGGATCGTGAGGTGGGCGTCGTCGGCGCCGGCGGGCGCGGCGATCAGGAAGATCAGGTCGGCGGGACCGTCGGCCGCGCCGAAGTCGATGCCGGCTGTGCTGCGCCCGAAGGCGAGCGTCGGCTCGGTGACGTGCTCGCTGCGGCAGTGCGGGATGCCGATGCCGCCGTCGAGGCCGGTGGGCATCTGAGCCTCACGGGCGGCCACGTCGGCGAGAAAGCCGTCCAGGTCGGTCACCCGGCCCAGGGCCACCATGCGTGCGGCGAGCGACCGCGCGGCCGCTTCCTTGGTCTCGGCGGACAGGTCGAGATCGACCAGGTCCGCGGTGATCATCTCGCTCATCGCGGGCTCCTTCGCTCGCGTATCGCCCGGAGTGTGGGGTGGGCGGGGGTGGGGACGGGGGTGAGGTGGGGGGAGGTGAGGGGGTCGGCGGGGCGGCTCGGCCGCCCGCGGTGCGTGCCGGATAACAGGAGGGACGTCATGACACCGGCTCCTTCAACTCGCGGTCCACCGGCACGTCCGCCGTGACCGTCACCGCCGCCGGGTCCAGATCGCCCGGGGTCGGCATCACACTGCCCGGCAGCTGGACGGCCGCCGCGCCATGGGCGACGGCGGAGGCGAGCGCCCCCGGACCGCGGCCGCCGGCGACGAGGAAGCCGGCGAGGGAGGAATCGCCCGCCCCGACATTGCTGCGTACGACGTCGACGCGCGCGCTGGCGAACCAGGTGCCCGCGTCCTCCACCAGCAGTTGGCCGTCGGCGCCGAGGCTCGCGAGGACGGCGCGGGCGCCCATCTCCCGCAGTTCCTCGGCGGCCTTCACCGCGTCGCCCACCGTCGCCAGGGGGCGTCCGACGGCTTCCGCGAGTTCCTCGGCGTTCGGCTTCACCACGTCGGGCCGCTCCCGCAGCGCTTCGAGGAGCGCGCGCCCGGAGGTGTCCAGAGCGATGCGCGCGCCCCCGGCGTGCGCCCGGGCGACGACCTCGGCGTACCAGGACGGCGCGAGTCCCCGGGGCAGGCTGCCGCAGCAGGCGATCCAGTCGGCGCCGCGCGACTGCTCGCGCACGGTCTCCAGGAGCAGTTCCTGCTCGGCCCCGGACAGTTCCGGGCCCGGCGCGTTGATCTTCGTGAGGACGCCGTCGGATTCGGCGAGCGCGATGTTCGAACGGGTGGCGCCGACGACCGGCACCGGGGCGACCTCGATGCCCTGCGCGTCGAGCAGGTCGGCGACGAGCGCGCCCGGCGCACCGCCCAGGGGCAGCACGGCGACCGTACGCCGTCCGGCGGCCGCGACGGCGCGCGAGACGTTCACGCCCTTGCCGCCCGGGTCCATCCGCTCGCCGGTGGCACGGATGACCTCGCCGCGGTCGAGGGAGGGGACCTCGTAGGTGCGGTCCAGGGAGGGGTTGGGGGTGACGGTGAGGATCACGCCGGTGCCCCTCGTACCGGTGCCCCTCGTACCGGTGCCACTCGCGCCGGGGTCACTCATGCCCGTACCGCTCATGCCCGTACCGCTCATGCCCGTACCGCTCGCGCTCGTGTCACTCGTGCCCGTACCGCTCATGCCCGTACCGCTCGCGCTCGTGTCGCTCATGTTCGTGCCGCTCATGCTCGTACTACTTCCGTGCCGCCGCGCTCGATCGTGGCCGCGTCCTCGGGGCTCAGCCCGCTGTCGGTGATCAGGAGGTCCACGTCGGCCATGTCGCCGAAGCGGGCGAAGTGCTCCTGGCCGTGCTTTGAGGAGTCGGCGAGCAGCACCACCCGGCGTGCGGCGGCGACGGCCGCCCGCTTCACCGCGGCCTCGGCGAGGTCGGGCGTGGTGAGCCCGTGCTCGGCGGAGAAGCCGTTGGCGGCGACGAACAGGACGTCGGCGCGGATCTCGCCGTACGCGCGCAGCGCCCAGGCGTCCACGGCAGCGCGCGTACGGTGCCGCACGCGCCCCCCGACGAGGTGGAGCTGCATGCCCGGGTGGTCCGCGAGACGGGCCGCGATGGGCAGGCTGTGCGTGACGACGGTCAGCTCGGCCTCCAGCGGGAGGGCGGCGGCCAGCCTGGCGACCGTCGTACCGGCGTCGAGGATCATCGTGCCCTCGGACGGCAGTTCCGTGAGGGCCGCCTTCGCGATGCGGTCCTTCTCGTCGGTGGAGGTGCCCTCGCGTTCGGTGAGGTCCGGCTCGAAGTCGAGGCGACCGGCCGGTATGGCACCGCCGTGGACGCGGCGCACCAGGCCGGCCCGGTCGAGGGCCTTCAGGTCGCGGCGGATCGTCTCCGCCGTGACCTGGAACTCCTCGGCCAGCGACAGGACGTCCACCCGGCCGCCCTCACGGGCGAGCCGCAGGATCTCCTGCTGCCGCTCCGGTGCGTACATGTCCGCTCACCTCCGCTTTATGCCCGAACTTGTGGTTTCGTTCGGAGACTACGCCCGGATTTCCAGAATGTAAACAGGTTCGGGCGTCATTCGGGCATGAACGGACTTCCCTCCCTCCGCCGCGGACACCGCAGACGCGCCGAAGGGCCCGGCGTCCCACGGACACCGGGCCCTTCTGGCGGTCGTCGCCCCGCTCAGCCCGCGAGCGCGCGCTCCCGCTCCTCGGAGGGGGCCGCCTCCGAGGCGTCCGTGGCGCCCTCCAGATGCTGCGCCGGCCGCTTCGGCAGAGCGAACATCAGCAGGAAGATCGCCGCCATCACCGCGGCCACCCATCCCAGCGCGTGCTGGAAGGCGTTCACGAAAGCGGGACCCACCTCGGACCGGGTCAGCCGGTCGCCGATCTCGCCGAAGAAGACCACGGACACCAGGCCCAGACCGAGCGCATTGCCCATCTGCTGCACGGTGTTGATCAGCCCGGACGCCGAACCGGCGTGCTCGCGCGGCACCTCCGACAGCACCGCGTCCGTCAGCGGGGCCACGATCAGACCCATGCCGACGCCCATCACGACCAGCGGGAGCGCCATCTGCCAGGAGGCGATGCCGAGGCCGTAGCGCTCGGACTCCCAGATGTAGAGCAGGACGCCGAGGGTCATGGTCAGCGCGCCCGCCTGGAGCACCTTGCGGCCGAAGCGCGGGACCAGCTTCTGGACGGAGAGGCCCGCGGCCGTGGACACGGCGATGGAGAACGGGACACCGGTCAGCCCGGCGCGCAGCGGGCTCCAGCCCAGGCCGATCTGCATGTACAGCGTCCACACCAGGAAGAAGATGCCGAGGCCGATACCGAAGACGGTCTGCACGGCTATGCCCGCGGCGAAGCTCTTCACCCGGAAGAGGGAGAGCTCGATCAGCGGCGAGCCGTCCCGCGCGGCCTTGCGCCGTTCGTACGCAACCAACGCCCCGAGCACGACGAGCGCGCCGGCCATCGACAGGTGCCCCCACAGCGGCCAGCCCAGCTCGCGGCCCCGGGTGAGCGGGTAGATCAGCATCAGCATGCCGAGCGTCACGAGCGCGACACCGACCAGGTCCAGCTTCAGAGCCTTCGGCGCGCGGGACTCCGTGATGAAGCGGCTGCCGAGGATCAGGCCCAGGATGCCGACGGGCAGGTTGATGAGGAAGATCGGCCGCCATTCGAGTCCGAACAGGTTCCATTCCGTCAGCAGCGCGCCGAGCAGCGGCCCGGAGACCGCGCCGAGGCCGACGATCGCGCCGAACAGCCCGAAGACCTTGCCGCGTTCGTGCGCCGGGAAGGTGGCGTGCACGATCGACAGCACCTGGGGCACCATCAGCGCCGCCATACCGCCCTGGAGGATGCGGGAGGCGACGAGCATCTCCGGGTTCGCCGCGAAGCCGCAGAGCGCGGACGCCAGCGTGAAGCCGCCGATCCCGAGCAGGAACAGCCGCTTGCGGCCGTGGATGTCGCCCAGCCGGCCGCCGGTGATCAGGCCCGCGGCGAAGGCGAGCGCGTATCCGGCGGTTATCCACTGGATCTGGCTGTCGGAGGCGCCCGCCTCCGACTGGATGGACGGGATCGCGATGTTGACGATCGTGACGTCGACGAGGTCCATGAAGGCCGCGGTCATCACGATCGCCAGGGCGAACCAGCGCCGGCGGTCCGGCGCGGGCGCTGCGCTGTCCGCACGATCCGTGCTCGCTGCGATGCCCGCGGCGCCAGCGCTGTCTGCACTGTCTGCGGTGCCTGAGCTGTCTGCGGTGCCTGAGCTGTCTGCGCTGTCCGAAGGGGATGCGGTGGAGGTCATGAGAGAAAACTAGAGCCCCATTAGGTCAGATCGCGTCCTATTTCTGCGGCATCCTCGAAGTCATGACGACGGACACCCCGGCCCGGCTGCTCCAGCTCCTCTCCCTCCTCCAGACGCCCCGCGAATGGCCCGGCGGCGAGCTCGCCGGGCGGCTCGGAGTGTCCCGCCGTACGGTGCGGCGGGACATCGACCGGCTGCGCGAGCTGGGCTATCCCGTACAGGCGACCAAGGGCTCGGACGGCGGCTACCGCCTGGTCGCGGGCAAGGCGATGCCGCCGCTGGTGCTCGACGACGAGGAGGCCGTGGCGATCGCGGTCGGCCTGCGCGTCGGCGCCGGGCACGCGCTCGAGGGCGTGGATGAGGCGTCCGTACGGGCGCTGGCCAAGCTGGAACAGGTCCTGCCGGCCCGGCTGCGTCACCGCGTCTCCACCCTCCAGGCCGCCACCACACCGCTGACCAGCGGGGACGGCGCGAGCATTGCCCCCGAGACGCTGACCGTCATGGCCTCGACGGTGGCCGGGCAGGAGCGGCTCCGGTTCGCCTACCGCGCGAAGGACGGCATCGAGTCCCGCCGCCTCACCGAGCCCTACCGGCTGGTGTCCACCGGCCGCCGCTGGTACCTCGTGGCCTATGACCTCGACCGCGCCGACTGGCGCACGTTCCGCGTCGACCGCGTGAGCGAACCCTTCGCCACCGGCGCCCGGTTCACCCCGCGCGAGCTGCCCACGGGGAGCGCCGCCGAGTACCTGCGGCAGTCCATCCACCGACGGCCGGACGCGAACGAGTACGCGTACGACGTCACTTTCGAGGCACCGGCGGACTGGGTGGCCGCCCGGCTCCCCGCGTGGCTCGGCCGCCCCGAGGAGAACGGCGACGGCGGCTGCAGGCTGCGGGCGTCGACCAGCGATCCGGTGGAGTGGGTGGCGATGCGGCTGGCCCTGCTGGGCTGCGAGTTCTCGGTCCGGGGACCGGAGCAACTGGCGGAGTGTGTAAGGGAGTTGGGAGGACGGTTGGGACGGGCCGCCGGGGGCGACCGGGACCGGGGGGAGGCCGGGGAGCGCCGGGGGACGGGCGGGGGACACCAGGGGACGGCTGGGGGACGTCAGGGCTAGGGGGTGTCCGGAAGCTCGGGTCCGTTCCACGCGAACCCCCGCAGCGCCCGCAGGTTGCGCAGCGCCAGTTCCGCCGGGCCTTGCGGTCCCGTGGGAGGAGTGTCGGTGGCGGCCCAGCTCTCCACGGCGACCCGGACGGCGGCGCTGACCACGGCCGCGGTGAAGAGCTGGTGCGGCTCCACCTGCGATGCCCTCTGCACCGCCCCCTGCGCCGCCCCCTGCGCCGCCCCCTGCTCCGAACCCACCCGCTCCAAGGCCCCCATGTGCCCCACGTGCCCCACGTGCTCCGTGCCCTCCGTCCGCTCCATGCGCTCCATCTGTTCCATCCGCTCCACCAGCACCTCCGCCAGTGCGGTCTCCGACGCGTGGCAGACCTCCGCCCACACCTTGCCCAGCGCCGGGCTGGTCGTGGCCAGCCGGATCAGGGTGCGGACCCATTCCCAGGACGCCGCCGACACCGCGCGGCCGGGGATCAGGGTGTGCCGTACGGCATGTTCCAGGGCCTCCGGTACGGGGAGTTCGGCCGGGGCTTCACGGACCGCCTCCGCCCAGCGCTGGGCGCCCGCCGCGTAGAGGGGAGCGACGGCCTCCTCCTTCGTCGCGAAGTACCGGTAGAAGGTGCGGGGGGCGATGCCCGCGGCCTGGGCGATGTCCTCGGCCCGGGTGGCCTTCAGGCCGCGGTTGACGAAGAGGCCGGCCGCGGCCCGGGCGATGTCCATCCGGGTGGCCGCTTTGCGCCGCTCGGTCAGCGAAGCCGAGGCGGGGGTGGAGCTGATCACGTCGGCAGGCTATGCCCATGTGGCACAATCTGCCATCCGGGCGGGCCACCCCGTGGTTCAGGTACGGGGTGCCCCGCTCTCCCCTGCCCGCCCGCGCGTTGCACACGTTTCCGCTCGCAATCCGTCGCAGGACCGCACACCGCTCCCCGGAATCCGACGCGACGCGCCCCCGCGCCCCCTCTCCTGGCCCGCGCCCCGCGTACAAAAGCGAGCCGGGCCCCGGCGCCCAGGGGGAGGGGCGCCGAAGCCCGACTCGGGGAAAGTCCCGGCGCCGGGGGGGATGTGCGTCGGGACGTGGCTTCGGTGAAACGTGACTCTGGTTCCGGTCGCGTCTGACTCTGGCTCTGGTACTGGTTCTGGCTCTGGTTCCGGTGGAACCAGCTGCGGTGATGTGGTGAGCGTGGCGGTCCGTGGTGTGCCGTCGCGGGTCGTGCCGTAGCTCTCGGGCTCAGGGTCGAGCAGGACTCACTGCGCCGACTGCAGGGTCCTACCGGTCCGAACTCCCGTGCCCTGAAGTCATGTTCCCCCCGTCCCGCCGATTGAAGCGGCGTTGTATCGCCATGTTTGCGCGGGCTTTCGCCACCTGGCGCACGCGGGCGGAAACAGCCGGCCGTGGCCGGCCGCACCCGCCCGACGTCATCGCGCCACGCGGCGGGGCGCGTCAGCGTTACGCCGCCGCCTCGAACCCCGTGTCCCGGGCCAGCTTCTTCAGCTCCAACAGCGCGTGCTTCTCGATCTGCCGGATCCGCTCGCGGGTCAGCCCGTGCTCCTTGCCGACCTCGGTGAGCGTCCGCTCCCGGCCGTCGTCGATGCCGTACCGCATCTTGATGATGGACGCGGTGCGCGGGTCGAGGCGGTCGATCAGGCCGTCGAGCTCCTCGCTGCGCAGCAGCGTGAGGACGGACTGCTCGGGCGAGACCGCGGAGGTGTCCTCGAGGAGGTCGCCGAACTGCGTCTCGCCCTCGTCGTCGACCGGCATGTTGAGGGAGACCGGGTCACGGGCCCAGTCCAGGACGTCGGTGACGCGCTCCGGCGTGGAGCCCAGCTCGGTGGCGATCTCCGCGGGCTCGGGGTCGCGGCCGTGCTCGCGGTTGAACTCGCGCTGGACGCGGCGGATCCGGCCCAGCTCCTCCACGAGGTGGACGGGCAGCCGGATGGTGCGCGACTGGTCCGCTATCGAGCGGGTGATCGCCTGGCGGATCCACCAGGTGGCGTACGTGGAGAACTTGAAGCCCTTGCGGTAGTCGAACTTCTCGACCGCGCGCACCAGACCGGCGTTGCCCTCCTGGATCAGGTCGAGGAGGGGGAGCCCGCTGCGGGGGTAGCGGCGGGCGACCGCGACGACCAGCCGGAGGTTGGAACGGATGAAGACGTCCTTGGCCCGCTCACCGGCGGCGATCAGGGCCTCCAGCTCCTCGCGGGTCGCGTCCGCCCTGGACTCCTCGTATCCCTCGAGAACCTGCCGCGCGAACACACCCGCTTCGATGATCTGGGACAGCTCGACCTCCTTGGCGGCGTCGAGCAGCGGTGTGCGCGCGATCTCGTCGAGATACATGCCGACCAGATCGCGGTCGGCGATCTCGCCGCCGTGGACGCGAACACTGCTTGCCCTGTCGGCCGTCTCGCCAGTGGCGGACTTACGACGGGCGACGGCACGGGTTGCCATGCGTGCTCCCTTGCGATGGTGGGGTCAGCGGGTGGTCCGTGGGCGCCGGACACTCGCTCAGGTGGTCCCCGGACTCTCACCGGGACTCTGCTCGGGTGCCCTGCATCCGATGGAAACAACGACTGGAATCAGGACAGAATTCCCAACCCGCACCCCGATTTTTCTGATCATGCAGTACCCTGTCCGGCCACACGAGGAGGCACGATGGCGCCGGAACGTACAGAGGTGCAGGTCAGGCCGGGAGTCGAGGGGGATCTCGACGCCCTCACCGATCTCTACAACCACTACGTACGTGAGACGCCCATCACATTCGATACCGCGGTTCTCACTCCGGAAGAGCGCCGCCCTTGGCTGCTCTCCCACCCTGAAGACGGCCCGTACCGCCTGAAGGTTGCCGTGAGTGCGAACTCACAGGAAATTCTGGGCTACGCCACATCCAGCCCTCACCGGCCGAAGACCGCCTACTCGACGTCGGTCGAGGTGTCGGTCTATCTCCGCCCGGACGCGGGCGGCCGCGGCATCGGCACACTCCTCTACACGGCGCTCTTCGAGGCGCTGGCCGACGAGGACGTGCACCGGGCGTACGCGGGCGTGGCCCAGCCGAACGAAGCGTCCGTGCGACTGCACGAACGCTTCGGCTTCCGGTACGTCGGCACGTACCGCGAGGTGGGCCGCAAGTTCGGGCGCTACTGGGACGTGGCCTGGTACGAGAAGGAGCTGTAGGCCCGCCCGCCGCCCGCTCGCGGGGAACGTTCGACGGAACGGAACGAGCCACACACCCACCGGCGGCTCAGCCGAACTGCACCGACCGCTTCGCCAGCCCCAGCCAGAACCCGTCGATCACCGATCGCTGCGCGTCCAGCTCGCCGGACACCTCCGCCGCGCCCATCGTCACGAAGAGCGGCGCGAAGTGCTCGGTACGCGGGTGGGCGTAGCGGCCGGCCGGCGCCTTGTGCAGGAAGTCCAGCAGGGAGTCCCAGTCGCGGGCCTCCATGGCACGCCGGCCCCAGTCGTCGAACTCCACCGACCAGCTGGGCACCCCGCCCTGACGCAGGGCGGCGAGGTTGTGGGTGAAGAACCCGGAGCCGACGATCAGGACACCTTCCTCGCGCAGGGGCGCGAGCTTGCGGCCGATCTCCATGAGCTTCACCGGGTCGAGGGTGGGCATCGAGATCTGGAGCACGGGGATGTCGGCGGCCGGGAACATCTCGACGAGCGGCACGTACGCGCCGTGGTCGAGGCCGCGGTCGGGGATGTCCTGGACGGGGATCCCGGGGGCGCGCAGCAGTTTGCGGACGTTGTCGGCGAGCGCCGGTGCGCCGGGGGCGTCGTACTTCACCCGGTAGTAGTGCTCGGGGAAGCCCCAGAAGTCGTAGACCAGCGGGACGGGGTCGACGGCGCCGAGGGCGAGCGGGGCCTCCTCCCAGTGGGCGGAGACCATGAGGATCGCCTTGGGGCGGGGCAGATCGGCGGACCAGGCCGCGAGTTCGCCGGGCCAGATCGGGTCGTCCGCGAGCGGCGGGGCGCCATGGCTGAGGTACAGGGCGGGCATGCGCTCCTGCGGAACGGCGCGTTCCTGAGTGGCGGCGGACATGGCGGTGACTCCCTCCGGCGGCTCGGCCCCGTCCTTCGGGACCGCCAGCCCCGTCCTTCGGGACCGCCGGTCCCGGGCTCCGGGACCATCGCTCGACAGCTTGCTTGAAATCTAAAACGTCAACGTCCCCTCAGAATATGCCGCATTTGTTTAAATTTCAAGGAGCAGACCTTTACAGTGGAGTACATGAAGAAGGCATCCACCCCCGCTGAAGAGCCCCGATGGCTCACCGACGAGGAGCAGCTCGTCTGGCGCTCCTACGTGCACGCGACCACGCTCCTCGAGGACCACATGGACCGCCAACTCCAGCGGGATGCGGGGATGCCCCACATCTATTACGGCCTCCTGGTGAAACTCGCCGAGACCCCGCGCCGCCGGCTGCGGATGACCGAGCTGGCCATGCACGCCAAGATCACCCGCTCCCGTCTCTCCCACGCCGTCGCCCGGCTGGAGAAGAACGGCTGGGTTCGGCGCGAGGACTGCCCCTCCGACAAGCGCGGCCAGTTCGCCGTCCTGACCGACCAGGGCCTGGAGGTGCTCGGGCGCGCCGCGCCGGGGCACGTCACCGCCGTACGCAACGCGGTCTTCGACCGGCTCACCGCCGAACAGCAGAAGTCCCTCGGCGAGATCATGCAGATCGTCGCCGAGGGACTTCAGCCCAACGAAGCGGGTGCGGACCTCCCCTGGCTCCGCTAGGGGCTACCTACCCGGAGCCGTCGTCGTCACGTAGTAGCGAACGTCGTAGTACTGAGCCGTCGTAGTACCGAACGCCGTAGTACCGAACGTCGTAGGTAGTACCGAACGTCGTAGTACCGGGCCGTCGTCCGCGCGTTCCACGCGCGTTTGCGGGTCAGTGGGCGACCACCGGCACCGGCATCGCGTCCTCGGCGCCCTGTTCGCCCGAGCCCGTCACCGCACCCGCGCCCATGTCCGGACGGCCGGCGTTGACGAAGGTGAAGGCGATCGCGCTGGCGACCACCAGGATGCCGACGGCGAACCAGATCGCGCTGGTGTAGCCCTGGACCAGGCCCTCCAGCTGCACCAGCTCCTGCTGCGGCCGGGAGGCGGCGGAGGCGATGTGGTCCTTGATGTACGACGTGGTCGCGGACGCGGCGATCGTGTTCAGCAGGGCGGTGCCGATCGCGCCGCCCACCTGCTGCGAGGTGTTGACCATCGCGGAGGCGACACCGGCGTCACGCGGCTCGATGCCGTACGTGGCCAGGGACATGGCCGGCATGAACGCCGTACCCATGCCGAGGCCGAGCAGCAGCATCGCCGGCAGCAGCACGGCCGCGTACGAGGAACCGATCTCCAGACGGGTCAGCAGCAGCATGCCGAGCGCGGCGACCAGGAAGCCCGGGCCCATCAGCAGCCGCGGGGCGACCCGGGTCATCAGCCGGGTGCCGATCTGGGTGGAACCCGTGATCATGCCCGCGATCATCGGCAGGAACGCGAAGCCGGTCTTGACCGGGGAGTAGCCCTTCACGATCTGCAGGTAGTACGTCAGGAAGAGGAACAGGCCGAACATCGCGATGATCGCGAGGCCGAGGGAGAGGTAGATGCCGCCCCGGTTGCGCTCGGTGATCACGCGCAGCGGCAGCAGCGGCGCCTTGACCTTGGACTCGACGAGCACGAACGCGGCCAGCAGCACGGCGGACGCGACGAACATGCCGACGGTCACGGAGTCGCTCCAGCCGTCCGACTCGGCGCGCGTGAAGCCGTAGACCAGCGCGACCAGGCCGAGGGTGGACAGGATGACGCCCGGGATGTCGAGAGCGGACCGGTTGCGGCCGCCCTCCGGCTCACGGATGACGAAGTACGCGCCGGCCGCGGCGACGATCGCGAACGGGATGTTCACGAAGAACGTCCAGCGCCAGTCCAGGTACTCGGTGAGGAACCCGCCGAGGATCAGACCGACGGCGCCGCCACCACCGGCGATCGCGCCGTAGATGCCGAACGCCTTGGCGCGCTCCTTGGCGTCCGTGAACATCACGGCGAGCAGGGAGAGCGCGGCGGGCGCGAGCAGCGCACCGAACGCGCCCTGGAGCGCGCGGGCGCCGAACATCATCGCCTCGTTGGTGGCCGCGCCACCGAGGGCGGAGGCCACGGCGAAGCCGCCGAGACCGGTGACGAAGGCGCGCTTACGGCCCCACAGGTCGGCTATCCGGCCGCCGAAGAGCAGCAGACCGCCGAAGGCGAGGGCGTAGGCGGTGACGATCCACTGCCGGTTGCCGTCGGAGATGCCCAGGTCCTGCTGGGCGGAGGGCATCGCGATGTTCACGATGGTCGCGTCGAGGACGACCATCAGCTGGGCGATGGCGATGAAGGCCAGGGCTTTCCAGCGGTTGGCGTCCGGGACGCCGGTCGCACCGGGAGCCTTCTGGGCGGTTTGAGACATGGAGGTACCCACTTCGGGACTTCGAGACTTCGTGACGGGAAAAAGGGTGCTGTAAGGGGCGGCGCGTCGTCGGCGACGGCCGTGGCGTCAGCTGATGCAGCTGGTGTTACTGGTGCTACTGAATTCCGCTACTGCTGCTCCGACCGATCGACTCCGACGGAGTCATCGGCTGTTTCGCTGTTCACTGGGCCTTGCGCAGGTCCTCCAGGGTCACGGCCGTGCCCGGCAGGGTGGAGTGGGCCGGAGCCCGCAGCCCGTCCAGGAACAGTTGGAGGTGGCGGTGGACGAAGCGGTCGGCGCTCAGGCACTCCGTACCCGCCGGGGGCCGGCTGAGCTGGGCCACCGCGATCATCAGGTCACCCACGCCGACGTCGGGCCGGAGCTGCCCGGCCGCCTTGGCGCGGTCCATGACCTCCTCGATGATCCGCTCGGCGCGTTCGCGCGCGGCCTCCAGGTCGGGGTGGTGCTGGTTGAAGGTGCTGGCGACCATCGGGCACAGCGCGCTGATCCGCTCGTCCGCGGCGGCGTGCGCGAATCGCTCCAGCGCCCCGAACGCGTCACCGGACTCGGCGAGCGCCAGCTGACCGGCCTGGACCGTACGGTCCAGTACCGAGCAGACGACCTCGCGGACCAGCGCGTCACGGTCGGGGAAGTTGCGGTACACCGTGGCGTTGCCGACGCCGGCCCGGCGGGCGATGTCGTCCAGCGGCACGTCCGGACCGTGCTCGACGAACATCTCGCGGGCGGCGGTGACGATCCGCTCCCGGTTGCGCAGGGCGTCGGCGCGGGGCCGGGGTGCCTTGCGCACTGTGGAGGTCGCGGTCGCGGTCTGCACGGTGTACTCCTCGGGCTTCGAGAGGGTGGATCGCGATCCGGGGAGCCAATCCCCGTTTCACTCGGACACATGGCTAAACGGGGAGGGGGTCCCCGGTTATTTCCCGGACTCGAAACTTTTTCGATGTGACCTGGGTCACACGCCTGGAGTCTCGCACGTACCACCCGATAGCAGCACATATCCAAGCGAGCCCTGACGCACCACGGCCATACCGCCCGGTAACCCACGATCGGTCTCCCCCAACGCGCGCCCGCGCGCACCCCGGCAGAGGGTGATCGCAAGGGTGCAGCCGGTGACCGGCGGCTGCCTGGAGCGAAAGGCCCTGCATGCAGCCGCTGCCCGAGCCCGAGCGACCCGCCCCGGCCGGCGCGGGCGAGCCGCTCCGCCGCCGGATACGCCCGCGCCGCGTCGCCGCCCTCGTCTCCGTGACCGCGCTGACCTTCGCGGTCAGCACCTCCGCCGGCACCGGGCACCTCGTACCACCCGGCGGCTCCACGGCGGCCGGCGCCGGCGCCGTCCCCCTGGCCCGCAGCGCGGCCCTCGCCCCCTGCATGATCACCGGCGACGCGGCCGTCCAGATGTCCGAGGGCGTCCCCACGCCCGGCGGCTACTCCCGCTCCACCGGCACCGTCCGCGCCCTCACCCTGATGATCGACTTCCCGGACGCGCCCGGCCGGGGCAGCGCGCGGTCCCGCTTCCGCGAGTTCTTCCCGCAGACCGAGGAATGGTTCCGCACCGCGTCCTACGGCCGCCTCGACTACCGCGCCGAGACCCCGATCCGGCGCTGGCTGCGGATGCCGAAGCCGTTCCGGGCGTACGGCATAGAGCGCGGCGCACCCTTCGACCCCGGCTACCGGGAACTCGTCCAGGACCTCGTGGCCGCCGCCGACCCGACGGTGGACTTCCGCTCGTACGACCTGCTGAACGTGCTGGTCACCCCGAACGCGGGCCCCTCGGCGCTGGACACGGTCCTGTCGGTGACGTTCGCCGGGAACCGTGAGGCCCCGGTCGCCGACGGCGTGCCGGTCGCCAACGCCTCCTTCGTCTACTCCCGCCAGGACGACGGCTCCGGCTCCTACGACCGCACCGGCTACCGCGTCCTGCCCCACGAGAACGGGCACGTCTTCGGCCTGCCCGACCTCTACACCCAGGAGGGCGGGGGCGCGGTCGGGCACTGGGACATCATGAGCGAGGACTGGGGCACCAACAACGACCTCCTCGGCTGGCACAAGTGGAAGCTCGGCTGGCTGGACGCGGCCCAGATCGCCTGCGCGGCGCAGCCCGGCACGACGACCGAGCACACCCTCACGCCGCTCTCCCGCCCCGGCGGCCCGAAGCTCGTGTTCGTCCCCACGGGCACCCGCACCGGCTACGCCGTCGAGCTGCGCACCCACGGCGGCAACGACGAGACCGTCTGCCGTCCCGGGATCCTGATCTACAAGGTCGACGCGGACGTCGACACCGGCATGGGCCCGGTGACCGTCTACGACTCCCGCACCGACAGCGGCGGCTGCACCCGCAGCCCCAACGTCCACGCGGAACTTTCCGACGCGCCCTTCGCCCCCGGCGAGTCCTTCCGGGACCGGAAACGGGACATCCGGATCTCGGTGGCGGGCGCGGACCTCAAGGGGGACTACCGGGTGCGGGTCACTCGGGGGTGAGGGTGGGGTGGGGTGGGTGAGGTGGGGGTGGGGTGGGGTGGGGTGGGCAGGGGCGTCGAGGCCCCAGTCCGGCGGCGGCAGCTGGGAGGCAAGGCCGGTGCGGCAACGGCGGCAGCAAGGTGAGCCGCGCCCCCGACTACGGTAGGCCTGCCGAACCCGCCGTACCGGACCGGAGAACGGATCGATGCCCGCGAAGACCCCGACGACACCCCCCGCCACCGCCCCGGAGCCGCCTACGCCGACGCCTCCGTCGGCGCCTCCGTCGGCGCCCGCTCCGGCGGAGGCGGTCACCCCGCTGGTGCGCGGGGTCGCGGTGCTGCGGCAACTCACCACGGCGGGCGGCACATCGGCCCTGAGCGTCCTCGAACGATCCACCGGCCTGGCCCGCTCCACCGTGGACCGGGTCGTCGCCACCCTCGTCCGCATGGGGTACGTCCGGATGGACGGCCGGGACGCGATCCTGACCCCCCAGGTGATGGAACTCGGCAACGCCTACCTGGCCGCCCTGCGCCTCCCGTCCCTCCTGGGCGCCCGGGCGGACGCCCTCGCCGACGCACTCGACGAGTCGGTGTCCCTGGCCGTCGCCGACCGCGACGGCATCCGCTTCATCCACCAGGCGACCCGCCGCCGGGCGATGTCCCTCAGCTTCCGCATCGGCGACCTGCTCCCCGCCGAACGGACCGCGCCGGGCCCCCTGTTCGCGACGGAGTGGACCGACGCCGACTGGACCGCCTGGCACACCCGCCGAGCCACGGCCCCCGACAACGCGGCCTTCCCCGCCGTACCCCCGACCCCCCGGCCCACCCCACCCGAAGACTTCCTCCGACGGACGGCGCGGGCGGCGACGGACGGCTGGTCCCTGGACGACCAGCTGATCGAACCCGGCCTGGTGGCGGTCTCCGTACCCGTACGGCACCCGGACACGGGCCGGATCGCCTGCGTGGCGAACGTCGTGAGCCACACCAGCCGCCACACGGCGACGGACCTGCGCGAGACCCTCCTCCCCCACCTGCGCAGTGCGGTCACCGCGATGGAGTCCGACCTGCGCCACGCCTCACCGCCCCACCCCGGCCCGCCCCCGGCCGGCCTGGCCCTGTGGACCGGCGCGTCGAAGCAGGAACTCGGGCGCGAGTTCATCGAGTCCCTCGCCCGCGGCCTCACGGTCCTGACCGCCTTCGGCGAGGGCCGCGCGCACCTGACCCTCTCGGAGGTGGCCAAGGCCACGGGCCTGGCCCGCGCCACGGCTCGCCGCGCCCTGATCACCTACGAGCACCTGGGCCTGACCACCCAGTCCCCCGACCGCACCTTCACCCTCACCCCCCAGGTCCTCTCCCTGGGCTTCCCACCGCTCTCCCGCACCTCGCTCCCGGCGATCGCCGCCCCCCACATGGCGTCCCTGGCGGAACGCATCCAGGAGTCGACCTCCCTGGCGACCCTCACCGACCGCCCGGACGAATTCCAGTACACGGCCCACGTGGCCGCCCACCACGTCATGAGCGCGGACATCAGGGTGGGGACACGGGTGCCGACGGAGGGCCGGGCGGTGGGAAGGGTCCTCCTCGGGGGCCACACCCACGCCCTGGTCGACGAGGAACCGGAGGACGGCCTGCACTCGATCGCGGTCCCGATCCACGACCGCACGGGCCGGGTGATCGCCGCCCTGAACACCACGACGCACGCGGCCCGCCGCACGACGCAGGAGTGCGTACGGGACATCCTCCCCGAACTGACCACCACCGCGTCCCACATCGAATCCGACCTCCACACCACCACCCGCTTCACCCACGTCCCCCTGTCCTGACCCCACACCCCCACCACCCGAATCCGGTACGCTGACGCCTGTGACCCACACGGTCACGACCCCGCCTTCGTAGCTCAGGGGATAGAGCACCGCTCTCCTAAAGCGGGTGTCGCAGGTTCGAATCCTGCCGGGGGCACAAGAAAAAAGGGCCAGCTCAGGAGAGGTTTTCTCCCAGGCTGGCCCTTCGTCGTGTTCGGGGGCGTGCCACACGCGTGCCACTTCGGTCCCACTCGGCGTCTCGTCAGAGCGGCAGGGTTGCCCGCTAATCCGTGACGAAGGGGGCGTACCCGGC
The DNA here is from genome assembly GCF_055591025.1 of Streptomyces sp. NPDC041784. NCBI lineage: Bacteria > Bacillati > Actinomycetota > Actinomycetes > Kitasatosporales > Streptomycetaceae > Streptomyces > Streptomyces sp. NPDC041784. The sequence goes on from NZ_JBVJAB010000005.1 coordinate 238,660, forward strand.
CGGTACCTCGCTGACTTGCAAGTCCGAGAAGAGCAGGGTGAGACGGTGCGCGTTGGTCTCGATGCGAACCTCATGGAAGTCGATCCCGACAGCTTGCGTCCAACGGCGGGTCGCTTCCGACTGGGGGAGAACCTTCGCGCCTGGGTACAGGGAATGCCACTTCACACCCCAGACGTATCCGTCGAGGTCGACACCGGTCTCATGGTCGATGAGGCGGTCGTCCAAAGAGACACGCCAGGTCTCCGGGAGCACCGACGACTCGCACCGGGCCTCGACGCAGTACCGGAAGAGATACCGCAGATAGGCCGGCTCGACCTCGGTGCGAGGATCCGCCGTCGCGTAGACGATGACCTCGTAGTCGCGCATGTAGCTGGTGTATCCGTGATGCACGACGGCGTGATCGAAGGTCTCATCCAGCATCTGTTCAAGTACGGCAGCGTCCATGCCGCCGTTTCTACCCCACGTGATCAGCCCCTGACAGCCTGATATCTACAGGTGCCAGGGGCTGAGGACCCCACAAAGATCGCCCGGACATGTCTTAGCCGGGGGCTGCCTCTCCCCCACCTTCGCGGATCATGGCTCCGAGCCGATCAGCGATGGTCCGGTCGCGATCACTGGTCATGTGCTGGTAGATCAGCGCGGCGCGTGAGCTGCTGTGGCCCATGCGGGTCATCAGCTCTCGTGTACTGGCACCGGCGGTCGAGGCCAGGGTGTTGCCGGTGTGGCGGAGATCGTGGAAGTGCAGGTCTGACGTGACGCCCGCGGCATCCCTGGCCTTCACCCAGTCGTCGCGGAAGTTGCTCCGCCGGAGCTGGCCGCCCCGTGGGCCGACGAAGACGTGTCCGTCGCGGCCGGGTGCCGCGAACTGTTCCAGGTGGCCCATCACGTCGTCGAGCAGTTCAGCGGGGAACGAGATGGCACGTACGCCAGCGGCGGACTTCGGCGCTTTGTCGAAGAGGCGGCCGTTCTGCAACTCGGCTTGAGACCGGCGGACGCTGACGGTCAGTCCCTCCAAGTCGATGTCCCGACGGCGGAGCGCTGCGAGTTCACCGAAGCGCAGAGTGGTGAACGCGGCCAGGAGGACGAGCAGCCGGTAGCGCGGCGCGATGGCATCGGCGACGGCGAAGACCTCGGTGACCGAGAGGACCGGCCGCTCAGGCACGTCGTAGCGATCGGCGCCCTTGATGCGGCACGGGTTGCGCCGGATCAGTTCGTCGTCCACGGCCGTGTTCATCAGGGCCCGCAGCAGTTGGTACGCCTTGACCACCGTCGGCTCACCCACGCCGGCGTCGAGAAGCTTGCCGCGCCAACTGCGCACTCGAGCAGTCGTCACGTCGGCGATGGTTCCGGCGGCGAAGGCGGGCATGACGTGCAGCCGCATGACGGACGCGGACCGCTCACGGGTGCGAGCGGCGAGATTCCGGTCTCGAAGCCACGCCGTCGCGTACTCCGCGAAGTTGACCGCCCCGGCGTCCGGATCCGACCACTGGCCACGCGTGATGTCCGCTTCGATCTGGGCGAGAGCAACTTGAGCTTCAGTCTTCGTCGGGTACGTCTTCTTGGCGGGGCGGAGTCGCCCAGTCTCGGGGTCTCGGTAGCGGACCTGCCAACGCCCCGACGGGAGCTGACGGACCGAACCGAACGCCCTGCGCTGCCCCTTCTTGTTGGCCATCAGGCGACCCTCCGCAACGAGCCTCGCCGGTCGCCGATCGGCTGCACCGTGTGGGAGTCGATGAACGCGACCAGCGCGGTCTTCGGGATGCGGACATGCCGACCGACCTTGACGAACGTGATGCGTCGCTCGGCGATCAGGCGGCGCGGGAAACGCTCCGTGGTGCCGAGGAGTTCGGCGACCTGTGCCACGGTGAGGTAGCGGTCAGCCACGGGTGGATTCTCCTTCCGTTCCGGGGGCGGGTTCGATGGATGCGGAGAGCCAGGCTTCGGCGTCGGAGAGGCCGGTGCCGGCGAAGACCCAGTGGGCGAGGACGTATGTCGTCTCAGGCCCTTGGTCGGTTGTGTTGGCTGCGGCTTGTGCTCGGCGCCATTCGGCGCGGGCGTCGCGGAGCGCGCCGAGGGTGGTGGAGTAGCGGCGGGACTTGGTGGAGAAGTGGCCGCGGAAGCCGAGCATGTGGGCCCAGGCGCGCAGGCGAAGGTGTTCGAGGTCCTTGCGTGCGCCGAGGGTCCAGGCGGTTCGGATCAGGCGGCGCGCGTGCTCGCTGATGTCGAGTTGGGCGAGTTCGGCGGCGAACTTCAGCGGCCGGTCGAGAGCACCCGTGGCCGTCTCAGCGCCCTTGGTCGCGTACTTGGCGATGTACGCCGCTACGGCTCGCTCGGTCAGCTCCTGGCCGTCGTCGAAGTCGGCGGATCGGATCGTCCGGACGTCGAGCTGACGGCCGAAAGTGAACGTGTGCGCGCGGCCGTCGAGGGTCGGGCCGTCGACCCGGACCTTGGACGCGGCGGCTCCGATGGCGTCGGTGAGCAGCTCGGCGGTGGCCCAGGGCGGGGGCGGGGTGTCGCCGCCCCCGGTGCCGTCGAGGCGGATCACGGCGTGGAAGTGGACCGCTCCGCGCTTCTGGTACTCGGCGACCTTGGCGAAGGACACGCGGGCGTGGTCGCGCAGGCGGCGTTGGGAGAGGCCGGCGCGCTTGGCGACCTCCCTGCGGAGGTAGGTGGAGAAGCGCCGCCAGAGGGGTCCGGCGTGCGCGTTCCACAGGACGGCCGACTCGTAGTCGTAGGTGTCCGGGTTCAGCGGGGTGCCGAGTGTCTCGTCCTCCTGGCCGTGATGGACGCCGCAGCGGCAGGGGCGCCCGTCGGTGCGGCGGTTGTGGACGGGGCCGAAGCCGGGGGCGGTGAAGGTGGCGAAGACGCGGGGGTGCGCGGCGACGTGTTCGGGGGTGCCCTTGCCGCCGCGCAGTCCGGCGGTGATCAGTTGGAAGGTGTCGCGGCGGTAGACCTCGGCGCAGGCCGGGCAGCGGGTGGTGCGGCGGTTGTTGCAGCGGACGAGGAGTTGGCCGGCCGGGAGGGTGGTCGAGTCGAGGTGGTGGAGGATCCGGCCGATCTCGCCGCTGGTGGTGTCGACGTCGTACTCGGTGCAGTGGCCGTCCAGGCGGATGGGGTGGGTGCAGCCGCCGAGCCCGGAGAGCTGGCGGAGGATACCGGGCAGGGTGCCGTCCGCGGCGAGCTTGGCGAGTTCCGGGAGTGGGGGCGGGGTGAGGCGGGTGAAGATGGCGATCTCCTTCTGACGGGCACTTCGGGAGGAAGTGGCCACCGGGGCGGCCGATGCTTGGGCGTGTCATGCCGCCCCGGAGGCCGGCCGCTGGTCAGCGGCGGTGCTGGTCGCGGAGCAGGGAGCGCAGGACCACGGCGGCGACGGCGACGGAGATGGCCGTGACGGCGACGGCGGCCAGGAGCGCGGTGAGGACGACTCCGCCGACGAGGACGGCCGCGACGGTCTTCTGATCGATGGAGACCGACGGGAGCACGGGGCGCCGGGCCGGGGCCGGGTCGGCGGGGGCGTGGGTGTGCGTGGGCTGTGGGGTGGGGTTGTCCGGTACTTGGGCAGGAACACGGCTGCGAACTCCTGTCTACTCGTCTAGATGTGTTGGCCGTTTATGACGGTCACGCCGGTGCGCGTGCCGGACTCGATGGCGGGGGCGAGGAAGGTGTGCGAGAGCCAGAAGCCGAAGAGGGCGACCAGGACGACGATCCAGGTGCGGACGCCGAGGTACTTGACGGCCGCCCAGGCGAAGAAGCCGAGGACGACGACGAGGGGGAGGTTGAGCGTCACGGGGAGCGGGTCCTTTCAGCGGGCGGGGCAGCGGTGGGTGCGGGCGGCCAGCTCGGCGGCTGCGCGGCTGTCGTAGTCGGCGGAGAAGTTGCAGCGCGGGGCGGTGCAGGCGGCGGTGTGCTTCTCGCGGCCACGGTGGTCGTAGGCGGTGCCGACCTGCACCGGGCCGATGCGGGTGACGTTGCGGAAGCGGCGGTTCGCGGACATCGGGCTTCCTTTCAGAGGCGGGCGGCGATGGCTTCGGCCATGCGTTCCGGGACGCCGAGGCGGGCCCGGAGGGTGGGGGTGTCGATCGGGGCGCCGGTGCGGGTGTGGTGCTCGGCAGCGACCTTGCGGGCGTGGTCGATGAGGGCGGTCGGGACGGGGACGGAAGGATGTTCCGGCGGTGCCTCGATGGCGGGCGGGGCCGGTGCCTCAGGGGTGGGTGCTTCAGGGGCGGGTTCGGGTTCGGGCTCGTCCTCCTGGTCGTCGATCACGTCGGCGGCTGTCGGAGCTGTGGGAGCCCTCTGGGGAGCGGAGTGGGCCAGGAGCGTGCCGCCGAGGAAGGCGACGGCGGGCCAGCCCGCGACGAGGATGCGCAGCCAGGCCGGGACGTCGGCCAGGTCGAGCAGACCGGCGGTGGCCACGTTCGCGCCGAGGGAGGCCGCGAGCGCGATCACGAACCAGCACCAGGCCGCCGCCTTGCCGGTACCGGAGCGCAGTCGACGCCACGCGGCGACGAGCAGCAGGTCTACGGAGACCGGGTAGGCCCAGGCTTTCCAGCCGTCCTGTCCGGCCGCTGTGGCGATGTCGTGGATGTGGGCGAAGGACAGTGCGGCGGCGATGAGCGCCTGGACGAGCACCGCGTCGACCCGGGCCAGTTGGGCGCGCATGAGGGCGTCTCCTTCCGGATGCGGGCATGGAGGGGTAGGGGCGTGGCGCGAGGCGGTCACGCCGACAGGTGGAGCGGTCAGGACGCGTCGGCCACCAGCTCGACGGGCTGGCCGGGCACGTTGGGCCGGAAGGGCTTCAGCGCGGGGACGTCGGGCGCGAGGTGGGCCGTCTCCCGGCAGACGTCGGCGGCATCGCCGAGGGAGAGAAACGGCGTGCGGATGCGGGACCAGCCGCCGGACGTGTCCCCCGCGACGGCGAGGCCGGGCAGCTCAGGAGCGATGGCGCAGGCGGCCACGACGGCTTCCGGGGCGATGTCGCCCAAGGCCATCTTGGCCGAGGCTTCGTCGTTGACGCGGTGGCAGACGCGGCCGGTCAGCTGGGCCCGGAGCATGGTGGCGCCCTTGCCCAGTTCGGCGCCGAAGCGCTGGCCGCACACCTCCAGATAGATGCCGGCGGCGCGGCCGAGCTGGGCGAGGCGGATGAGGTGGGTGACCATCTCGTCCCGTCGCTCTTCGTCCTTGCGGGTGGCGGTGAGGAAGAGTTCGGCCACCTCGTCGACGAACAGGACGACGGGCACGGGCCGCTCACTCTCGGGCAGTCCCCAGACGTCCGAGGTGATCTCTTCGTCAGGGGTACTGGGGGCGATGCCCTGCCGGGCCTTGATCAGGTCGTACCGGTCCTCCATCTCCTTCACGAGCACAGGCAGGAGTTCGGCGGCTTCGTCCGGATCGGTGGCGAGTGCGGACAGGCGAGGGGCGAACGGCGCCAGCTCGACGCCGCGCTTGCAGTCGATGCCGACAAGGGCGACGGGCTGCCGGGCGAGCCCCGATACGAGATGACGCAGGTACATGGACTTCCCCGAGAGCGTGGCGCCCAGGGTGAGTTGGTGAGGCACGGCCCGGTAGTCGCGGACGAAGGGCATGGCGTCCTCCCGCAGCGCGACCGGCACCTTGAGGAACCCGGTGGCGGTCTTGCGCGGCATCCGCACCTTGCGCAGGACGTCGAAGCCGACGAGCCGCAGCTCGACGACACCGGGCTTGACCGTGGTGACGTAGACGGCGTGGACGCCCCATGCGTGCCGCAGGCGTTCGGCGGAGGCGGCGACGTCGGCGGGTTCCTGCCCCGGAGCGAGGCGGAGCCGGATCCGTAAGCCGGTGGTGGTGGGCCGGATGATGCCCCGGCGCGGGGGTACGGGCCGCACCTCCCGTCGGGTGTGACCTTGACCGCGAGGACCCGCAGCCGGGACGGAACCACGGTCAGACCGCAGGCTTCCATGACCGAGGCGTACGAGCCGAGCAGCCGGACGGTGGATATCGGCCCGCCCACCGCCGACCAGTACACGGCCGGATGCTGGGCTCGGGCGTAGGCAGCCGCGCCGCCGAGCGCAGCGACAGGACCACCCCACCTCCAGAAGCGTCGCGAGATCGGTCATCAGGCCGTGACCCCCATGGCGACCGGGAAGGCGGCCGGGGTGACGGCGGCGGCCCGGTAGGCGATCCCGTGACGCTGCTGCCCGTTGAACACGGACTCCCACGGCCGGGCGATCAGCCCCGGCAGCGAGACGGGCGCGCCGAGGTTCAGTCCCTCGGAGACACCGCCCTCGGGAACGGTGACCTTGATCAGCGAGGACTCCCCGTCCTCGATGTACACGACGCCGATGGTCATCAGCGCCTCACCGCTGACGGCGTCCTTGGCGATCTCGCCCGTCTGCCGGTCGCGGACCTTCGGTTCCGGGGCCTCCGTCAGCAGGATCGTGGCGGCGGAGGTCTCAACACGGATGGTGCGCAAGGTTACGTTCCTATCTACTCGTCTATACAAGATGCGATCTGCGAGCCCGATCCTTCGGGCTCACCGACGATCACCTTGCCACACAACTTGCCCACTCGTCTATACGAGTAAGCATGTTGGGGTGTACGAGTTCGGAGAAGCGTCCCCCGCGCACCACCGCCAGTCACCCGCTCACGTGGCCGGGAGCTGGTACGACAGCACGTAGGCGTCCGCTGCCATGACCGTGTCGCAGACCTCTACGGGCCGCCCTTCAGTGTCGAAGGCGGTGCGGATCAGGTGGATCACGGGCACGCCGGCGGCCAGGTGGAGCGTCTTCACCTCGGAGGGCGAGGGCATCCGGGCCCGAATCTCTTCCTCGAAGTGGTCGAGGCGGTGGCCCAGCTCTTCGAGACGGGCGTAGATGCCACCGGGACCAGGGTTGGGCTCGGCGATCTGCGTACCGCGCGCGATGTCGAGCGGCAGGTAGGAAGTGGCGAACTCGACCGGCCGCCCGTCGAGCAGGTACCGGCGCCGCCGGGCGAGCACCCGCCGCACGGAGCCCAGCCGAGTGGAGATGTCCTGACTGGCCTTCTCTTCCTTCACCTCAAGACTGTCGACCTGAGGGTGACTGCCGGCCGCGTCCGCCTCGACGATGAACGCGGACTTCCCCTGCTCGCGGTGGCGTCGGGCGAACCGGTCGGAAGCGAGTCGCCGCACGGGCGGACGCGGCCGGACGAACACACCCTTGCCGTGCTCGGCGTGCACCAGACCCTCACCCTGGAGGATGGAGAAGGAGTTGCGGACCGTCATCCGGGACACTCCGTAGTGGTCCACCAGCTCAGCCTCCGAAGGCAGCTTTTCGCCCTCCCGGAACCGCCCGCGGTCGATGGCTTCACGCAGTTGGTCGGCGATCTGCCGGAAGACCGCACGATCGCTCGTGGGGTCGAGATCACCGAGGAGGCCCGAAGGAAGAGAAGGGCTCACGTGTGTACTCCTTTAGGTATCTAGACGAGTGGGCGAGTGTTGTTGCTACGGTGGAGAGCCTAGTCATCCGAGAGGGCCGAGGAACGTGAGCACAGAACGCCCGCACTCCGTGAGCGTGGCCGGGGTCGTCGTCGACGACCAGGGCCGAGCCCTCCTGATCCAGCGCCGGGACAACAGCAAGTGGGAGCCCCCGGGCGGCGTCCTCGAACGCGAGGAGACCATTCCCGAGGCCCTGCAACGCGAGGTCCTCGAAGAGACCGGCATCAAGATCGCGCTTCCCGCGACCCTCACCGGCGTCTACAAGAACATGACGGGCCTGATCGTCTCCCTGGTCTTCCGCTGCGAGGCCGCCGACGGCACACCCACCACCGGCGACGAAACCCGGGCACTGCGCTGGGCCACCCGTGAAGAAGTCTCCGAACTCGCCGACGAGGCATACGCGATCCGCGTCCTGGACGCACTCGACGCGGCGTCTCCGCCGGCCATCCGCGCCCACGACGGCGTGAAACTCGTCTAGTCCGAACCCGCTGCACATGGCGGCCTACCAGCATGAAGGAACTTGTATGCACGAGTATACGAGTACAGCGAAGGTCTGGGGCCTGTCTTGCCCAGGTTTCCCGGAAGAGGTCAGCCGGGCCCGCCGCTGGACCCGCGACATCCTGCGCGGCTCCCCTTTAGCCGACGACGCCGAACTGATCGTGAGCGAGCTGAGCGCGAACGCGATCCTCCACACGGCCAGCGGCAGCGAGCGGGGCACCTTCCACCTTGCCGTGGCCGTCTCAGCGCAGGTGGTGGCGGTATCGGTGACGGACGACGGGGGTACGGGCACGGCCCCGAAGATCGAGCACCAGGACCAGGACGCCGAACGCGGCCGAGGGCTCGGGATGGTCAGCTCCATCGCCCACCGGGTCGTCGTCCACGACAGCGAGGCCGGCCACACGGTCACCGCGGAGCTCTTCACGGACGTGCGCCGAGGAGTCCACCCATGCTGAGGATCACGTCCAGGAGCGGCTTTTGGTGCGAGTGCTGGACGGAACGGTTGGACGGGCGCCAGCCGCCAGCGCTCCTCGGATCCTTCGACGCCTACTCGGCGGTCGAGGCGAACGACTGGGTGGCGACCATCCTCCGCACCATCTCACCAGCCCTCGACACAGCCGCTTCTCAGAAGGCGTGGGAGCGGCTCTACGACCACCGCGTCGACACGCGACGAGCGCTCCTGCGCCGCGAGCACTTCACTGTGTCCATCACACACGCCAACCTGGGCATCACGTGGACCATCCGACCAGCGCTCTTCCTGCCCCTCCTACACCGCCAAGGCGTCGAACTTCCCTCCTGTAGCAACGACTTCAACCCTCGCAGTGACTAGCCGCTCGTATCAACGAGGCGAAAACTAGGGTGCTCCCATGACGGACGCAGGGAAGACCAAACGCAGTCCCAGACACCTCAGCGAGCTGACCAGCGTGTATGACTTTCTAGAAGAGGTACGGCTGCGCCCGAGCATGTGGGTGCGCCGTAGTTCGCTGCAGCACCTGGACTCCATGCTCTTGGGGTATTTCGTCGCTCTGGAGATCCACGGCGTCGAGGAGCCATTCGACCTTGCACCAGGGAGCCAGGGACCCTTCGCCCAGTGGCTATGGAAACGACTGGGCATGCGCTACCCCAGTGCGTTGGGATGGGCCGTAGAGATCGAGCGCGCGGCAGAGCAAGCCGACAGACCCGCCATGGAGATGTTCTTCGACCTGCTGGACGAGTTCCGCGCCACCGACCAGAGCGACAAGCATCAAGTGGAGCCAGACCGCCAAGCAGCAACCCAGGCTGAGCAGCCCCAAGTCACCGACTGAGTTACAACTTTCTCTACTGGTTCAAGGCGGCCCGCCTGGGGCGAGCCGCGCGCGCTGGCGGCCACGGGCCCCCGCCGCTCCCTGTCTCCGCCACCGCTGCGCCGGCCCCCGGCCACTCAGCGCGCAGTACCGCCAAGGCAGGCAGCCAGGCCAGGAAGTAGCTCGACCAGGCCGAGTCCGACCAAGCGTGACCGCGCGGTCCGGATGGCCGCCGTTTCACAACCGGAAAGCGTGGCTGAGGCCGGAACGGGGTTGCTGGAGACACACGTGACGGGTGCTCGTTCAGCGCTCCCACCGTCGTGGCTGACTTTCGGTGGCTCAGGTCCGAACTGTGCTTCCAGCGACCGAACTTCAACAGACCTCCTCTCTAACTCGGCAACGGCAAGCCGGGGTTGTAGACACACCCGAAGACGCGCACGCCGACGACCCCGGTGCCATCGGCACCGGGGTCCTGATCAGGGCTTCCGCGACCGGGCCACCCGGAATGCTGTCCAGGCTGAGGAGTGGTCCGTGTCGCTCAACGGCGTTGCCTGCGATCTGTGAGCGACAGGTGCCCCGGAGCGGTGGGGACCTGATGACGCCAGTTGTGGGGCAGGGCTTCACCGCGGCGATGCGAAGCCATGCCTCTAATTCGCTTTAGCGGCATCGTTCAGGGGGCCGATGATGGCGAGCGTTGCACCGACCTTCGCGGTCTCGTCCTCATCGACCAAGATCTTCAGCAGCACACCGGAAACGGGCGCCTCGATCTCCGTGTCGACCTTGTCTGTGGAGACCTCCAGCAACGGCTCACCGACCTCAACAACGTCACCGACCGACTTCAGCCAGCGAGTAACAATGCCATCGCTGACGGTCTCGCCGAGGGCGGGCATCGTGACGTTCGTATTCGTTTGAACGGGACACGGAGCAGGACTCGGTTCCTGGATTGGTTGAATATCCGCTGACGTCTGCGCAACGGCAGAGGCGGCGCCCGTTGAGACGGCAAGCATTGCAATCAGGCACGATTCAGCGATGATACGGGGAACGCGTCCCCTGGCTGCCTGGAACATAATCGCCCCTCCGACACGTACATCGAGAGTCCGTCAGTTGGTCGCGAAGATGAGGCTGGGCTGCTCTTAATCACTATCACCCGGTTAGCCCCATGGTGCACTCTGACCACTTCCGTCTCGTGCACAGCACCCAGGGCTTCGGCGTAGTCGCCGGACATCCGGTTCATAGCGGTCTGTCAGGTTGGCCGGCCAGGGAGAGCGGAGCAGTCACGGCTTCCAAGATCATGGACAGAGCGGATCTGAAATGAAGACCGAATCCCCCGTCCCCGGCGTTACTTGCCCTGGTCGACGACACAAGCCAGTTTCGTGGCTGAGGCCGATGGGGGTGCAGCCAGGCACACGCGCGCCTGGCCAGTCGGCAAACCCACCATTGTGGCTGACTGTCGTCGGCTGAGGTTCGTGCCACAACCGTGCCAGATGCAGGGGTCAGCCACGGTCAACAGGGGTGCCTTACGGTCGAGTTGTCGGCCCTCTGACGAGGTGTGGAAGCCCCAGCTCAACGGCACGATCCCCCGCCTCTCTCCTAAAGCGGGTGTCGCAGGTTCGAATCCTGCCGGGGGCACAACGCGTTACGCCGCTGACCTGGGATTTCTCCCCCAGGCGGCGTGGTGGTCGGCCTCGGACTCCCCGTCCGGGGCCGTTTTGCATGAACGGACGGAGAGCTGATCTCCCGAATATCCCCCAAAGGATCTGCATCATCCGGCACGGGCTCCGAACCGGCCAGAGGTGGCATACTTGAAGTATGGCAACCCGAAAGATCACCATCACCGTGCCGGAAGAGCTGGTGGAATCGATCAAGGAGCGCGTCGATGCACGCGGGGTGTCCGGCTACATCGCGGCCGCTGCCGCTCATCAGGACGCCATGGACCGACTGCGCGAGCTGGCCGGACGACTCGAGGAAGAGTACGGGGCCGTGACGGACGACGAGCAGCAGGCAGCGCTGGACCGCATCGCCGCCATTGACGGCTGGCATGACGAGCAGCGATCACATTCGGACGAGGCTGCGTGAGCCGCACCGCCCAGGCGAAGCTGCACCGCCCGCGACAGCGCGTCTTCGTGCTCGACTCCGAGGCTCTCTCCAAGGCAGTTCACGGCGATCAGGAGATGACTGCGCTGATCAAGACAGCTCCGCGGCTCGACATCCCGATCGTCACCTCAGCTCTCACGACCTTGGAAGCATGGAACCCTCGCGAAACGTCGAGGCAGGCACTGTGGAACTGGACGTTGTCCCGGATCCGCGTCGTGCACACGGACGACCAGGTGATCGCCATGGCACGCGACATGCTGAAGACGGCCGGCCTGCATGGGCACAAGTACGCCATCGACGCAATTCTGGCGGCTGTGGCCGGGCGGGAAGCCGCGCAGGGAGCTGAGGCAACCGTCTTCACCTCCGACACCGACGACATGAACCAACTCCTCGAGGGACACTCCGTGCGAGTCGAGAAGGTCTGACGAGACCCCCCCCCCCCGCACCTGCATCCGGCGACTCGCCGGCTCCCCGGCTCCCCGGCTCCCCGACTGTCCGTACACCGACGGGCACCTTCCGTTACAGGTAACGAGCGCCTTGTTGAAGGTGACGAGCAGGGTGCGGCCTGCGATGCCTGGAGCCGTGGCCAGGTAGTGAGCAGCCGAGACTCGCGCACGCTGACGAGTCCCGGCTGTCCCCTGTCCCCGGCTTGCTTCAGGCTGCGACGCGGCCTCCCTGTCACAGCCGCCCCCTCAGAAGCAGCTCAGTTGGTGAAGTAGATGTACTTCCAGGAGCTGTAGGTGGTGGAGTTGACGTTGTCTCCGGAGGAGTCGTTGATGTAGGCCGACCGGACCCGGACGCGGAGGCCTGCCTCGTCGGAGGCGCCGAGGTCGATGACGCTCTTGCCGGTGGTGCCCAGGTCGAAGAACTCCTCGTAGCCGCGGTGCCACGCGCCCTGGTAGTAGACGTCGATGTCCAGCCGGTGGCTGCGGCCCGGGTAGTAGCTCATCGTGGTGGTGAACAGCGGGCCGGTGCTCTTGCGGTACCAGTAGTACGTCGGGGAGTTGGTGCTGACCTTGCCGGTCTTGTAGTACTTCGTCAGCGAGGTGGACACGCTCACCTTGGCGTACGCGGTGACCTTGACCGACTTCGGGGCGGTGCGGGCGTCACCGGCGAAGACCGCGGTGACGGTGGTGTCCCGCTTCATGTCCACCACGGCGGAGACGTTTCCGCTGGAGTTGACGGTCGCCTTCTTCACCAGGACCTTGGGCTTGTCCGAGCCGTAGGGGTCGGCCCAGATCTCCACCGTGCGGCTCTTGTAGGTGGTGCCCAGGTGCGCGGTGAAGGTGACGTCCTGACCGTAGGAGTACACCTTGCCGCTGTTGTTCAGGCTCAGCGTGGTGGCGGTCCGGGAGACGGCCACCGTGTCGGAGCCGGAGGCCGCGGCGCGGGTCGCGTCGCCCGCGTAGGAGACGGTGTACTTCACGTTGCCGCCGGCAGGCGGGGTGTCGGTGAAGGAGAAGGTGCCGTCCGCCTTGGTCTTCACCGAGGCCAGCGCCTTGCCGGAGGGCGACTCCAGGTCCGTGCGCTTGACGGTGAGTGCCGTGCCGGCCGGCAACGCCTCGGCGTTGGCGACCTTGCCGGTGACGGTCAGTGGCTTGGCGCGGGTGGCCGTGGCGGGCGCGCTCACCGTCACCGTGGTGGCGCTGCGGGAGACGACCACGGTCCGCGTGGCGGACGCCGGAGCGTGCCCGGAGTCACCCGCGTAGGAGACGGTGTACTTCGCATCGCCCTCGACCGACGGAGTGTCGGTGAAGGAGAACGACCCGTCCTCACCCGTCGTCACCGGGGCCAGCGCCTTGCCCGACGGCGACTCCGCATCGGTACGGGTGACCGTCAGCGACGTCCCCGCCGGCAGCACATCGCCACCGCTGACCTTCCCGGTGACAGTCAGCGACTTACCGGGAACGACCGAGGAAGGCGCACTCACCGTCACCGTGGTGGGGGCCTTGGTCGGCGCGTTCAGTGTGTTGAGGCGGTACGTGCTGCCGCTCTCGGTGACCGCGAAGAGGTGGTTGCCGTCCGGCTCCCAGGCCAGGCCGTCCGGAACCAGGGTGCCGGTGCCGGTGTCGGCGAAGTCGTACTTCCGGGCCGGCTCGGTGGCACCGGGCTTGAAGATGTAGACGTCCGGCTCGTACGAGCCGTCGATGCCTGCGGCGACGGTGCCGTCCGCGGCGATGTCGACGGCGTTCGGGTAGGCGTCGGTCGGGTAGCTGCCGACTTCCTTCAGGTCGGTGGTGGACAGCACCTGGTGCTTGTAGGGCGAGCCGCTGGCCGTGACGACCTGGTTGCCGTCGGGGGTCACCTCGAGGTCGCGCAGGTTGCTGCCGGCCTGGCCCTGGGCGATGAGCCTGGGCGCGTCGGCGCCGGAGACGTCATAGGTCGCCACGGCGGAGGGGCTGAGGCCCGGCACACCCGCGGCCAGCACACCGGGCGCGGCCGGGTTGGACTCCAGCAGGGGCGCGTAGTACCAGCGGCTGCCGCTGTCCTGGGCCACGGCGAGGACGGGATCCGGGCCCGAGAGGTCGAGGGAGCCGATGTTCCCGTGCGCCACCGTGCCGTAGCCGAACCACAGTTTCCCGCCTGCGCGGGCGAGGGTCGCCGGGCTGTCGGCGGTGCCGGTCGAGTAGCGGGCGGACTCGGTGAGGCCGGCCGTGTCGATGGCCGCGATCTCGTCGCTGCCCGCGACGGCCACGTACAGCGTCTGCGAGTCGGCCGAGAGTTCCAGGCCGCCTGCCTTCGGCAGCGAGCCGAGCGTCCCGACGACGTTGCCGCTGTAGTCGGTGGCGACGACCTTGCCACCGGTCGGGTCACTGACGAAGACGTGCTGGTGCACGCTGTCCACGACGATGTCGGCGACGGAGGCGACGGGCAGGACGGTGTTGCCGTCGGCGTGGGCGACCGTGGACCCGAGGCCCGTCAGTGCCACGGAACTGAAGAGGACGGCGAGTGCCGTCGCGGTGGAGATTCTGCGGTTGCGCAAGGTGGTTCAAACCCCCATGAGCCGTGGGAGGCCGCGCGTCACCGGAGGCTGGAAGGCACCGGGCGCGGCATATTTCGGATGCCTATGACACGGGTGTGACAGCGGAGCCGTCGGAATGGTTGTGCGCGGGAAGAAGGGATTCCGGGGCCTCTCCCACAGCGACGTCCGTTCCTCGCCGGCTCAGTTGGTGAAGCAGGCAGGCCACACTCGCGTGCCGCTGGGGCCGGGTCAGTATCCGATGGTCTCTCGCAGGAGCAGCACGGTGGCGCGGCCCGGGCGGGGTTCCGCGTTGAGGATGAGCAGGCGGTTGACGGCACTGGGCGTCCCGTACACCGCCTGGGCGCGGGCGTTCTCCAGCGGGAGGGCGTGCTCCTCGACGCGGCGCAGCGCTGTGCTCAGGTCGGGCACCACCTTCTGCGCGCCGACGATCCAGACCGCGTGGGCGGCGCCGCCCGCGTTGGCGGGGAGTTGGCTGCCGCTGCCCGAGGCGAGAACGAGCGAGCCGGTCTCGGTGACCGCGGCGACGCTGTTGACGACGAATTCGGGGCTCGCGACCAGCCTTCGGATCTCGTCGGCGCCGGTGGCACGGTCGATGGCCAGGACGCGCGGCCTGATGGCGTCGTACCGGCCGCCGGCGTTGATGTCCTCGTCGATGCCGGACAGCCGGAGGGTCTCGCTGGCTCCGGTGAGCACGCCGGCGCCCTCGGGGAGCAGGTCCTTGATGCGGGCGCGCGCGGCCGCGGCGTCGTCGAGGATCTCGGCGGCGAAGCCGCCCGCACGCAGCGCGGCGGCTGCCCGCTCCAGTTGTTCGGCCGATGCCGGGGCGGCGAAGGACGCGGCCGGAGCCGGGGTGGCCGTGGCGTCTGCCGGATTGGTCCGGGAGCCCTGCGCGGGGTGGGGCGCCGTGCCCGCCAGCGGGGAGGTGTCGAGGTACCTGACCTCGTACACCCGCTCGGCGAACTTCCAGCCCTCCGCGGTGCGCTGGTAGCGGTCGTGGTAGACGGCATAGTTCAGACCCTGGCGTCCGTCGAGGGTGCGCGCGAGTTCCTGGAGGTAGGCGCGGCCGGTCGCGGTGTCGCCGTCGAGGACGATCGTGCCGGGGTGTGTGGTCTGTACGAAGAAGTCCCACTGGCTCTGCAGCCGCTCGCCCCGGGCACGGATCTCCTCGCGGCCCACCAACTCGACGGGGATGTTGGGCATGCGCAGGGCGCCGTCCGGTGTGAACAGCGATGCCAGGCGGGTTCGGTCGCGCATCATGGCCGCGTCGGTGAACTCGCCGCGCAGTGCCTCGATCTCGACGCGGTCCGCGATGGCCTGGAAGTCGTTCATCGAGAGTCACCTCTCCGTCTCGGTCTCGGTCTCGGTCTCGGTCTCGGTCTCGGTCTCGTTGTTGCCGTCCTCACCCGTTACGACAACGCAGCCCTTCGGAATGTGAGGCGGCGCGTCGGCCTCACATTCCGCCGCGCTGTCTTGTCGTAACGGGTAGAGGCACAGCGGCGAGCGAGGGAGACGGCCGGACCATGACCACCAGAGCGGGCCCGGCGACGATCAGCGCGATCCGGGCCTCAGCGCGATCATGAGCGAGCGGCGCCGGCTGATCAACCTCGGCTATCGGCTCCTCGGGTCCCTCGCCGACGCCGAGGATGTCGTGCAGGAGACCTACGCCCGCTGGTACGCCCTGTCCGCACGGGAGCAGCAGGCCATCGAGTCGCCCGGCGCCTGGCTGGTGACGGTCGCCGGCCGCATCTGCCTGAACCTGCTCGGCTCGGCTCGGGCCAGGCGGGAGACGTACGTGGGCGACTGGATCCCGGAGCCGCTGCCCGAGCCCACGGAGTGGATCACCGGGCGCTCCGGCGTCGGCGGGATCGACCCGGCCGATCGGGTCACCCTCGACGAGTCGGTGACGATGGCCTTCCTGGTCGTCCTCGATGCGATGACCCCGGCCGAGCGCGTCGCGTTCGTCCTGCACGACGTCTTCCGCTACCCGTTCGGCGAGGTCGCCGAGATCGTCGGCCGCACTCCGGCGGCATGCCGCCAACTGGCCTCGTCCGCCCGCCGTCGCATCCGCACCGCGCAGACCTCGGCGGGCCCGAGTGCCGGGCAGGCCGGCATCGTCAGGCGGTTCAGAACGGCGTGGGAGGCCAAGGACATCGACGCCCTGATCGGTCTGCTCGACCCCGACGCCACCGCGACCGCCGACGGCGGCGGGCTGGCCGCCACCCATCTGCACCCGATCGTGGGCGATGAGCGGATCGCACGTGCCTACGCCGAGATCGCCCGCCGGTGGGACGGCCGCACGACGTTGCTGGAGTGCACGGTCAACGGCCTGCCCGGCTTGGTGGCGCGGCAGGACGGCAGCATCGCGACCGTGTTCGCGTTCGAGATCGCGGGCGACCGGATCAGGCAGGTGTGGGCGGTGCGAAACCCCGAGAAGCTCCGGCCCTGGCGGATCGGCTGAGGAGCGGTCCGACGAAGCACCGCGGCACATCGGATCGTGGCCGGCACCGACCCGCACCGAGCCCCCATCTCAAGCACGCCCTCATGTCAGGTGGCATCGTCAGGCAGGGAGGGCGAGTGGCAGGTCGGCGGTGACGGTCGCGCCCTGCGGGGTGGGGCGGATGGTGAGGGTGCCGCCGATCTCCTCGACGCGTTCGTACATGGATCGGATGCCCACGCCGGGTGTCCACGTCCCCGTGCAGGGGCCGCTGTCGGCAACGGTCACGCGCAGGAGTGCGGGGTCCGCGAGCTCCAGGGTGAGGGCGGCGGTGACGCCGTCGGAGTGCCGGGCGATGTTGGTCACGGCCTCCACTGCCACCCGGTACGCGGCCACCTCGACAGCCGCGGGGAGCGGCGGCAGCCGTGGCGGGGCGTCGATGGTGATGGTCAGGGGCCGGTCGGCCGCGGCGCACAGCGGGGCGATGCGCTGGCGGACGGCATCGACGAGGCCGAGCTCGTCGAGGGCACGGGGCCGCAGACCGTAGACGATCCGGCGGATCTCGGTGATGGCGTCGCCGATGTCGACGCGTAGCCCGCGCAGCGTCTCCACGGCGCGCTCCGGGTCGGTGGCGATGAGGTTGACGGCCGCGTCGGTGGTGTAGGCGATGCCGGTCAGGGCCGGGCCGAGACCGTCGTGCAGATCCCGGCGCATCCGGCGGCGCTCTTCCTCCAGCGCGGTCACCACCCGGCCGCGGGAGACGCGCAGTTGCTCACTGAGCCGCGCGGCGTGCAGGGCCTGGGCGAGCGGCGCCGCCACCAGCTGGAGCACCGCCGTAGCGGCCCGGGGCAGCCGCAGGTGGCCGGGCGGGAGGCACACCACGAGGTCGCCCGCGTGCTCGGCACCCGCGCGCAGGGCGATGCGCGTCGTGTGGCCGTCGTCCATGACGCCCGCTGTGGCGACCGCGGTCCCGTCCTGTCGCAGGGCGATGCCCGGCACGCCGAGGGTGGAGCGCAGGGTGTGCAGCCACAGCGGGGGCGGGGCGCCGGCGGTGAGGTCCGTGCCGAGCCGGGTCAGCGTCTCGACCGGGTCGGCCGACCTGCCGAACAGCATCTCGTCCATGCTCGCCTCGACCCGCTGCCGTACGGGCTGGTAGCCGGCGGCGATCGCGGCCGCCAGCAGCGCCGGCACCCCCTTGCCGGGCCGCGTGCCCACCACCATCTCCCACACCGCCGCGACCCCTTCGTACACCGCCGCACTCAACGCGAGCATGACGATCAGGACGGAGGCCCCGCGGATCACCACCCGTACGTCGGCCCGGCGTGGCGCGACGAGCGCGACGGTGACGGCGAGGGGCAGCGGCAGCGACAGCGCGCTCGTGGCGACGACGGTATCCACCGGCCCCATGGGCAGGGAGTTCTCGGCGGCGAACAGCAGCATGCCGCCCAGCGTCGTCGCCGCGGCGCCCAGCACCAGCCACAGCACGCGGCGCCGGTCGTCCCCGGTGGTGACCTCGAAGAGCACCCACGTCCCCGCGAGCATCACGGTTCCGGCGGCGATGGCCGCGGCCACCTGAGCGGCTGCCGCACCGGCGACCGCCGCGACCGCGCAGCCGGCGCCGGTGAGGACGACGGCCGCGTCCGCGCAGACCAGCAGCCGGGACGGCGGCCGCTTCGGCACGACGCGCAGGGCCGCCAGCGGCAGGGCCACGGTCGACGCGGTGACGGCCAGGACCACGGCCAGGGAGCGGGTGCCCGCGGTGAGCGCGAGCGGGGCGGCCAGCAGGGCGGCCGCGGACGCACAGAGGTACGGGGCCGCCGCCGTACCGGGGCGGCGGGCGGTGACCGCCCCGCAGCACAGCGCGAGGAACGTGCCGACGATCACCGACCAGATCGTCCACTGCTCGGAGGAGGAGGGTGGGGCGAAGGCGAGGGAGGCGAAGGCCGCGGTGGCGAGAAGCGCGAGAAGCGCGAGAAGATTCCGTGCGCTCAGGCGCTGTGCCGTCACGGCCCCGCCTCCGGCGTGCCGCCGCCCAGCCCGTGCTGCCGGGCCAGGATGACCGCCTCGGTCCGCCCGCTCACGCCCAGCTTCAGGAAGATCGCGGACAGGCGGTTCGCCACGGTCTTCTCGGCCAGCGCCAGGTCGGCCGCGACCCGGGCGTTCGTGTATCCCCGGGCCACGCGGTCGAGCACCTCCCGCTCGCGGGTGGTCAGTTCGGGGAAGGGGGCGGTCGGCGCGGCCGCCGGGGAGAGACGGCCGAGGAGGCGTGCCGCGACACCGGGCGCCATCACGTACTGCCCGGCCGCGACCGACCGCAGGGTGGTCAGGATCTCCTCCTGCTGGGCGCCCTTGAGGAGGTAGCCGCGGGCACCGGCGCGCATCGCGGACACCACCGTCTCGTCGTCTTCGAACATCGTGACGACGAGCACCGACACGTCCGGCAACAGGGCGGTCAGTCGCCGGGTCGCCTCCACACCGTCCAGCGCGGGCATCTGGATGTCCATCACCACGACGTCGGGCCGGCTCAACTGCGCCTCTCGAAGCGCCTCTTCGCCGTTCGCCGCCTCCGCCACCACCTCCACGCCGTCCAGCGAGGCCAGCAGCGCGCTCAGACCGCGCCGTACGACGGGATGGTCGTCGGCGATGAGTACCCGGATCGGACCGGCGGGGGAGGTCATGTCCCGATGATGGCCGACGGGTCTCCCGGCGGGGAGGGTCCGCTCCTCCCTCCGGTCCGGGAAATCCTCCTGGCCGGCCGGGAGGTTCGGAGGATGCGCGCCGAGGGGCCCGGCCGCGATGCTCGGTCCACCGGGTCGCCGCACCGGAGGCCCCAACACCCGTACGGGGGAACCGACATGACCGGGACACAAGCGGTGGGCCCCACGCTCAGCCGCAAGAACAAGGTGGGCCTCGGGCTGGCCGCGGCACTCGGACTGCTCGACATGACCAACCTGGCCGGCGTCTGGGCGCCGGAGAGCGACGAGCCCGGGCCGCCGACGGGCGTGCTCGTCGCCGACGCCGTCCTCGGACTGATCACGGTCGTGGCCGTCGCCTACACCTGGCGCACCGCCAACCGCACCGGCTCCCGCGTCGTCGCCGGGTCCCGGATCCTGTCGGCGATCACCGCGCTCCCGGCGCTGTTCGTCACCGGCGTCCCGGCGTGGGCCGTGGCCGTCGTCGCGGTCTTCATCGTGGTCACCGTCGTCGTGATCGCCCTGGTCCTGTCCCGCCCGGCCCCGGAGCGGGCCACCACGTGACGTGACATGACGTGACGTCACCCGGGGGGTGCGTCTTCGGCGCGGCCGGCACCACGAGGGGAGTACCGGACGCGTCCAGCTGCGGCCCGGCGAACGCCGGGCCGGAAGACGCCCCCCCCAAAAAAAACGACCCCAGAACCACTCTCTCGACGAAGGAGAACCATGAGCGGCAAACGGGGGATCATCAGGACCGCGGTCCTGCTCGCCGTGATCCTGAGCATCGTCGCCCCGGCCGTCACCGCGTGCGCGCCGGTCACCAAGATCGCCGTCAAGGCGATCGCTCGCGGGGCCCCGGCCGCCGCGCCCTTCTTCGCGGAAGCACTCGGACTCGCCGCCGACCGCCCTGTCAGCGACGCGCTCGCCCTCGGGGGAGGCGTGCAGAAGGGCAACCGGCCCGGCCTCTACGGCGGCACGCGGCACGACAAGAGCTGCGACAAGACGAAACTGGTCGAGTTCCTCAAGAAGGGCGCCAACCGGAAGAAGGCGCTGGAGTGGGCCAAGGCGCAGGGCATCGGCATCGACGAGATCGGGGGCTTCGTCGGGAGACTGACACCCGTTCTGCTGCGCAACGACACGCTGGTGAAGAACCACGACTACAAGAAGGGCAGGGCGGTCGCCTTCGACGCGCTGCTGGAGGCCGGCATCGCGGTCCTGGTCGACCTGCACGGCGAGCCCGTGGTGCAGTGCAGCTGCGGCAATCCGCTGGGTGCGTTCGAGCACGATGTCGACAGGACCGACGTCGAGTTCAAGGGTACGAACAAGAAGTGGGCGTCGTACGACCGCGACAAGGTCGTCAAGGTCGAGCCCACCGACGACGGGGACGAGGTGGAGACGTACCGGCTCGTCGATGTCCAGGCGACGGACGCCGGACTGGAACGGCCGGTGGGCTCGGACGGCGCGCAGGACACCGCCCTGCCCGAGGACCCGGGCGAGACCAGCGCCGAGGGCGACGGCGGATACGTCGAGGTGCCCGACGTGACGCAGTCCTCCGCCGAGGAGGCCGCGGGGATCCTGGAGGGTCAGGGCCTGGCCGTCGAAACGACGGAGGAGCCCTCCGAGACAGCCGGACCCGGCACCGTCCTCGGCCAGAACCCCGCCGCGGGCGAAAGGGTCCCGGCCTCCAGCACGGTGACCCTCACGGTGGCCACCGCTCCGGCCACGGCCGACCCACAGGTGACCGATCCAGAGGTGACCGATCCAGAGGTGACCCCCGGGCCCGGCGAGCTCGCCACCCCGACGCCGACGGACGGTGCGACACCGGCAGACACGACGCCCGGACCGGAAGCCCCGCCCTCGGACGGCCTGTTCGGTGGCACCTCTTGAAGCGCACGTCCTGAAGCACACCTTCTGAAGCGCACCTTCTGAAGCCCCGGCCCGCCGCCGTACCGCCCCCTGCTTCTGCCCTGATCGCGGAGGCAGGGGGCGGTTCAGGTCGCACGTCCGGGTTCCCGTCGAGGTTCCCGTCGAGATGCGAGGTGGTTCCCCGCATTGGATCGTGGAGTCATGAACCATCACCACCGTCAGTCCCAGCGGATGATCGAGATCGACACCCGTCTCGTCACCACCGGTGCCGTGCTCACCGCGGCCGGTGCCGTGGTGGCGTGCGCAGGCATGACGATCGCGGCCTTCGCCGTGATCACCGCGGGTCGACGCATGATCCGCAACATGGAGGTGCCCCCGGCCCAGCAGGCGGCCATGAAGTGGCAGCAGGCCAAGGAGGCCTCCCGAGCGGGCCTGCAGGCATGGCATTCCGCGTCCGATGCCGGGAACGGGTCACTCGCCCGCTAGGTCCGCCACAACCGGTCCGCTGTCCGGACCATCACACGGTCGGCTGTCCCCAGCCATGAGTGGCTTGCTGACGGTGGGCGCCATGGTGCTCCGCGGGCGGACCGGTCACCCGGAGGCGGCGGATCGGGTCAGCGGTCCAGGATGGCGTTGCGGCGGGACCACTCCCGACAACGCGGTGGACCCCGGCGGCGCGTGCGGCGGGGATCAGCGTGCGGGTGGCGCGGTCGGCGAGGGTGGACTTGAAGTCCTTGCCCGGGCCGAGGGCGGACAGTACGACGTCGCTGCCGGTCAGGGCGCGGGTGAGGTCGTCGGTGCGGGTGGCGTCGCCGGTGACGACGGTGACGTTCGGATGGTCGCCGGGACGACGTCCGCCACATCGTCCTCACCCGTGGGTTCGCCGCGGCCAAGGAACTCGATGCCATCGCCCCCGGAATCGTCCTGGTCCCGCTGCCCGGCCACACCCGCGGACACGCGTGTGTCGCGGTCGACACCGGCACCCGCCGGCTGCTGCATGCCGGCGACGCCTTCTACCACCACGGCACGATCGACGGCCGTACGCCCGTCCCCGCCGCCCTGCGGGCCATGGAGACCCTCGTCGCCCTGGGACCTGAGAAGGGTGCGGGACAACCACGCGCGCCTCGCCGAGCTGTACCGACAGGCGGATCCCGACCTGGCGGTCTTCTCCGCCCACGACCCAGCCCTGTACGAGAAGGTGCGCGCCGAGGCGTGATGTCCTCCCCGGACACGAGCGGGGCGGCGTACTCCGACGGGGTGTCGGGGTGCGCCGCCCTGGGGTGGGTCGGGTTGCGGGGGTGGCCCGCGTCGTCATGGCGGTTACTTCGGGTCGTCGTTGAACTTCGAGGTCGACCAGCGGTAGCCGAGCACCGTGAGGCCCAGGCACCAGGCGACGGTGAGCCATCCGTTGTGGCCGATCTCCGTGCCGAGCAGCAGGCCGCGCAGGGTCTCGATGGCGGGGGTGAAGGGCTGGTACTCGGCGACCGGCTGGAACCAGCCCGGCATCGCGTCGAGGGGGACGAAGGCGCTGGACAGGAGCGGCAGCAGGATCAGGGGCATGGCGTTGTTGCTGGCGGCCTCGGCGTTCGGGCTGATCAGGCCCATGCCGACGGCGATCCAGGTGAGGGCCATGGCGAAGAGCGCGAGCAGTCCGAACGCGGCGAGCCATTCCAGGGCGGTGGCGTCGGTGGAGCGGAAGCCGATGGCGACGGCGACGGCGCCGACGAGGACCACGCTGGCGATGGACTGCAGGACGCTGCCGATGACGTGTCCGATGATCACGGAGCCGCGGTGGATGGCCATGGTGCGGAAGCGGGCGATGATGCCTTCGGTCATGTCGTTGGAGACGGAGACCGCGGTGCCGATCGTGGTGCTGCCGATGGTCATCAGCAGCAGGCCGGGGACGATGTAGGCGATGTACTCGGAGCGGTCCGCGCCGCCGCCACCGATGCCCGCGCTCATGGTGTCGCCGAAGATGTAGACGAAGAGCAGCAGCAGCATGATCGGGGTGAGCAGCAGGTTCAGGGTGAGGGAGGGGTAGCGCCGGGCGTGCAGGAGGTTGCGGCGCAGCATGGTGGTGGAGTCGCGTACGGCGAGGGAGAGGGTGCTCATCGGGCTGTCTCCTTGGGCTGGTGGGGGATGTCGGCGCTGCCGGTGAGGGCGAAGAAGACGTCGTCGAGGTCGGGGGTGTGCACGGTCAGTTCGTCGGCCTCGATGCCGGCCGTGTCCAGGCGGTCGAGGATCGAGCGCAGGTCGCGCTGGCTGCCGTCGCTGGGGAGTTGCAGGGCGAGGGCTTCGTCGTCCCTGGCGACCTCGCGCAGGGCGGAGGCGGCGTTCTGGTAGGCGGCCGGGTCGGTGAAGCGGAGCCGGACGTGTCCGCCGGGGATGAGCCGCTTGAGTTCGTCGGCGGTGCCCTCGGCGGCGATCTTGCCGTCGTTCAGTACGGCGATGCGGTCGGCGAGTTCGTCGGCCTCCTCCAGATACTGGGTGGTGAGGAAGACCGTCACCCCGTCGGAGACCAGCTCGCGGATGATCCCCCACATGGTGTGGCGGGAGCGCGGGTCGAGGCCGGTGGTCGGCTCGTCCAGGAAGATGATCCGCGGGCCGCCGACCAGGGTCATGGCGATGTCGAGGCGGCGCTTCATGCCGCCGGAGTAGGTGGAGGCGGGCTTCTTCGCGGCCTCGGTGAGGTCGAAGCGCTCCAGGAGTTCGGCGGCGACCCGCCGCCCCTCGCTCCTGGAGAGGTGGTGCAGGTCCGCCATGAGGAGCATGTTCTCCTCGCCGGTGATCAGGCCGTCGACGGCGGAGAACTGACCGGTGACGCCGATCGCGGCCCGTACCGCCTGCGGGTCGGTGGCGAGGTCGTGGCCGCCGACGTTCAGGTCACCGGCGTCGGCGGTGACGAGGGTGGAGAGGATCTTGACGGCGGTGGTCTTGCCTGCGCCGTTCGGGCCGAGCAGGGAGAAGACCGTTCCTTCCGTGACGGCCAGGTCGATGCCGTCGAGGACGGTCTTGTCGCCGTAGGACTTGCGCAGCCCGTTCGCCGCGATGGCCAAGCTGGTCATGAGGAGTGCTCCTTGTGGACGTCGTCTCAGAGGCTGCGGGCGGTGATGTCGCCGTAGGCGGTGGTCGCGTGGAGGGTCAGGCCGGCGGCGGCGCCGTCGGTGTTGCTGAGCGCGTTGTGGATCCGGCCGTAGGAGGTGCCGGCGTCCAGGGAGGCGGAGACTCCGCGGGCGGCGCCGACCGTGATGTCGCCGTGCTCGGTGCGCAGCGTGACCGTGCCGCGCACGGCCTCGGTGATGCGGATGTCGCCCTTCTGGGTGCTGATCTCGGCGGGGCCGCCCAGACGGCCGACCGAGACGTCACCGGCCTGGAGGGTGAGGCGGGCGCCCGCGGTCTCGTCGAGCTTGACCGTGCCCTGCGCGGCCTCGATGGCGACGTCGCCGAGCCGTCCGACGCCGCGGAACTCGGCGCCGGCCGCCTTCGCCTCGACGCGGGAGCCGGCGGGCAGCTGGACGGTCACCTCGACGGATCCGGAGTTGCCGAGGATCCGGTTCGTCGCCGCCGGGGCCTCGATCCGCAGGACGCCGTCGCCGTAGGCGACCTCGATCTGCTCCGCCGCCTTCACGTCGCGGCCCTTGGAGGCGTCGGCGGGCAGGATCTCGACGGTGGTGTCGGCCCGGTCGGCGGCGATGAACCGGATGCGTCCCGCGGGGATGTCCAGGACGGCGGAGACCGGGGCGGGGGTGGCGAACTTCTGCATGGTGCTCTCCTTCTTCTTCTGCAGCGGCGCTCCGTCGGCCCGCTGTTTCTGACGATGGAAAAGCTACGTTGCATTCATAGATCCAGCAACATGCTCGTTGCGCATTATTGCCATCAGTGCAGGTAGAAGCAGATATTTCGTTGCAACGAACTGAAGCCTAATGCAACGACCCTTACCTGGTTCGTTGCAATGGAGTGGAGGTGAACGCTATAGTCGAGCCACCACGGACCACGAAGGAGGCCGCGATGCCGGGAGGCAGACTCACCCAGCAGGAACGCCAGCAGATCGCGCTGGGACTGGCCGACGGCCTCGCCTACGCGGAGATCGCCCGACGCCTCGACCGCCCGACCTCGACCGTCACACGGGAGGTCATGCGCAACGGCGGCCCCACCTCCTACCGCGCGGACCTCGCCCACCGCGCCACCGAACGCCGCGCCCACCGCCGCACACAGACCGCACCCCGGGGCGCGGAGGCGCCCGCGCAGGCCCACGGGCGCGACGCGGAGGCCGTGCGCGAGTACGAGGAGACGCTCACCACCGTCTTCATGCAGTCGGGCACGCCCAAGATGATGGCCCGCGTGATGGCCTGCCTCTGCATAAGCGACACGGGCAGCCTCACCGCGTCCGAACTCGTCCAGCACCTCCAGGTCAGCCCGGCGTCCGTCTCCAAGGCGATCACGTTCCTCGAGAGCCAGGGCCTCGTCCGCCGGGAACGCGACGAACGCCGCCGCGAGCGCTACATCGTCGACGCCGACGTCTGGTACCAGGCGATGATGGCCAGCGCCCGGTCCATCGCCCAGATCGTCGAGACCGCACGGCAGGGCGTCGGCATCCTCGGCCCCGGCACCCCGGCCGCCGCCCGCCTCGAGAACATCGCCCGCTTCCTCGACTTCGTCAGCGAGAGCACCGCCCGCGCCGCGGACCAGGCCCGCGAGATCCTCCACACGAAACCCTGAACCGCGAACTGACGGAAGAGGGAACACCGGCACCGCGTCACCGCCGTCTGCCGTGCCGGCCTCGGACCTGTCCGGCCACGTGTCAGGTGCCCGGCGGCCAGTCGTCCTGATGAGGTGGCGGCGGCGTGGGGCCCGTCGTCACGCGGTGGTACGCCGCGCGGGCGTGGAGGAGGCGGGCCAGGGCGGTGCCGAGCAGGGTGGCGGTGCACAGGCAGGCGAGCCAGAGGGTGTCTCGGTGGACGGCCCAAGTGAGGGTGCCGGCGGGCGGGATGGCGAAGCCGTTGAGGAACAGCCAGCACAGCACGGCCGTGCCCGGCGCCGCCGTGAAGCGGGCGCACAGGCCGAGCAGCGCGGCCAGCAGGGACAACGCGGCCAGGGCGAGGCCGGGGCGGTCCGTGCCCACCAGGGCGTTGTGCAGGGCGACCAGGGTCAGTGCGCCGCCGCAGGCGGTGGCCCAGACCAGCGGGGTGGCGACGGGGCGGGGCACGGGACGCGAGCCGGCCCTGAACGCCACCCACTCGATCATGCTCCACGCCTCCCTCCGGTCCTCCCCCACGCCTGCGGGGCACCGGCCGCCACGCCGTCGTGGACCGCGGACACTCACTGATTCTTCCACCCCGCGACCCCGTGCCCCCGGGGGTCGGGACACGACGGCCGGTATTGTGCGCGCACACGTCGGATGCTGCGGATGCTGGGGGGCAGTTCGTATGGCAGTTCGTATGGCCGTGTCGGGGACCGTTCGGCGGGGTGTGCGGCTGGGGGTGGGCGTCGGGGCGTGGCCCGCCGGGATCGGCGGCTGTCTCTGTCTGGTGGTGGCGATCGTCTTTCTGGCCGGGGGGCACTGGGGGACCGCGCGGGCGCTGCTCACGGCGGGCGTCCTCGCCGTCCTCGGCTGCGTGGCGGCCGGTGGGGCGCTGGGCGCCGCGACCGGGGTCGTCCTGGCGCTCGCACCCCGATTCCTGCTGGAGCGGCCCCTGGTGCGGGGGCTTCTCGTGGCGCTCGTCTCGGGTGTGCCCCTGGTGGTGCTCGTGGTCGCCTCCCTGACGGGGGACGGCTACTCCCTCGCGAGCTACCCTCCCTCGATCCACGTCCTCGTGTGGTCCGTTCCGCTGGTGGTTGCGCTGGTGATGGCCGCGCACAGCGGCACCGTCGCGGGCGGCGACACCGGGACGTCCCAGGACGGGCCGACGCCGGCGTCGTAGCCCTCCGGGCGCCGGTTCCTGTCACCGTCGCGTCACAGGTGCACGGTCGGGAGAACCTACGCTTCGTCCGCTATGCCTGCCTCCATGGGGCGACGAGAGCCGACGCCCCGCGCGATCTGCTTCGGGGGACTCCATGCGGTACGGGATCGGTGCGCGCAGGGCCGTGGTGGCGACGGTGACGGTGGTCGCCGCCACGGTGGGAACGGCCGGATGCCAGCCGGGCGACGACGGGACCGGGGCGGGAGGCCCGTCCACGAGCACGCCACACACCACCGGCACTCCGGGCACTCCGAGCACTCCGAGCACTCCGAGCACTCCGGACACCCCTGCCGCCCCTGCCGCCCCTGGCACTCCGGGTGCATCGGGCGCACCCGCCACACCGGGCGTGAAGAGGTGCGCGGCCGACGGGCTGCGGGTGGCCGCACGTCAGGCGGCCGAGCGGCCGCAGGGCACGGGGACCGGCGCGGCGGTCGTGACGTTCACGAACCTCTCCGGCCGACCGTGCGTCCTCGACGGCCGCCCCTCGGTCGCGGGGGCCGGCAACGGCTCACCCGAACACAACGCCCCGCTGTCGGTGACCCCCACCGGATCGGCGGCGCCGGTGACCCTCGCGGCCTCGGGCGGCCGGGCCTGGGTGAAGCTGACCTTCGTCCAGGTGCAGGGCGAGGCGGACGGCTACTGCGCGTCCGGCGCGGACCCGTCGGTGTACCCCACGCTGGTGATCGGCCTGCCGGGCTCGGGCGCGCACCAGGTCGCCCTGGCCGACGGCGTGTTCGCGGAGTGCGACGACACCGTGACCGTCACCCCGGTGTCGGCGACCGAGCCCGCCTGACGCACGGCCGGGCCCACTACGGCGTACGAACCTCGGCGCGCCCCGACCCACCGAGCCGCTCGGCAGCCCGCTCTCCCCGCCGCTCAGCACCCCGCCCCGCCACCGCCAGCGCCCCCGTCACCCCCACCGACGCCAGTGCCATCGTCGTCATCGCCGTTGCCGGGGAGGTGAGTTGGGCCAGTGAGCCCGCCAGGGCCGCGCCGACGCCCTGCATCGTGAGCATGCCGGACGAGTGCAACCCGAGGGCGTGGCCGCTGAGTTCGGGCGGGGTGAGGGCCATCAGGCGTTCCTGCTGGATCAGGCTCGCGCCGAAGCCGACGGAGGCGAGGCCGGCGCAGGCCGCGGCGAGCGGGAGCGCGGGGCGCAGCGCGAAGAGCAGGTAGGGCGAGGCCAGGAGGAGGAGCAGCGGGGTGGCGAGGCGGGTGCGGACGGCGGGCGGGAGCAGCCGGCCGACGGTCACGTCCCCCGCCAGCATGCCGAGCGCCGCGCACGCGAACAGGATGCCCGCCGCGCCGGGGTCGTACGGCACGAAGAGCGCCTCGCAGCCGACGACCAGGCCGTTGGGCAGCCACAGGCCCAGGTAAGTGAGACGGCGGGGGCGGGAGGACCACAGGACGGCGTTGGTGCGCCGGGTGGCAGCCGGTGAGGGGCGGCCGGAGACGCGTGGCGGGCGGGCGGTCAGGCCGAGGCGAGCGGTCGCGGCGGCGCTCGCGTACAGGAGCGCGGCGAGGAGGAGGACGGAGCGCGGGGACAGGGCGGTGACCAGGGCGCCGCCGGCCGCGTAGCCCGTGATCTGGGTGAGGCCGCTCACGATGTTGAAGAGCGAACGCCCGGGGAGATAGCCGTCCTTGGGCAGGATCTCGTTCAGCAGGCCCCAGCGGACACCGCCGCCGAGGGAGGCGATCAGCCCCTGGAGGAGGACGACCGCGAGGATCGCCCCCACCGGCAGCCCGGGCAGCGCCAGCAGGGCCGTGGCGGCGGCGAAGGAGAGGGAGACGCCGGTCAGCGCGGTCCTCGGGGGCAGCCGGTCGGCGCCGGAGAGGAGCAGGGTCGCGCCCAGCACCTGGGCGAGCGACGGGCCGAACATGCTGAGCGCCGACAGCAGCGGCGAGTCCGTGGCCCGGTAGACGAGCGTGCCAAGGGCGAGCCCGCCGACCGTCTGCGCGGCGGTGTGCGCGGCGGTGGAGAGGAAGAGCGGGGTGAACTCGGGGATGCGGAAGAGCCCTCGGTAGGAGAGCCCTCGGTGGGAGAGCCGTCGCGTGTCGCTGGTCATGGCCGGAGTCTCGGGCGGGCCCGATGGCCGTCGATATTGTTTCGCGGAAGCGCGAAACGTCGGGTCAGGGGGTGGGTGTGGGCTGGTGGCAGGTGAACGCGGACACGCTGGCGGGCAGCCGTTTCGTCGTCTCGCCGCTCGCCGAGACCTTCGCGAGCCTGAAGCTGCTGCACGCGGGCGCGGGCGCGCATCCCGGTGAGCACGAGTGGCTGCGGGCCCACCTCCCCGGCTACCGCGCCCTGCTGGTCGCCGACCCGGTGACCGCGCGGCTGGTGCGGGCCGGGCTCGGGCGGAACTGGATCGCCGACTTCCTCACACCCACGCCGAGGGACGGCGAGACGTTCGCGGACGGCGTGGCCCGGATCCGGGCGGCCCGTCCGGCGGACGCCCGCGCCCATCTGCGGCTCTCGCTCGCCGGCCCGCTCCCGGCCGAGCTGGACCGCGACGACCTGCCCGAGCGCGCGGCCGCGCTGCTGGAAGGGGTGTGGGAGACGGCCGTACGGCCGTACTGGGAGCGTCGGCGGCGGGTGCTGGAGGCCGATGTCGTCGCACGGACCGCGCAGGTCAGCCGGGGCGGCTGGGCCGCCGTGCTGGACTCGCTGCGGCCGGGGACCCGCTGGCTCGGGGAGAGCCGCTTCCAGGTCAATCAGCACGAGTACCCGCCGCGCGAGATCTCCGGCGCCGAGCTGCTGTTCGTGCCGGTCACACCGAAGACGGGGTGGGTGTCGTGGGAGGGCCGGGAGCGGTACGCGGTCGTCTACCCGTGTACGGGGGTGCTCGCCGGGGACCGGCGGGAGCGGGCGGTTCCGGCCGCCCTGGGTGCCCTGCTGGGGCCGGCGCGGGCCGCCGTCCTGGTGCTGCTGGCCACGCCGCTGAGCACGACCCAGCTGGTCGCCCTCACCGGGCAGGGGCTCGGCTCGGTGGGCCGGCATCTGCGGGTGCTGCTGGACGCGGGGCTGGTGGAGCGGCGGCGGGCCGGGCGGTCGGTGCTGTACTCGCGGACGGGGGCGGGCGAGGTGCTGGTGGGGGCCCAGGAGACCCTGGGGACGGCGGAGACCGGCCGACCGGAGGGAGTCCCCGGAAGCCGGGGTGTCACTCGCCGGAGTTAGCATCCGGAGCATGACTACTGATGCCGGTTCCTCCCCCCTCGCCGTCGAGATCGGCGCCCTCAAGGGCGGCTCCGCGGACCTCGAGCAGTACGCGGGCCAGGCCGTCCTGATCGTGAACGTGGCCTCCAAGTGCGGTCTGACCCCGCAGTACACCGGCCTGGAGAAGCTCCAGGAGCGGTACGCCGCCCAGGGCTTCACCGTGCTCGGCGTGCCCTGCAACCAGTTCCTCGGGCAGGAGCCCGGCACCGCCGAGGAGATCGCCGAGTTCTGCTCGGCCACCTATGGCGTGACGTTCCCGCTGACCGAGAAGGTCGAGGTGAACGGCGACGAGCGGCACGCCCTCTACGAGCGTCTCGTCGGTTTCGCGGACGCGGAGGGCCACACCGGAGACATCCGCTGGAACTTCGAGAAGTTCCTGATCGGCCGGGACGGCACGGTCGTCGCCCGCTTCTCCCCGCAGACCGAGCCGGAGTCCGCCGAGGTCGTGGCCGCCGTCGAGGCGCAGCTCGCCGGTTGACCCTGACCCTGGGGCAGGGTCGAGTCTCCTCGTCGCCGGGCGGAGTGGACCGCCCGGTGACGGAGGATGACGTGGTGGACGTACGCAACGACGACGCACTGCTCACGATCGGCGCGTTCGCCGCGCGGGCCCGCCTGTCGGCCAAGGCGCTGCGGCTCTACGACCGGCTGGGCCTGCTGGCGCCGGCGAAGGTCGACGAGGTGAGCGGCTACCGCTACTACCGCGCCGGCCAGGTGGACCGCGCCCGGCTCGTCGCGCTGCTGCGGCGGCTCGACATGCCGCTCGCCCGGATCGCCGAGGTGCTCGACACCCCGGCCCCCGGTGCGGCGGGCGATCTGCTGGCCGCCTACTGGGCGGACGTCGAGAGCCGGTTCGCCGCTCAGCGCGCGCTCGCCGAGTACCTCCGTGGCCGACTGTCGGGGAGGAGCTCCGAGATGTACGACACGTTCGAGATCGCCATGGCCGAGGTGCCCGACCAGGTGATCATCACCGAGATGCGGCATGCCGTCGAGGACGAGCTGCCCGTCTGGATCCCGGCCTCACTGGGCCGACTGGAGGAAGCGGCGGGGGAATGCGGCGGGATCGCGGGCGATCCGTACGTCGTGTACTACGCCGAGATCTCCGAGGAGAGCGACGGGCCCGCCGAGTCCTGCGTCCCGGTCGCGGACGAGGCCGCCGCCCGGGCGTGGGCGGCCGAACAGGGCCGGGCCCGCCAGGTGCGGGCGCGGGTGGAACCGGCCCGGCACCTGGCCTACACCCGGATCACCAAGGCCCAGGTCGCCAACCCCCAGATCCACGCCGCCTACGAGGCCGTGGAGGCGTGGATCGAGCGCGAGGGCTGGGCGTTCGACGGCCCCTGCCGCGAGATCTACTTCGCGGACTGGGAGGCGGCGGGCCCGCAGGACCCGGTGTGCGATGTGGCGTTCCCGGTGAAGCGGGCCTAGGCACTGCCCGGTTCGGGAATCGCCGAGCCCCCTCGGCTAGGACGGCGAGCTGGTCGAGGGGGCTCTTGGGGTGGTGCCTGTGCGGTTGCCGTGCGTAACCGGCCGAGACTCAGGGAGATGCCCTAGGCCTTGACCGACGCCACGAAGACGTTCCAGGCGTCGGCGGGGAACGCCAGGGTCGGGCCGTCGGTGACCTTGGAGTCGCGGACGGCCATCGCCTCCGTGACGGGGGACTTGATCTCGACGCACGCGCCGTTGCCCTGGGAGTAGGAGGACTTGACCCACTCGTTCGCGGCGCCCTGCTGGATTGCCATGTTCGCTCCGGTAGTCAGTTGCTGAGTTGCTGAGTTGCTGTCACCACGCCGTGGGTTGGTCTCCGTCTGCACGGCACGGTTTGCGCCAACGTTGTTGCTCGATGGCGTGATCGACGCTACTCGCCAACATCGTGATACGGAGCGACTATTCACCCGACCGGATGGCATATTCCCCGGGGACTTCCCTCCAGACCGGGCCAGGGTGTACCTTGCGGCGCCTCACCCCGCCGGGCGGCTACGCGGTCGCCTCGCGCGCGTATTCCTTCGCCGCTTTCTGGATGAACTCCCGCGTTTGGTCCGCGTTCAGGGCCTGCGCCCGCAGGTGCTCGTACATGACGCTGTACTTCTGCACGTCCTGCGGCTTCTCCAGGTACAGGTCGCTGGTGACACCCTCGATGTAGACCACGCTGGAGTCGGCCGCGTCCGGGAACTCCAGGATCGCGTACTGCCCGCTCACCCCCGGGTGCGCGCCCATCGTGAAGGGGATCAACTGCACGGTGACGTGCGGCAGCTGGGACATCTCCAGCAGGTACTCCAGCTGCTCGATCATCACCTGACGGTTGCCCACCTGGCGGCGCAGCGCCGCCTCGTCCAGGACCGCCCACAGCCGCAGCGGGTTCTCCCCTGTGGAAATACGTTCCTGTCGGCGCAGGCGCACCTGGATCCGCTTCTCGATGTCCAGCGGCGGAGCCTCCGGCAGCGCGCCCGAGATCAGCGCCTCCGCATAGCTACGGGTCTGGAGCAGCCCGGGCACCACCTGCGGGTCGTACACGCGCAGGCTCGCCGCGTCCGTCTCCAGACCGATGTAGACGCTGTACGGGACATCGCCGAAGGCGTGCCACCAGCCTTGCTGGCGGGAGTCCTTGGCCATCTCCATCAGCGAGTCGACCATCCGCTGGTCCTCGACCTCGTACACCCCGCACAGGTCGCGGACGTCCCGCTGGCTGATGCTGCGCCGGCCGTTCTCCAGCCGGCTGATCTTCGACTGGGAGACCAGCAGCCGCTCTGCGACCTCCTCGGCGGTCATGCCCTTGAGCTCGCGGAGCCGGCGCAACTCCTGGCCCAGCCGGCGTCGCCTGACGGTGGGATTGACATTGGACGCCACGGGACGCGCACCTCCGGCTGCATGCCTGTATCTGACACTTTGCGTATCTGCTGTTGAGCAGACTGCCACCAAGGTGCTTTCTACCGCTGGAAAACGGTGGATATGCGGCCGGTACACGTCAGTTCGGGTCAGGCACCGTCGGAAGTGGCCCCGACCTGCCCCGACATGCGTCCGCGCGGGACGGTGACGACTCACCGCCCCGCGCGGGCCGCGGCGGCTCCCGAACGGGTCATACGGGTCCTGCCGGCAGGCGCGTTCTGTGCGTTCTGCGCGTCCTGCCGTTCGCGTGCGTCGTGGGACTGCGGCTCAGTGGGCCACGACACGCGCCATGGGACCGCGGCGCGGCTGCGCCGGAACGCCACGGGCGGGTTCCGGAGCGGGCCTGGCGCCTGGTCCGGCCTGTCGGCCGGCCGGTGCCGCCGGGTTGCGGCGCGGCTGGGCCGCCGCACCGTTCTGGACGTCCATCACGGCGTGCGCGACGAGTCCGCCCATGGGGTCGTGCCTGATCAGGTCCCGCAGCCGGGAGCGGGACGACCGTCCCTCGTTCCCCGGATACAGGTGCTTGCCGAGGCCGACCGCGTGCGCCAGTGCGGCGAGCGCCGCGGTCCGCGGGTCCGGCGGAACGCCGGTGCGGATCGCGGAGTCCAGCCGGGCCCTGATCTCCCGGCTGATCTCGGTGTCCGTCGCCTGGTAGCGAGTCGTCGGCAGCACCCCGCACATCTGTCCCGCCACGGCATGCACCATGCCGCACCGCTCCAGATGCGAGAGGTAGGTCTGGCGGAGCCCGAGACGCGGCCCGCCGATCCAGTGGACAGCCCGAACCGGAGCGCCACGCCTTCGCAGCAACTCCAACGCGCAGTCCAGTGTCGGATCTCCTGTCGGCCGTGGCGACACCACGGCGATACGATCCCCGTCAGGGGCTATCCGTCCGGCCAGCGCCAGCTCCACTAGCTGTGCTCCGGCCAGACCAAGGTCGAGCGACTGCGGCTGTGCGGTGGTACCCGTGGTCGGGTCCAACGCCAGCAGAAGAAGCTCTTCCGGAATCGTTCTGCGGCTCCTGCCCATCCATGCCTCCCCGCGTGGATGAATGACAGGGTGACCCCTCTCACATTGGTCTGTCGAGGGTGCGTGACCTGTTTGTAGTGGAACCAGTAGGTATGTCGTTCTCGTCTACCGCAGGAGCCAAGCCCTCTACACAGGACACTGGTACATGGTTCGGACAGTGCCATGAGGCGGTTCCGGGCGGGCGGTTCAGGTTCGGCAGCACATGCGGCACAGCAGCACATGCGAGGAGGCATCGGTGGCGGGCGAGTCCCCCGACAGGTCGAAGCAGCGCGAGTCGTCGGCGGAACCGACGTCGGGGAGCGCGGGCATGGTTCCCGAATCGCGCGAGCCCCGCGATCCGCGGCTCGCGGTGGCACGGGAGAGCGAGCCGTCGGGCTCGGCCTCGGCCTCGGAGTCCCGTGGTGGTGTGGACACGGCCACACGGGTCTTCTCCGTACGCGAACTGGAGATCGAGCGGGACGCGGACGACCCCGCCGAGGAGGTGGCCGACTCCGGCACGGACGCGGACGACTCCACGGACGACTCCGCGGACGACTCCGCGAGGGATGCCGAGGAGGCCGCTGAGGCCGAGGGCGCCCGGGACGCCCAGGGCGCCGAGAAGGGCGCTGAGGGCCCCTCTGAGGGCTCCGGGGACGCTGAGAGCGCCTCGGACGCCTCCGACGACTCCGGAAGCGGCGAGGAGAAGCCCTCCGGGGAGGACGAGGAGCCTTCCGGGGAGGACGCCGGGGACTCCGGAGACACCGAGGACACCGAGGACACCGAGGCGGCTGCCGAGGACACCGACGGCGACCCGGAGACCGAGCCCGAGGCCGAGACCGAGCCCGAGCCCGAGGCCGAGCCCGCGCCCGAGCCCAAGTCCGCCTCGAAGCCCGCCTCCAAGCCCGCGCCGAAGTGGGCCACGGTCGACGAGGCCGACGAGGCCGAGGCCGAGGCCGAGAGCAACGACGAGCAGCCCAAGGCCGACAAGGAAGACAAGGACGGCAAGCGCGGCAACGACGACAAGGAGGACGAGCCCGAGCAGGACGCTCAGGCCGCCCCCTCCCCCGTCGACCAGCCCACCGCCGTCTTCAAGGCCCCCCGGCCCAAGCCCACCGTCGACCAGCCGACCACCATGCTCAAGCTGGGCGGCGCGACCAAGCCCAAGCCGGCCGAGACCGAGGCCGACACCGACGACGAGGGCGCCAAGGCCGACAAGGCCGCCAAGGCCGACAAGGGCAAGGCCACCGAAGAGCCCACGCCCAAGCCCGAGCCGAAGCCCGACCCCGAACCCGCCGCCGAGCGGACCAGCAAGTTCGTCGCGCTCAAGCCGCTCGACGAACCCCGCGCTGTCCAGACGCCCGCGGACGTCACCGCGCACGTCCCCCAGGTCGGCCCCGAGCGCACCACGCAGCAGCCGCTGCCGCCGAAGCCGCCGCTGGACCTGCTGGCCGAGCTGACGAACACCCCGCCGCCCCCGCCGACTCCGTTGCGCACGCTCGGCCGACGGGTCAAGATCTGGACGCCGCTGGTCATCCTGCTGGTGATCGTGTTTGCGGTCGTGCAGGCCGTCCGCCCGCTGCCGGCGACCGCGCTGACGCTCACCGCGAAGGACGCGTACACCTTCGAGGGCGGCAAGCTCTCCCTGCCCTGGCCGAACGAGGGCCAGGGCTGGATGGACGTCGACGGCGTCGGCACGATGGACAGCTTCGGCAAGCAGACGCCGGTCGCCATCGGCTCGGTGGCCAAGACGATGACCGCGTACGTCGTCCTCAAGGACCACCCCCTCAAGGCGGGCGAGGACGGCCCGAGCATCACGGTCGACGCCACCGCCGAGAAGGAGGGCGGCTACAACCAGAGCGGCGAGTCCACCCTCGCCAGTGTCAAGGCCGGCGACAAGCTCACGCTCCAGCAGGCCCTCTCGGCCGTCATGATCCCGTCGGCGAACAACATCGCCCGGCTGCTGGCCCGCTGGGACGGGGGCACCGAGGCGGCGTTCATCGAGAAGATGAACGCGGCCGCCAAGGAACTCGGGATGACGAACACGACGTACACCGACCCCTCCGGGCTGAAGGAGACCACCGTCTCCACGGCCGAGGACCAGGTGAAGCTCGGCAACGCGGTGGTGAAGATCCCGGCTCTCGTGGCGATCACCAGCGCGGCCAGCTGGACGGACCCCACCGGATACAACTGGCCGAACTACAACACGCTGCCCTTCCTCATGGGCGCGATCGGCATCAAGACCGGCTCCACCAGCGCGGCCGGCGGCAACCTCCTCTTCGCCGCCCGCAAGAAGGTCGGCGGCGAGACGGTCACCATCGTCGGCGCGGTCCTCGGCCAGCACAAGCCGACCATCCTCAAGACGGTCAACACCGTCAGCAGGACGGCGCTGACCGCCGCCCAGGACGGGCTGACCTCGGCGAAGATCGTGAAGAAGGGCGATGTCGTCGGGTACGTGGACGACCGGTTGGGCGGCCGGACCCCGGTCGTCGTCACCAAGGACGTCACGGCGGTCGGCTGGGCCGGTCTGACGGTGAAGCTGTCGTTCGCCGCCGACGACGTCCCACACACGGCGAAGGCCGGCACCCAGGTGGGCACGCTCACCGTCGGGGACAGCTCGGGTGGCGCGGTGAAGGTGCCGGTGGCGCTCCAGAGCGACCTGGTCGAGCCGGGCTTCCCGGACAAGCTGACGCGCATCGGCTGACCACCGGCCGCGTCCGTAGCGCTCCTCCACCCCGCCGGGCAGCCGTCCGGCGGGGTGCGTGCTAGCGTCGCGAAACGGGACAGGTCGGCGGCCGCTACCGTGCTGCCGTGAAGCGGACGCGAACGGGACGCGACCGAGAACAGAAGACGGGACACGGGGAGTGCCTTCGAGTGGCCACTGCGGAGCCGACACGCGCCGACGACACCGGTCCGGGCCCGGACGCCGGCCCGCGGACACGGGTGCCCGCACCCCAGTCCGGCGACCATGACCGCGACGACCGCACCGGCCGGGACGCCGGTCCGGCCGACCGGGAACCCACGCGCGTGAGATCCGCCGTCGACCGGCTCGGCGCCTTCCTCCGCCGGCATCTCGTGCTCTCCGTGACCGTGCTGTCCGGCCTCCTCCACCTCGTGTGGTTCTTCGCGTTCGCGAACAGTGGCGGCGATCTGGCGGCGCAGGACGCGTGGGCCGAGTTCGTCGGCCGCCACCCCGACTCCGCGTACAACCTCGCCTGGTACGGCGGCATGCACCCGGTGTCGTACAGCGTGGTGTCGCCGTACCTCATGTCCGTCCTCGGTGTCCGGACGACGATGATGATCGCCGGGACGATCTCGGCGGGCCTGCTCACTCTGATCCTGCTGCGCTGCCGGCCCGTGAAGAACCCGGTGTGGCCCGCGCTGGCGGGGGTCTTCGCGCTGCTGTGCAACGCCGCGTCCGGGCGCGTCACCTTCGGCCTGGGCAACATGTTCGCGCTGGGCGCCGTGGCCGTCGTGTTCTGCTGGCCCTACCGCTGGCGCTACAAACGGTGGGCGAAGGCGCTGTGCGCGGCGCCGCTCGCCGCGCTCGCCACGATGGGCTCGCCCGTGGCGGGGCTGTTCGTGGGAATCGTCGCCGTCGCGCTGTTCCTCCAGAAGCGGCGGCCCGGCGCGTGGGCGCTGGGGCTCGCCCCGACGGCCGTGGTCGCCGTCTCCGCCTGGCTGTTCCCGTTCTCCGGCACCCAGCCGATGTCCTTCGGCTCGGCGTCCCTGCCGCTGCTGTACTCGGCGATCGTGTTCGCCGTCGTCCCGCGCGACTGGAAGACCGTACGGATCACGGCGGCCGTGTACGGGCTCGGTGTGCTCGGGGTGTGGCTCGTCAGCTCGCAGATCGGGTCCAACATCACCCGGCTCGCCATGCTGTTCGCGGGGGTCGTGCTGATGGCCGCGCTGCCGTTCGCGGTGCCGCGCAGCCGCAAGTGGTACCTGATCGTGGTGGCGTTCGCCGGGTTCGTCGGCTGGATCGGCTTCAAGTCGGTCGACGACGTCTGGCGGACCACCCCGGCGGCCTCCTGGGCGCGTGAGCTGGCGCCGCTGGTCAACGAACTCCAGGGCGTCGGCGCCGAGAAGGGCCGGGTCGAGGTCGTACCGGCCCGCTCGCACCGCGAGGCGTCCGCGCTCGCGCCGTACGTCAACCTGGCCCGGGGCTGGAACCGGCAGGCCGACATGGAGCGCAACCCCCTCTTCTACGACGACACCCTCAACTCGGCGAACTACCACGAGTGGCTCCAGCGGTGGGCCGTGCACTTCGTCGTCGTCCCGAAGGACGCGCTGGACGGGGACGGCGGCGAGCGGGAGCGGGAGCTGGTGCAGCGCGGGCTGCCGTATCTGGAGCAGGTCTGGGGCGACGCCAACTGGCAGCTGTTCCGGGTGACGGATCCGGCGCCGCTCGCCGAGCCCGACGCGGTGGTGCAGCGCGCCGAGCAGGGCGAGATGACGATCGACGTGAAGAAGGCGGGCCGGATCCTGATCCGGATCCCGTACTCGCCGTGGCTGAGTGTCGTCGACGCGGAGGGCAAGAGCCTGAAGGCTCCGCAGGAGACGGAGGAGTCCAAGCACCGGGCCGAGGGCGAGGCGAAGACGTACGACAACGTCAACGGCTGCCTGTACGAGACGGAGGAGGACGCGGAGGGGGACAAGTGGACGATGCTGCTGGCGCCGGAGGCCGGCGTGTACCGGCTCGCCGCGCCCTATCAGCTGCCGCGGGGCACTCCGTGTCCGGACGCGTTGAAGTGATCCCCCGCCGGCGGCCCCGTGGTCACCTCAGCTCGGAGACATAGGTGTCCGTCCCCGCGATCGTCGGGACGAACGGGGCCACCAGTTCCACTCTGCCCAGTCCGGACGCGGTGACCTGGGTGTCCAGGTCCGTGAAGTGGTCCGCCCAGCACTGCCTGGGGTCCGTCTCCAGGAACCAGAGCAGGGTCAGGCGGGTGCCGACGCCCTCGACCTGCTTGACGTAGGTCATGCGGTCGCCGGGGAGCGGCGTCGGGCGGAAGAGGGTGACCATGGCGGCCGGGGAGCCGGACAGCCGCCGCGGCAGATGTCGGGTGCGCAGCCATTCCAGGAGCCCGGCGCGCTGCTCGGCGGTGTCGGTGTCGATCACCTGGAGGACCAGGCCGGCGTACGGATGGTCCAGGGCGTGGAAGTCCCGCGGTCCCGCCGCGCCGTCCCGGTAGACGGTCGCCTCGTGGTCCTGGAAGGCCGTGAAGACGTGGGTGCGGTCCTGGTAGACGCGGGCGTCCCGGTTGAGGCGCTTGTTGATGGCGACCGTCCAGCGCATGTGGTCGTCGTAGCGGCCGGAGGTGATCCAGTACGTGGAGAGGTAGCAGCCGGCGGTCACCGGCTGGGCGATCGCCGACTTCTCCGGGTAGCGCAGGAGTTGCAGGTCCCTCGTCGCCACCCATCGCCGTCCCGCGTACATCCAGGGCATGGCCATCGCGCCGGCGTAGTAGTGGTCGTCCTCGTACCAGCGGTTGTAGGCATACTCGTGGCCGGGGTGCGGCTCGACCATGGTGATCAGGGCGTGGCCCGGACGGACGCCGTAGGGTCCTACGGCGGCCAGCTCGGCGTACGTCTCGCTGCGGGTCTCCTCGCTCACGGTTGCTCCCCTTCCGTCCTCCTGCACTCACCCCTACTCTGACGCTCCGTCAGATAGGGCGCCAGAGCCGGGAGGCCACCGATGTCACTGCTCGCGGGGAAGACCGTCGTCGTCTCGGGAGTCGGGGCGGGCCTGGGGCACCAGGTCGCCGCGGCGGTCGTACGGGACGGGGGCAACGCCGTGCTGGGGGCACGGACCGAGGCGAACCTCGCCAAGAGCGCGGCCGGGATCGATCCGGACGGCACGCACACGGCGTACCGGGCCACGGACATCACGGACGAGGGGCAGTGCGCGGCGCTGGCGGGGCTGGCGCGGGAGCGGTTCGGGGGGATCGACGCGGTGGTCCATGTGGCCGCCTGGGACTCCCTGTTCGGCGGGCTGGAGGACGCGGACTTCGCGACCTGGCAGTCGGTGCTGGACGTGAACCTGCTGGGGACGCTGCGGATGACCCGGGCCTGTCTCGACGGGCTGAAGGCGGGCGGCGGGTCGGTGGTGTTCATCGGGACGCAGTCGGCGGTGGCCGCGCCCTCGCAGGTGCGGCAGGCGGCGTACGCGGCGTCGAAGGGGGCGCTGACCAGCGCGATGTACTCGCTGGCGCGGGAGCTGGGGCCGCACCGGATCCGGGTCAACACGGTGCTGCCGGGGTGGATGTGGGGGCCGCCGGTGCAGGCGTACGTGCACTTCACCGCGCAGACCGAGGGGGTGGCGGAGGAGGAGGTGCTGGGGCGGCTGACGGGGCGGATGGCATTGCCCGAGCTGGCCACCGACGGGGACGTCGCGGACGCCGCGGTGTTCCTGGCCTCGGACCGGGCGCGGGCCATCACCGGACAATCACTGCTGGTCAACGCTGGCGAGCTGATGCGATGAGTTCACATAGATGAACACAGGACAGTATGCCGAATGATTTTACCTCCCTTTGACCTGACGCTTACTTGTCGTGTTCACGCGGCAACGCCCACGATGAGCGCCGGGCTGAACCCCTGGGAGGGCGCACATGAACGGTCTCGACTGGGCCGTGCTCATCGGCTACTTCGGCGTGATGGTCGCCATCGGCGTCTGGTCGCACAAACGCGTGGACAACGTCAGCGACTTCTTCACCGCCGGCGGCAAGATGCCCTGGTGGCTGTCGGGCATCTCGCACCACATGTCCGGCTACAGCGCGGTGATGTTCACCGGCTACGCCGGCATCGCCTACACCTACGGCGTCACGTCGTTCGTCACGTGGTCCTTCCCGATCGCCCTCGGCATCGCCATCGGTTCGAAGCTGTTCGCGCCGCGCATCAACCGGCTGCGCTCCCGGCTCCATGTCGCTTCCCCGCTGGAGTACCTGAAGAACCGCTACGACCTGAAGACCCAGCAGGCGCTCGCCTGGTCCGGGATGCTGCTGAAGATCGTGGACGTGGGCGCCAAGTGGGCGGCGATCGCCACCCTGCTGTCCGTCTTCACCGGGGTCTCCCTCAACCAGGGCATCCTCATCACCGGCGCCATCACCGCCGTCTACTGCACGATCGGCGGGCTGTGGGCGGACGCGCTCACCGAACTCGGGCAGTTCGTCATCCAGTTGCTGGCGGGCGTCGCGATGTTCGTCGCCGTGGTGATGAAGCTCGACGACAAGGGCATCGGGTTCCTCGAAGCCTGGGACCAGCCCGCGCTCCAGGGACACGACAAGCCGCTGGTCGGCCCGTACGGCACGGTCTTCCTGCTGGCGTTCCTGTTCATCAAGCTCTTCGAGTACAACGGCGGCATGCTGAACCAGGCCCAGCGGTACATGGCCACGGCGTCCCCGCGGGAGGCCGAGCGCTCGGCGCGGCTGTCGGCGGTGCTGTGGCTGGTCTGGCCGCTGGTGCTGTTCTTCCCGATGTGGATGTCCCCGCTGCTGGTCGAGTCGCAGAAGCCGGACGGCTCCGACTCCTACGGCCTGATGACCGAACAGCTGCTGCCGCACGGTCTGCTGGGGCTCGTCATCGTCGGCTTCTTCTCGCACACGATGGCCATGTGCTCCTCCGACGCCAACGCCATCGCCGCCGTCTTCACCCGGGACTGCGCGCCGGTGGTGTCGCGGCGGGCCCGGGAGTGGAGCGAGCGGTCGGGTCTGATCGCCGCCCGGGTCACCACGGTCGTCTTCCTCGGGCTGTCCATGGCGGCGGCCACCCAGGTCAATTCCCCCGCGTTCAAGGACATCATCACCGTCGTCATCAAGTGGGTGGCCGGTCTGATGGGTCCGATGGCCATCCCGATGATGCTGGGCCTGCTGCGCCCGTTCCGGCGCTCGGGACCGACGGCGGCGCTGACCAGCTGGTCGATGGGCCTGTTCGCCTTCTGGCTGGTCAACTACCCGATCAACTGGAACGTCGACGGCGGGGTGCCGCTCCAGTACCAGGTATCGGTACCGCTGGCCGTGTCCCTGATCC
Source organism: Streptomyces sp. NPDC041784 (assembly GCF_055591025.1). Lineage (NCBI taxonomy): Bacteria > Bacillati > Actinomycetota > Actinomycetes > Kitasatosporales > Streptomycetaceae > Streptomyces > Streptomyces sp. NPDC041784. Next base: position 281,045 of record NZ_JBVJAB010000005.1, read on the forward strand.
TCTACGTCCTCATCGGCTTCCTGAAGCCGGAGGACACCCCGGAACGGCTCGCGATCATCGAGAAGATCAACACGGACGGGGACGGCGGCGCCACGGGCGCGGCAGTCCCGATCCCCGAGCCCCGGGACACGGTCCCCGCGAAGGACTGAACGGTGTCCTACCGCGGATACCTGGCCAGCCACCCCGGTGACGCGCCCGCGGGGTTGTGCAGGGCCGGGCCCTGGGTCAGTTCCATGGCGTAGTCGTCGGCGAGTTCCAGGATCGTGGGGCGGCCCTCCAGTTCGGCCAGCCAGGCCGGCGGGAGGGCCGTTTCGCCGTGCAGGGCGCCGAGCAGTCCGCCGGTGAGGGCGGCGGTCGGGGCGGAGGGGCCGCCCTGGTTCACCGCGAGGCGCAGTCCGTGTCTGACGTCCTCCGCGACGAGCGCGCAGTACACGGCGCCGGAGAGCACACCCGGCGCCGCCCCCTCCCCCACCAGTTCCGCCACGCGTCCCGGCCCCGGCAGCCCCTGCCGTACGGCGCCCAGCGCGCGCTGGAGCGCCTCCGAGACGGGCTCGTGTCCGGGCCGGGCCGCCAGCAGCGCGAGCGTGCGCTGCACCGCGCCGTCCAGGCTCTCGCCCCGGGCGAGCGCCTGCACGGTGACGGCGTACGCGCCCGCCGCGAGGTACGCCGACGGGTGGCCGTGGGTCTGGGCCGCGCACTCGACGGCGAGCTGGGCGACGAGCTGCGGCTCCCAGCCGACGAGCAGACCGAAGGGCGCGGAACGGGCGGTGGGCTCGGGGCCATCGGCGTCGGGGTTCTTGGGCGAGTCCAGCGTGCCCAGGTGTTCGTCGCCGAGCCCCATGAGCAGCGGGCAGGTCGGGTCTCGGCGGGCGTACAGCCACTCCTCGCGGGCCAGCCAGCCGTCGTCCTTGCGCAGGTCCGGCCCCCAGTCGCGCTGGGTTGCCGCCCATCTCAGATACGCCCGGTGCAGATCGGTCGGCGGGTGCCAGGCGCCGGTGTCCCGGCGGACCTGGGCGCGGATCAGCCCGTCCACGGTGAAGAGGGTGAGCTGGGTGAGATGGGTGACGGCGCCGCGCCGGCCGTAGGCGGGGGCGAGGTCGACGACGCCCTCCGGGCCGTGGACCTGCCGGATCTCCTCGATGCCGAGGCCGTCGACGGGCGCCCCGAGCGCGTCGCCGACGGCGGCGCCCAGCAGCGTGCCGCGCACCCGGCTGCGGAAGTCCTGCTGTTCGGCACGGCCCCAGACGGCGCCGGACGTCGCACTCACCAAGTCCTCCCGGGCACCGTCCGTACGTACGACGTTCGTCACTGTAATCGAACGGGACGACACGCAGGCTGTGGCGGCGGAAGGGCTGTGAAGGCCCGGTGGAGATCCCGGGCGTCAGCCGTACCAGGTCACATTGCAGACGTGGACGCACTCGTGCCGCGGAACGGCGAGAAAGCCGGCAGTCCGCCGGTGACGTACTCGGCGCTCGGGTTGTGGTCCCAGGCCCAGTCCGTCACAGGCCTGCCTCCGCCTCTGCCGTCTCCCGGATCGCGCGGATCTCGGTGATGGCCGCCCGGCCGGGTCGTCGGTCGGCGCGATCCGGTTGCCTCCCCAACATGAAGTAACCATAGGCAACTTGATGGGGTGACATGGCCTCCCGACGGGGTAGGGGGACCGGCATGACCACCCCCACCTCACGATTCACACAGACCTCACGTCTTCTCCCGCTGACCGCCGGGCTCCTCACCGGAACGGTCGCGCTCTACATAGCGCTCGTGGCCTTCGGGAACATCACCGACTTCGGCACCAACCAGCAGTTCGTCCGGCACGTGCTGGCGATGGACACCACCTTCAAGGACGACGACCTGATGTGGCGGGCGGTGACGAGCAAGGGTCTGCAGGACGCCGCGTACGTCGCGATCATCGCGTGGGAGACGGTGGCCGCGGTCGTCCTGGCCGCCGGGACGTGGTTCTGGGCGCGCCGGGACCTCGTCCGGGCCCGCGCGTTCTCGACGTACGGCCTGCTGATGCTGATGCTGCTGTTCGGCGCCGGGTTCATCGCGATCGGCGGGGAGTGGTTCGCGATGTGGCAGTCGGACACCTGGAACGGGCTGGAGGCGGCGACCCGCGTCTTCGTGTTCAGCGGGATCGTGCTGCTGGTCAACCACCTGCCGTCCGGGCGGGCGGCCGACGAGCCGGCCGCCTGACCGCCGGCGCCTACTCGACGACGCGGACCTTCGTCCCCAGGTCGCCGAAGGCCCACAGCGCCGCCCCGTCCGCCTCGGGCATGCGGATCCCGCCCGTCCGGGCGTCCGCGGCGGCCGGGGGCGGCGAGGAGCCGTCGACCGCGTTGGAGAAGGCGATGTTCACGCCGGAGACGACCGAGAAGTAGATGATGTGCTCGATCTCGACCCCGTCGGATCCGGTCGTCGCGTCCTTGCGCACGGAGATCGTGTACGTGCCGGGCGCGGGCTCGACGGTGCCCGGCCAGACCGTGAACGTCCGGCGGGCGGTGTCGTCGGCGTCGACCAGCCAGACGCGGTGGTCCGACAGGTCGTAGACGACCCGGCGGCCCGTGCCCGAGGCCCGCGGCACCCCGGTCTTCGCCGGGGAGGCGGAGGGCTTGGGCGCCGCGGACGATCCGGCGCCGGGCGCCGCCGACGCCGAAGCGCTCGGGCGGACCGCCGCCGCCGCCGTGGGATGCGGGCCCTTCTCGGCCTTCACCGTCAGCACGGCGACCGCGGCGATCGCACCCGCCGTCAGACCGGTGACCCAGACCCACGAGGGAAGCCGTCGGGCAGCCACGGGCACGCATCTCCTCAGCTACATGTCCTCATCCAACAGAGGTCGGATCATCGTACTCACTCCAGCACGGGCAGGAGTTCCGGCAGATGCCCGTCCGAGGCCCGCGCCGCCCGCTGCCGCTCCTCGGGGACCTCGCCGTACAGGGTCGTCCGGGGCCTCGCCGGGCGGCCCGCCGCCTCCGCGACCGCGATCAGGTCCTTGACGGACTTGTAGGAGCCGTACGAGGAGCCCGCCATCCGGGAGATGGTCTCCTCCATCAGGGTGCCGCCCAGGTCGTTGGCGCCGGAGCGGAGCATCTCCGCCGCGCCCTCCGCGCCCAGCTTCACCCAGCTGGTCTGGATGTTCGGGATGTGCGGGTGGAGCAGGAGCCGGGCCATCGCCGTCACCGCGCGGTTGTCCCGCAGGGTCGGGCCCGGGCGGGCGATGCCGGCCAGGTACACCGGGGCGTTGGTGTGGATGAAGGGGAGCGTGACGAACTCCGTGAAGCCGCCCGTCTCCTGCTGGATCCGGGACAGGGTGCGCAGATGGCCGAGCCAGTGGCGGGGCTGGTCCACATGCCCGTACATCATGGTCGAGCTGGACCGGATGCCCACCTCGTGCGCGGTGGTGATCACCTCGATCCAGGTCGCCGTCGGCAGCTTGCCCTTGGTCAGGACCCAGCGGACCTCGTCGTCGAGGATCTCGGCGGCGGTGCCGGGCATCGAGTCCAGGCCCGCCTCCTTGGCGGCCGTCAGCCACTCGCGGATCGACAGGCCGGTGCGGGTCGCGCCGTTGACGACCTCCATGGGCGAGAAGGCGTGCACATGCATGCCCGGGACCCGCTCCTTCACCGCCCGCGCGATGTCGAAGTACGCCGTGCCGGGCAGGTCCGGGTGGATGCCGCCCTGCATGCAGACCTCGACCGCGCCCACCTCCCAGGCCTGCTGGGCCCGGTCGGCGACCTGGTCGAGGGAGAGGGTGTAGGCGTCGGCGTCGGTGCGGCGCTGGGCGAACGCACAGAAACGGCAGCCCGTGTAGCAGACGTTGGTGAAGTTGATGTTCCGCGTGACGATGTACGTGACGTCGTCCCCGACCGCCGACCGGCGCACGTCGTCCGCGACCCGGGTGAGCGCGTCCAGCGCCGGGCCGTCCGCGTGCAGCAGGGCGAGGGCCTCGGCGTCGGTGAGTTTCGTCGGGTCGTCGGCGGCGGTCGCGAGCGCCTGGCGGACGTCGGTGTCGATGCGCTCCGGTGCCATGCCGGGGGCGGCCGCCTCACGCAGGGCGCCCCAGTCGCCGTACACCTCGTCGAAGTCGTCGCGGCGGTCGGACGTACGGCCGTCGGTGTCGATGGTGTGGTGCAGATCGGTCCGGCCGGAGGCGGTGAAGACCTCCTCCGGCTCCTGCCACGGGCGGCCCTCGACCACGGCGTCCGGCACGGCCAGTCCCGTCTCCGGGTCGGCGAGCGCGCGGACGTGCGGCAGGAGGCGCGGGTCGAGCCAGGGCTCGCCGCGGCGGACGAACTCCGGGTACACGCAGAGACGTTCCCGCAGCGCGAACCCGGCCGCGCGGGACCGCTCGGTCAGCTCCTCGATCTGCGGCCAGGGGCGCTCGGGGTTGACATGGTCGATGGTGAGCGGGGACACCCCGCCCCAGTCGTCGATGCCGGCGCCGATCAGCCGCTCGTACTCGCTGTCGACGAGGTTGGGCGGCGCCTGGAGGTTGGCGGAGGGGCCCAGGATGTGCCGGGCGACGGCGATCGCGGCGACCAGTTCGTCCAGCTCCGCGTCCGGCATGCCGCGCATCGCGGTGTCCGGCTTGGCGCGGAAGTTCTGGATGATCAGCTCCTGGACGCCGTGGTAGGAGCGGGCGACCTTGCGCAGCGCGAACAGGGACTCCGCGCGCTCCTCGTACGTCTCACCGATCCCGATCAGGATCCCGGAGGTGAAGGGGACGGAGGAACGGCCGGCGTCCTGGAGGACGCGCAGCCGTACGGCGGGCTCCTTGTCCGGGGAGCCGTGGTGCGGGCCGCCGGGCTCGGACCAGAGCCGGGTGGCGGTCGTCTCCAGCATCATGCCCATGCTGGGCGCGACGGGCTTGAGGCGCTGGAAGTCGGTCCACGACAGCACGCCCGGGTTGAGGTGGGGCAGCAGCCCGGTCTCCTCCAGGATCCGGATGGAGATGGCCCGGACATAGGCGATGGTGTCGTCGTAGCCGTGCGCGTCGAGCCATTCCCGCGCCTCGGGCCACCGCTCCTCCGGCTTGTCGCCGAGGGTGATCAGGGCTTCCTTGCAGCCGAGGGCGGCGCCCTTGCGGGCGACGTCCAGCACCTCGTCCGGGGACATGAACATCCCGTGCCCGGCCCGCCGCAGCTTGCCGGGGACGGTGACGAACGTGCAGTAGTGGCACTTGTCCCGGCACAGCCGGGTCAGCGGGATGAAGACACTCTTCGAGTAGGTGATGACACCGGGGCGGCCGGCCGCCGCCAGGCCCGCGTCCCGGACCCGGGCGGCCGACGCGGCGAGGTCGTCGAGGGCCTCGCCGCGCGCCTGGAGCAGGACGGCCGCCTCGCCGACGTCGAGGGCGACGCCGTCCCGGGCGCGTTTGAGGGCGCGACGCATGGAGTTCTCGGTTGGGCCGGTGGCGCCGGGGCGCTCGGTGGGGCCGGTTCCGGAGGTCGCCGAAGTCGTCATTCCTTGAGCATACGTTCGGGCTGGTCAGGGACGACGGGGGCGCCCGATTCGTCCCTCACCGGCGGTCGTTACACGGTGTCACTGGAATCGGTCACGAAGGCGCTGTACTCGTCGAGGAGCCGCAGCACCTCCGTCTCGCCGGCCGGCGGCAACTGGAGCACGGTCTCCTCGATGCCGAGTCCGGCGTAGTAGGAGAGCTTCCCGGCCGACGGGTGGACGGCGTACGGCACGACCTGGAGCGCGGCCGGGTCACGGCCGGCGTCGGCCCACGCGGCCCGCAGCAGCGGCAGGGACTCCGACAGCCCGCGCCCGCCGATCGGCAGCCAGCCGTCGGCGTACTCGCTGATGTGGGAGAAGAGCTTGGGGCCGGCCGCGCCGCCGATCAGGGTACGGGGGCCGACGACCGGGCCGCGCGGCTTCTGTACCGGCTTGGGGTGGGCGTGGCTGGCCCGGACGCTCGCGTACGGGCCGTCGTACGGGGTGGGGTCGTCGCTCCACAGCGCGCGCATCAGCCCCATCCGGTCGCGGACCGACTCCCGCCGCTCGCGCCACGCGACGCCGTGGTCGGCGGCCTCCTCCACGTTCCAGCCATAGCCCAGGCCGAGGGTGAACCGCCCGCCGGACAGATGGTCCAGGGTCGCGATCTGCTTGGCCAGGTCGATCGGGTCGTGCTGGGCGACCAGCGTGATGCCGGTGCCGAGGCCCAGCCGCTCCGTGACGGCGGCGGCCTGGCCGAGGGCGACGAAGGGGTCGAGGGTACGGCCGTACTCGCGCGGCAGGTCGCCGCCCGCCGGGTACGGGGTGGTCCGCTCGACGGGGATGTGCGTGTGCTCGGGGAGGTAGAGCCCGGCGAACCCGCGCTGCTCCAGCTCACGGGCGAGGCGGGTGGGGGTGATCGTCTCGTCGGTGAGGAAGATGGTGACGGCGATGCGCATCGGGGGCCTTTCGTCGCGTACGGCTCTTCTCGGGCGGGTGCGTGTGCTCCCGGGCGGGGCGGGCGCGGGTGTCGACCCCATCTGTACCGGGAGAAGACCCCTCTGTCCATACCGACCGGTCGGAATTGATCTCGGGGTCCGGGTCGACGCCTCCCGATTCCCCTTCCTTCCACGGGAGTTCACGCGCGGCCGCGACACTGCCGGGCATGTGTGACGACACCCAGGAAATCGGAAGACGCGCACTGTTCGTGACGGGCTCCGCCGCCGCCCTTACGTTGGGCAGCGTGAGCTTCTCGTCGGCCGCGACGGACCCGGAACCGGGGTCCCGGGAGACCAGGACCGTCCGCGGCACCCTGCCCACCGGGTCACCGGACTTCGTGTACGTGCCCGTGGACGTCCCGTCGGGCGTCCGGGAGGTGCGGGTCGCCTACCGCTACGACCGCCCGTCCGTCCCCGCCGGCACGCCGGGCAACGCGCTCGACATCGGCCTCTTCGACGAACGCGGCACCGCACTGGGCGGGGAGGGCTTCCGCGGCTGGTCCGGCGGCGCCCGCACGGAGTTCTTCGTCCGGGCGGACGAGGCGACGCCGGGGTATGTCGCGGGACCGGTGCGCAAGGGCACCTGGCACCTCGTCCTCGGCCCGTACACGGTGGCACCGCAGGGCCTGGCGTACGAGATCACCGTCACCCTGACGTACGGCGACCCGGGCGCGGCCGTCCGGCCGGTGTTCCCGCCCTCCCGGGCGAAGGGCCGGGGCCGGGCCTGGTACCGGGGCGACTGCCACCTGCACTCCTGGTACTCCGACGGCCGCCGCACCCCGGCGGAGATCGGCGCCCTCGCCCGGGCGGCGGGCCTGGACTTCGTCAACACCTCGGAGCACAACACGCACGCGGGGCACGGGGCGTGGGCGGAGGTTGCGGGCGACGACCTGCTGGTCCTGCTGGGCGAGGAGGTCACCACGCGCACCGGACACGTCCTCGCCGTGGGCACGGACCCCGGGACCTTCGTCGACTGGCGCTACCGGGCCCGGGACAACCGCTTCGGCCGTTTCGCCCGCCGTATCCGCCGCACCGGCGGCCTGGTGGTACCGGCCCACCCGCACGCCACCTGCATCGGCTGCGGCTGGAAGTTCGGCTTCGGGGAGGCGGACGCGGTCGAGGTGTGGAACGGCCCCTACACGCCCGACGACGAGGTGGCCCTGGCGGACTGGGACGCGATGCTGGTCGCGGGGGTGCGGGACGGACGGCGGGACTGGATCCCGGCGATGGGCAACAGCGACGCCCACCGGGACCCGGACGTGGTCGGCCTGCCGCAGACGGTGGTGTGGGCCGAGGACCTGACGCGGGAGGCGATCCAGGACGGCATCAGGGCGGGGCGGTCGTACGTCGCGGAGTCGCGAACCGTGTCGCTGGCCTTCTCCGTGACGGGCGGCCGGGGCGAACACGCCGGCATCGGCGAACGCCTGGCGGTGGCCGGGAACACCCCGGTGACGGTCCGTCTGGAGGTGCGGGGCGCGCCCGGCTGCACGGTCCGCCTCGTCACGGACCAGGGCGTCCTGTTCACCGGCGGCCCGCTCCCCACCTCGGGCGAGGGCGCCGTGGAATGGCGTACGACACCCTCGTACGCGGCGTACGTACGGGCCGAGGTGCGCCACGCGGCGACGGCGCCCCCACTGCCCGGGGCCCTGGCGGCGTTCACCAACCCGGTGTTCCTGGGCCACTGAGGGCGGGCGGGGGGGCCGCGACGAGGCGATCGGTGTGATCATGTCTGTATGTCGCCCGGGCAAGGAGTGCATCGATGAGGCTGGTACGCGACCCCGGGTTCGGCGAGGTGGCTCTCACCGCTTCGGCGGAGGAACTCCGCGCCCTGGCACGGGCGGTGGCCGAGGGTGAGGGGCTGCTCGGGTGCGCGTCCCCGTCGGGGGTCGACGAGCCGGCGGGGGTCGAGGTGCTGGCGGGGGTCGAGGTGCTGGCGGGGGTCGAGGTGCGGGATTCCCCCGGCCCCGGGGTCCTCATCGGCCTCGACTCCGCGCGGCGGCTCCTGGTGATCAGCGGGGACGGCGAGGCCAGGGCCGTCCTCGCGGACAACCTGCGGGCCCTGGCCGCCGCCGAGGACGGCGGCCATCTGCACGTCGACCACTTCCCCGACCACCCCTACCTCGTCGAGGGGTCGGTACCGCTGGTGGTCGAGAGCCCGCACGGCGGCATGCCCACCCGCTGATCACCGGCGGTTCCTACGCCGTGGGCGGGACGTACAGGAATTCCGGTCCGTAGGTCGACCCGGGGTCCTTGGGCAGGGGGATCTCCATCAGATTTCCCGCGGGCCCCGCGAGGCCGAACATCAGGCCGACCGCCTCCCCCAGGGCCGCGTTGGCCTGCGCCGGGTCGTCCTGCTGCCAGGCCGACTCCAGGCTTCTCAGCATGCCGCTGAACGCCTTGTTGAAGTCGTCCAGTTCACTCTGCACCTGCGGGCTCGGCACGGTGTCCGGGTTCTTCGCCCAGCCGCCCTTGGGCACCCTGCCCATGGGCCGGGCGTGGGGCAGCGGGAGGTCGGCGCCCGTGAAGTCCCACTTCGGGGGATTCTCCTGCACCTTGATCAGCTTCTTGCCGCGGAAGATCTCCCGGAAGACGTAGTAGTGGGACAACTCCCCCTCGAATCCGGGGAACTGGTTGTCCGGCGTCTGCTCGGTGCCCTCGCCCTGCTCCTTGATGATCTCGATCGCCTTCTCCACGTCCGCGATCGTCCTGATGGCGAAAAGGCTGTTGCCCGCCCCGTGATGCTCCATGCGCTTGACGATCTGACGTTTCCCGGTGATCTCCCCCTGGTGCTGCCGGAAGGCTTCCAGGATCGCGGTGTAGAAGTGTCCGATCGAGTGGAACGTCTCGGTGCCGTCCCCGGCGAACTGCGCGAGCGGCTTCTCGGGGGCCTCGATCTCGGAGAACATCCGGACCGAGTCCCTCGTCAGCCCGCTGAGATACACCTCCAGCTCGGGGTTGATGCTGGGCTTGATCCCGCCGGGGAGCGGACAGGGATAGGGCGCCAGTACGCTCTCGTGGGCCAGGCGCGGGATGCCACCGATCGTGGTGAGCATGTTGCAGACATGCCCGAGGTGGGACATCTCGTCGAAGATGATCACCTTGATGGCGGCGCTCGCGGCCTCCCCCGACTCTGTGTCCTCGATGAGCGACCACCAGGCGCACAGGTACGGCGGCAGCGTGGCGAGTTCGAGCATGGCCGCTTGTTGGAGCGCGTTTCTCAGCCACTGCGGGTCGCGGTTCACCACCGGCGTCCTCATCAGCTCGACGATGCCGTCGCCGCTGTAGTCAAGCTCCACGATGGTCATGGCGGTGCCCTTTCTCGAACAGCACATACGGGAGGGGTCCCACCATCACGGGAAATCCGATCCGATGTGCGGCAACCGAGCGCGTGTCCACCAGGTCCACCCGGTCGGCGGGGCGCACGCGGCCGGCGCGGGGTCACCGGCGCGGGGTCACCGGCCCCGCGTCAGCGGTGGGTCCGGTGGCGCAGTTCGATGATCGTGGCGACCGCGCGCAGCCAGCGGGCGGCGGTGTCGGCGATGTCGACGGTTTCCGGACCGGGGGCCACGGAGGCCGCCGCCTCCAGCCACTCGCGTACGAGTGTCGCCGCCTCGGGGCGGGGCAGGGGCTCGGGCAGGGCCGCCGCGGGCGCCGGACCGCCCGCCCGGACCACCTCCGCCAGGAACGCCACCGAGCGCGGCTCGGTGCCGAGGCGGTCGAGGAGCACCGCCGCGCCCACCGCGCCGTCGCCGAAGAGGGACGTGCGCAGGGGGCCGGGGGCGGCGGTGAGGCCGTAGCGCAGGAGGGCGGTGATGTCGAGGCCGGCCAGTTCGTCGTCGGTGTGGTTCATGACGGGCCTCACGCGACCGTGACCTTGTAGGTGACCCGCTCCGGCTCGGTGGGCGCGGCGGCGCCCGTGGGCGTGGGGGCCGGGGTGCCCTCGCCCGTGTCGCAGGTGCTGGTGAACGTGCAGTGCATCAGCACGATCTCGGTGTCGCCCTTGCCGGTCGCCTCGAAGGTGAAGGTGAGTTCGGTGCTCGCGCCCGGCAGCACCTCGTCACCCGATTCCGATCCGGTGTCCCGGCCCGTCGCCCGTACCACCGCACCGTCCGGCTCGGGGTCCACCAGGTACCAGTGCGAGCGCGTCGACGCGTTCTCGTCGACCGTGAGCGTGAAGCGTTCGCCCACGCTCGCGGTGATCGTGGTGTCGTCGGTGGGGTGGCTGGTGGGCCCGTCGTCGCTCGATCCGCACCCCGCCGCCAGGGTCAGCAGCGCGGCCGCGCCCAGCGCACCGACCGCCCTACTCCGGGACATAGACCTGGTACGCGTTGTTGAGTTCACTGTTCGAAGCCTTGCCCATGTTGCCGTTGATGAAGTCGTCCTCGCTGACCCACGTGGTCGTGCCCCAGGGGTTGTAGATCTGGAGCTTGTCGCCGTCCTGGCCGATGATCATCATCGCGTGGGCGCCCTTGTCGCCGGAGACGTCGACCGGGACCGGCTTGCCCTCGGCGACCGCCTTCTCGACGTCGTCCAGGACGGCCCTGCGGTCGTCGGCGCTCTCGAGGTCGTGGCGCTTGTAGTCGTCGCCGGTGGCGCTGCCGAGGGTGGAGTCGGCGATGCGTTCCTGGCCCTCCTGGCCCATGCCGGTCCAGTTCTCGCCGCCCTCGCCCTCGGTGTGCAGCCGGTGCTGTTCGGCGATCAGGCGCTGTTTGAAGGCCTGGGGGTCGTCCTCCTGGCCGCTGGGGCCGCCGGTGAGGTCGAGGGCGTAGATCGGGTCGAGCATGGCGCGGGCGTTGACGGTGGAGGAGGCCACGCAGGTGCCCTCGGCGCCGTTGCCGCCCTGGACCCACAGCTGGTTGTGGAAGAGGACCTGGTCCTTGTTGTTGTTGGAGCCGTTCTGGGCGAGGCCCTCGTCGTTCATGCTGTCCTCGGCGGTGACCACCGGAGTCAGGTGCCGGCGCAGCCACTCGGGGTCCTTGCCCGCGATCTTGCCCTGGAACTCCTCGATCTCCCTGACGCTGTGGCCGGCGGCCAGCGACTTCATCAGGTAGGCCCGCTCCTCGGGGCTGCCCGCCTGCGCCAGCATGCGTTCCATGGCCGCCTCGTCGGCGTTGTTCAGCTGGTCCATGCGCTGTCCGGCACGTGCCAACTCGTTGGCGCTGAGGATCTCGTTCAGCTCGGTGGGGGTGTTCGCGGCGCCGGTGTCGGCGAGCATCAGCTTGTCGACTGCGGTCAGCTCGCTGGTGTCCATCTTCCCGGCGCGTGCCTCGGCCGCCCACTTGTTCAGATCGCGGACCGCGGCGCGGACGGCGTCCTCGGCGGTGACGGCGGCCTTGTGCATCAGCTCGACGCCGTCGGAGGCGATGGTGCGGGCGGTGAGCCGCGCGGCCTCCTCCTCGTCGTCCTCGTGCCAGTCGTCGAAGAAGCCGTCCCGGCCGCCGAGGGTGCTCTTGGCCTGCCCCAGCCTCGCGCGGCCGTCGGCGTCCTGCTTCTGCGCGCCGGCGAGCGAGTCGGCCAGCGTGAGCAGCACCAGGGCGCCGCCCCCGAACGCCTCGCCCATCTGGAGCACGGCGCGGTTGGCGGCGGACACCACCTCGGAGGCGAGCACGCTGGTGTCGCCGACCCACACCTCGGGCAGCCCCTTGCGGGCCACTCGCTCCACCCGGTCGTACACCGCGCCGACCTCGTCGATCTGGTCGCGGTACCGCTTGCTCAGCGACTCCAGCGTCCCCGGCTCGCCCTTCGGCGCGTCCACGGAGAGCGCGCTGTCGATCATGTCCAGCAGGTCGTTCTTGCTGCCGGCCCCGGGGATCTTCTCGCGCAGTCCGGCCAGCCAGGCACGCCGGCCCGCCGGGGAGTCCACGGGTCGCAGAGTTCCCGTCATCGCCTTGTTCCGCCCCGTCCTCGTGTCTCGCTCTGTCCTCGGCCTCGGTCGGCGCTCAGTAGCTCGACAGGACGGAGGGGCGCTCGGCGTACGCCGGCATGGTGCTCACCTGGCTCTCGCTCACGGCGATGCTGTTCACGCCGGTCTCCACCAGACCGTCGCTGCCGGTGTAGGCGCCCTTCGCGAGGTGGACCTTGCCGGCGAGTTCGTGCAGCGCCGACTCCAGGGTGCGGGCCTCCGCCTCCCAGGCGGCGATGAACGCGTTGACGGCCGTGGCGGCGTCGGTGCCGCCGAGGGTGTCCGAGGCGTAGCACGTCGAGGCCGCGACGGCAGTGCGGACCTTGCCCATGTCGTCGCCTGCGCCGGCGAGTTCCTTGGCCTGGCCGGTCATGCCGGACTTCTTGATCTGGTAACCGCTTGAAGAGGCCATCGACTTTCCCCCGTACCTGTCGTCGATCACGACCGCGGGGAGGCTAACACGCCAACGGCGGCCGCACATGGCCGGATCACACACCTCGCACACACCTCGCACACGTCTCGGGGACGCTCGGCGAGGTGGCTCACGGCGTCGCCAGGTCCGCCACCACCGCCGCGTGGTCCGACGGCCAGACCCCGTCCACGGGGCCGTGTCCCGCCCGCCGTACCGAGCGCACATGGCCCTCGCCGACCGGGCCGGGCGGGCCGACGTGGATGTAGTCGATACGGACGGCGGGCTCCAGGAGGCGGGCCGCGTAAGGGTTTTCGGGGCTCCAGGTGGCGGAGGGGGCGGCCGGGTCGGCGTACTCCCAGGCGTCGTAGAGGACCTGGCCGGGTACGGCCGACGTGGTCTTGTAGCCGCCGAACAGCCGGATCTCGTCGGAGTCCGGCCGGGCGTTGAAGTCGCCGGTGACGACGGCCGGGAACGGGGTGTCGCCGCGGTGGCGGGCCACGAACTCCGCGAGCGCGGTGACCTGTTCGCGGCGGACGGCCGAGGCGCCGAGCGCGGAGGTGAGGTGGGTGGTGAAGAACGGCACGTCGTACGCCGGGGTGGCCAGCCGGGCGTGGAGGGCGAGGCGGCCGTCGGCGAGGTGGTCGGGGGCGGGCAGCAGCAGGGTCTCCTGCCCGGTCACCGGCCAGCGGCTGAGGACGGCGTTGCCGATGTCGACGGGACCCTCGGCGGAGTCCGGGATCCGTCGGCGCCAGCGTTCGGGGGCCGGGGAGGGGGCCCAGGCCCAGTGCAGGCCGAGTTCGTCGGCGAGCCAGCCGGCGAGGTTCTCACCGCCGGCCGCCCACACCTCCTGGAGGCCGACCACGTCGGGCCGCAGCTCGCGCAGGACCGTCAGGATCGCCTTCTGCCGGGCCTCCCACGGGCCGAAGCGCCACCACAGGTTCCAGGTCACCACTCGCACGCCCAGCACCCGCTCTCGTCGCACCGACGGCCGACAGCGTCGTCGGGGACCATCAGGTCCTAGCCAGGGGACGCCCCGCTTCGGCGGGGTGGGAAATGGCCTCTGAGTCCTGCTCCGACCTCAATCGGATGCGCGGGTCTGCACTGTCCACCTGGGCCCACCTTTCCGCCGCACTAGACCTGCGGCATGTGTATAGTGATCGCGTGACCGTGACCAGGAAGGCTCGCCAGTTCTCCGGCGGCGTGCACGACCTCGGGCTCCACGTGGTGTGGTGCCCGAAGTACCGCCGTCCGGTCCTCGACGGCCAGGTCGCGGAACGCCTGGACGAACTGATCCGACAGAAGGCGGAGGAGCGCGACTGGGAGATCATCACCCTTGAGGTGATGCCCGACCACGTCCACCTCTTCGTGAAGCACGACCCGAAGTCGTCGGCCTCGTACGTGGCCAACCAGTTCAAGGGCTTCACCTCCCGCGTCCTGCGTGAGGAGTTCCCGCACCTGAAGTCGCGGATGCCCACGCTGTGGTCGTCGTCGTACTTCGCAGCATCGGTCGGTGCCGTGTCGGCGGCAACGGTCAAGAAGTACATCAGTACCCAGTGGGAACGCCCTCGGAAGAAGGGGGACGACTCGTGATCCTCGCGTACAAGTTCCTCCTGCGTCCCACAGCCCGTCAGACGGTTGCGCTAGGCGAAATGCTGCGGGACCACTGCTCGCTGTACAACGGCGCCCTTCAGGAGCGCCGAGGCGCCTACCGGCACGCCTCGAAGACGAGCATCACGTACGGGGGCCAGTCCGCGCAGCTCAAAGAGATCCGCGCATTCGATCCCGAGCGTCAGGGCCGCTGGTCGTTCTCCTCGCAGCAAGCCACCCTGCGCCGCCTCGACAAAGCATTCGCCGCGTTCTTCCGCCGCGTCAAGGCCGGGCAGACGCCGGGCTACCCCCGCTTCAAGGGCACCGGCCGCTTCGACACCGTGATCTTCCCCAAGGACGGCGACGGCTGCCGCTGGGACTCCACCCCCCACAACCCCGTCACCCGCGTCCGTCTCCAGGGCGTCGGGCACATCCGTGTGTACCAGCACCGGGCCGTCCAGGGTCACGTCAAGACGATCTCGGTCAAGCGTGAGGGACACCGCTGGTACGTCGTCCTCGCCTGCGACGATGTCCCCGCCAAGCCGCTTCCGCCCACCGGGGCGATGGTCGGCATCGACATGGGTGTCACCCACTTCCTGACCACCTCCGACGGCGCGCACATCGCCAACCCCCGCTTCCTCGAAGCGGGGGCCGACGAACTCGCCGAAGCACAACGGCACCTCGCCACCTTCCCCAAGCGCACCAGGCGGCGCACCAAGAAGCACCAGGCCGCCGCCCGCCGCGTGGCGAAGTCGTACGCGAAGATCCGCCGCCAGCGCCTAGACCACGCGCACAAGACCGCGCACGCCCTCGTGCGGGACCACGACGTGATCGCGCACGAGCGGCTGAACACGGCGGGCATGACCCGCACCCCCAAGGCCAGACCCGACCCCGAGCAGCCCGGCAGCTTCCTGCCGAACGGCGCCGCCGCCAAGACCGGGCTCAACCGCAGTATCCTCGACGCGGGTTGGGGGGTGTTCCTCGCGATCCTCACCAACAAGGCTGAATGCGCCGGTCGGACCGTCATCGCCGTGGACCCCCGCAACACCTCCCGCACCTGCCCCGCCTGCGGGCACACCGCGAAGGAGAACCGCGCCACCCAAGCGAGGTTCCAGTGCACGGCGTGCGGGTTCGCGGCCAACGCGGACCACGTCGGCGCGACGAACGTCCTCAACAGGGCCGGGCTGGCCCTCTGCGACGTGGCCTAGCCACCGACACAGGAAGCCCGCGCGTGTACGCGTGGGTGGAGTCACTGAAGCAACAGTGCCGCGTGCGAAGGAGACCCACGGACGATGTCCAGGCCGCCCACCGACCTCCGTTTCCGCGCGACCACCGCCTTCCAGCGGTACGTCGCCAACCCGCTCCTGCGCCGCCTGCCGTTCCACACGGTCCTGGAGACCACCGGCCGCGTCTCGGGCCTGCCCCGGCGCACCCCGCTGGGCGGCCGCCGGGTCGGCGACTCCTTCTGGCTGGTCTCGGAGTTCGGCGAGCGGTCCCAGTACGTCCGCAACATCCTGGCCGACCCCCGGGTGCGGGTCCGCCTGCGCGGCCGCTGGTATCCGGGCACGGCCCACCCGCTCCCCGACGACGACCCGGTCGCCCGCCTGCGCACCCTGCCCCGCCTCAACAGCACGGGCGTCCGGGCCCTGGGCACGAACCTGCTGACGATACGGGTGGATCTGGACGACAGCGGGACGTGACCGGGAGGACGGCTCTCACCCCGGCCACACGATCGCCTGTACCTCGCTGTACGCGTGCAGGGCGTAGGAGCCGACGTCGCGGCCGACGCCGCTCTTCTTGAAGCCGCCGAACGGGGCCTCCATGTTGCGGGCGACGGTGTTGATGCCGACGCCGCCGGCGCGCAGGCGGCGGGCGGTGCGGAAGGCGCGGGCGACGTCGCCGGACCAGACGTAGTCGATGAGGCCGTAGTCGCTGTCGTTGGCGAGGGCGACGCCCTCGTCCTCGTCGTCGAAGGGGACGACCGTCACGACCGGGCCGAAGATCTCCTCCCGGGCGACCCGCATGTCGTTGGTGCAGTCGGCGAGAAGGGTGGGGGCGACGTAGAACCCCCGCTCCAGGGGCGGGCGTTCGCCGCCCGCGACGACCACCGCCCCCTCCTTGCGGCCGAGTTCGACGTACGCCTCCACCCGGTCCCGGTGCGCGGCGGAGATGACCGGGCCGACGACCGTGTCCCGCTCGCGCGGGTCGCCCACCTTCAACCGGCGGGCGTAGGCGGCGAGTTGGTCGACGAGCCGCTCGTACACCCCGCGCTGCGCCAGCACCCGGGTCGGCGCGGTGCAGATCTGGCCGCTGTAGAAGGAGAAGGTGGTGCCGATGCCCGCCACCGCCGACGCCAGGTCCGCGTCGTCGAAGACGACCGCCGCCCCCTTCCCGCCCAGCTCCATCAGCTGGCGTTTCATACCCCGCCCGCACACCTCGGCGATGCGCTGCCCGACCGCCGTCGAGCCGGTGAAGCTCACCATGTCCACGTCCGGCGAGTCCACGGCGGCCTCGCCGACCTCCACGGCCCGCCCGGAGACGACGTTCACCACCCCGCGCGGCACCCCCGCCGCCTCCAGGGCCTCCGCCATCCGGTAGACGGAGAGCGGATCCTGCGGCGCGGGCTTCACGACCACCGTGTTGCCCATGGCGAGGGCCGGGGCGATCTTCCCGGCCGGGTTCGCCCAGGGGTTGTTGTACGAGGTGACGCAGGTGACGACCCCGACGGGCTGGCGGACGGCCAGCGCGCCCATCACACCGGCCCTCCCCATCGGCCCGGCCTCGTTGATCTGCGGCGGGATCGCCCACTCGGCCGGCTCCACGCGCGCGTAGCGCCGGAAACGGGCCGCGCCCACCCCGACCTGCATCCCGCGCGCGGTGCCCGTCGTCGCCCCGGTCTCCGCCCGCGCCAGCGAGGCGTACGGCTCCAGGTGGCCGCGGATGATGTCCGCGGCCCGGCCGAGCACCGCCGCCCGCTCCTCCGGCGCCGTGCGCGACCACGGCCCGAAGGCCTCGCGGGCCGCGGCACAGGCCTCGCGCACCTGGTCAGGCGAGGCCTCCGGCGCCCGTCCGACGGTCTCCTCCGTCGCCGGGTCGGTGACCTCGTAGTACCCGCCGTCCGGCTCGGTCCACGTGCCCGCGACGAACAGCCGCTGCCCGTCACCCCCTGGGGAACTCACCTGGTGCTCACCGTCCTGGTGTCCCGCCCCGAGCGCAGGACGCGCCCCGGCACCGCGCCGGTCACCACGTCGTCCCGGATCGCCGCCACCCCGTTGACCCAGACCGCGCGCACCCCGATCGCCCGGGAGTCCAGCCGCGGACTGTCACCCGGCAGGTCGTGCACCAGGGTGGCCTTGTCCGCGTCGATCCGCTCCGGGTCGAACAGGACGAGGTCGGCATGGAAGCCCTCCTGGATCCGGCCCCGCTCCCGCAGCCCGAAGAGCCGCGCCGGATCGTCGGTCAGCATCTTCACCGCCTGCTCGAGACCGACCAGCCTCCGCCCGCGCAGACAGTCCCCGAGGAACCGGGTGGTGTACGGGGCTCCGCACATGCGGTCCAGGTGCGCACCGGCGTCGGAGCCGCCGAGCAGGACGTCCTCGTGCTGCCAGGTCTCCGCGCGCAGCGCCCAGGACGCGGGATCGTTGTCGGTCGGCATGGGCCACAGCACCGTACGGAGGTCGTCGTGGGCGCAGATCTCGACCAGGCAGGCGAAGGGGTCCAGGCCGCGTTCGGCGGCGATGTCCCGGACGACCCGCCCGGTGAGGCCCTCGTTGGCGGCGCTGTAGGTGTCGCCGATGACGTAACGCCCGAAGTTGGTGAGCCGCCGGAAGACGCCGGCCTCCTTCGAGTCCGCGCGGCGGAGCATCTCGGCCCGGACGGCCGGGTCGCCCAGGCGCTCGATGCGCTCGGGGACGGGCAGGCCGAGGATCTCGCCCCAGCCCGGGATCAGGTTCAGCGCGCAGAACGTGCCCAGGGACATGTTCATCGGCGTGAGGATCGGCATGGTCAGCGCCACGACCCGGCCGCCCGCCTTGCGCGCCCGCTCGCTCGCCACCAGCTGCCGTGGCACCCGCTCCGGGACGGCCGCGTCGACGGTGAGGACGTTCCAGTTGAGGGGACGCCCGGCGACCGCGCTCATCTCCACGAACAGATCGATCTCGGCGTCGCTGAACTGGTCCAGGCAGCCCGCGACGATCGCCTCGATCTGGGTGCCCTCGTGCTCCCCGACGGCCCGGGACAGGGCGATCAGCTCCTCGGGCCGGGCGTGCCGGGAGGCCACCGGCTGCCCGTCGCCGTCGGAGTGGGTGGACGACTGGGTGGTGGAGAACCCCCAGGCGCCGGCGTCCATCGCCTCGTGCAGCAGCCGGACGATCTCGGCGAGCTGCTCCTCGCTGGGCTGCCCGCCGACCGCGTCCGGACCCATCACGTACCGCCGCAGCGCGCAGTGCCCCACCATGAAGCCCGCGTTGACGGCGATCCGCCCGTCGAGCGCGTCCAGGTACTCGCCGAACCCGTGCCAGCCCCAGGGCGCCCCCTCCTCCAGGGCGACCAGGGACATGCCCTCCACCTTGGACATCATGCGGCGGGTGTAGTCGGCGTCCTCGGGCCGAGCCGGGTTCAGCGGCGCGAGCGTGAACCCGCAGTTCCCGGCCGCGACGGTCGTCACCCCGTGGTTCAGGGACGGGGTGGCGTACGGGTCCCAGAACAGCTGCGCGTCGTAGTGGGTGTGCGGGTCGACGAACCCGGGGGCGAGGACGAGCCCGGCGGCGTCCTCGCTGGTACGGGACTCCTCGGTGACCGCCCCGATCACGGCGATACGACCGTCCAGGATGCCGACGTCGGCGGTGTGGGCAGGCGCACCGGTCCCGTCGACGACGGTCGCGCCCTTGATGACGTGATCGAGCATGGGGGTCACTCCTAGAGATGCGTGCGGTACCTAGGGGCGCGGGGAACTGCGCGACCAGCCACAACCGGACCCGCACCCGCCGACGGCGCTTACGCGGCAGCCCGGAACCGCGACGTCCGATGAACGGGATCCGTGTCGATCTTCGGAATCACGTGCTCCCCGATCAGCCGGATCGTCTGCAACGTCTCCTCCTTCGGCACCCCCACCGGCAGCCCGAACGACAACTGGTCCGCGCCCGCCTGCTCCCACCGCTTGCACTGCCGCAGCACCTCGTCCGGATCCCCGCAGATCAGCAGCTCCTCCTCCACCAGGAGTTCGACGAACTCCGCGGTGTACTCGGGCAGCGTCTCCGGCCACACGGGGAAGCCCTCGGGCCGCGGGAAGGTGTCGTGGTACCGGAAGACCAGCGACGGCAGATAGTGCAGCCCGCCCTCGACGGCGATCCGGATCGCCTCGTCGTGCGTGGGCGCGCAGATCGCCGTGGTCGTCACCATCACGTTGTCGTTGACGAAGTCCCCGATCGGCTCGGCGTTCACGATCGCCGTCTTGTACTGCTCGAGGACCCACTCCATGTCGGCGACCTTCTGGATGCTGAAGCCCAGCACCCCGAGCCCCTTGCGCGCGGCCATCGCGTACGACGGCGGCGACCCGGCCGCGTACCACATCGCCGGGTGGGACTTCCCGTACGGCTTCGGCAGGATCTTGCGCGGCGGGAGCTGCCAGTGCTTGCCCTGGAAGCCGACGTACTCGTCCTGCGTCCACATCTTGGGGAACTCGGCGATCGTCTCCTCCCAGATCTCCTTCGTGTAGTTCATGTCGGTGATGCCGGGGAGGAACCCGAGGATCTCGTGGGAGCCGGCGCCGCGTCCGCTGCCGAACTCAAAGCGGTTGCCGCTGAGGTGGTCGAGCATGGCGACCTTCTCGGCCACCTTCACCGGGTGGTTGACCTGGGCCAGCGGGTTGAAGATGCCCGAGCCGAGATGGATGCGCTCCGTCGCGTGCGCAAGGTAGCCCAGGAACACGTCGTTGGCGGAAAGGTGGGAGTACTCCTCCAGAAAGTGGTGCTCGGAGGCCCAGGCGTACTTGAAGCCCGACCGGTCCGCCTGGATGACGTACTCGGTCTCCTCCATCAGCGCCTTGTGCTCGGCGAGCGGATCGGTCTCGGCACGCTTGCCCACGTATCCCTGTACAAAGAGCCCGAATTCCAAGGCGGTTCACCGTCCCCAGTCCTGGATCACGTGTACTGACGGTTCGACCTGAACGACTTACTGACGGTCCGTCAGATTCAGCGGATGCCGCCGACTCTGGCACCGGGCCCCTGGATGGTCAAGAGCTGACGATGGGTCAGATGACGGAGACTCCCGCGAGCCAGCCCCCGTCGATCACGAACGGCTGCCCGGTGATGTACGAGGAGTCCTCCGAGGTGAGGAAGAGCGCGAGCCGGGCCACCTCCTCGGGCCTGCCGATCCGGCCGAGCGGCACGAGCTTGCGGTAGAGCGTGTCCAGGGCCCGGCTCGTCTCCTCCGGGTCGGCGTCCGGGTCCAGCAGCGCCGGGTTGGACATCGCGGTGTCGATGGCGCCGGGGCACACCGCGTTGACCCGGATCCGGCGGGGCGCCAGCTCCAGCGCGGCGACCCGGGTGAGTCCCAGCACGGCGTGCTTGCTGGCCGCGTACGCGCCGACGGCCGCCATCCCGGTGAGCCCGGTGTAGGAGGCGGTGTTGACGATCGTGCCGCCGTCGGCCAGCTCCGGCGCGACGGTCCTGATCCCCAGGAAGCAGCCGACCTGGTTGACCTGGACGACCTGCATGAACTCGTCGAGCGGAGTGTCGACGAGGGCGTTGAAGCGCAGGATGCCGGCGTTGTTGACGAGCCCGTCGAGCCGGCCGTACGCCTGCTTGGCGGAGCGTACGGCGGCGGCCCACTGCTCCTCGCGGCCGACGTCGAGGTGGACGTAGAGCGCGCCGATCTCCTCGGCGAGGGCGGCACCCCGGTCGTCCAGGACGTCGGCGACGACGACCTCGGCGCCCTCCGCCCGGAACAGCCGCGCCTCCTGCTCCCCCTGGCCGCGCGCGGCGCCGGTGACGAGGACGACCCGTCCGTCGAGCTTGCCCATGCGGACCCCCTTCACAGCGGTGGATCCCCGCATCGTAGCGCCGTAACTGACACAGCGTCAGATGCCGGTTCGGTTGCCGTGCGGATGCCGTGCGGCCCGATGGCGGATTGCACAAGCACACATCAAGTGACCCGGAAGTAGGGACATTTGACTCTGTCCGCGACCTGTACGCGACCCCAATAATTCTTCACGGCCAGGCAAAGACACCACCAAGAGCGGAGGCCGGAATGGCCAGGCGGAGACTGAAGAACAGGAAGGTCCGTTTCGTGGCGATCGGCGCGGCGCTGGCGACCGGCGGGGGCATCATCGCCCTGCTTCCCTCGGCCAACGCGGCCGACGACAAGACGCCGGATCAGATCATGAGGATGTGCCAGAGGTCCGCGGTGCTCAACGGCAAGCAGCAGTCGGTGGAGGATTTCGGAGGCGCTTTCGCCGACGGTTTCGAGTCCGACAACTGCGATTTCGTCGAGACGAAGTTCGAGACGTTCGACGGCCCCACCGAGAAGGCGTCCATCGACTTCCCGAACTGCGAGCCGAACGCCGCCGCACCGTCGAAGGTCTCGATCACCTGGTCGGCCACGGCGGCCCAGGGCCAGGGCAAGTACACGGTGACCCAGCAGGGCGGCGGCGGAGGCCTCTTCGGATTCCTCAGCGGCTCCTGGCTCAAGCACAAGGGCACCCTCGACATGACCGTGAAGTCGGCCACGGCCGGCGCCACGGAACAGCGGGAGGTGCCGGTCGGCAAGGTGCTCCACATGGAGTTCACGCCGAAGATGCAGCGCATGACCGGAGAGTGGCGGGTCCGCATCGACGCCGACCCCGGCAGCTTCGCCGTGAACCCCTCCCCCGAGCAGAACTTCGTGGCGCCTGACGTCGTCGAGGGGCCCGTGATCCTGCCGGGCGCGGCGGGCGCGCCCGGTGTCGTGGACGGCACCTCCGAGGCGGTCCTCGAGGACTGCTGACCGCCGATCTCACCCCTCCCCCCAGCCCATACCCCCAGCCCGTACCCCCAGCCCGTACCCCCAGCCCGTACCCCCACAGGAGACCTTCATGACCCGCGCCGACCGTCCGAGAAGCCACCGCAGCCGGAAGAAGCGCGTCACCCTCGCCCTGGCCCCGTTCGCGGCGCTCGCCGTGGCCGTTCCGCTGATGAACTCGGCCGGCGCCGCCACCCCCTCCGAGGTGACCGCCGACTGTGCCGCCGACTCGGACACGTTGGAGAACTGCGAGTTCGTCGACGTCCAGTTCAAGGCGAACAGTCTCGGGCCCAATCAGCGCGTCTCGCCCGTGACCCAGAACTGCGGATCGACGACGGCGGCGACGAACACCTTCAGCGTGAGCACGTCCGTCACCAGGACGATTCAGCTGGAGGACGGGTTCACCGCCGACGCCGGCACCAAACTCGGCAACTCGTTCTTCGAGATCGGCCTGAAGTTCAACACCTCGGAAATCAACATCACGCGTGACGACAAGACGACCGGACTGGCGTTCAGCCGCTCCGACACCGTCCAGCCGGACAGCATCGGCTTCTTCATGTGGTCCGCCAAACGCACCGACGTGAGCGGATTCCTGCGGGCCACCTACAAGGAGGCGCAGGACGGCCAGAAGGTGTTCTTCGCGCCGAGCGAGGGCGGCACGAGCGTCCACGTCTTCTATCCGCAGCTTCTGAAGAACGGAACGCCCGACGGCCGGCTGTGGCTGCGCAACGTGAAATGCGGGACGCCCGAGGCCAATGGAATCCTGAACTCGGGGAACAGCCTCCGGGCCGAACCCGGATTCGGTGAAGGCGGCGCCAACGTCACCGACGCCGAGATCCCGCTCACCGAGATTCCGGCACCCTGACCCTTTTCAGGTGCGAAGCACGGGCGTGGCTGGTGTGGCTCCCAGCCACCGCAGCACCGCGTCCGTGCTGCCCCTCGCGTCGAGCTTGGCGTAGATGTTGCTGAGGTTGTTGCGGACGGTCTTCTCGCTGAGCCGTAATCTCAGCCCGATCTCCTGGGCGCCGAGGCCGGTCGACAGCAGCTCCATGACCTCGCGTTCACGGGGCGAGAGCAGTGCGCGCAGGCGTTGCATCGTGGCGTCCGCCGCGGACATCCGGCGGGCGCCCTCGCGCAGGGCCGCGCAGGCGGACGGCGAGAGATAGGTGTGCCCGACGGTGGACGCCATGACCGCCGAGGACAGCATGTGGGCGCAGTAGTCGTCCTCGACCAGATAGCCCGCCCCTCCCTGGAACACCTCCAGCACGGCCTCGGTGTCCCCGCGCGGACTGACCACGATCACCGGGAGGCTCGCCTCCCCCGGCGCCTCCCCCAGCACCGCCAGCGCCGCCAGCAGCGGCGGCAGGGACACCACCGGGTCCTGGCAGCGCAGCACGACGGCGTCGACGTCCGCCGTCCCCTCCCCCAGCTCCCGGTACGGCGGGGTCATCCGCACCGTCCGGCCCACGTACGGATCGTCGGGGGCCGGCCAGTCCTCGTGCGGCCAGTCGCCCTCCGCGCAGGCGAGGGCGACGGAGAGGTGCTGGGAGGAGCGCATGTCACGGGTCCTTCCGCCGGAACCATCACGTCCGTACGTTCGTACATACGCGGCCCGGCGTGGACATGTTCAAAGATTCAAGGAGAGCGCTGTCATACGGGCGCCTGTCATACGGGCCCTGTCATACGGGCGCCTGTCATACGGGCGCCGGACCCAGCAGCGGACCCACCTCGGCTCCGAACGCACCGATCTGGTCGGTGAGTTCGGCCCGGTCCCGGCACCGGAACCGCACCTGGATCTGGTCCACGCCCATGGCCGCGTAGGCGCGCAGCGACTCGGCGAGAGCCTCCGGCGGACCGGTGAGCGTACGGCGGCCGACGTCCCAGGCGGGCGTGCCGACATAGAGCGGCTCGGTGATGGCACCGATGGTGAGCGGTTCCGCGATCCCCGCGCCCTCGCGCAGCCGCCGGATCCGCTCGATCTGGGCGGGCAGCCGGTCCCTCGGATCGCCCTGGGGCAGCCAGCCGTCGCCCTTGAGCGCGGCCCGGCGGACGGCCGCGGGCGAGGATCCGCCGACCCACAGGGGGACCCTGGGCCGGGCCGGCCGGGGCCGCTGCCCGAGCCCCTCGAAGTCGAACCGCTTCCCGTGGTGGGCCGGGAACTCCTCCGGCCCGAGGGCGGCCCGCAGCGCGTCGATCGTCTCGTCGAGGACCGCGCCCCGCTGCTCGAAGTCGACGCCGAGCGCCTCGAACTCCTCCCGTACGTGCCCGGCGCCCACCCCGAGGATCAGCCGGCCGCCGCTCAGGTGGTCGAGGGTGGCGTACTGCTTGGCGGTGACGAGGGGGTGGCGCAGACCGACCACCGCGACGTGCGCGAGCAGCTGGACGCGCTCGGTCACGGCCGCGAGATGGGCGAGGGTGGCCACGGGGTCGTACCAGACCGTGCTCATCGCGTCCGCGAGCCGGCGCGGGATCGCCACATGGTCGCAGGCGGCGACGTAGGCGAAGCCGGCCCGGTCGGCGGCCCGCGCGATCGCGACGAGATCACCGGGCCCGGCGGCGGCCTCCCAGGGCTCGGCGTAGAGCGTGGACTGGGACTGGATCGGGAGCTGGATGCCGTGGGCGAGGCTCACCGCGGGCTCCACAGGCCGTCCGGGGTCAGCCCCAGCAGGTCGATCGCGTTGCCGCGGACGATCCGTTCGACGACCGCCGGGTCCAGGTGGCCCATCTGGGCCTCGCCGACCTCGCGGGACTTCGGCCAGGTGGAGTCGGAGTGCGGGTAGTCGGTCTCGTAGAGGACGTTGCCGACGCCGATCGAGTCCAGGTTCCGCAGCCCGAAGGCGTCGTCGAAGAAGCAGCCGTAGACATGGCCGGCGAAGGTCTCGGACGGGGGCCGGTGGACCTTGTCGGCGACGCCGCCCCAGCCGCGGTTCTCCTCCCAGACGACGTCGGCGCGCTCCAGGATGTAGGGGATCCAGCCGATCTGGCCCTCCGCGTACATCACCTTCAGGTCGGGGAACCGCTCGAACTTGCCGCTCATCAGCCAGTCGACCATGGAGAAGCAGCAGTTGGCGAAGGTGATGGTGGAGCCGACGGCCGGCGGGGCGTCCTCGGACGTGGAGGGCATCCGGCTGCTGGAGCCGATGTGCATGGCGACGACCGTGCCGGTCTCGTCGCAGGCGGCGAGGAAGGGGTCCCAGTAGTCGGTGTGGACGGAGGGCAGGCCGAGGTGCGGGGGTATCTCGGAGAAGGCGACCGCCCGGACCCCGCGCGCGGCGTTGCGCCGGACCTCCCGCGCCGCCAGCTCGGCGTCCCACAGGGGGATCAGGGTGAGCGGGATCAGCCGGCCCTGCGCCTGGGGGCCGCACCACTCCTCCACCATCCAGTCGTTGTAGGCGCGCACGCAGAGAAGGCCCAGCTCGTGGTCGGCGGCCTCGGTGAAGGTCTGGCCGCAGAAGCGCGGGAAGGTGGGGAAGCAGACGGCTGACTGGACATGGTTGACGTCCATGTCGGCGAGCCGGGACGGCACGTCGTACGAGCCCGGCCGCATCTGCTCGTAGGTGATGACCTCCAGCTTGATCTCGTCGCGGCTGAAGCCGACGGCGGTGTCGAGGCGGGTGAGGGGGCGGTGGAGGTCCTCGTAGACCCACCAGTCGCCGAGCGGACCGGCGTCGCCGGGCCGGCCCATGACGGGCTTGAACCGGCCGCCGAGGAACGTCATCTCCTTCAGCGGGGCACGGACGATCCGGGGGCCGGTGTCGAGGTACTTCTTCGGCAGCCGGTCCTGCCAGACGGTCGGGGGTTCGACGGTGTGGTCGTCGACGGAGATGATCGGAGGGAGGGGCGTCGGGGTCGTCGCTGTGGTCTCCATGGGGGCACGGTAGCGCTGATCTGACGGATCGTCAGCTAGCGTGCGGAGCCCGGACCCGATCGTCTCCGCGATGATGTGCGCCCGCCGCTTGTGAGGGGTCTGTGGACTCTCGTGCGCCTCCCGTGCACCTCACGTGAACCGCGCGCGTTCCGCCCGCGTCCGGTACCCGGGGAAGCTGACGGTTCCGGCATGGACAGGGCAAACTGACCTAGTAGTGCAGATGCTTAAAGGGGAGCCTGATGGACGACCGTGTAGGACACGGCGGCCCGCGCGTGCCGGAGCAGTGGCGTCCCGGCCCCTCCGGGGAGCCGGCGGCGCTCCGCTTCGACGTGCTCGGGCCGGTGCGCGCCCAGCGCGGCGAGGAGCGGCTGGCCACCGGCTCCCCCCAGCAACGCGCGCTGCTGGCGGCCCTGTTGCTGCGCGAGGGCCGCACGGCGACGGCGGCCGAGCTGATCGACGCGCTGTGGGGCGAGGAGCCCCCGTCGCAGGCGCTGGCGGCGGTGCGGACGTACGCCTCGCGGCTGCGGAAGGTACTGGGCCGGGGCATGCTGGTGAGCGAGTCCGGCGGGTACGCCGTGCGGGGCCTGGGCGAGGGCGCCCTGGACCTGACGATGGCCCAGGAGTGGGCCGCGGAGGCGGAGAAGGCGAAGGGCGCCGGCGATCTGACGCTGGCCCGGGAGGTGCTGAACCGCGCGCTCGGCCTGTGGGACGGCGAGGCGCTGGCCGGTGTGCCGGGCCCGTACGCGGAGGCGCAGCGGGTCCGGCTGGAGGAGTGGCGGCTGGGGCTGCTGGAGTCCCGGCTGGACCTGGACCTGGAGCAGGGCTGCCACGCCGAGGCCGTCTCCGAGCTGACGGCGCTCACGGCCGCGTACCCGCTGCGCGAGCGCTTCCGTGAGCTGCTGATGCTGGCGCTGTACCGGTCCGGCCGGCAGGCGGAGGCCCTCGCGGTGTACGCCGACACCCGGCGCCTGCTGGCGGAGGAGTTGGGGGTGGATCCGCGGCCGGGGCTCAAGGAGTTGCAGCGCCGGATCCTCCAGGCCGACCCGGAGCTGGCCGAGCCGTCCGCACCGGCGGCGGAACCGGCGGTGGTCCCGGTCCGGCCCGCGCAGCTCCCGGCGAACGTCCCCGACTTCACGGGCCGTACGTCGTCCGTGAAGGAGCTGAGCGAGGTGCTCGCCGGGGCCTCCGAGGGCGGGGGCGGCGCCGGGGGCGGCCGGGTGATGGCGGTCTCGGCGCTGGCCGGGATCGGCGGCGTCGGGAAGACGACCCTGGCCGTGCACGTGGCGCACCGCGCCCGCCCGGCCTTCCCCGACGGGCAGTTGTACGTCGACCTCCAGGGCGCCGGGGCGCGGGCGGCCGATCCGGAGACCGTGCTGGGCTCCTTCCTGCGGGCGCTGGGCACGGCGGACTCGGCGATCCCGGACTCCCTGGAGGACCGGGCGGCCCTGTACCGCTCGGTGCTGGACGGGCGGCGGGTCCTGGTGCTGCTGGACAACGCGAAGGACGCGGCCCAGGTACGGCCGCTGCTGCCGGGCACGGAGGGCTGCGCGGCGCTGGTCACCTCACGGGTGCGGATGGTGGACCTGGCGGGCGCCCATCTCGTCGACCTGGACGTGATGTCCCCGGACGAGGCGCTCGCGCTCTTCATCCGGATCGTCGGCGAGGAACGGGTCGTCTCCGAGCGGGAGGCGGCGCTGGACGTGGTGGCGGCCTGCGGTTTCCTGCCGCTGGCCATCCGTATCGCCGCCTCGCGGCTCGCGGCCCGGCGGACCTGGACCGTCTCCGTGCTGGCGGCCAAGCTCGCGGACGAGCGGCGTCGGCTGGACGAGCTCCAGGCCGGGGACCTCGCGGTGAAGGCCACGTTCGAGCTGGGCTACGGACAGCTGGAGCCGGCCCAGGCGCGGGCGTTCCGGCTGCTGGGGCTGGCGGACGGCCCGGACATCTCGCTCACGGCGGCCGCGGCGGTCCTGGACCGCACCCCGGAGGACACCGAGGACATCCTGGAGTCCCTCGTCGACACCTCCCTCCTGGAGTCCGCGGCCCCCGGCCGCTACCGCTTCCACGACCTGGTCCGCCTCTACGCCCGCGCCTGCGCGGAACGCGACGAGTGGCCCCCGGCGGAACGGGCGGCGGCACTCTCCCGCCTGCTGGACTTCTATCTGGCGACGGCGGCGGGGGTGTACGCGATCGAACGGCCGGGGGACCGGCTGGTGGACCATCTGGAGGCCACCGAGTATCCCGGGCTGACCTTCACCGACGGGTCGGCGGCCCTGGACTGGCTGTACAGCGAGGCGGCGGCGCTGCTGGCCTGCGTCCGGCAGGCGGCGGGCACCGCACGGCTGCGGCGGGCGGTCGACCTGCTGTGGGCGTCCGGGGACCTGGCGGAGTCGGGGGCGAACTCGCACCAGTACGAGGCGACGGCGGTGGCGATGTGCGAGGCCACGCAGGCGGCCGGGGACCCACGCGCCGAGGGGCGCGCGCACAACGCCCTGACCAGTGTGCTGCTCGTCTCCGGTCGGATCCAGCGGGCCGCGCACGAGTCACGGCTCGCGATGGAGCGTGCCACCGCCGCCGGGGACCCCACCGCGGCGAGCTGGGCGGCTCAGGACCGGGGGCTGGCTGCCCTCCACCAGCGCCAGTACGCCGACGGCAAGGCGTTCTTCGACCAGGCCATCGAAGGGTTCCGGGCCACCGACAACGGGCTGTGCGAGGCCGCGGCCCTGTGCAACCTCTCGCGCGCCTACATGGGGCTGGGCAACATGGCGGAGGCCGTCGAGTTCGCCCAGCAGGGGCTCGCCGTGCACATCGAGGTCGGCAGCACGGTGCGGCTGGCCAACGCCTACTACGCCCTGGGGGTCGCGCTGACCGCGGCCGGCCGGGACACGGAGGCGCTCGCCCAGTTCTCCGAGGCCCTGACGATCTTCGCCGAGCACCGGCAGCGGCTCTGGGTGGGCACCACCCACTTCCGGGTCGCCCACGCGCATCTGTCCGCCCGGCGCCCGGCCCAGGCGGCCCAGCACGCGGAACAGGCGCTCGCCATGGGGTGCATCGGCGGTGACCGGATGCGCGGGAACGTCCTCACCCTGCTCGGGCGGGCGCTCTCCCGGCTGGGCCAGGCCGACCGGGCCGGGGCGTGCTGGAAGGAGGCGCTGCACCTCTACGAGGAGCACGGCGCACCCGAAGCCGACGAGGTGCGCGAACTGCTCGCCGACAGCCCGAAGTCCTCCTGCCCGTAGGGCCGGTGAGAGGCGTTCAGCGTTCGTTTATGCGCGCCCGGCATGCTCGTACGCGTCACACCGTCGCGTCGGGGGGCAGACGGTCTGACCAGGAGCCCGACCGGTTATGGTGCGGCTCCGAACGCCCGTCCAGCAGCCCACGGGGGAGCCTCTGGACGGGCGTTCCTCACTCATCAGCACCACATCAGAGGAGTCAGGCCATGAGCGACGAGAAGCCGCAGGTGGAGCCCGTCCCCGCGACGGACACCGCCGACGCCGAGACCACCGACGCGCAGCAGCCCAAGGACGACACCATCACCCCGCTCGACCACTACATGCCGAGGTCGCCGGGCAAGGACGACATCACGGCGAAGGACCACTACATGCCCGCCCCGCCCGTCCTGGGCCTGGACGGCAAGTAGTCGTCACCCCGGCGGGGGCCGGTCACGGCGGTTCGGAGGGGGAGCCGCCGCGGCCGGGGCATACGGAAAGGCCGCCCCGACGCACTGTGCGTCGGGGCGGCCTTCGGCATTCGTGGGGTCAGTCCGTGCCGAATTCCATGGCCGCGCGGTCCAGGAGGGCGTCGTCCTCGTCGACCTCGCCGCGGGAGGCGATCGCCTCGGCGCCGCCCTCCGGCATCTCCGGCATGGTGCCGATGAGGCCGGTCGCGGCCGCCTGGGCCGCGCCGATCGCGGGGCTGCCGGTGCCGATCAGGCCCAGGCCGGCGTACTGCTCCAGCTTGGCGCGCGAGTCGGCGATGTCGAGGTTGCGCATGGTGAGCTGGCCGATCCGGTCCAGCGGGCCGAACGCGGAGTCCTCGGTGCGCTCCATCGACAGCTTGTCCGGGTGGTAGCTGAACGCCGGGCCTGTGGTGTCGAGGATCGAGTAGTCCTCGCCGCGCCGCAGCCGCAGGGTGACCTCGCCGGTGATGGCGGCGCCGACCCAGCGCTGGAGGGACTCGCGGATCATCAGCGCCTGCGGGTCCAGCCAGCGGCCCTCGTACATCAGACGGCCCAGGCGCCGGCCCTCGTTGTGGTACTGGGCGAGGGTGTCCTCGTTGTGGATCGCGTTCACGAGGCGCTCGTACGCCGCGTGCAGCAGGGCCATGCCGGGCGCCTCGTAGATGCCGCGGCTCTTGGCCTCGATGATCCGGTTCTCGATCTGGTCCGACATGCCCAGGCCGTGCCGGCCGCCGATGGCGTTGGCCTCCATGACCAGGTCGACCGGGGAGGAGAACTCCTTGCCGTTGATCGTCACCGGGCGGCCCTGCTCGAAGCCGATGGTCACGTCCTCGGCGGCGATCTCGACCGACGGGTCCCAGAACCGCACGCCCATGATCGGCTCGACGGTCTCGACGCCCGTGTCGAGGTGCTCCAGCGTCTTCGCCTCGTGGGTGGCGCCCCAGATGTTGGCGTCGGTGGAGTACGCCTTCTCCGTGCTGTCCCGGTAGGGCAGCTCATGGGCGAGCAGCCACTCCGACATCTCCTTGCGGCCGCCCAGCTCGGTCACGAAGTCCGCGTCCAGCCAGGGCTTGTAGATCCGCAGGTGCGGGTTGGCGAGCAGACCGTAGCGGTAGAACCGCTCGATGTCGTTGCCCTTGAAGGTCGAGCCGTCGCCCCAGATCTGGACGTCGTCCTCGAGCATCGCCCGCACCAGCAGCGTGCCGGTGACGGCGCGGCCGAGCGGCGTGGTGTTGAAGTACGCCCGCCCGCCCGAGCGGATGTGGAACGCGCCGCAGGTGAGCGCGGCCAGGCCCTCCTCGACCAGGGCAGCGCGGCAGTCGACCAGGCGCGCGATCTCGGCACCGTAGGTCTTCGCGCGACCGGGCACGGAGGCGATGTCGGGCTCGTCGTACTGGCCGATGTCGGCGGTGTACGTGCACGGGATGGCGCCCTTGTCGCGCATCCACGCGACCGCGACCGAGGTGTCGAGGCCGCCGGAGAAGGCGATACCGACGCGTTCCCCCGTGGGAAGGGAGGTGAGGACCTTGGACATAGGAAGAGTATGCATGAGAACGCATGATCATGCAAAGCCTTTCTCGCGAAGCTCCCCCTTCACCACCTTCCCGCTCGCGTTCCTCGGCAGCTCGCCCAGGAACTCCACCGCCCGCGGCACCTTGTAGTTCGCCATCTCGCGCCGCGCCCAGGCGATCAGGTCGTCCCCGGTGAGCACCGAACCCCGGCGCCGCACCACGTACGCCTTGCCCACCTCGCCGAGCCGGGCGTCCGGGACGCCGACCACGGCGACGTCCGTGACATCGGGGTGCAGTCCGAGCAGCTGCTCTATCTCCGCCGGGTACGCGTTGAAGCCGCCGACGATGTACATGTCCTTGATCCGGTCGGTGATCCGCAGGTTGCCCGCGCCGTCCAGCACCCCGACGTCCCCGGTACGCAGCCAGCCTTCCGCCGTGAGGACCTCGGCCGTGGCCGCCTCGTCCTCGTAGTAGCCGCTCATCACGTTGAAGCCGCGCACCAGCACCTCACCGGGCCGCCCCGGGGGCGCCTCCACCCGCACCTCGACGCCGGGGATCGCGCGGCCCGAGGTGGCCGCGATCACCGTGGGGTCGTCGCCGCGACGGCACATCGTGACGATCCCGCTCGCCTCCGAGAGGCCGTACGCCGTGAGGACCGTGCCCACGCCCAGTTCGCCCCGCAGCCGCTCGACGAGCCGCAGCGGGACGACCGCCGCGCCGGTCACCACCAGCCGCAGCGCCGACAGGTCGTGGGCGTCCCGCGAGGCGTGGTCCAGGAGGGACTGGTGCAGGGTGGGCGGGCCGGGCAGCACGGACACCCGTTCCGCCGCCAGGTTCGCCAGGACCGTGTCCACGTTGAACACCGGCTGCGGGATCATCGTCGCGCCCCGCATCAGACAGGCGATCACGCCGGCCTTGTAGCCGAAGGTGTGGAAGAAGGGGTTGACGATCAGATAGCGGTCCCCGCGCTCCAGGCCCGCCAGATCGCTCCAGATCTCATAGCCCCGCAGCGTCTGCGCGTGGGTGATCACCGCGCCCTTGGGACGGCCCGTCGTGCCGGAGGTGAAGACGATGTCGGACGGCCAGTGCGCGCGGACCGCGTCCGCCCGCGCCCGCACCCGCGCCCCGCTCACGCCCTCCCCGCTCGCCAGGAAGTCCTTCCAGGTGCGGAAGTCCGCGGGGGCGTCGTCCGAGAGGACGACCACCTGCTCCAGCGCCGGCAGCCCGGGCAGCGGACCGGGGCCGCCCGGTACGCCCTCCCCCGCCGCCCGCCGCAGCGAGGCCACGTACGAGGTGCCGAGGAAGGTGCCGGTCACGAAGAGCAGCCCGGCCCCGCTGCGGCGCAGCACGTCCGCCGCCTCCGTCCCCTTGAAGCGGGTGTTGAGCGGCACCAGCACCGCCCCCGCCGAGACCGCGCCCAGCGCCGCGACCATCCAGTCCAGGGAGTTCGGCGCCCAGATCCCCACCCGGTCGCCCGGCCCGACCCCGTTCGCGAGGCACGCGGCCGCCGCGCGTTCGACGCGGGCGCCGAGGTCGGCGTACGAGATCCTCGTGCGGCCCTCCACCACCGCCTCGGTGTCCGCGTACCGTTCGGCCGCCCAGCGGACCAGACCCGGGATGCTCTCCCACTCCACCGTTGTGCCCACAGCACACCTCCCAGCCTGCGGAGAACGGGTAGCTGACTACCCGTCAGATTAGCTGTAGCCTGACGGCCTGTCAGCTCGCTCGTCCGTCTGCGGAGGTGTGCGCACGGTGACCGGAGGACCAGGGATCAAGGACGCCACCGCGATCGTCGGCATCGGCCAGACGCCCTTCGCCAAGAGGCTTCCCGAGGACGAGCGGACGCTCGCCTGCCGGGCCGTCCTCGCCGCCCTCGACGACGCCGGGATCGCCCCCGGCGAGGTCGACGCGCTCGCCTCCTACACGATGGAGGAGACCGACGAGGTGGAGCTGGCCAAGGCCGTCGGCTTCGGCGACCTCACCTTCTTCAGCAAGGTCGGCTTCGGGGGCGGCGGTTCCTGCGCGACCGTGGCCCACCTGGCCACCGCGATCGCCGCCGGGCAGGCGACGGTGGGGGTGGCATGGCGGTCGCGCAAGCGCGGCAGCGGACCCCGCCCGTGGACCAGTACGGCCGTCCAACTGCCCACCCCGGCCCAGTGGACCCGCCCCTTCGGCCTGCTCCGGCCCGCCGACGAGATAGCCATGCTCGCCCGCCGCTACATGCACGAGTACGGCGCCACCCGCGACCACCTCTTCAACGTCGCCCTCGCCTGCCGCAACCGGGCCAACCAGAACCCGGCCGCGATCATGTACGAACGCCCGCTCACCCGCGAGATGTACATGACCTCCCGGTGGATCAGCGAGCCGCTCTGCCTCTACGACAACTGTCTGGAGACGGACGGCGCGCTGGCCTGCGTGGTCGTCTCCCGCGAACGCGCCCGCGACTGCCGCCGGCGCCCCGTGTACGTCCACTCCGCCGCCCAGGCGCTGCCCGCCCAGCACCACGGCATGGTCAACTACTGGAACGACGACCCCCTCACCGGACCCGCCTGGGCGGCCGCCCGGCATCTGTGGAAGCACGCCGACCTCACCCCCTCGGACGTCGATGTCGCCCAGATCTACGACGCGTTCACGCCCCTGGTCCCGCTCTCCCTGGAGGGCTACGGCTTCTGCGGCCGGGGCGAGGGCGGCGCCTTCACCGAGGGCGGCGCCCTGGAGATCGGCGGCCGGCTGCCCCTCAACACCGGCGGGGGCGGGCTCAGCGAGGCCTACGTCCACGGCTTCAACCTGATCAACGAAGGCGTCAAGCAGCTGCGCGGCACCAGCACCGCCCAGGTCCCGGACGCCGCCACCTGCCTCGTCACCGCCGGCGAAGGCGTCCCCACCTCCGCCCTGCTGCTGAGGAGCTGACCCGTGCTGACCCCTGTCACCGACCCCGACGGCGGCCCCTTCTGGCAGTACGCCGCCCTGGGCGAACTCCGCGTCCAGACCTGCTCCGACTGCGCCGAGCCCCGCTTCCCGCCCCGCCCCTGCTGCCCGCACTGCCAGTCCTTCGCGAGCGAGTGGCGGCCGACGTCGGGACGGGGCCGGGTCTGGTCCTACGTCGTCCCGCACCCGCCCCTGCTCCCCGACTACGCGGCGCAGGCCCCGTACAACGTGATCATCGTCGAACTCGCCGACGCGCCCCGGATACGGCTGGTCGGGAACCTGGTGACCGAGGCCGGTGCGCCGCTCGGCTCGTTCCCCCCGGACCGGATCAGGATCGGCGCCCGCGTCCACGCCGTCTTCGACGACCAGGGGCTGCCGAGCTGGGTCCTGGAACGGCCGTGAGCGTACGTCTCGACACCGACAAGGACACCGGCGTCGCCGTCGTCACCCTCGACCGGCCCGCCCGGCTCAACGCCATCGACCTCGCCATGGCCGCCGGACTCCGGGACGTCTGGCGGGCGTTGCGGTTCGACGACACCGTACGGGCGGTCGTGCTCACCGGGGCGGGCGGCCGGG
The DNA here is from genome assembly GCF_055591025.1 of Streptomyces sp. NPDC041784. NCBI lineage: Bacteria > Bacillati > Actinomycetota > Actinomycetes > Kitasatosporales > Streptomycetaceae > Streptomyces > Streptomyces sp. NPDC041784. The sequence goes on from NZ_JBVJAB010000005.1 coordinate 315,937, forward strand.
CGTTCAGCACCGGTCTCGACCGGGACGCCGTGGTCCCGCAGCCCGGCTCCCCGTACATGCAGGACGATCCGCTGCTCACCGTCGGGCCGAAGGCGAACGACCTGTGGAAGCCGGTCGTCGCCGCCGTGGAGGGGATGGCCTGCGGGGGCGCCTTCTATCTGCTCGGGGAGAGCGAGTTCGTGGTGGCCGGCGCCGGGGCCGTGTTCTTCGACCCGCACACCACGTACGGCATGGTCAGCGCGTACGAGTCGGTGCTGATGGCCCAGCGGATGCCGTACGGCGAGGTCGCCCGGATGATGCTGATGGGCACCGCCGAGCGGATCTCGGCCCGGCGGGCCCACGAGATCGGGCTGGTCTCCGAACTCACGGAGCCGGGAGGCGCGGTGGCCGCCGCCACCGCCTGCGCGGCCGTCGTCGCCGGGTATCCGCCCGCCGGCGTCCAGGGCACGGTACGGGCCCTGTGGGCGGCGAAGGAGACGGCACGGGCGACGGGATTCGCGCAGGCGCCGCACCTCATCGCGCTGGGCAACCTGCCCACGGAGGACCAGACGCGACTGTTCGCCGGGCGCCCGGCCACGGAACCCAGGGTCCGTTAGGACCTGTTCACACCGACGGTGCCACCGGGGGCGCCTCGCAGTGCTCCACCTCGGCCGCGTCGGTCGCGGAGAGGTTCACGTGCACGGTCGTCACACTGCGCGCGGCCACCTCGACCTCCATGCGCCGCTCCTCGACGGTGCCGCCGGCCGCGTCCGTGAACGTGATCTCGACGACGAAGGTGCCGTCCTGGTCGTTGTAGTTGCTGATGTCGAGTCTCGCCTGCGGGGCGTCCTTCGTCGCGCACTCCACCAGTGCGACGTCGGCGACGTCCCCGGCCGGGGCGGTCGCCCCGCCCGAGCCGCCCGAGCCGCCCGAGGAGGCGTCGTCATCGTCGTCGTGCGACCCCGAGCCCGAGGAGCCCCCGGACGTCGAGGAGCCCCCGGACGTCGAGGAGCCGCCGGACGTCGATGACGAGCCGTCGTGGTCCTGGCCGGAGCTGCTGCACCCGCCGCCCCCGCGCCCGTCGCCGCCGCTGCCGTGCCCCCGGCCCGTGGAGAAGCCGGTGAGTGCCAGCACGACCAGTACCGACACCGCCGCGAACCTGAGTCTGTTCCCCCGTCGTTCCATGACCGCGACCCTAGGCAGCGGCTGTCACGGTCATGTCATCGTCTGGCCACCAGGCCGCCCCGGGCGTAGCGTCTGGGGTGAGTGGCCGATGGGCCGCTCCCCGCAGTGACGGCCGCCGGCTGGATCCCCTTCCGTGCACCCGGCACGACGGCCGTCCCGGGCCGCCGCGGGCCGCCCGGGTCAGGCGGTGCGCGCCGTGCCCGTGCCCTTCTCCGCGTCCAGCGCGTACACGCAGCGGTCCTTGCTGCACGCGTACACGACGCCGTCGCGCACCACCGGGGAGCCGGTGATCTCGCCGCCGGTCGCCAGCTTCCAGCGCAGCCGGCCGTCGTCGGCCTTCAGGGTGTAGAGCAGGTGGTCCGTGGAGCCGAAGTGGATACGGCCCTCCGCGACCGCCGGGGCGCCCACGATGTCGCCGCCCGCCTGGAAGCGCCACTTGGGCGTGCCCGTGACCGCGTCCAGGGTGTACAGGCCCTTGCCGCTGCCGACATGGACATGGCCCGCCGCCACGAGCACCGGGTCGATGGAGGCCCGTGCCTCGGTGGCGATGCGCCAGCGGTCGCGGCCGTCGGTGGCGTCGAGGGCGTACACCGTGCCGAGGTAGTCGGCCAGGTACACCCCGCCGCCGGTCACCGCGGGGCCCGGCACGAAGGCCGGCGGGGAGAGGAACACCGCCGGGGCCTCGAAGTGCCAGCGCACCATGCCGCTCGCCACGTCCACGGCGAGCACGCGGGTGCCGGCCGAGAGGTAGACGTAACCGTCGGGGGCGGGTGTGACCCGGACCGGGACGCCGCCGCAGGAGGCCGCGTCGCCGATGGGATACGCCCAGCGCTCTTCACCCGTTCGGGCGTCCAGGGCTCTGAGCCGGGCGTCCTGCCAGACGAAGACCGTGCCCTCGTGCAGGGCGGGGCCCGCCTCGGGGGACTCGAAGTCGGTCTGGCAGCCGGTGATCTCCCACAGCTTCTGGCCGTTGGATGCCTCCCAGGCCTGGACGCCGCCGCCGCGCGTGCCGGTGACGACCGTGCCCCGGTCGGCCTTGAGGGAGTACACCCAGGCGTCCGTCTGCAGGCGCCACAGGTCCGCGCCCTCACGGGCCTCCAGGGCGAACAGCGTGGGGCCGTCCGAGGCGTGCACCCGGCCGTCGGCGACCGCCATCGACCAGGCCACGTCCCGGGTCTTGAAGCGGCGCCGGCCGGTGGCCACGTCCAGGGCGTGCACCTCGAAGGAGGTGACGTAGACGAGGTCGCCGGCGACCGCCGGGGTGCCCCACACGTCGTTGGACATGCGGAAGCGCCATGGACGCCAGCCCGCCGGGGTCTCCGGGGCCGACGGGAGAGCCGGGGCCGCCGTGGGGGCGGTCAGGGCGGTGTCGGCGCCGTTGACGCCGGGGCGGATCCGGGTCCAGGAGGCGACCAGGCCGGGCTCGGGCACCGGTGCCTTGACGGCGGCGGTGGCGCGGACGTCGGCGACGCGCGGGCCGGGCCCGATCGGCACGGCCGCGCCGGCCAGGCGGACGGGGCCGGTGTCGGGGGCGCCGACCGCGATCGGCGCGGGGGCCTGCGGGGCCGGGACCACCGGGTCGTGGGACGGCGGGGGCGGTACGGCCGGGCGGGCCATCCCCACTCCGCCGCCTCCGCCGCCGCTGCGCGGGCTCGCGGGGGCCGACTTGACCGGCCTGAGGCCGCCTCGGCGGGTCTCGATGAGGGTGACGGCCTTCTCGGGCAGCCACGCCGACGCCGTACCGCTGTCGTCGGAGCCGGAGCCGAAGAGATGGGGGGCGAGCTGGGCCTGGAGGTCGGCGGGGTTGGGGCGGGCCGTCGCCTCCATCTGCATACAGGACTCGATGAGCGGCCGCAGCTCGTCGGGGAGGCCCTCCAGGTCCGGGCCCTCGCGCAGCAGCATGAAGACCGTCTCGACCGGGTTGGCGCCGTGGAACGGCGGATGCCCGGTGGCGGCGAAGACCAGCATCGAGCCGAGCGAGAAGACATCGCTGGCGCCGGTGACGCTCCGGGAGTCCTTCGCCTGCTCGGGGGACATGTAGGCGGGCGTGCCGACGGCCACGTTCGTCATCGTCAAACGCGTGTTCGAGACGCCGGACGCGATACCGAAGTCGATCACCCGGGGGCCGTCCTCGACGACGAGGACGTTCGACGGTTTGAGGTCACGGTGGACGAGCCCGGCGCCGTGGATCGACTGGAGCGCCTCCGCGACCCCGGCCGCCAGCCAGCGCACCGCCTGGGCCGGCATCGGCCCGCACTCGTTCACTATCTCCTCGAGGGAGGGCGCGGGAACGTAGGCCGTGGCCAGCCAGGGCACGGCCGCGCGCGGATCGGCGTCGACGACCGCGGCCGTGTAGAAGCCGGAGACCGCCCGGGCCGCCTCCACCTCGCGCGTGAAGCGCACGCGGAAGAGCTGGTCCTCGGCCAGCTCGGTGCGGACCGTCTTGATCGCCACGCGCCGTCCGGACGCCGAGCGTGCCAGATAGACCAGCCCCATGCCGCCGGCCCCCAGCCGTCCCAGCACCTCGAACGGCCCGATCCGCCGCGGATCGTGCTGCGTCAGCTGATCCACCACTTGCCTGCCACCTCCCCGTACGAGCCCTGTCACCCACTTGTGTACACGGCCCCGTGCAGCGTCTCACCACCGCACCGCCATGGCGGCACGCACCCTGATTCTTCCTGGCCGGAAGGCCGGTTGCGAACCCGGGGACAAGCGGGGTGTCTCATCTCATATGCGGGCAATCCTGTACGTCACACACGCCGATCAGCGCTGAAGCAGCGCGAACGACGCCCCCTGATTGTCCGTGACGACTGCCACGGTGCCGTACGAGGCGGTGAACGGACCAGCGGTGACCCGCCCGCCGAGCCGGGTCACCTCGCCGAGCACGGCCTCGCAGTCCTCGACGCCGAAGTGCACGAGGAAGTGGGACGGCATGACGTCCGCGAAGACGTCCCCCACCGGCGACCGGCCGAAGTCGGGCTCGGCGCCGGGCCCGAAGAGGGCCTCGGCGAAGAGATGGCCGTAGAAGCTGTTGGCGGCCTCGGTGTCCCGGGCGTACAGCTGCGCCCAGGCGAAGGTGCCGGGGGTGTGCCGGACACCGAAACCCGGGTGGCCGCCGGGGGGCGCGCCCGCCTGCCAGAGGCCGAAGACGGCGCCCTCGGGGTCGGCGGCGAGCGCGGCGGTGCCCAGGCCGTCCACCGGGAACGGGTCCATCACCACGTGTCCGCCGGCCGCCCCGATCCGCCGGACGGTCGCCTGCACGTCCGGGGTCGCGAAGTACACCGTCCAGACGGTGGGCATCCGGCCGTCCGTCTTGTGGGCGAGCGCGGCGACGGCCGCGCCGTCGCGCCGGGCCCATACGGAGGTGCCGTAGGCGTCCTCGAACGTCCACCCGAACAGCTCACCGTAGAACCGCCTGCCCGCGTCCACGTCGGGGAGCTGCGCGTCCACCCAGCAGGGGACGCCCTCGGGGTACCCCTCCGGGGATCCCCCTGTGTACACCGATGCCCTGTTTTCGGCCATACAGCCAAACTAACGGCGGTGCACGCAGCCCGCAGACCAGGCACACCCGCCTCCGCACCCCCGCGCACCCCATTTGCAGTCGGCCGAATCGCGCTCCGATCACCCCTCGGTAAGCTGACGGCATGACAGGACAAGTGCGTACCGTCGACGGCCGCGTGGCCGGTCGGCGCGGGCAGGCGACGCGGCAGAAGCTGCTGGACTGCCTCAGCGAGATGCTCAGCTCTTCTCCGTACCGCGACGTCAAGGTCATCGACGTCGCCCGGAAGGCGGGCACTTCGCCCGCGACCTTCTACCAGTACTTCCCGGACGTCGAGGGCGCCGTCCTGGAGATCGCCGAGCAAATGGCCGCCGAGGGCGCCGGGTTGACCGAAGTCCTGGAGGGACGCTCCTGGGTCGGCAAGGCCGGCTGGCAGACGGCGCAGGAACTCGTCGACGGATTCCTGGAGTTCTGGAAGAGGAACGACGCGATCCTCCGCGTCGTCGACCTCGGTGCGGCCGAGGGCGACAAGCGTTTCTACAAGCTCCGCATGAAGATCCTGAACTCGGTGAACAACTCCCTGGCGGACGCCGTCACCGAGTTGCAGGCCAAGGGCAAGGTCGACAAGGACGTGAACCCGGCGGCGATCGCCGGTTCGCTCGTCGCGATGCTCGCGGCGGTCGCCTCGCATCAGAAGGGCTTCCAGTCGTGGGGCGTCAAACAGGCCGAACTGAAGCCGAATCTGGCGCTGTTGGTGCATCTCGGCATCACCGGCAAGAAGCCGACGAGGTAGCGGCGGCGCAGCCGACGATCCGGCCGGCGTATCAGCACCCAAGTCCTGTCTCTCGGGCGGTGGTCCACTGGGGTGGACCACCGCCCGTGCCGTTACGCCGGCAGCGGCCGGTCCTTCACCACATGCTTCATCACGAGCGTGGACGTCAGCCGCTGCACCCCCGGCAGGGTCGCGAGCCGCTCGTCGTACAGCCGCTGGAAGGCCGCGAGGTCGGCGGTGGCCACCCGCAGCAGGTAGTCGGGCTCCCCGAAGAGCCGCTGGGCGTCCAGGACGTGCTCCACCTCGCCGACGGCCCGCTCGAACTCGACGACCGTGTCCCGGTCCTCCTGCCGCATGGACACGAAGACCAGCGCCTCGAAGGCCAGCCCGACGGCCGTCGGCTCCACCACCGCCCGGTAGCCGCTGATCGCCCCGGACCGCTCCAGCTCGCGCAGCCGCCGGTGGCACGGCGAGACGCTGAGGCGCACCCGCGCGGCCAGCTCGGTCACGGTCAGCCGCCCGTCCTGCTGAAGCTCGGCAAGAATCTTCCGGTCCACGTCGTCCATGGGGAAGATCTTCCCTCACTCTCCCCTTTTTCGGGAAAACATCGGAAACACTTTCGGCCGCATCGCGCCTAATGTCCCCCCTATGGACTCCGCGACCCTTCTCTCCTTCCTCGCCCTCGACCTGCTGCTGGTCTGCGTGCCGGGCGCCGACTGGGCGTACGTGATCTCCGCCGGGCTGCGCGGACGCTCGGTGGGCGCGGCGGTGGCCGGGCTGGTGAGCGGCTACGCCCTGCACACGGCGCTCGCGGCGGCGGGCCTGGCGGTCCTGGTGGCCGGCTCCCCGGCGCTGCTCACGGTGCTGACGGTGGTGGGCGCGGCGTACCTGGTGTGGCTGGGGTGGAGCGTGCTGCGGACGCCCGGGGTGCCCGGGGCGGGCGAGGCGGTCACGGAGGGCGGCGCGCGGGTCTTCCTGCGGGGCGCCACGATCAGTGGCCTGAACCCGAAGGGACTGCTCCTCTATCTCTCCGTCCTGCCGCAGTTCCTGGTCGCGGGCGAGGGACATCTGCCGGTCGCCGCCCAGACGGCCGCCCTGGGGCTGCTGCACATGGCGTGCTGCGCGGCCGTCTACCTCACGGTGGGCGTCCTGGCCCGCACCCTCCTGGGCGCCCGCCCGACGGCGGCCCGCGCGGTGACCCGGACCTCCGGGGCGGCGATGCTGGGGATCGGGGCGTTCCTGCTGATCCAGCGGGCGTTCTGAGCCCCGCGGCTCCTCAGGCCCGGCGGACCAGCCGGAACAGCCGGATCTCCCGCTCCACCCGCGCCTGATAGGTGGCGTACGGCGGCCAGAACGCCAGCAGTTCCCGCCAGACGGCGGCCCGCTCCTCCCCTGTCAGCAGCCGGGCCGTGACCGGGATGTCGGTGCCCTTCCAGCTGATCTCGGCGTCGGGGTGGGCGAGGAGGTTGGCGGTCCAGGCGGGGTGACCCGTACGGCCGAAGTTGGAGCCGACGAGGATCCAGCCGCGACCGGTGCCGTTGCCGTCGGACTCGGGCATGCAGGCCAGGGGTGTCCGCCGCGGCAGGCCGCTTCTCGCGCCGGTCGAGGTGAGGATCACCCCCGGCAGCATCTGGGCGCTGAGCAGCACCTTTCCCCGGGTGAGCCGGTGGACGGCCCGGTCCAGGGCCGGGATGAGATGCGGGGCGACCTTCGCGAAGGCCCGGGTCGAGGAGACCCTCTGCACCACGCGGACGCCGATCACACCGCCACCTCCCCGCGCGTGAAGAGTCCGGCCTCGTCGGCCGCGTGGGCGCGCAGCCGGTGGACGGGCCCGAAGAGCAGCTCGTCGCCCGCGGCGCGCTTGAAGTACAGGTGGGCCTCGTGTTCCCAGGTGAACCCGATGCCGCCGTGCAGCTGGATCGCCTCCCCGGCGGCGGTCCGCAGCGCCTGGAGCGCCTGGGCGAGCGCCAGCCCGCCGGCCCGCTCCCCGTGCCCGGCCGCCCAGGCGGCGTAGTACGCGGCGGACCGGGCCGCCTGGACCGCCACGTACACATCGGCCAGCCGGTGCTGGACGGCCTGGAAGGAGCCGATCGCCCGGCCGAACTGCTCCCGCTGCCCGACGTACTCCACGGTCCGCTCCAGCGCCCGTCCGGCGGCCCCCACGGCCTCGCAGGCGAGCACGGCGGCGGCCCGGTTCCCGGCCGCGGACAGCGCCCCGGTGACGTCCGCGTCCTCGCCGCCCAGCACCTCGGCCGCCACGTCCCGGAGTTGGACGCGCCCCTGGGGCCGGGTCGCGTCGAGGGCGGTCTGCCGCGCCCGGACGAGACCGGGGGCGTCCCCCGGCACCAGGAACAGCAGGGTCCGGGACCGGACGAACCCGCCAGTGTGGGCGGCGACGACCAGCAGCCCGGCGCTGTGCCCGTCGAGCACCTGCGCGGCCTCCCCGTACAGCCGCCAGCCGGCCCCGGCGCGACGGGCCTGGACGCCGCCGGCCCGCCCGCCCCCGGCCCAGTCGCCGCCGTTCCCGCCGCTCAGGGCGAGGGCGGTGGTGAGCCGCGGTGCCGGGACGGCGAGCGCGGCGGTCAGCCGGCCGCCCGCGATGCGCGGCAGCAGGCTCGCCCGCTGGGCGTCGGTGCCGAGGGCGAGGATCAGCGGGGCGGCGAGGACGGACGTCGCGAGGAAGGGCGAGGGCGCGAGGGCCCGTCCGGTCTCCTCGGCGGCCAGGGCGAGGTCCGTGACCGGGCAGCCGACACCGCCGTACGCCTCCGGGAGGGCGAGCCCGGGAAGGCCGAGCTGGTCGGCGAGGGCGGTCCACAGGGCGGGGTCGTGTCCGGCGGGGGTGTCCAGGGCGGCCCGCAGTTCCTCGGGGCCGCAGCGTTTGTGGAGCAGTTCCCGCAGCGTGCGGCGGATCTCGTCCTGCTCGGCGGTGAAGCTGGGGTCCATGGCACTTCCCTCCGCATCTGACGGTCCGTCATATTAGGAGCAGCGCAACGAGATGCACAGAGGGAGGCGGCCCTTCATGACAGCGGGAACCCGGAAGGTGGCCGTGGTCGGCGTGGCCCTCTCCGACTGCGGCCGCGTGGACGACGCGACCCCGTACGCCCTGCACGCCCAGGCGGCCCGGCGCGCGCTGGCGGACGCGGGCCTCGACCGGTCGCTGGTGAACGGCTTCGCCTCCGCCGGGCTGGGCACCCTGGCCCCCGTCGAGGTCGCCGACTATCTGGGCCTGCGCCCCACCTGGGTGGACTCCACCTCGGTCGGCGGCTCGACCTGGGAGGTCATGGCGGCGCACGCGGCCGACGCGATCGCGGCCGGCCACGCCGACGCCGTCCTGCTGGTCTACGGCTCCACGGCCCGCGCGGACATCCGGGCCGGCCGGCGCACGGGCACGTTCGCCTTCGGCGGGCGCGGCCCGCTCCAGTTCGAGGTGCCCTACGGCCACACGCTCGTCGCCAAGTACGCGATGGCCGCGCGCCGCCACATGCTCGAACACGGCACGACGATCGAGCAGTTGGCGGAGGTCGCCGTCCAGGCGCGGGCGAACGCGGCCCTGAACCCGGAGGCGATGTTCCGCGACCCGGTCACGGTGGACGACGTCCTGTCCGGCCGGATGATCGCCGACCCGTTCACGAAGCTCCACTGCTGCATCCGCTCCGACGGCGGCGCGGCGGTCCTGCTGGCGGCCGAGGAGTACGCACGGGACTGCCGTACGGCCCCCGTGTGGGTCCTCGGCACCGGCGAGCACGTCTCGCACGCGAGCCTGTCGCAGTGGGAGGACCTCACGGTGTCCCCGGCGGCGGTCAGCGGCCGGCTGGCGTTCGCGCGGGCCGGGGTAGGTCCGCGGGAGATGGACTTCGCTGAGATCTACGACGCGTTCACGTACATGACGCTGGTGACCCTGGAGGACCTGGGCTTCTGCGCGAAGGGCGAGGGTGGGGCGTTCGTGGAGAAGGGGCGGCTCCGGGTGGCGGGCGGTGAGCTGCCGGTGAACACGGACGGGGGCGGACTGTCGGCCCAACACCCCGGGATGCGGGGCCTGTTCCTGCTGGTGGAGGCGGTACGGCAGCTGCGCGGCGAGGCCGGGGAGCGGCAGGTCCGGCGCGGGGACGGCGGGTTGCCGCGCCTGGGGGTGGCGTCGGGCACGGGCGGGTGGTTCTGCTCGTCGGGGACGGTGGTGCTGGGACGGGATTGAGAGCGCCGGCAACCTTTCCGAGCCCGGCGGCCACTGGGTAATCGGAAGGTCTGCCGGACCTGCACCCCCGAACCGCGTAAGGATTCATCCGTGGCATCCACCTCACACCGCCGCTCCCGCCCGGAGCGCCGCACCCCCCGCGCATCGGTCGTCTCCGTGGTGGCCCTGGCCGCCGTGGCGCTCGTCGTATCCCTGGTCGTGGCGTTCCGTCCCGACGGCGGGGGCAGCGACGGCGCCGACAAGGTCGCGCCGGTGGCGGGGGCGGGGGTGAGCGGGTCACCGACGGCGGCATCGGCGCCGCCGTCCGCGAAGCCGTCGTCGGCGTCCCCGAAGCCGAGCCCGACGGCCGAGGCGAAGAAGACCCCCTCGGCTTCCCCGACCACTGCATCGGCCCGCCCCTCCGCGAGGAGCACGCCGCGGGACTCCTCGGCCGGAGGCTCACTGGCGGGCCGCATCCGCCCCGGCGCCACCTACCGGGGCGTGGCCACCTCCTACGACATCGGCGACGGCAACGGCGCCTGCTCCTTCGGCCCGACCGCCGACGTGATGACCGCGGCGATGAACACGGCGGACTACGAGACGTCGAAGGCGTGCGGGGCGTACGTGCTGGTCCGGGCGGGCGGCAAGTCCCTCACGGTCCGCATCACGAACCTGTGCCCGGCGCCCTGTGCTCCCGGTCAACTGGACCTCAGCCAGCAGGCGTTCGCCAAGCTGGCCCCGCTCTCGACGGGCCGGATCCCGATCACCTGGACCCTTCTGAGCCCCGCCACCTCCGACACCATCTCGATCCGCTACAAGACGGGCTCCAGCCAGTACTGGTGCGGCATCCAGGCGATCGGCCACCGCAATCCGCTGGCCCGCCTGGAGGTCCGTACGAGCGGCGGCACCTGGCTTCGCCTCCCGCGCGCGGAGTACAACTACTTCCTCTCCGAGCAGGGCACCGGCTGCGGGGGCAAGATCAGGCTGACAGACATCTACGGGGAGCGGCTGACGGTGGACGGGATCGCGGTGCGGGCGGACGCGGTGCAGGGGACGGGAGTGCAGTTCGCCCGGCACTGACCCCGGCCGGATACTTCGTCCATGGCTACGGATCTTCATGAGCTGCTGAGGTCGCTGCGGGTGTGGGCCCCGGGCGCGACGGAGCTGCGCCCCTTCGGCCCGGCGTCGGCGCCCGACTCCCCGCTGGCCCTCTTCACGGAGTGGTTCGCGCAGGCGGTGGCGGCGGGCGAGCGCGAGCCGCACACCATGACCCTGGCGACGGCGGACGAGGACGGTCTGCCGGACGCCCGGATCGTGATGCTGCACGGCGCGGACGCGGACGGCTGGTCCTTCGCGACCCATGCCACGAGCCGCAAGGGCCGCCAGCTCGCCGCCCGCCCGTACGCGGCGCTCACCTTCTACTGGCCCGCGCTCGGCCGCCAGGTCCGCATCCGCGGCCCGATCACCACCGCCCCCGCCCGAGCGGCCCAGGCCGACCTGCACGCCCGCTCGGTCGGTGCCCTGGCCGCCGCCCTGACGGGCCGCCAGAGCGAGCCGCTGACCTCCCTGGAGGAACTGGCCGCCGCCTCCGAGGCAGCCTGGCGGCACGCCCGGGCGAACCCCACCGCCGAGTCGGAGACCTGGACCCTCTACCACCTCCACCCCGACGAGACGGAGTTCTTCCAGGGCGACGAACACCGCCGCCACGTCCGCCTGACGTACCGCAGGGACGGGGAGGGCTGGTCCCGGGGGCTGCTGTGGCCGTGAGGGCCCGACCGGCCCCCGGATCAGGCCGCGCGTTCCTCGAACACGACGGTGTTCCGCCCGTCGGAGACCACGACTGCCACGACCAAGCGTACGTCGATGCTGGCCGACCTGGCGGCCGAGAGCAAGCGGGGCTGGTGGGACACGTACGGGGGTCAACTCCCCGCGGCGCTCATGGACATCGCGGAACTGGAATGGCACGCCAGGCGGGTGCGGGCCGGCCTGGCCATGCACGTACCCGGCCTGCTCCAGACCGACGCGTACGCCCGCACCCTGTTCTCGGCCGCGCTCCCTCCCCTCTCCCGGGCCGAGGTCGAACTACGCGCGGCCCTCCGGCTGCAACGCCAGCAGGTGATGCACGGCGAGGACCCCATCGGATACGTCGGTTGGTGCACGAGGCCGCGCTGCGGGTCGAGTTCGGCGGCGCCAAGGTCATGCGGGCGCAACTCGAGCAGCTCTGCGAACTGTCCGAGCAAGGCAACATCGACGTACAGGTGATCCCTTTCCGGGCCGGAGCCTTCCCCGGAGCCGGGCAGGCCGTGATCTACGCGGAGGGGCCGGTACCCCAACTCGACACCGTGGAACTGGACGCGGCACACGGCCCCGAGTCCCTGCACGGACAGTCCCAGCTCGACAAGTACCGCGCGCACCTGGACTGGATGGAGTCGGCATCCCTGTCGTCCGCCGACTCGCGTGACTTCATGCACCGCATCGCCAGCGACTTCTGAGGAGCCCCCGATGAACCAGATCACCTGGGAAGACCCGTACTGCGGCGAAGGCAACAACTGCTTCCGCATAGGCACCGACCGTTCCTAAAAACTGAGCGGGAGTGAGTCCTGTTGCCAGGAGCCATGCTCAGCCGCGTGTCCCGAACGGTGTTGGGCACGCTGGTTCCCCGCTGTGACCGCACGGCCGGTCGCCGCCCTCTGGGGGCTGGTTCCGTTCCGTGTCCGGCGGAGTCCCTCACGCCCCCGAGTACCACGATCGGCCTGGACGGTCCGATGCCCGCCACCATCGCTCTGGTGGTGGCGGGGCGGTTTCGTCCGTCGCCGGATCGGGTGCCCGAGGGCGCGCCTTCCGATCGCGATGCCCGCCGCGTCGTGGCGGGTCATCGCACGCTTGCTGCTGGTCAGGGGTGTCTTCCAGTGCTCGGCGCCCCACTTGGAGGTGTGCGCCGGGTCGACGGCGACCAGGGCCAGGCCGTGCTCGGCGGCCATGTTCACCAGCCTGGCCTTGACCTTGCCAGTGGGGATGCCGTGGATGAGCTGCCGGAAGCGCTTCTTGCAGCCGAACTTCTCGCGGGTCTTCCCGTCGGAGAAGTCGAGGTCTTCGACGGCGATCGCGGTGACGCCGATCCGGGTGGCCCAGCGCAGCAACCGGCTGAGCGCGTGGCGTAGCTGCGCGTCGCGGTGGTCCGCCGAGCCGGTGAGGTCGTAGGTGAACCGTTGCGGGTCACCGACCGGGTTGCCGTGCTGGTCGAGGCGGTACGCGGCGAAGTGGTCGGCGTTCGTGTCCACACCGATCAGCCCGCCCGCCCGCGCCGCCTCCAACGGGATGGTCCGCACGGCGGGGCGCTTCCACGAGGCGGTCAGGTACCAGCGGCCCTTGGCCACGTCGTAGTGGATCTCGTACGCGACCGCACGGTTGTGGGCGATGCGGTCGGCCCACTCCTCGCCCCGGTGCTGGAACGCGACGCGGCTGGTCAGGACGTACCGGCCGCGCGGGCTGTTGGCCAGGTACTCCAGCGGCTTGGGCAGCTTGATCGAGACCTCGCCGTCCGGGGCGACGCGGATCGTCTCGTTCCCGAACCGCTTCCCCGACTCGCCGTCCGCGCTCAAAAACCAGCGGGCAGCCTCCCAGCGTTCCCGCCATCCGGTCTCGGTGAGTTGGGCGGCGGCCAGGTTGTGCCGGTTGTTCGCGAGCCTCTTCCCGCCGCGCACGACGTGCACCCGGCCGGTCGCGATGTCCTCCGAGACGGCCGCGAGACGGGCCTTGAGGATGTGGAGCCGGCGGGACTTGCGGAACCACTCCGCCTGCGACCGGTACCCACCCGGCCTGCCCTTCGTGCCCTTCTCCCCGACCGGGAGGGACAGGCGGTGCCCAAGCATGCGGATGCCGTCGGTGAGCTTGTCGCGGTACGCGAACTGGCCGCGCCGGGCCAGGGCGTACTGGTCGTGGGTGCCCTTGGTGACGGCACCGGCCCAACGCGACGACGACTCGGCGGTCAGGTCCTGCTTGCGGGTGGCCCAGGTCTGATTGGTGCGCCCGAAACCGGCCCGCGAGTACAGGGCGAGGTCAGCGGCTGCGAGGGAACCGACGTGGGCGCCGACCAAGCGCAGGACCTTGTCGTCCTGGGGTGTGAGGTCCTTGAACCGGTCACGGATCGCGACACCCGTCGCGTCCTGGACCACGAACGGGTCCCGGACGCCACGGAACGGCTCCTTACGCTCGTTCACTGCGCGGCCGCCTCAAGTGCTTTCCGCGCCCGGTTCCTCGCCGAGCGGCGGCCGTACAGGCGGGCACAGAACGAGGTCAGGACCTCGGTCATGTCGCGGACCAGGTCGTCCTCGACCTCGCACTCGTCGAGGACGACCAGGCGGCGGCCGTGCGCGGCCAGAGCGGCCTCGACGAGCTCAACATTCATCCGGCCGAGGCGGTCCTTGTGCTCGACGACCACGGTCGTTACGGCCGGGTCGGCCAGCAGCCGTCGGACCTTCACCCGCGCTCCGTTCATGCCCGAGGCGATCTCCGACTCCACACGCACGACCCGGTGCCCGGCCTTCGCCGCCCACCTGGCGAGGCGCGCGGTCTGCCGCTCCAGGTCAGCCTTCCGGTCGTGGGAGGAGACCCGGGCGTACAGGCCCACACCACCGGTGACATCGACGGCCTGGCCGGCCTCGATGTTCACCAGGATCGTGCGCGGACCCACCCGCATCGCGGGCACCGGCAGCGTTCCTTCACGAAACCAGCGGCGCGCGGTCTGCGGGTGGACACCCTGAGCCTTCGCCCACTCAGTCAGATTCACAGTCCCGACCGTAAGGGGCACTCACCCATGAACGCCCATAATCGCTCGTTCTTCACTAGAACGAGTGCGGTTCAAACCCCACCGGCAACGCCTACATCGCGATCGCCGGCCAGGAGGACACCCCCCTGACCGACACCCACGAGGCCCTCCGCGCCCTCATCCTCAACATCAAGGCGGGCAAGGCCGACCACCTGCTGTGAACGAGGGGCGGGTCAGGCCGGGCAGGAATGCGCGGCGGAGAAGAGCGCGCGTGGCCTCAGGAGCGATCCGTGGCGCGAGGGTGGCCGGTGCCGGCGAAGGTGACCCAGCAGGTGTCGCGGGACGTGTCCAGGAGATACCAAACGCGTCCACCGCCGGTCACTTCGATCTGCCACTGCTGGCAGATCCGCCCCCGGTACGCACCGTGCGCCAGGCTGCCCTTGAGGCGGTGGTGCCGGGGCGTCTCGACGCGCGGTGCCGGGTCCGTGCGCATGACGGTCCAAGCCCGGTACGTGTTCTCACGCGCCTGCTGTGCCAGGTACTCCCAGCCCTTCGCCGCGGCCGCGTCCGCGAAGCGGACCTCCCACTGGCCTTCCGGTGCCGGCGGCGCGGCACGGTCGCCGCGACCGGCGCTCACATGGCCTCCCGCGGATCCGGGGCCGGACCGTAGTCCTCGGTGTGATGCCTGGTCAGCGCCGCCAGCAGTTCGGGGTCGGAGTGGACCTCGGCCGTGTGCTGCCAGGCGATGAGCAACTGGGCGACGGACGCGCTGTTGCCGACGGAGTCCGCCGCCCGCATGGTGTCGACCAGTTCGACGGCGAAGGCGTGGACGTCGGCCTCGGGGAGGAAGCGGACCCAGGGAAACGCGTCCGGCAGTATGTCCAGAAGAAGGTCCGTGCTGCCGGGCTCCCGGCGCGCCAGCGCGGCCAGCATCCGCGTCGCGGCCGACACCACCGTCCGGTCCTGCTCGGCCCGGGTGGCGGTCGTGAGGACCAGGTCCTCCCCGTCTCTGCGGTGCAGCAACAGCCGGGGCGACTCCTTGAGCCGGGCAAGGGTCTGCTTGTTCTTGTTCACCAGCTCGGAGAAGTTCACAGCGGCGGCGTTCTCTGGGGCCATAACTTCGAAAGTACTTCGAAAGTTCCGCCTCCGCCACCATCCGCCTCCGGGCTCACTCGAAAGAGCGCGCCGTCGGTTCAGCAGTGCCGCGGCGCCTCCGGCTCCGCGTCCGGTGCCAGCCGGCCGTGCAGGTGGACGTCCCGGAAGGCGTCCCGGCGTTCCGCCTCCCACATCGCCCCGCGCAGCGTCCCCTCGTACCGGAACCCGCACCGCTCCGCGATCCGGCAGGACGCCTCGTGGCCGAGGGCGTGGCCCAGTTCCAGTCGGTGCAGGCCGACCTCGGTGAACGCCCAGCGGGCCGCCAGCAGCAGGGAACGGGTGGCGACGTGCCGGCCGCGCGCCTCCGGAAGGACCCAGTAGCCGACCCGGGCGACGCTGATGACCCGGTCGATCGCGTTGACGCCGATCTGTCCGAGGACCGTCCCGTCGGCGGCGTCCGTGACGCAGAAGGTCGTGCCGGTCCCGGTGGCCGTCTCCGCGGCCTTGGCCTCCAGCGAGGCCTGGGCGCTCGCGCTGTCGGTGATCGTCCGCAGCGGGGTGTTCCAGCGCCGGAAGTCCTCGTCGACGTGCCCGCGCAGCCACGCGTCCACGTCGACCGGGGACTCGGGGTCCCAGGCACGCAGGAGCAGGCCGTGGCCGTGGAGACCGGCGGCGAGAGGGGTGGGCTGCGGCTCGCGGATGTCGGTCATCCGGCCATTGAACACCCCGGATCTTTCACCCCGTCCGTCACACCCGGTCAACCGGTCACCCCGTCACCCGGGGCCCGCCTCGCTCACACGGGCCGCAGCACCGGCCGGAACACCGGGATCCCCTCCCGAAAGGTCACCGCCAGGGCCATCCCCATCCGCAGCTCGCCCTCGCCCTGCCCCGCCCCCACCACTTCCGTCGACATCCGCGGCCCCTCCGCGAGATCGACCACGGCGGCGACGTACGGTGTCCGCGCCCCGAAGGGCGGCAGGTCGTTGCGGTGCACCACCGACCAGGTGTGGAGCGTGGCCCGGCCGCTGGCGTCCTCCCAGGTCACGGCCTCGCTCCAGCAGTACGGGCAGAACTCCCGGGGGTAGTGGTGGGCCCGCCCGCAGTCCGCGCAGCGCCGGATCAGCAGCCGGCCCTCGGCGGCCGCGTCCCAGTACGTGCGCGTGAAGGCGTCGGCCTCGGGGACGTCGTACCGCGCCTCACCCATCGTCACCACCCGTTCCCACCCGTCGTCATCGAGAGTTCCCGTCCATCGTCATCGCCGGGCCTCGGCCGTCATCATCGCCGGGCCTCAGCCGTCGTCATCGCGGGTCCTCGGTCGTCGTCATCGCGAGTTCCCGCCCGTCAGAACCACCCCAGCACACTGTCCACCGACCACGTCTGCCAAGCCATCCCGCCCAGGCCCACCAGCGAGATCAGCGCCATCATCCCGTTCTGCCCCTGCTCGGCCCAGTCATGGATCATGAGGACGAGGTAGATCAGGTTGAGGAGCAGGCCGGCGGCCAGGGCGATCGGGGTGAGGAATCCGAGGACCAGCCCGAGCCCGAGCGCCAGTTCCGCGTAGACGACGACGTACGCCATCACGCGCGGCCGTGGCTCGACGACCACCGCGAAGCCCGAACGGACCACGTTCCAGCGGTGCTTGGTGGCGACGTCCGCCGCCCAGGCGATGCCGGAACCCTCGAACCAGCTCTTCTTCTCCTTGTGCCGCCAGCTCTCCAGCCACCACAGCCCGAGCCCGATCCGCAGGACGGCCAGCCATTCCGCACCCGTGAGCCAGATCGCATCCATGAATCTGACGGTACGTCAGATCAGCGGCTCCGGGAAGCCTGCACGTCGGATGAGAGGCCAACACCGACCCGGGCGACTTCATCACCTGGATCGCGAAGGTGACGGGGTACAAGGCCAAGAGCAAGAAGTGACCCATGCCCGGGGGAGCAACCCCGGGCCCCTGAACGCGGCGGCGTCCGTTTCCCCTCATAGCTTCTGACGCCGTCCGCCCGCGACGCCTGGCCCCTGCGCACCTGGACCAGGCGTCGCACCTTTCCCAGGACCGGGATTTCTCCACGCCGGGATCTCTCCACGCCGGGATCTCTCCACGACCGGGATGTCTCCACGAACAGGACTTCTCCACGACCAGGTGAAGTACGTCACCGGTCCCACCCACACCTCCCCCAAGCGTGATCGATCCGCAACCAATTCCGGTCTTGACCGAGACCCATCAACCGCCCGCGTGATTACGCTCGCGCTCATGGAAGACTCCGCACCGTCCGCGCCCGCCCCCGAGCCCGCCCCCGCGCCCGTCGCGATCACCACCGCGAACCCCGCCGACCGCCCGGTCTACGTCATCGGCGGCGGCCCCGGCGGACTCGCCACCGCGCACGCCCTGCGCGCGCAGGGGATACGCGCCGTCGTCGTGGAGAAGGCCGACCGGATCGGCGCGTCCTGGAGCCGCCACTACGACCGGCTGCATCTGCACACCACCCGGCGGCTGTCCTCCCTCCCCGGGCTGAAGATGCCGCGCCGGTTCGGGCGCTGGGTGCGGCGCGACGACGTCGTGCGGTACCTGGAGAAGTACGCCGAGGTCCACGAGCTGGAGATCGTCACCGGCGTCGAGGTCTCCCGGATCGAGCGCTCCGTGGACGGCACCGGCTGGCTGCTGCACGCCACCGGCGGGCGCGAGCTGACCGGTTCGGCGGTCGTCGTCGCCACCGGCTACAACCACACCCCGTACCTGCCGGACTGGCCCGGCCGCGAGACGTTCGACGGCGACCTCGCGCACGCCGCCGACTACCGCGACGGCAAGCCGTACGCCGGCCGGGACGTCCTCGTCGTCGGCGTCGGCAACACCGGTGCCGAGATAGCCGTGGACCTGGTGGAGAGCGGGGCCGAACGGGTCCGGCTGGCGGTGCGCACGGTCCCGCACATCGTCCGCCGCTCGACCGCCGGCTGGCCCGCCCAGTACAGCGGCATCCTCGTACGACGCCTGCCCGTCGGCCTCGTCGACCGGATCTGCCGGGTCATGGCGCTGAGCCTGCCCGACCTCTCCGCGCACGGCCTGCCGCGCCCCGACACCGGGCTCTACACGCGGGCGAGACAGGGAGCGATCCCGGTGCAGGACGTCGGCCTGATCGACGCCGTGCGCAAGGGCAAGGTCGAGGTCGTGGCCGCCGTGGAGGCCTTCGAGGAGGGCGGGAAGGTGGTCCTCGCGGACGGCACCCGGATCTCGCCGGACGCCGTGGTCGCCGCCACCGGGTACGTCCGCGCCCTGGAGACCCTGGTCGGCCACCTCGACGTGCTCGACGAGCGCGGTCTGCCCCTCACGCACGGCCCGCGCGCCCCCCAGAACGCGCCCGGCCTGTACTTCACCGGCTTCACCACCCCGATCAGCGGCACCCTGCGCGAGCTGGCGATCGACGCTGAGCGGATCGCGAAGGCCGTACGCCGCCGACTCGGGTAACCCCTCCCGAAACGCCTTCCGCGGCAACAGCTGCGCCGCAACTCCCTTACCGCCACACCTATTTACTCATGCGTCAGATGTGACGAGAGCGTTGTCCCGCGCCCACGCGCGGAGCCAGAATGTGAGCCCTGTTCACCTTTCCAGCTCCGCCCCTCTCTACGGAGGCCGCACGTGGCAAGTGAAAGACACCTCTCCCGCCGCTCCCTGCTCGGCCGCACCGCCGCCGTGGCCGCCGGCGCGACCGCCCTCACCGCGACCGCCGCCGGTACGGCGTCCGCGGCCACCCGGGACGTGGACGTCGCGATCGTCGGCGCCGGCCTGGCCGGTCTCACCGCGGCCCGCGACCTGGTGGCGGCCGGGAGGACGGTCGCCGTCCTGGAGGCCCGCGACCGCGTCGGCGGCCGAGTGGTCAACCTCTCCCTGGCGAACGGCGGGGTGACCGAGGGCGGCGGCGAGTTCATCGGACCCACCCAGACCCGCATCAAGGCCCTCGCCGACTCCCTCGGCGTCGGGACCTTCGCCACCTACAACACCGGCAAGAACCTGCTCTACAAGGACGGCAAGAAAACCGCGTACGCCACCGACGGCGTACTCGGCTCGGTCCCGCCGATCGATGTGGCCGGGCTCGCCAACGCGGCGATCGTGCAGGCCTCGCTGGACGACATGGCCAAGCAGGTGCCGGTCGAGGCGCCGTGGACCGCCGCCAAGGCGGACGAGTGGGACCGGCAGACCTTCGAGACCTGGCTGCGCGCCAACGCCGTCGTGCCGTCCGCCAAGTTCCTGCTCGACGTGGCCTGTACGTCGATCTTCTCGGCCGAGCCGCGTGAACTCTCGCTCCTGTTCGTGCTGTTCTACATCGCCGCCGCCGGTGACGCCTCGAACCCGGGCACCCTGGAGCGCCTGACCGAGACCGCGAACGGCGCCCAGGAACTGCGGTTCGTCGGCGGCTCGCAGCTGGTGCCGGTCAAGCTCGCCGCCACGCTCGGCGACCGGGTGGTGCTGAACGCCCCGGTGCACACCATCACCCGGTCCGGCGGCAGTTACGTCGTCACGGCGGACGGCGTCACCGTCACCGCCCGGCGGGTCGTCGTCGCCGTACCCCCGCCGCTGGCGGCCCGGATCGTGTACGACCCGCTCCTCCCGGCCGCCCGCGACCAGCTCACCCAGCGGCTGCCGATGGCCTCGGTCGGCAAGGCGATCGCGGTCTACGACACCCCCTTCTGGCGGGCCGACGGCCTGAACGGCCAGGTCGTCAGCGACACCGGGGTGATCAGCTCCACCTTCGACAACTCCCCGCCGGACGCCTCGTACGGCGCGCTGATGGGCTTCATCGAGGCCGACAAGGCGCGGGAACTGGACGCGGCGAGCGAGGCGGAGGTCAGGGCGGCTGTCCTGAAGGACTACGTGACGTACTTCGGCGAGAAAGCCGGCTCCCCCACGTCGTTCGTCCTGCAACGCTGGAACAACGAGCGCTACACCCGGGGCGGCCCCGTCTCCATCGCCGCGCCGGGCGTCCTGACCCAGTACGGCCCCGCCCTGCGCGCACCCGTCGGCGGCATCCACTGGGCGGGTACGGAGACGTCCGTCCACTGGATGGGCTTCATGGACGGCGCGGTCCGCTCGGGCGAGCGGGTGGCGAAGGAGGTGCTGGCGGCCCTGTAGGACGTCCGTCGCCCGTCTGGTCCGTCCCTTTCTGTGTGCACACCCATTCCTGACATCCCGTCAGGTCTGTAATCTGACAGAGCGTCAGTTACTTGGCAGTCACACAGGAGCGGGCGGACCGATGCTTGGATCAACCCACGGCACCCTCACCACCGACTCCCGCCGAGCCCGCGTCATCGCGTGCGGCGAGCAACCCGGACCGGCCGTGCACGGCCGGCCGGCCGACGCGGACGATCTCGACGTCAGCGGCCGGCCGCTGTACGCGGACGCCCCCGATCTGGACCGGTTCTTCCGGCCCGAGTCGGTCGCGGTCGTCGGCGCCTCGGACGCCGAGGGACGCCCGAACACCGGTGTCACCCGTCAACTGGTGCGCTGGGCCGAGCGGGTGGGGGCGCGGCTGCATCCCGTGCACCCCACCCGCGCGTCGGTCTTCGGCATCCCCTGCGCCCCGTCCGTGACCGAACTGCCGGAACAGGTCGACCTCGCGGTCCTGCTGGTGTCCGACCCGCTGCCGGTGATCGAGCAGCTCGCCGAGGCGAAGGCGAGGTTCGTGGTCGTCTTCGCCTCCGGCTTCGCGGAGACGGGCGAGGCGGGGGCCGCCGCGCAGGCCCGCCTCGCCACGGCGGTGAAACGTTCCGGGATGCGGCTGCTGGGCCCCAACACCAACCTCAACGCCTTCGAGCACTTCCGCGACGACCTCGACGGGCCGTCGATCGCGCTGATCACCCAGTCCGGCCACCAGGGCCGCCCGGTCTTCGCCCTCCAGGAGCTCGGCATCCGCCTCTCCCACTGGGCGCCGACCGGCAACGAGGCCGATCTGGAGACCGCCGACTTCGTCTCGTACTTCGCCGAACGCCCCGAGGTCGGCGCCATCGCCGCCTATGTCGAGGGCCTCAAGGACGGCCGCGCCTTCCTGCTCGCCGCCGACCGGGCCGCGCGGCGCGGGGTGCCGGTGGTCGCGGTCAAGGTGGGCCGCACCGAGACCGGCGCCCGCACCGCCGCCTCCCACACCGGCAAGCTGACCGGCGCGGACGAGGTCGTCGACGCCGCGATGCGCCAGTACGGCGTGATCCGCGTCGACGGCCTCGACGAACTCCAGGACACGGCGGCCCTGTTGGCCCGCGCCCGGCCGCCGCGGGCCGACGGGGTCGTCATCTACTCGATCTCGGGCGGCACCGGCGCCCACGCCGCCGACCTCGCGACCGCGGCGGGCCTGCGGCTGCCGGCGTTCTCGCCCGCCCGGCAGGCCGAGCTGCACCAGTGGATCCCCGAGTACCTGAACGTGGCCAACCCTGTGGACAACGGCGGCCACCCGGTGGGCGACTGGCGCGGCCGGAAGATCATCGACGCGATTCTGGACGACCCCGCGGTGGGCGTCCTGATCTGCCCGATCACCGGGCCGTTCCCGCCGCTCAGCGACCGTCTCGTGCGGGACCTGGTGGACGCGGCCGAGCACACGGACAAGCTGGTGTGCGTGGTCTGGGGCTCCCCGGTGGGCACGGAACCGGCGTACCGCGAGGTCCTCCTGGGCTCCTCCCGGGTGGCCACCTTCCGCACCCTCGCCAACTGCGTCACGGCGGTCCGCGCGCACCTCGACCACCACCGCTTCGTGAGCGACTACCGCTCCCCCTTCGACCAGGCCCCGCGCACCCCGTCCCCGTCCTTCCGCAAGGCCCGGATGCTGATGCGGCCGGGCCAGCAGCTCAGCGAGCACGCGGCGAAACAGCTGCTGCGGGCGTACGGCATCCGGGTCCCGCGCGAGCAGCTGGTCACCAGCGCGGCGGCGGCCGTACGGGCGGCGGGGCTGGTCGGCTACCCGGTGGTGATGAAGGCGTCCGGCGCGCAGATCGCCCACAAGACCGAGCTGGGCCTGGTGAAGATCGGCCTGACCTCGGCCAGCCAGGTCCGCGACGCCTACCGCGAGCTGACCGACATCGCCCGCTACGAGGGCGTGGGCCTGGACGGCGTCCTGGTGTGCCAGATGGTCGAGCGGGGCGTGGAGATGTTCGTCGGCGTCACCCACGACGACCTCTTCGGGCCGACGGTGACGGTCGGGCTCGGCGGGGTGCTGGTGGAGGTCCTGCGGGACGCGGCCGTACGGGTCCCGCCGTTCGGTGAGGACCAGGCCCGCGCGATGCTCGACGAACTGCGCGGCCGGGCCCTGCTGGACGGCGTCCGGGGCCGCCCCCCGGCCGACCTGGACGCCCTCGTCGAGGTGATCCTGCGGGTGCAGCGGATGGCGCTGGAACTCGGCGACGACCTCGCCGAACTCGACATCAACCCGCTGATGGTGCTGCCGTGGGGGCAGGGGGCGGTGGCACTGGACGCGCTGGCGGTGTGCCGTTGAGGATCTTCGGATGGACGACAGCGAGTGGGCACGGATCAAGACGCTCACCGAGGCGGTGGGCCGGGGGGACCTGGCCGAGGTGAAGGCGCTGATCGCGGCGGGGGCGGCGGATCCCGACGAACGGATCGGCGAGTACGCCGACCTCACGCCGCTGACGCTGGCGGCGGGCTGGGGCCACCTGGCCGTCGTCGAGGCGCTGCTCGACCTGGGCGCCGATCCGTCGCTCCCCAACAGATTCGGCCCGTTCCCCCTGCTGGAGGCGGCGATCACGGGCGACACCGAGGTCGTGGACCTGCTGCTGGACCGCGGGGCGGACCTCACGGCCCGGTACAAGGAGAAGACCGTCCTGGACTGGGTGCTGAGCCGTCCCGGCAGGGAGGACCTCGCACAACACCTGCGCGACCGGGGCGCGCGGCCGGGCCGAACGGACCGGACGGGCCGGACGGGCCGGACGGACCGGACGGACCGGATGGACCGGATGGACCGGATGGACCGGACGGACCGGACGGACCGGACGGACCGGACGGGCCAGCCAGAAGGGCCTGACCGATCTGACCGGACCGACCGGCCCCGGAGGTCACCCGACGAGACGGAGCGAGCCGATGCCCGACGACCAGTGGATCCTGGCCACGACTGACGACCACGTCACCCACCTGACCCTCAACCGCCCCGAGGCCCTCAACGCCCTCGCCCCCGCCCAGCGCGACGAGCTGATCGGGCTGCTCGCCGACGCCTCCGCCGACCCGGACGTCCGGGCGGTGGTCCTCACCGGAACGGGCCGGGGCTTCTGCGCGGGCGCGGACCTGCGGGGCGGGGGGCCGACGGGCCGGCGGGGGGCGGCGGGCGAGCGGGGGTCTGCGGGCCAGCGGGTGGCGGCGGGCGAGCGGGTGGCGGGCGATGTGGCCCGTACCCTCCGCCTGGGCGCCCAGCGTCTGATCGCCGCGGTCCTCGACTGCGAGAAGCCGGTGATCGCCGCCGTGAACGGCACGGCGGCCGGCCTCGGCGCGCATCTCGCCCTCGCCTGCGACCTGGTCCTGGCCGCCGAATCGGCCCGTTTCATCGAGGTGTTCGTCCGCCGCGGCCTGGTCCCGGACGGTGGCGGCGCCTATCTCCTGCCCCGGCTGATCGGCCCGCAGCGCGCCAAGGAGCTGATGTTCTTCGGCGACGCGCTCACCGCGGCGGAAGCCGAACGCCTCGGCCTGGTCAACCGGGTCGTCCCGGACGACGATCTGCCCAAAACGGCCCGCGACTGGGCCGCCCGCCTCGCCGCCGGCCCCACCCGCGCCCTGGCCCTCACCAAGCAGCTCGTCAACGCCTCCCTCGACACCGACCGCGCCACCGCCTTCGCCGCCGAGGCCGCCGCCCAGGAGATCAACATGACGACGGCGGACGCGCGGGAGGGTGTGGCGAGCTTCGTGGAGCGGCGGGAGGCCCGTTTCCGGGGCCGGTGAGCCGGCCGGGGGCCGAGCGCCGCACCCCGGCGCTCAGGAGGACGCCCGCTCCAGGATCCGTACGTCCCCCGCGTCGGGGTCCCCGAACACCGCGAAGAGTTCGGGGGCGCGGTCCGTGCCGCTGATCGTCCAGGTCATGTCCTCGCCGCAGCCGCTGCCGGTGCCGCTGCCCGCTGCGAGGTGCACGACGACGGCGTCCCGGTCGGAGTAGCCCGCCCGGCCGAGAGCCCACTCGCCGGTGCCGTCGCACACGAGCACGTCCCCGAACCCCACCCCCGGGTCCTCGGCCGGCATCCTCGTCAGCTCGGCCCGGCCGCCCGGCCGCAGCCGCAGCACCGCGCCGTCCTCGCCCCGCCAGACCCCGGCGAGCCGGGCAGCGGACAGCTCGGGGGGTTCGTACTCCTCGATCAGGCCGGTGATCGTGGCCAGAGCGCCGCCCGCGACGGTGAGCACGGACAGCGCGACGCAGGCCACCCCCGCCCGCCACCAGGTGCCCCAGGTGCCCCACGGCCGGCGCCGCACCAGGGCCACCGCGAGGACGGGCAGGACGCCGAGCACCACGAGGACCAGGGCGGTGGTGAAGAACGGCCATTCCCCCAGGACGGCCGCCGCCCCGGCCCACCCCACCGCGACCAGCGCCGTGCCCAGCAGGTGCCGCGCCCCCTCGGGCCAGGGCACGCGGCGCAGCGCGGTGCGGGCGAGGGTGGCGCCCGGCATGATGTGCGCGCACGCGTGCAGCAGGCCCAGCACCGGCAGGTACAGGGGCGCGAAGAGGAACAGACAGGCCAGGCCCCAGGTGGGTCCGATCAGCCCGTAGTCCTCCTGCACGGCCGTCAGCTGGATCCACCACAGGAGGAAGACCGCCGGGAGCTGCGCCGCCCCCGCCGCCGCGGCCGCGGTCGTCGCGGCCTTCCCCCAGTTCAGGCCTGTCCTCGTGCGTATGCCGTCCCACCCCATGGCGGCAGCGTACGTGACGCGCGCCCCTTCCTATCTGACGCACCGTCAGCTTCAATGGAAGGCGTGATGGGACACGCGGGGATGGCGGCAGCCGCCGTCCGATATCTGCGGGCGCGGCCGGTCGAGCCGCTGCCCCGGCCCGAGCTGCGCTGCGTCCGCGACGACGAGCGCGCGCCGGTGGACCAGACCGAGTTCCGGCGCGTCCTGGGCACCTTCGCCTCGGGCGTCACCGTCGTGACGGCCCCCGCCGGCGACGGCGAGTCCGGCCCCGCCGGCTTCGCCTGCCAGTCCTTCTCCTCCCTCTCCCTCGACCCGCCCCTGGTCGCCTTCATGGTCGGCCGTACGTCGACGACCTGGCCGCGCATCGCCCGCGCGGGCGTCTTCTGCGTCAACGTCCTCGGCGCGGGCCAGGCCGCTCTGTGCCGTGCCTTCGCGGTCAGCGGCGCGGACAAGTTCGCGGGCGTCCCGCACGACCCCGCCCCCGTCTCCGGCGCCCCGCGCCTCACCGGCGCCCTCGCCTGGATCGACTGCGCGATCCACGCGGTCCACACGGGCGGCGACCACCTCATCGTCGTGGGCCGCGTGAACGCCCTGGGCGCGGCGGACGACGAGGAGCCCCCGCTGTTGTTCCACCGGGGGCGGTTCCTCTAGGACCTGTCCGCCCTAGGACCTGTCCTAGACGGCCAGGGCCGGTCCGGGGGTGAGCGGCCGGCGTCGGATCACCAGCGCCATCAGCGCCGCCGCCGCGCACAGCGCGCCCGAGGCGTACCAGACCACGTCGTAGGAGCCGAAGGTGTCGCGGGCGACGCCGCCGAGGAAGGCGACGAGGGCGGCGCCGACCTGGTGGGAGGCGAGGACCCAGCCGAAGACGATGGCGCTCTCGTCGCCGTACTGCTCGCGGCACAGGGCCAGGGTGGGCGGGACGGTGGCGACCCAGTCGAGGCCGTAGAAGACGATGAAGAAGATCATCGGAGGGTGGACCGTGGGGGCCAGCAGCATCGGGAGGAAGAGCAGCGAGATCCCGCGCAGCGCGTAGTACACGGCCAGCAGACGGCGCGGTTCGAAGCGGTCGGTGAACCAGCCGGAGGCGATCGTGCCGACGACGTCGAACACCCCGATGACCGCGAGCAGCGAGGCCGCCGCCGGGACCGGCATGCCGTGGTCGTGCGCGGCGGGCACGAAGTGCGTCTGGACCAGGCCGTTGGTGGACGCGCCGCAGATCGCGAAGGTCCCGGCGAGCAGCCAGAACGGGCCGGTGCGGGCGGCCTTCAGCAGCACCGTGACCGTGCGCCGCGCCGCCCCCGTCACCGGCGCCGGCTTCTCGACGAACTCCCGCGCCCCGTACGGCTCGACACCCACGTCGGCCGGGTGGTCGCGCAGCAGCAGCCAGACGAAGGGGACGACGACGAGCGCGGCCAGCGCGACCGTTACCGCCGCCGGACGCCACTCGTACCGGGTGACCATCCAGGACAGCAGCGGCAGGAAGATCAGCTGGCCGGAGGCGGAGGCCGCGGTGAGGATGCCGCTGACCAGGCCCCGGCGCTCGGTGAACCAGCGGTTGGTGACCGTCGCGGCGAAGGCGAGCGCCATCGAGCCGGAGCCGAGACCGACCAGCAGGCCCCAGTAGAGCAGCAGCTGCCAGGCCGCCGTCATCCACACCGTCAGACCCGAGCCGACCGCGATCACGGTGAGCGCCATGGCGACGACCCGGCGGATGCCGAACCGGTCCATGAGCGCGGCCGCGAACGGCGCGGTGAGCCCGTACAGCGCGAGGTTGATGGAGACGGCCGCGCCGATCATGCCGCGCGACCAGCCGAACTCCTGGTGCAGCGGGTCGATGAGCAGGCTCGGCAGCGACCGGAAGGCCGCCGCCCCGATGATCGTGACGAAGGCGACGGCGGCGACGAACCAGGCACGGTGGATCCGGGCTGTCTTCTTCCTCTGTGCCTTCTGTGGCTTCGCCTCGGCTGCGGCGGGCGCTTCGCTTGTCTGGGTCACGCCATAAAGAGTCCGATGTCCGCCACTTTTCAACGAGTGGCCTGATGGACAGCATTCGCTAGGATCGGGCCATGCGCCAGGAATCCGGCTTCCGCCCGCACCGCGTCGTCGTCCTCGCCCTCGACGGCCTGCTCCCCTTCGAGCTGGGCATCCCGCACCGCATCTTCGGCCGCCCCAAGAACGCCGAGGGACGGCGGCTGTACGAGGTCGTGACCTGCTCGGTCCGGCCGCCGGGCCCGGTCGAGACGGACGCCGATTTCGCCGTCATGGTCGAGCACGGCCCCGAGGCCCTCGCCACCGCCGACACCGTGATCGTCCCCGCCTCCTACGAACTCGGCCCGGTCTTCGAGGAGGGCGTGCTCACCGAGGAGCTCGCCGCCGCCCTGGCCCGGATCCGGCCGGGCACCCGCCTCGCCTCCATCTGCACCGGCGTCTACATCCTGGCCGCCGCCGGCTTCCTCGACGGCCGCCGCGCGACCACCCACTGGGCGGATGCCGACCACCTGCAACGGCTCTTCCCCCGCGTCGAGGTCGACCCGGACGTGCTGTTCGTCGACGACGGCGACGTGCTGACCTCGGCCGGCGTGGCCGCGGGCATCGACCTGTGCCTGCACATGCTGCGCCGCGACCACGGCACCGCCGTCGCCAACCACGTCGCCCGCTACACGGTCGTACCGCCGCACCGGGACGGCGGACAGGCGCAGTACGTCGCCCGGCCGGTGCCCGACCCGCAGCAGTCCACCACGACCTCCGCGCGGGCGTGGGCGCTGGGCCGGCTGCACGAGCCGATCCAGCTGCGGGACATGGCCGAGCAGGAGTCCATGTCGGTGCGCACCTTCACCCGCCGCTTCCGCGAGGAGGCCGGCGTCAGCCCCGGCCAGTGGCTCACCCAGCAGCGGGTGGAACGGGCCCGGCACCTGCTGGAGTCCACCGACCTCTCCGTCGACCAGATCGCCCGGGACGCCGGCTTCGGCACCGCCCAGTCCATGCGGCAGCACCTCCAGGCGGCGCTCGGCGTGACACCGACGGCCTACCGGCGGACGTTCCGCACCGAGACCGGCGCCGTCCGGACGTAGGCCCGCGGCCGCCGGAGCCCACGCACCCCGCCCGCCGGAGCCCACGCACCCCGCCCGCCGGAGCCCACGCACCCCGCCCGCCGTCCGGCACGTACCCCGCCCGTCAGAAGGTGAGCACCCCGCGGGCCACCCGCCCCGCCTCCGCGTCCGCCGCCGCCTTCTCGAAGTCCTCCACCGGGTAGGTCTGGGTGACGAGTTCGTCCAGCAGCAGCCGGCCCTCGCGGTACAGGTCGGCGTACAGCGCGATGTCCCGCTGGGGGCGGGAGGCGCCGTAGCGGCAGCCCAGGATCGACTTGTCCAGGAACAGCGAGGAGACGAGGAAGGACGCCTCCGCGGTCGCGGCCGGCACCCCGAGCAGGACCGCCTGCCCGTGCCGGTCGAGCAGATCGACCGCCGCACGGATCAGCTCCACCCGCCCCACGCACTCGAAGACATGGTCCGCGCCCGTCGGCAGCACCTCCCGCACCTCGTCCACCGAGGTCAGGAAGTGCGTGGCCCCGAACCGCCGGGCCACCGCCTCCTTCGCCGGATTGGTGTCCACGGCGACGATCCGCAGCGCCCCCGCGATCCGCGCCCCCTGGAGCACGTTGAGCCCGATCCCGCCCGTCCCGATGACGACGACGCTCTCCCCGTACCCCACCCGCGCCCGGTTGAGCACGGCGCCGACCCCGGTCAGCACCCCGCAGCCGATCAGCGCGGCGGACGTCAGCGGTATGTCCTCCGGTATCCGCACCGCCTGCACGGCCTTCACCACCGTCCGCTCGGCGAAGGCGGAGTTGGACGCGAACTGGTACACCGGCCGTCCCGCGCGCGTGAACGGCTTCTGCGGACGCCCGATGGCCTGCCGGCACATCGTCGGCCGCCCCCGGTCGCACTCCGCGCACGTGCCGCAGCTGGCCAGCGTGGACAGCGCCACATGGTCGCCGGACGCGACATGGGTGACCCCGGCCCCGACGGCCTCCACCACGCCCGCGCCCTCGTGCCCGAGGACCACCGGCGCGGGGAACGGGATCATCCCGTCCACCACCGACAGGTCGCTGTGGCACAGCCCGGCAGCCGAGAC
The DNA here is from genome assembly GCF_055591025.1 of Streptomyces sp. NPDC041784. Lineage (NCBI taxonomy): Bacteria > Bacillati > Actinomycetota > Actinomycetes > Kitasatosporales > Streptomycetaceae > Streptomyces > Streptomyces sp. NPDC041784. The sequence continues at coordinate 345,417 of NZ_JBVJAB010000005.1, forward strand.
CGCCACGAGCACCTCGCCGGGCCCCGGATCACGGACCTGGAGATCGTCGACGACCTCGGCCCGCTTCCCGTCGAACAGCACGCCTCGCATCACGCCACCACTCCCCTGTCACCTGGGCTGTCTCGGCAGGCCGAGCACGCGCTCGGCGATGATCGTGCGCTGGATCTGGTCCGAGCCGCCGTAGATCGTGTCGGCCCGGGAGAACAGGAACAGCTGCTGCGCCTCGTCGAGTCCGTACGGCTCCGAGGGCGACCAGTCCGCGGGACCCACGCCCGCGGCCGCCCCCCGCACCTGTACGGCGACCTCCCCGAGCCGCTGGTGCCAGCCGGCCCACAGCAGCTTGGCGACACTGGGCGCGCCCGGACCGCCGGAACCGCCCAGTGTCCGCAGCGCGTTCCACCGCATGGTCCGCAGCTCGGCCCACAACCGCACCAGCCGCTCGCGTATCACGGGGTCGTCGGCCGCCCCCGTCCCGACGGCGGCCCGGACCACGCGCCCCAGCTCCTCGGCGAAACCGATCTGCTGGGCGAGCGTCGACACCCCGCGCTCGAAGCCGAGCAGGCTCATCGCGACCCGCCAGCCGTCGCCCTCCGCGCCGACGACGTGCTCGGCGCGCGCCCCGTCGAAGAACACCTCGTTGAAGTCGCTCGTGCCGGTCAGCTGCCGGATCGGCCGGACCTCGACCCGGCCCGGCTGGTCCATCGGCACGAGCAGGAAGGTCAGCCCCCGGTGCCGCGTCGACTCCGGGTCCGTACGGGCGAGCACGAAGCACCAGTCGGCCTCATGGGCGAGGGAGGTCCAGATCTTCTGACCGGTGACCCGGTACCCCTCCGACGTGCGCTCCGCGCGCGTGCGCACACCCGCCAGATCCGACCCCGCGCCGGGTTCGCTGTATCCCTGGCACCACAGCTCGGCCCCGGCGGCGATCGGCGGCAGGAACCGCGCCTTCTGCTCCCGCGTGCCGTGCGCGAGCAGGGTCGGCGCGAGCAGGTTCTCCCCGATGTGCCCGGAGCGCGGCGGGGCGGCCGACCTCGCGTACTCCTCGGCCCAGGCGACCTGCTGGGTGAGGGTGGCGGTCCGGTTCCCGTACCCGCCCTCGCCCCAGCCGATCCCGATCCAACCGGAGGCGCCGAGGGTGCGTTCCCAGGAGCGCCGGTCCGAGGCATGCGGGGTGTGCGCGTCCAGCCATTCCCGCGCTTCGGCACGGAACCCGTCGTCCTCCGCGGTGAACCCGAAATCCACGTTCAGCTCCTTGAGTCAGGGCAAGTGCACCCCCTGGGGGCGCGGGGCGGCAGCGATATGCGGCTCCGCCGCGATGGGGTCCCCCCGCTCGAGCGAAGTCGAGAGTGGGGGAGCGGATACCACGACGAGCCCGCAGCCGCCGAACGGCCCGGGCTCCCGAGTCATCGGGCGTTCGGTCGGCTCCCTTCCGCCGCGGCGCGCCGCATCTCCTCCAACCGCTCCAACATCGGCATCGGATCCATCCCGACGGACCCCGGCAGAACCTCCGCAATCCGCGACGGAGTCCACGCACCCCCCTCCGCGAAGGCCGAGCGCAGCTCCCGCGGCTGCGCCCACACCGCGATCTTCGCACCGGCGACCGTGTAGACCTGCCCGGTTATCCCCAGCTCCCGCGCGCGGTCCGACAATAGGAAAGTCACCATCGCGGCCACGTCCTCCGGCTCCCCGATCTCCGCCAGCTCCATCGGCACACCCGCCGACATCCGCGTCCGCGCGACCGGCGCCACCGCGTTCGCCGTCACCCCGTACTTGTGCAGGCCCAGCGCGGCGCTGCGCACCAGCGAGATGATGCCGCCCTTCGCCGCGCTGTAGTTGGCCTGCGACACGGACCCCTGGTGGTTCCCGCTGGTGAACCCGATCAGCGTGCCGGTCCCCTGCCGGCGCATGACCGCCGAGGCCGCCCGGAACACCGTGAACGTGCCCTTGAGATGCGTGGCGACGACCGGGTCCCACTCCTCCTCGGTCATGTTGAACAGCATCCGCTCGCGCAGGATCCCGGCGACGCACACCACCCCGTCGAGCCGCCCGTACGCCTCCAGAGCCGTGTCCACGACCCGCTGCCCGCCCGCCATGGTGGAGATGTCGTCGGCGACGGCGACGGCCTCCCCACCGGCCGCCTCGATCTCCTTGACGACCCCCTCGGCGACCTCGCTCGTGGGGGAGCCCCCGTCCACGGCCACGCCGTAGTCGTTGACGACCACCCTCGCGCCCTCGGCCGCCGCCGCCAGCGCGACCGCTCGCCCGATACCGCGTCCCGCGCCGGTGACGGCGACGGCCTTGCCGGCCAAGAAGTTCCCCACGCCTCTCCCCTTCCAGCAGTTTCTGACGGACGGTTAGATGCTCCTGAAACCGTATCTGACGGTCCGTTAGATTCTATGACCCGCCGGACGGGCGAGGACAAGCCCCGGGGAGGCACCGATGGCACTGCCGGACGAGTTCCACGACATCGCCAAGCGCGTCAGCAACTGGGGGCGCTGGGGCGCCGACGACGAGATCGGCACCCTCAACCTGATCACCGACGAGGTCGTGCGCCGGGCCGCCGCGGAGGTCCGCACCGGCCGCCGGGTGCCGCTGGCCCTCCCGCTGCGGGAGGACGGCGTGCAGACCGGGATGATCCCGGGGCGGGTCAACCCGCTGCACGCGATGGTGCAGATCAACCAGGAGATCTTCGGGCCGGGCACCGTGGCGTGCAGCGACGACGCCGTGACCATGGGCCTCCAGGCGGCCACCCACTGGGACGCGCTGACCCATGTCTCGCACTCCGGGAAGCTGTACAACGGCCGCCCGGCGTCCTCCATCACCCCGCACGGCGGCGCGGAGTTCAGCGGGATCGACAAGGCGCGGCACATCGTCTCGCGCGGGGTCCTCCTGGACGTGGCACGCGCGCGTGGCGTCGACCGGCTGGCCGGCGGGCACGCGGTCACCCCGCAGGACCTGGAGGCGGCGGAGGAACTGGCCGGTACGCGTGTGCGTGCCGGCGACATCGTGCTCGTACGGACCGGGCAGGTCCGGCTCTACCTGGCCGGCGACAAGCACGGCTACGGCTTCCCCTCACCGGGCCTGTCGATCCGTACGCCGGAGTGGTTCCACGCGCGCGATGTGGCCGCCGTCGCCAACGACACGCTCACGTTCGAGATCTTCCCGCCGGAGATCGAGGACCTCTGGCTGCCGGTGCACGCGCTCGACCTGGTGGAGATGGGGATGCTCCAGGGCCAGAACTGGAATCTCGAAGAGTTGTCCACAGCCTGTGGAGAAACTGGCCGCTACGCGTTCCTGCTGTCGGCGATGCCCGAGCCGTTCGTGGGCGGCACGGGGACTCCGGTGGCCCCCGTGGCCGTTCTCTGAGCGCCCTGGCCGTTCCCTGATGCCCCTACGGCCGCCCCTGAGCCGCCGCGACCACCCTCCGGGGGAGCAGCGCGGCATCCCGCCGCCCCGCGGCCATCCCCCCGCCCCCCCGCAGACGTTGGATGGCGGCGCGCCGCTGCCCGCCCCGAGCACGGCACCGCGCGCCGCCATCCCACTCCGGCGTACCGCCCCGGTTCCCCTCCGGCCCTGAGGGAGCCGACGCCGAACACGACCCACACTCGGCGAGGGCCTCCGTCACCGAAGCCCTCGTCGTCCCCTCACGGCGAATCGCTGACACAAGCGTGATCAAACGGACACGCCGCGTCAACACCCGAACGGAGATTTATTACTTACGCCCTGTTTGTCACGGGCGCGCACGGAAGCACATCCGGGCGCATCACGACCGTTCCCGACCGCACCGACAGCGCTTTCTGCAACCGCGCGCCGCCCACCGCCCGTCACACGACCTCGAACGCGAACCCCTCATAGGTCGGCGTGCGGTACGCCGCGCTCCCGCGGTCCGCCGCGTTCCCGTGGTCCACCGCCTCCTCGCACGGCCGCGCGCACCGGTCCAGTTCGCACCAGATCCGCTTGCCGCCGCCCTCGACGCTCCAGCCCCAGCGGTCCGCGAGGCCGTCGACGAGGGCGAGGCCCCGGCCGTTCGTGGCCTCGTCGCCCGCGCACCGGGGCACGGGGGCCCGCTCGCTGGTGTCGGCCACCTCCAGGCGGACGGTGACCTCCCCGTCGGCCCCACAGCCGGGCAGGGACAGCCGCAGCACGGCCGGACGCCCGGTGTGCACGACGGCATTGGTGACCAGTTCGGAGACGAGCAGGACGAGCGTCTCGCCGAGCGGCTCGTCGGCTCCTATCCCGGCCCCGGCGAGGCGCGAACGGGCCCACCTCCTGGCGCGCCCCACCTCAGCGGGGTCGGGCCGGATCTCCAGCTGCACTTGAAGCACCTGCACCGCTCACACCATCCGAACCGGCGGACACATGGCCGTGCGCCACGCAAGCCACGCGAGCCGCGTGCGCATCATGACGACGAGAGCCACGATCGTAGCCATTTTCTGCATGGCCAGAACAACAGCCAGAGGCAGGGTGACGGAACGTGAATCCCTTACGGGACAGCTTGGTTGACGTACAGTCACCTCAACAAGCGCTTCGGGCATATTCCAGCGCGAAGGAGTACTCGTGCGGCATACTGTGCGACGCTCGCCCGGGGGAGTCGAACAGACGGGGTCCAGATACCCGTCCGCCCTGCGAGTGGCGGCGCGCACCGCCGGATCCGGCACCGCCCCGGGGGCGCCGCCGACATGGCTCGTCCTCGGAACCACTCGCATCCCACAGAAGGTACCGGAGCACCTCGCCGACTCCGGGCCGTGACGGGTCACGCATCGGACACAACCCGATATCGACGCTGCGTGATTCCGGTATGCCACAATCCGCGACATCCGTACGGCCGTACGACCACCCGCACGGCGTCCTGCCGGCCGGCCCGGCCACCGGCCCGGCCACCGACCCTCAGGGCCTGTCCTGGCGGCCGCCCCCGGACAGCAGTTCGCGCGCGAGCAGTTCCTCGCTCTCGGTTCCGCCACCCGCGCGACGGGTGCGCACCCAGGCCCGTTTCAGCAGGAGATGGACGTCCGCCTCCCAGGTGAACCCCATGCCGCCGTGCACCTGGAGACAGTCCCGGGCGCCGCGTACGGCGGCCTCGTCGGCGAGGAGCCGGGCCGCCGCGATGTCGGCCGGGTCGGCGGTGACGGCGGCCGCGTAGACCGCCGCACGGGCCACCTCGACCCGCACCAGCAGCTCCGCGCACAGGTGCTTGACCGCCTGGAAGGCCCCGATCGGCTGCCCGAACTGCTCCCGGGTCCGCGCGTGTTCCACGGCCAGCTCGCACGCGCGTGTGGCCGTGCCGAGCTGCTCGGCGGCGGTGAGCAGCACGGCGACGGGGTCCGGGGCGCCCCGCGCGCGGACCCGGTGCAGCGGCGTCAACGGGTCCACCGACCGCAGTGGTACGGCGTCCGGGTCGTCCCCGAGCACGACGTCCGCCGCCGTCCGCCACTCCACGAGCCCGCCGCCGTCGGCGGCCGCCACGACTGTCTCCCCCTCGGCGGCGCCGGGCACGCTCCCCGCCGCGAGGTGGGTGGCCACCAGCGGTCCCGGCAGCAGCGCCCGGCCCGCCTCCTCGAACACCAACACCGCCTCGGGCAGCCCGAGTCCGACCCCGCCCGCCGGCTCCGGCAGCCGCAGCGCGAAGAACCCGGCCGCGCCCAGCTCCCGCCACAGCGCCCGGTCGAGCCCCGGCCGCTCGACGGCGGCCCGCAGCGCCTGGCGGCCGAACCGCCGGGCGAGCAGCTCGCGCACGCCCCGCCGCAACGCCTGCTGGTCGTCGGTCAGTTGAAACCGCACGTCACCGCCTCCTTCCCGGGCCCGCAGAGGCCCCGCCGGCGCCCGTCCGCGCCCGTCAGCGCCCTTTCGGCAGCCCCAGGATCCGCTCGGCCACGATGTTCCGCTGGATCTGCGAGGTACCGGCCGCGATGGTGTACGACAGCGAGGAGAGCCGGTCGAGCACCCAGGGCCGGTCGAGGTCGAGGGCGTCGTCGCCCAGGACGTCGGCGGCGGTGTCGTACAGCTCCTGACGCGCGTGTGAGTACCTCAGTTTGAAAACCGAACCCCCTACGCCGGGCACCCCGCCGTCCGAGGCCTCGCTCACGTTCCACTGCGTGAGCCGCCACAGGGCGCGGAACTCGGCGTCGAGCAGGCCGAGCCGCCGCCGGAGCGCCGGATCGTCCCAGCGGCCGTTGCGCCGCGCCTCGCGGGCCAGTTCGCCGAGCACCCGCCGGCAGGCGACGACCTCACCGACGAACGCCGTGCCGCGCTCGAAGGAGAGCGTCACCATCGTCACGCGCCAGCCGTCGTTCTCCTCCCCCACCCGGTGGGCGACCGGCACCCGCACCTCGTCGAGGAACACCTCGGCGAACTCGGCGGACCCGGCGAGGGTCCGCAGCGGCCGTACCGTCACCCCGGGGGCGTCCATGCGCATCGCCAGCCAGGTGATGCCCCGGTGCTTCGCGGCGGTGGGGTCGGTGCGCACCAGCAGTTCGCACCAGTCGGCGACCTCGGCGTGCGAGGTCCAGATCTTGGACCCGCTCACCACGTAGTCGTCGCCGTCGCGCCACGCGCGTGTGCGCAGCGAGGCGAGGTCGGAGCCGGCGTCCGGCTCGCTGAACCCCTGGCACCAGACCTCCTCGCCGCGCAGGATCGGCGGCAGCCAGCGCGCCCGCTGTCCGGCGGTCCCCTCGGCGGCGATCGTCGGTCCCGCGTGCAGCAGTCCGACGAAGTTGGCGCCCACGTAGGGCGCGCCGGCCCGCTCGGTCTCCTCCAGGAAGATCAGCCGTACGGTCGGGGAGGCCGCCCAGTGCACGTCCGCGTACCCGGCGTCGTACAGCGCCCGCTGCCAGCCGAGGTCGTGGGCGCGGCGGCCCGGCCAGTCGTCCGGGGACGGCTTCGGCGGGAGCGCGGGCAGCACCTTGCCCAGCCACTCCCGCAGCCGCGCGCGGAACTCGGCGTCCTCGGGGGTGTCCGCGAGGTCCATCAGAGCGCCGTCACTTGTCCAGGTCCAGGTCGAGCATGCGGATGGCGTTGCCCCGCATCAGCTTGTAGACCGTCTCGTCGTCGAGGCCCTTGACGTGGTCGAGGGCGACCTCCTTGGTGTGCGGGAAGGTCGAGTCGACGTGCGGGTAGTCGGTCTCGAAGGTCGCGTTGTCGCGCCCGACGACGTCCAGGGACGCGACGCCGTGCTTGTCGCGGAAGAAGCAGCAGAACATCTGCCGGTAGTAGTACGTCGACGGCGGCTCGGGGATCAGGTCCCGGACCCCGCCCCACGCGCGGTGCTCCTCCCACACGTCGTCGGCGCGCTCCAGGGCGTACGGGATCCAGCCCATCTGACCCTCGGAGTAGGCGAGTTTCAGGCGCGGGAAGCGCACCAGGACGCCGCTGAAGAGGTAGTCCATCATCGAGGCCATGGCGTTGTTGAAGGACAGGGACGCCTGGACGGCGGGGGGCGCGTCCGGGGAGGCGGCCGGCATCTGGGACGACGAGCCGATGTGCATGTTGACGACCGTTCCGGTCTCCTCGCACACCGCGAAGAACGGGTCCCAGTAGCCGGAGTGGATCGACGGCAGCCCGAGGTGGGAGGGGATCTCGGAGAAGGTCACCGCGCGCACCCCGCGGGCGGCGTTGCGCCGGATCTCGGCGACCGCCAGGCCGATGTCCCACAGCGGGATCAGACAGAGCGGGATGAGCCGGCCGCCGCTGTCCCCGCACCACTCCTCGACCATCCAGTCGTTGTAGGCGCGCACACAGGCCAGGGCGACCTCCTTGTCGTGCGCCTCGGCGAAGGTCTGCCCGCAGAAGCGGGGGAAGGACGGGAAGCACAGGGAGGCCTCGACATGGTTGAGGTCCATGTCCGCGAGGCGCGCCTTGGGGTCCCAGCAGCCGCGCCGCATCTCCTCCCGGGTGATGCCCTCCAGGGTCATCTCGTCCCGGTCGAAGCCGACGGCGGCGATGTTGCGCTTGTACGGGAACTTCAGGTCCTCGTAGATCCACCAGTCGGTGGGGGTGCCGGCGGGGTCCATGGTGATCTGGTACTTCCCGGCGACGTAGGCCAGCTCGCCGATCCCGGCGGTGAGCGGCTGCGGCCCGCGGTCCCGGTACTTGGGGGGCAGCCAGGTGGCGAAGAGGTGCGCGGGCTCGATCACATGGTCGTCGACGCTGATGATGCGGGGCAGTTCCGTCATGGTCCCCTCCGGCCTGAGGCATGGGTCCCGGCGCACTCGACGCCTATCTGATGGACCGTCAGATAACACTCCCACGAAGGCTAGTCCCGCGGCTATGGACCGACAAGGCGACCGGGCCTACGCTCTGCTCCACGATCTGACTGTCCGTCAGCTACCGGCAGGGGGCCGCCGTGAACCAGACCGCCCACGAGCTGAGCGCGTCCCGCACCCTCTGGGACCTCCTCGCCCGCCGCGCCGCCCTCACCCCCGACGGCCCGGTCCTCCTCCAGGACGACCGGGTCCTGACCTTCGGCGGGCTCCACGACCGCGCCGAGCGGGTCGCGGCCGGGCTCCACGGCATGGGCGTACGCCCCGGCACGGTCGTCGCCTGGCAGCTGCCCACCCGCCTGGAGACGGCCGTGCTCTCCTTCGCGCTGGCCCGCCTGGGCGCCGTCCAGTCGCCGGTCATCCCGTTCTACCGGGAGCGCGAGGTCGGCTTCGCGCTGCGCGAGTCCAGGGCCGAGTTCTTCGCCGTACCGGGCGTCTGGCGCGGCTTCGACCACGGCGAGATGGCCCGCGGACTCGGCGCGAAAGGCATCTTCGAGGCGTACGACGACCTCCCCGAGGGCGATCCGCGCGTGCTGCCCGCACCGCCCGCCGAGGGCACCTCGGTCCGCTGGATCTACTGGACCTCGGGCACCACCTCCGACCCCAAGGGCGTCCTGCACACCGACCGCTCGCTGATCGCCGGCGGCTCCTGCCTCGCCCACGCGCTCCGGCTGACCGCCGAGGACGTGGGCTCGATGGCGTTCCCGTACGCCCACATCGCCGGCCCCGACTACACGGTGATGCTGCTGCTGTACGGCTTCCCGGCGGTGATGTTCGAGCAGTTCGCGCTGCCGGACGCGCTGGAGGGGTACCGGCGGCACGGGGTCACCGTGGCGGGCGGGTCCACGGCGTTCTACTCGATGTTCCTCGCCGAGCAGCGCAAGCGGCCGGACGTCCCGGTGATCCCCTCGCTGCGGCTGCTGGCCGGGGGCGGGGCGCCGAAGCCGCCCGAGGTGTACCACGCGGTGGTCCGCGAGATGGGGGTGCAGCTCACCCACGGGTACGGCATGACCGAGGTGCCGATGATCACCATGGGGGCACCGGACGACACCGCCGAGAACCTCGCGACGACGGAGGGGCGCCCGCCGGAGGGCATGCGGATACGGATCGCCGAGGACGGGGAGGTACGGCTGCGCGGCGAGGCCGTGTGCCAGGGGTACCTGGATCCGGCGCAGACCGCGGCGGCCTTCGACGAGGACGGGTTCCTGCGCACCGGGGACCTCGGACACCTGACCGCGTCGGGGCACCTGGTGCTCACCGGGCGGCTGAAGGACGTGATCATCCGCAAGGGCGAGAACGTCTCGGCGAAGGAGATCGAGGACCTGCTGGCCGCCCACCCGGGCGTCGGGGACGTCGCGGTGATCGGGCTGCCGGACGCCGAGCGCGGGGAGCGGGTGTGCGCGGTCGTCGAACAGCCGGCGGGGGCGGACGCGCTGACGCTGGAGGCGGTGACGTCGTATCTGCGCGCGGCGGGGCTCGCCACGCACAAACTGCCCGAGCAGCTGGAGGTGGTGGACGCCCTGCCGCGCAACGAGACGCTCAGGAAGGTCCTGAAGTACAAGCTGCGCGAGCGGTACTCGGGGACCTCCCCGGAAACGGGCGCGGAAGCGGTTACTCGGGAACCGTGAAGTAGCGGGCGAACGCCGGCACGATCTCCGCCTCGCCGACCTTGCCGTCCGCGTCGGCGTCGAGCGCGGCGGCGCTCGCGCGGGCCAGGTCCGCCGGGACGCCCAGGGCGCTCAGCACGCGCACGGTGTCCTCGATCGTGGCCCGGCCGTCGCCGTCCGTGTCGGCGATGTCCAGGGCGGCGTGCAGGAAGGGGCGGGCGATCTCAGCGAACCGGTCCGGATTGTCGCGCAGCCGCTTGACCGCGCCGTTCACGAACTCGTCCCGGGTGATGCGCTGGTCGCCGTCCCGGTCCGCGATGCCGGCCATGCCCTGCCAGAACGCCTCGGCGCCCGCGTACAGGGCCTGTCCCTTGTCGGACCGGGCCGCGATGCCGAACTCGGCGAGCAGCGCCTGGGCGGCGGCGCCGAAGTCCACGCGGTCGATGTAGCCGTTGCCGTCCTGGTCGAAGATGGCGAACCGGCCGGCGATCCTGCGTCCGTACTCGCTGCTGACCATGTCTCTCGCGCCGCCTCACGTCGTCACGTCGGGATGTCTGGGTGTCTCGGAGGTGCTCGGGTGTCCGGGCGTCTCCCGGCTCGGAGCGTACGACGTCGGCGTCGCTCCGGCAGCGGGAAGGTGGCCACTGTGCCAGGACCGGGGGAATTTCGGGACAGGTGTGTGGCAGAGGCGGGATGTGGTCCACTGGGGGTGTGGAGGCGGTCGCGGCCAGTGTCATAGCGGTGATGGGGACCCTGCTGGGGGCCGGGGTGACCCACCGGTTCCAGTTGCGGGCGGTGGCACGCAACGAGCGGTTCCTGCGCGACGAGAAGCTGCGCCAGGAGCGGATGGACGCGTACTGCGGGTACGCGGGCGCGCTCGTGAACTACCGGCGCGCCCTGGTCCACCGCTGGTTCCGCGAGCAGGAGGGCGCGCCCGCCGAGGAACTGGCGGAGAAACAGCTCCAGGGGTACGCGCTGCGGTCCGTGGCCCAGGAGGCGCTGTTCCGGGTGCAGATGCTGTCGCCGGACGAGGAACTGGTGCGGCAGGCCTGGCAGGTGTTCCGCGAGATCGAGCAGATCCACAAGACGGCCGACCGCACCGTGCTCGACGAACGCCGGGACACCACGCAGACGCTGATCACCACCTTCGTGACCGACGCCAAGGCCACACTGGGCTGATCCCGCGCGTCACGCCGACACGCGGCACGGTGTCCGGTCGTCCCGCCGTCACACCATCCCGCCGTCACACCGTCACACCGTCACGCCGACAGCGGCTGCGTCCCGTCGTCCTCGTCCACCGCCGCCGCGAGATCTGCGTAGACGTCGAAGAGGCGCCGCACGCCGAGCGCGCCGAGGACCCGGTTGACGTGCGAGCCCTCGGCGGCTCCGCGCGCGGGCAGGATCAGCCTGAGGCGTCCCCGGCAGGAGCGGATCAGACGGCGCGCGGCGATCAGGACGCCGACGCCGCTGGAGTCGCAGAAGTACACCTCGGAGAGGTCCAGGACGAGATCGTGGCGGCCCTCGGCCACCTCGTCGTGCACCCGCTGACGCAGCACCGGCGACGTCACCAGGTCCAGCTCGCCCGACACATGGAGCACGGCCCATCCACCCCGCTCACCACCGGTCACTTTGAAGGCCACCACCACGCCTTTCGCTCGCCGTAAACGGAAGCCGTCCCTTCGCTTCCTTGCAGCGCGGCTGCCCAGCGGCGCTGCCCCGAAACGCCGGGGCAAAAACAGAAACCGCGAGAAAGAGGCTTGTTTCAATCACATCCAGTCCTGTTCGATCCTTCTCAGTCGAAGTCGATCAGGGTTGATCGCGAGGGGGAAGGGTAGGCGCGCGCCGGGACACCACATGAGCAGTCCGGGACGGACGCAATACCACCCCCCGCCCGGCAGGGGGCGCACATTGCCACAAAGGGGCGTGCGTCGTCGGACGTGCCGACTACATTCGAGGTGACGGTGGACGCACGCTGGACAGAGGCACGGGCACACGCACGGGCACGGGTGAGGGGGCCGCATGGCGAAGAAGGACGCACCGCCCCGCTGGGACCGCAAGATGCAGCAGCGGCTCGCACGCGGTGAGGCGGCCGCCCTGGGTGAGCTCTACGACCGGTTCGCTTCACTCGTGCACGGACTCGCCCACCGCGTGCTCAAAGACGAACGGGCGGCCGACGGCATCACCCGCGAGGTCTTCGCCCACGTCTGGGAACACCCCGACACCTACGACCCCAGGCAGGGCCCCCTGCGCACCTGGGTCGCCGCGCTGACCCACCGTCTCGCCGTACAGCGGCTGCGGGCCACCGAGACCGCCGCGCTGGCCGAGGGCGGGCCCGGCTCCACCGAGGAACTGGAACTGAAGGTGCGCCACGCCTCGGTCGCCGCCCGCGCCGACTACATCGTCCAGGCCATGCCCGCCCCGCTGCGCGCCGCCCTGGAGCTGGCCTACTTCCAGCGCCGCGACTACCGCCAGACCGCCGCCGACCTCGGCGTCACCGAGGACGAGGCCCGCCGCCGGCTCCGCCTCGGCCTCCAACTGCTCTCCACGGCCCACGACACCGCACCCCCGGGCGCCCCGCCCGGCTACGGAGGTGCGGCGTGAGCGACACGGACGGCTTCGCGGCGTACGACGGCGACGGCGAGGAGGACAGCGACAGGAAGCCCCACGAGACCCGCGACGCACACGGCGGGGACGACAGGGACGACCAGGGCGACAGGGACGACAGGGGCGCCCAGGACCCGCGCGGCGCGGGCACGCCCGCGCCCAGGACCCCGCCCCGCATCCCCCTCCCCCGCGCCTCCGTCGAGGACACCGGGCTGCCGCTGCCCGCACTGGAGGACCTCACCGGCCCGGAACCCCTGCGCCTGGCGCACCCGGTGCTGAAGGCCCTGCTGGGCGCGTGGGCGCTGGCGGCCTGCTCGGCCGAGGAGACGGCGGCCGTCGAGGAGCACCTCGGCGACTGCGGCACCTGCGCCGACGAGGCCCGCCGACTGCGTGAGGCGGTCGGCCTGCTCCAGCGCCCGGAGAGCCTCGACCTCGACCCCGGCCTGCGCACCCGCGTCCTGGAGAGCTGCCTGGACCGGCGCCCGCCCCGCATCCCGGTGCCGGCCTGGGCCGCGTCGTACGACGCCGAGACCGCGCGGTTGGACGCCCTGCTCCAGGACTTCGGCGACGCCGAGTGGCACGCGCCCGTGCGGCTGCGCTGGTACCGGGGCGAGCGCTCGCAGACCCGCAGGACCACCGTCGCCGGAGTCATCGCCCACCTCCTCGCGGTGGACGGCCTGGTCGCCGCCGCGCTCGGCCTGGACGACCCGTTGGGCCCCGGCGACCCGGACAAGCGGGACGACACCCGCACCCCCTCCGAGCGCACGGAGGCGTTCTGGGACGCCGCGCACTTCCCGCACACCCGCTCCGTGCGCGGCCCCTGGCGGGACCAGACCCACGCCCTGGTGCGGACGGTCTCCTTCACCGGCGGCGGCCCCGGCACCCTGCCGGTGTCGTACGGCCCGTTCGAACTGCCGCTGCGGGACGCGATGCTGGACCGCGCCTTCGAGTGCTGGGTGCACGCCGAGGACATCGCGGAGGCGGTCGACTACCCCTACGCGCCGCCCGCGCCAAGCCATCTGCACGAGATGATCGACCTCGCGGCGCGTCTGCTGCCGGAGGCGCTGGCGGTCCGCCGCCGTGCGGGGCTGGCCACGCCGGCCGCCGACCGCCATCTGGTGACCGCCGGACAGCCGGGCCGCAGCCTCCGCCTGGAGATCGAGGGCGAGGGCGGCGGCCAGTGGCTCATCCCCCTGGACTCACCGGGCGCGGTGGGCTCCGCCGACCACGAGGTGGCCCATGTCGCCCTGGACGACGTGGAGTTCTGCCGACTGGCCGCGGGACATGTGTCTCCGGAGGAGGCGGCAGCGGGACAGTTGGGCGACCGCGAGGCGATCAGGGACGTCCTGTTCGCGGCGGCGTCCTTGAGCCGGATGTGACGACATCCCCTAGGGACCCCCTAGGCCCTGTCCGGTGGATCTTGGCCGGGTCCACGACCCTGGCGCGGGTACCGGACTTCCACGAACGCGGGACCGCCACCGTGCCGGGGGCGGTCCCGCGCGCGGCAAGCGGCTTTGTCGTTTCACGACCAGAACGCGTCGTACGCCTTCTGGTCGGACCACAGCCCCCAGGCTTCGGTAATCCGACCATCCTGGATGTGGAAGATGATCGTCTCGTTCATGTCGAGCTCTTTGCCCTCGCGTGAGGCCGTGACGTGGAGCAGGGCGACCGTGTGCTTGTCGTTGGCAAGCACATCGTGGAGACGGGGGCGATAGGTGCCCCCTGTCAGCTCGAATTCCCGTCGGAACATGGCGAATGCGGCTTCGCGGCCCTGGTAGTCGCCAGCCAGCGGGCCGTGGCCGCCGAGATGCCACACCACATCCGGGTGGAACACCTCCGCCAGCGCCTCCATGTCGCCAGCCGAAAACGCCTCCATGGCCCGCTGAAACACCCCGATGTTCGGGTGATCGGGCATCGCAGCCTCCTTTGATCCCTACGAACGTAGGCCGGATCCGGCCGGAACGACTCAGGCACACCGGCTTCGCCAGCCCCGCCACCTGATCGGACGCCCGCCCCAGGAGTTGTCCGGTGAGGGCCTGGGCCGCTCCCGAGGCGGGTTCACCAGCAAGCTCCACCTAAGTGCCGACGGCCGCTGCCGGCCCCTGTCCCTGGTCGTCACGCCGGGACAGCGGGCGGACTGCACCCAGTTCAAGACGGTCCTGGAGAAGATCCGCGTCCCCAGGACAGGGCCGGGCAGGCCGCGTAAGAAGCCTGACAGCCTGGCGGCCGACAAGGCATACAGCAACGGGCCCTGCCGCGAGTACCTGCGACAGCGGGGCATCCGGCACACCATCCCGGAGAAGACGGACAGCCAGGCCGCCCGCCTGCGCAAAGGATCACGCGGCGGACGGCCACCGGGCTTCGACGAGGACCGCTACAAGAAGCGCAACACCGTCGAACGGGCAATCAACCGCTTGAAGCGGTCCCGTGCGGTCGCCACTCGCTACGACAAGCGCGGGTACGTCTTCCTCGGCACCGCGACAGCAGCAGCCCTGGTCATCTGGCTGCGAACTTGATCGCCCGGACAAGTCTTCCTAGGGACTGTCCGCCGGACCGGCCCTAGCCGAAGACGACCGTCCTGCGTCCGTTGAGCAGGATCCGCCGCTCCGCATGCCACTTCACGGCCCGCGCCAGCGCCTGGCACTCCACGTCCCGCCCGATCGCGACGAGCTGGTCCGGCGTGACGCCGTGCCCGACCCGCTCGACCTCCTGCTCGATGATCGGCCCCTCGTCGAGGTCGGCGGTGACATAGTGCGCCGTCGCGCCGATCAGCTTCACGCCCCGCGCATGCGCCTGGTGGTACGGCTTCGCGCCCTTGAAGCTCGGCAGGAACGAGTGGTGGATGTTGATGATCCGCCCGCTGAGCTGCTTGCACAGGTCGTCCGAGAGCACCTGCATGTACCGGGCGAGGACGACCAGCTCGACGTCCTGCTCCCGCACGAGCTCGAGCAGCTTCGCCTCGGCCTCCGCCTTCGTCTCCTTCGTCACCGGAATGTGGTGGAAGGGGATGTCGTACGAGCCGGCCAGCTCGGCGAAGTCGGTGTGGTTGGACACCACCGCCGCGATCTCCACCGGCAGCGCGCCGATGCTCGCGCGGAACAGCAGGTCGTTCAGGCAGTGGCCGAACTTGCTGACCATCAGGACGATGCGCATCTTGTCGTCGGCCCGGTGGATCTGCCAGTCCATCTGGAAGGAGTCACCGATCGCCGCGAAGCTCGCCCGCAGCTTGTCCACGGTCACCGGCGCGTCCGCCGAGAAGTGGACGCGCATGAAGAACAGACCCGTGTCGTGGTCGCCGAACTGCTGACTGTCCTCGATGTTGCAGCCGGTCATGAAGAGATAGCTCGACACGGCGTGCACGATGCCCTGCTTGTCCGGGCTGGAGAGCGTGAGGACGTACTGGTCGGCGGGGACCGCCGCGGCTCGGGTGGACTGCTCGTTCATGCAGCACAGCGTCTCACGTCCGCGCGAACGTGCGAGATCTCCGTCCGCTACGCGGACCTGGTCATGATCCGCAGGACTTCCAGGGTGCGCGGCGGCGCGTCCGGGTCCTCGCCGTCGGCCACCGCCATCCGCACATGCGCGTCCCGCGCCGCCCGCACGGCCTCCGGCCAGCCCTCGTGCTGGACGTAGACGGAGACGTGCGCGTCCGGCCCGACCTGGTGCATGATCCGCAGCACCCGCAGCACGGCGGTGTCCACGAGGGCCGCCTCCTGCGAGTCACGGAAGATCGTGCCGACGTACTTCTCGGCGGACCAGTTGTCCAGCCAGGTGTCCTCGACCAGGCGGTACACGGCGTCGGTGACGTCCCCGTATCCGTCGACACCGGCCAGCCAGACGTTCTGCTGGAACACCGGGTCGGAGAGCATGTGCAGCGCGGAGCGCACATTGCTGCGCCAGCGCCACCACGGCATGTCGTTGAGTGGCATGCCGCCCATGGTGGAGGAGCGACGGCCGCGACGGGAAGAGTTCTCCGAACCTTGCACGGTCGTCGATCGTACGTTTCTCCGTCACAGGCACCTCACCCGCCCCGGTAATTCACCTTTACGTCACCTTACGTTGACCAAGGGTCACTCCCGGGTTAGCGATGTGGCGGAATCGTGCGTGTCCATGACCGGCAGGCGACGCATATTCCGTGGAAGTACCTTCCTCCCCAGGTCCCTCCGCTTCACCGGGTCCGGCAGAGCGTCCGCCCTGGCGGCGGGTGCGCTGGTGGCCTGTGCGTCGCTCACCGCCGGATGCGGGGCCGTCCCCGGCACCACGGGGGGTTCCGGGGACGATTCCATCGTCGTGATGACCTGGGCGCCGGAGGGCACGGCCGCCACCAACATGCCCGGCATGCCCGCCTTCGCCCGCGCCTACGCCCGCTGGATCAACTCCCAGGGCGGCCTGAACGGCCATAAGCTAACCGTCCTGACCTGCAACGACCACAACGACACGGTGGACGCCGCGGCCTGCGCCCGGCGCGCGGTGAAGGAGAAGGCCGTCGCGGTCGTCGGCTCCTACAGCCAGCACTCCGACGCGTTCTTCCCGCATCTGGAGGGTGCCGGCATCCCCTACATAGGCGGCTACGGCGTCACCAACGCCGAGTTCACCAGCCCCCTGTCCTACCCGGTCAGCGGCGGGCAGCCCGCCCTGCTGGCCGGCCTCGGCAAGGAACTCGCCGCCGAGTGCGGTCCCGTCGCCCTGGTCCGCCCGGACACCATCGCGGGCGACGCCCTGCCGACCATGCTCAACGCGGGGCTGAAGGCGGGCGGCCACGACAGCGCCCGGGACCAGCGGGCGGCGGAGGACGCCACCGAGTACTCCGCGCAGGCCGAGCAGGCCCTGAACACCGCGACCGGCTCCGCCACGGGCACCTCCACCGGAACCGGCACCGGCACCGGCACCGGAACTGGAACTGGAACCGGCACCTCCGCCGACAAGGGCTGCGTGGTGCCCGCCCTCGGCGACCGCACCAGCACGTTCATGGACTCCTTCCGCCGCACCCGCGCCGACTACCCCGACGTGCGCACCGGCAGCGTCCTGGGCAGTGTCGACCAGACCGTCATCGACGCCACCGGCGGCGGCTCCGGGCCGTACGAGGGGGCCTACATCACCGGCTGGTACCCGCCGGCGAGCGACAAGCGCTGGGCCGGCATGAAGAAGGTCATCAGCGAGGCGGCCTTCTCGGACACCCGGATCGACCCGGGCGACACAGGCGTCCAGACCACCTGGGTCGCCTACACCGTCCTGCGGGAGGTGGTGGAGTCCCTCGGCGACGGCGACGTCACCGCCTCCACCGTGCGGGGCGCCCTCGACGACGGCATGAAGATCGACACGGGCGGCCTCACGCCGGCCCTTCGCTGGCAGTTCGCCGGCCGCCTCAGCGCCATCGGCTTCCCCCGCCTGGTCAACGCCGAGGTGACCCTCCAGACCGTACGGCAGGGCCGCCTCGTCGCGGCCAAGCAGGGCTTCGTGGACGTGACGAAGACCCTGGAGTCGGCGGATCTCGGCTGACACCGGCCCGATCACCGGCGCCGCGCCCGGGCAGGTCACCGGCGCCGGCGGATCACCGGCGCCGGCCGGCCGTCACAGCTGGGTCGGCTGGCGCTGGGTCAGGCCGTACGTCTTGGCGATCGCGTTCCACAGCCTGGCCGCCTCGGCCTTCTGCGTGCTGGCGGTGCCGCTGGCCCGATTGCCCTGCTGGGTCTCGGACGTGGCGCGGGCCGTGCCCTTCCGACAGCCCTTCTTCTGGCTGCCGACCTGGTCGGCCCAGGCCGCGTAGTGGTTGTCGGCGGCCGCGGACGCCTGCCACGCCTTGGTGAGCGCGGTGGTCAGGGCGGCGTTGTCGGGCAGCTTGTCGAGGGACAGCCCGGCCAGCTTCGTCACCAGGTCGGTGCGCTGGGTGCCCGCGTCCCGCAGGTCGGTGGCGGCCTGTTCGAGGTTGGTGCACGCCTTCACGTCCGCCACGGCGGCGATCACCGTGGCCCGGCTGCTGCCGCTGTCCGCGAGCAGCTTGTCCAGCGCGACCGCCTGCTCCTTCGCCGGGTCGACGCCCGCCGACGCGGACCCCTCGGTCGCGGGCGCCGACGCGGCGACGGTCTCGTTGTCGTCGCCGTCCCCGCCCCCGCCGCCGAGCAGCGCGCCCGCGCCCACCCCGACGACCACGAGGGCCACACCGATCGCCGCGAACAGCGGGACCCGCGAGCCGGTACGGCCGCCCCCGCCGCCGTGATCGTCGTCGTCACGTGAGACGGGCGGGATGAAGGAGGGCTGCGGGGCGCGCGCGGCGCGACCGGCGCCGTGGCCCTGGCCCTGCCCCGGGATGCGCGGCAACTGCTGGGTGGAGCCGGCCGGACTCTCGCCGCCCGGCCCGTCGCGGAAGAGGTTCTCGAACCCGGCGGGCGGCTGAGGACCCCCGCCGGGCGCCGGGTACGGCTGCGCGGGGACGGGCGGGATGTACTGCGTGGCCTCCGCGTCGGAGGGGGACGCCCCCGGCATCGGGCCCGCGTCGCGGCGCGGTGCGCCCAGGTAGTGCGTCGACTCGGCCGCGTTCTCGGGGGGCAGCGCGCCCGGCCCGACCGGCGGGATGTACTGCGTCGCGCCCTCGTCGCCACCGGGCACGGCGGCGGGGACGGGCGGCAGGTACTGGGTACGGCCGTCGTCGACCGGCCCCGCCGCGACCGGCGGTATGTACTGCGTGGCGCCCTCGTCCGCGGGCGGCAGCGGCACACTCCCCGCCCCCTGCCCGTACGAGGACGCCGGCCCGCCCTGCCCGTACGACGGCGCCTGCGCGCCCTGGCCGTACGACGACGGCTGCGCGCCCTGGCCGTACGAGGGCTGCTGCGCGCCCTGGCCGTAGGAAGGGGCCGGTGCGCCCTGACCGTAGGTCTGCGCCGGGGCCGGCGCGCCCTCCGGCGGGAGCGGGCCCGAGCCCCAGGCGTCCGGCTGCGGGGTGCCCCACTGCTGCTGGTCCGCCGGAAGCGGCCAGGACCGGCCCGGCTGCTGGGCGGGCGGCTGCTGCTCGGGCCCCCAGGGCTGGCCCCAGGTCTGTCCGCCGGCCGGCGGCTGCCGGTCGTACTCCTGCTGCCCGTACTGCCCCGGCCCGTACGCCCCGGAGGGGTCGGCCGGCTGCGATCCGCTGGACGTCATCCCCGGAAGCAGGGGTTCACCTCCGTCGGAGGGCAGCACGATGCCTTCGCGCGCGGGTCGCGCCGAGGGCTCCTCGCCCTGTCCACTCTGCGTCACCGGGACTCCTACGAATGGGGGACCTTCGGAATCGTCGGCTCACGCTACCGGGTCCCCGGAACCCCGTGCCACGCAGCTCAGGACGTGATCTCCCTCCCAGTGACATCGGTAACACAACCGGAGCGCCGCCCACTGCGTCCGTCGCCTCCCGTACGGGACCAGCGCGTTTCCCGTACGTTCACGCGGCGGCGCCCCGCCCGTTCACGCCGCGGCCTGGAGGTCCAGCCGCGCCCCGAACTCCCTTACCACCGGCTCCTCCCGGTACGGCTCCAGCCGTTGCTGGAGGTCCTCCAGGTACTCCGCGCCCCGGTTGGAGCGGAGTCCCTCGAGGAGCTCGACCGCCTTGAGACCCGAATGGCAGGCCTGTTCGACCTCCCGCTGCTGCACCTGCGCGGTGGCGAGCAGCACATAGCCGATCGCGCGCCGCCGCGCACGGCTCTCCGGATGCCCGGCCAGGGACTGCTCGGCGCACCGGGCGGCGGCCTCGGCCTGGCCCAGGTCGCGGTGGCAGTGCGCCAACTCGTCGGCCAGATAGGCCTCGTCGAAGTGCGCGATCCACGCCGGGTCGTCGCCGGCCGACGGATCGGCCGCCTCCAGCGCGGACATCGCCCGCCCGGACGCCAGTTGCGTGGCCCGTACGTCGCCCATCAGCGCGTGGCCGCGGGCCTCGGCCGCGAGGAACATCGCCTCCGCGCGCGGGGTGACCCGCCCGCGTGCGCCCTCCTGGGCGGCGCGCGCCAACTGCGAGATCTCCCGCGGGTTTCCGAGCTGCGCGGCGAGGTGGCTCATGGAGGCGGCGAGGACGTATCCGCCGTAACCGCGGTCGCCCGCCGCCTGGGCCAGGCGCAGCGCCTGGATGTAGTAGCGCTGGGCCAGGCCCGGCTGGCCGGTGTCGACGGCCATGTACCCGGCCAGCTCGGTCAACCGGGCGACGGCGGCGAAGAGTTCACGGCCCACCGACTCCCGGTAGGAGCCGGCCAGCAGCCCCGAGACGACGCTGTTGAGGTAGTGCACGACGACCGGGCGGACGTGCCCGCTGCCGTACTGGTGGTCGAGGTCGACCAGGGCCTGGGTCATCGCCCTCACGGCGGCCACGTCGGACAGGCCCACCCGCGGTCCCGCCGACCGCGCCACCTGGGCGTCGGGCGACGAGATCAGCCAGTCGCGGCTGGGCTCGACCAGCGCCGACGCGGCGACGGAGGAGCCGGTGAGGAAGTCACGGCGGCCCACGTCGCTGCGCCACAGCTCGCAGACCTGCTCGATGGCCCCCAGTACGGTCGGCGAGAACTGGAGACCGACGCCGGAGGCGAGGTTCTTGCCGTTGGCCATGCCGATCTCGTCGATCGTGACCGTGCGGCCGAGTTTGCGGCCCAGGGCCTCGGCGATGATGGCCGGCGCGCGTCCGCGCGGCTGCTGTCCGCGCAGCCAGCGGGCCACGGACGTCTTGTCGTAGCGCAGGTCGAGTCCGTGCTCGGCGCCGCACATGTTGACCCGGCGGGCGAGCCCGGCGTTCGAGCACCCCGCCTCCTGGATGAGCGCCTGCAACCGTTCGTTCGGCTGCCGCGCGACGAGAGGCCTTGCGGCCATTGGCACTACCCCCTGTGGAGTTCCGTACCGAAAAGTTCCGGCCGAGAAGATCAATGCCCCATGGACATAGCGAAAATGCGAGGCATGAGAGGATTGCCGAGTATCTCCGGGTTACCGACGGAAGCCCGCCCCCCTCGTGACTACCCGCTCCCGCGCCCGTTCCTCCCGCGCGCCCCCGCTCGTGCACCCATGCGCCCCGGACGCGGAATCGATGCTCCTCCCCCGCGCAAACGGCCATGCGTAACCCCTGGTGACCGCTAGAGTTGTGTTCACCGTGGAAGAGACCATCGTCGGCGCCGACGCCACTCAAATCCCGAAGCAGCGCGGGGAATCGCTGCTCGAGACCGCCGTCCGCTACGCCGAGGAACGACATTGGGACGTGTTTCCCGGCACCTGGCTGGAAGCCGTCGACGGGGTGCAGCGATGCTCCTGCGAGGACACCGCGTGCGGTGCGCCGGGCGCGCACCCCGCACGCCCTGACTGGGCGACACAGGCGACGGGCAGCGCGACCGTCGCCCGCCGGATGTGGCAGAAGCAGCCGACCGCCTCCATCCTGCTGCCGACCGGGCGCACCTTCGACGCGATCTCCGTCCCGGAGACGGCGGGATTCCTCGCGCTCGCGCGGATGGAGCGGATGGAACTGACCCTCGGGCCGGTGACGTTGACGCCGGACCGGCGGATGCAGTTCTTCGTGCTGCCGGGGGCGGCGGCGAAGGTGCCGGAGCTGGTGCGCAAGCTCGGCTGGTCGCTCTCGGCCCTCGATCTCGTCACGTTGGGCGAGGGGACGTACGTGGCCGCGCCGCCGACCCGGTTCGGGTCACGGGGTGCCGTCCAGTGGGCCTGCCGGCCGACCGCCGCGAACCGATGGCTGCCGGACGCTGAGGAGTTGATCTCGCCGCTCGCGTACGCCTGCGGACGGGATCGGTAGATCAGCAGACCGATGGATCAGCAGACCGGTAGACCGGTAGATCAGTAGACCGGTAGAAGCTCCGCGCACCTCCAGGGCGTTCCCCCTCACCGTAGAGTTCCGGCATGACGTCCGTACGCGTGCGCAATCTCTGGAAGCGGTTCGGGCAGCAGGTCGCCGTCGCCGGGATCGATCTCGATCTTCCCGCCGGGAAGTTCATCGGACTGGTCGGGCCGAACGGTGCCGGGAAGACCACCACGCTGTCGATGGTGACCGGGTTGCTGCGGCCCGACGAGGGGACCGTCGAGGTCGTCGGGCACGACGTGTGGCGGGATCCGGTGGAGGTCAAGGCACGGATCGGGGTGCTGCCGGAGGGACTGCGGCTGTTCGAACGGCTGTCGGGGCGTGAACTCCTGGGCTACAACGGACGGTTGCGCGGGCTGCCCGGCGCCGAGGTCGACAAGCGGGCCACGCAGCTGCTCGACGTCCTCGACCTGGCGGGCGCCCAGCACAAGCTCGTCGTCGACTACTCGACCGGTATGCGCAAGAAGATCGGGCTCGCGGCCGCACTCCTCCACAACCCCGAAGTGCTCTTCCTCGACGAGCCGTTCGAAGGCGTCGACCCCGTCTCCGCGCAGACCATCCGGGGCGTGCTGGAGCGGTACACGGCCTCCGGCGCCACCGTCGTCTTCTCCTCCCACGTCATGGAGCTGGTCGAGTCGCTGTGCGACTGGGTGGCCGTGATGGCCGCCGGACGCATCCGGGCCCATGGACCGCTGGAGGACGTGCGCGGGTCCGCGCCCTCGCTCCAACAGGCGTTCCTGGAGCTGGTCGGGGCGCAGGGGCGCGATGCCGGGTCCGATCTCGACTGGCTGGGCGGCGGGGCCGCCCGATGAACCCACTGGTCTCCACCGTCGTACGGCTGAAGCTGTCGCTGCTGCGCAACGGGCTCCGGCAGTCCGGGGGGCGGCGGGCCGCGTACGTGGCCTCGGCCGTGTGCGCGCTGCTGTTCGCCGCGTTGCAGCTGATCGGGCTGATCGCGCTGCGCGGGCATGCGCACGCCGAGTCGCTCGTGGTGCTGCTGGTGGCGGTGCTGGGGCTGGGGTGGGCGGTGATGCCGCTGTTCTTCCCCAGCGGCGACGAGACCCTGGACCCGACCCGGCTGGTGATGCTGCCGCTGCGGCCCCGGCCGCTGGTGTGGGCGCTGCTGGCGGCCTCGCTGGTGGGCATCGGGCCGCTGTTCACGGTGCTCATGCTGGTGGGGTCGGTGATCGCGGTGGCGCACGGCGGCGCCGCGTTCGCGGTCGGTGTGGTCGGGGGCGGGCTCGCGCTGCTGGTGTGCGTGGCCCTCGCGCGGGCCGTCGCCGCCGCCAACATCCGGCTGCTGACCAGCCGCAAGGGGCGCGATCTCGCGGTGCTGAGCGGGCTGGTCATCGCGGTCGGCGCGCAGGTCGTCAACTTCGGGGCGCAGCGGCTCGGATCCAGCGGCCTCGGGCAGCTCGACCCGGTGGCGGACATCCTGCGGTGGCTGCCGCCGGCTTCCGCGATCGGCGCGGTGGACTCCGCGAGCGAGGGGTCGTACGGGATCGCCGTCGCCCAACTGCTGCTCAGCGCGGGCGTGTTGGCGCTGCTGGTGCGGGCGTGGGCGCGGAGTCTGACCCGGCTGATGGTCTCGCCGGACGGCTCCACCCTCCAGGCCGCCGAGCCGGCCGCACGGAAGAGGCGCGGTACGTCAGGGCTGACGCGGCTGCTGCCGGGCGGGCGGACCGGCACCGTGATGGAGCGCAGCCTGCGCTATGTGTGGCGCGACCCGAAGACGAAGGCGGCCTGGGTCACCTCCCTGGCGATCGGGGTGATCGTGCCCGTCTTCAACGCGCTCCAGGGCACCGGCTCGATCTACTTCGCCTGTTTCGCCGCCGGGATGCTCGGCATCCAGATGTACAACCAGTTCGGACAGGACACCTCCGCGTTCTGGATGGTCGCCATGACGATCTCCTCCACCCGGGACGCGTACGTCGAACTACGCGCGCGGGCGCTGGCGCTGCTGGTGATCACCCTGCCGTACGCCACGCTGGTGACGTTCCTGACGACCGCACTGCTGGGCGACTGGGCGAAGCTGCCCGAGGCGCTGGGGCTGTCGCTCGCGCTGCTCGGCGCGATGCTGACGACCGGCGCGTGGGCGTCGGCCCGCTTCCCCTACTCGATACCGCAGGAGGGCTACAAGAACGTCGCCCCGGGCCAGACCGGCCTCGCCTGGATCTCGATCTTCGGCGGGATGGTCTCGGCGGCCCTGCTGTGCGCGCCCGTGATCGCGGTGACGATCTGGCTGAACGTGAGCGAGGGCGGCGACGCGTGGACCTGGCTGCTGTTGCCGGGGGGCGCGGTGTACGGGGCGGCGATCACCGTGCTGGGGCTGCGGCTGGCGGCTCCGCGCACGGCGGCGCGGCTGCCGGAGATCCTGGCGGCGGTGAGCAAGGGGTGAGCCGGGGCCGAGTCGTGGGGTGAACCGGGGTGAGTCGGGGGCGCGAACTCCACGGGTGGCTACGGTGTGCTGAACACCGTGTCCAGGAAGGGTTCGAGCGCCGTGCGCCAGCCCTCCGGCTGGTCGTAGTGGACGAGGTGGCCGGCGTCGGCGACCTCCGCGTACTCCCCGCGGGGCAGGACGCGGACCATCTCCTGGGCCTCCGCGCGGCCCAGTTCGCCGTCGAGACCGCGGACGACCAGGGCGGGGCACCGGACCTGGGTCAGTTCCTCCCAGTGAGCGTCGTACACCCAGGTCTCGCGGGACTTGAGCATCTGCTCGGGTTCGAAGACGGGGCGCCAGCCGTCCGGGGACTCGTGCATGACCTCGGCGTAGAACTCGCCGCGGGAGGCGTTCGGGCGCTCCACCCAGGGGTCGTCCTCGCCGAACCACTTGCGGACCTCGGCGAGGGTGGCGAAGGGGACGGGCCAGGACTTGAACCAGTCGGCCCACTCGCGCTGCGAGGCCGCCCCGAGCGCGGAGGCCCGCATGTCGCAGATGACCATCCCGCGCACCAGGTCGGGGCGTTTCGCGGCGAGCTGCCAGGCGGTCAGCGCGCCCATGGCGTGGCCGATGAGGACGGCGGGGGCGAGGCCGAGCTGTTCGATGGCCGCCTCCAGGTCCTCGACGTACGCCTCCCGGGTGAAGGCGGCTTCCGGTGGCTTCTCGCTCTGACCGTGTCCGCGCTGGTCGAGGGCGACGGCGCGGTGGCGCTCGGAGAGCCAGCGGGCGGTGGACGCCCAGTGCGAGGCCCGGCCCATCAGACCGTGCAGTAACAGGACGCCCGGCCGGTTCTCGGTCTCGGCCCCGGTCGCGGTCGTGGCGCGCGGGGTGGCTGCCCCATTGCTTTCTCCGGTGCGTTCTGCGGTGCGTTCACCGGTGTGCTGTCCGGTGGACTGGGCGGGGATCACGGGGTCCGCCCCGTCCTTGGGCGGGTCCCCGAACTCCCAGGCCGCCAGGCGTACGCCGCCCGCCCCGGTCACGTCGATGCGTCGCGCCATAGGTCCTGGCACCCCCCTAGCCGTCGTACCGCTGTGCTGCCGCTGCCTTGATCAGCGCACGCCCGGTGCGCTCCGTCACGCCGTCACGCGCAGAGTATCGAATGCCTATTCGAAAAATGTCGGATCCGAGAGCAACACCCCTCGTTCGAGTGACCACGCTCTGGGCATGATCGCCGCTGGCGGGGGGAGATCTTCAGCGGGAGGCGGACCGCTCGGGGAAGACGGTCCGAGGGGAACGACCCTGAGAGCTCGGGGCTCCGGGTCGTAACAGGGGAGGACAGGCCCCGGTGCCACACGGCACCGGGGCCCTCCACTCGTCTGCGGCACGTCATCCCCGCCCCCTCAGGTCATATGCCTCACGCCAGCCTGGCACGCGAACCGCCGCCGCGCTGCGATTCGACACAGGGAACCCTCGATTCGACGAGATCGACGGAACGCCACAACGACCCCAAGAATCCCGGGAGTTGACAGAACCTGAACAGCCCTCGGCCCTCAGCGATCAGCAATCGGCATCAGTGATCGGCAATCAGCGATCAGCGCTTCGCGACGAACACGTGCGACGCGACGTCGGCCTCCAGCTCGGCCGCCTCGCCGCCGCTGCCCACCAGCACCCCGCCGGCCGACTCCGTCACGCTCACCACCGAACCCGGCTGCACACCGGCCCGGCGCAGCGTGTACATCAGCTGCGCGTCGGTCTGGATCGGCTCGCCGATCCGGCGTACGACGACCGTCTTGCCCTCCAGGCCCGGGTCGAGGTCGGCCAGCGAGACCATGCCCTCGTCCAGGAACGGGTCGGCGCCGTCCTTCTCGCCCAGCTCCTCCAGGCCCGGGATGGGGTTGCCGTACGGCGACTCGGTGGGGTGGCGCAGCAGCTCGAGGACGCGGCGCTCCACCGCCTCGCTCATCACGTGCTCCCAGCGACAGGCCTCGGCGTGCACCTGCTCCCACTCAAGGCCGATCACGTCGACCAGGAGACACTCGGCGAGACGGTGCTTGCGCATCACGCGCGTGGCGAGGCGACGGCCCTCGTCGGTCAGCTCCAGGTGCCGGTCGCTGGCCACGGAGACCAGGCCGTCACGCTCCATGCGCGCCACCGTCTGGCTGACCGTCGGCCCGCTCTGGTCGAGCCGCTCGGCGATCCGGGCGCGCATGGGGACCACACCTTCCTCCTCCAGCTCGAGGATGGTGCGGAGATACATCTCCGTGGTGTCGATCAGTCCGGACATTCGTGCCCCTTGATGAGATCTGCCGAAGGCTCGAGGACTCTCCGGCGCGTGCGCTGGCCCTGGCCTCAATTCTGCCGGATACCACTGACAACCGTGCCGCGCCGGTGAAACCAAGTGGTTACGCCGGGATGCCCGAGTCGCCGCGCACCGCCCCGGCGGACGGCCGACGGCGCCCACCCGCACCGGGTGTCCCGCTCGCCCCGGCTCCCCCGCCCCGCCGTATTGACAGCGCACTGGTCCAGACCGCACGGTGATCCGCGACACGGACACCCGGCACTGATCCTCGACACCGATCCTCGACACGGCAAAGGGGCCCTTCGGATGAGCGACCGCCAGCTCGGCGCCCAGTTCTTCGACGCCGCGATCACGCTGCTCCAGCGGGTCCGCGACGAGGAGGCCGAGGCCGTCGAAGCGGCTGGTGCGCTCCTCGCCGACACCGTGGCCGACGGCGGCCGGCTCTTCGCCTTCGGCGCCGGGCACTCCTCCCTCGCCGCCCAGGACGTCGTCTACCGCGCGGGCGGCCTGGCACTGATGAACCTGCTGGCCGTGCCGGGCGTGGTCGGCGTCGACGTCATGCCCGCCACCCTCGGCTCCGCCCTGGAGCGCGTCGACGGCCTCGCGAGCGCCGTCCTGGACACCTCCCCGGTCCGCGCGGGCGACGCCCTCGTGATCATCTCGCTGTCCGGCCGCAACGCCCTGCCCGTGGAGATGGCCCAGCACGCCCGCGCCCTGGGCGTGAAGGTCATCGGCGTGACGTCGGTGGCGTACGCCGCGCAGACCACGTCCCGGCATGTCTCGGGGACCTTCCTGAAGGACCACTGCGACGTCGTACTGGACTCGAAGATCGCGGTCGGGGACGCGGAACTCACCCTCGACACCGTCCCGGCGCCGTTCGCGCCCGCCTCCACCGTCGTCACCTCGGCCCTGCTCCAGGCCGTCATGGCCACCGCGGCCGGTGCCCTCGCCGAGCGCGGCGTCGAACCCCCGCTGCTGCGCTCCGGGAACGTCGACGGCGGCCACGACTGGAACGGGCAGATCATGGAGAAGTACGGGGACCGGATCTTCTACCGGCGCTGATCCCGGGCGCCGCACACGCGCGTGCCGTCTCAGCCGCCGTCGGGCCGCCCCGCCAGGTCGGTCAGGTCGGCCAGGTCCAGGGCCGCCGCTATGCGGACGGCGACGTCCTCGGCGTAGGTCGCGTCGGAGCGCTGGAAGGCGGTGCGGCCGGCGCCGCGCAGGAACGTCACGACGCCGAGGGTGCGGCCCCGGCTGCGCAGCACCGCGCACAGGGCGTGCACCGTGTCCTCGGGCCACTGGCGGGCCCGCGCCCACTCCCGCGCCTCCTCGGCCGGTACGGATCCGGCACCGGCCCGCACGGAACCGGACCGGGCCACGCACTGGAGCACCGGATGCGTCTCGGCGTAGCGGACGGGCAGCCCGGCGTGGCCGGTGAGCGCGCTGGGGCCCGGCCCGCCCGACGGGGTCGCCGCGATCCGGACCAGGCGCGGGGGGCCGGGGGGCGTGTCCGCGTCGGACCGGGCGCCCGGAGTACCTGGGCGGTCCGCGGTGGTGCCCGTCGTCCGGTCGGTCAGGACCCGGTCGATCACGGCGTGGTCGGCGAACCCGGCGAGCGCGAAGTCGAGGTGGACCGTGGCCGCCTCGGTCGGGTCCTCGCACTCGGCGGCCGCGCGGGCCGCCCGGTGCAGCTGGTTGGTCCGGAAGCGCAGCAGGGCCGCCTCCTGCTCGCCCTGCTTGGCCTCGGTGACGTCCTGGAAGAGCCAGCCCACGCCGAGCGGCACGGGCTCCTCGGCGAGCGGTGACGCGAGCCGCACGAAGCCACTGCGCCAGCAGCGCCGCTTCTCGCCCTCCGGGGTGCGCACCCCGACCCACATCTCGGCGGGCGCGGGCGGGGCGCCCTCGGCGAGGACGTGCGTCAGCGCGTTCTCCAGCTCCTCCACTCCCCGGGTCAGCAGCTCGCCCAGCGGGCGGCCCAGAACCGCCGTACGGCCGGTGCCGAGCGCGCGGGCGGCGTGCGCGTTGACGACGGCGGGGCGCAGATCGGCGTCGACCAGGACGACCCCCCAGGAGGCGTCGTCGAAGAGGGCCTCGCTGAGCGCGATGGAACGCTCCAGGTCGATCTGCGCATGGACCTCGCTGAACGCGCAGTACAGCCCGGCGGGCTTGCCGTCGGGCCCGCGCACGGCGGCGGACTGGGTGCGCACGAGGACCCGCCCGCCGTCCTTCGTGAGCAGCGCGAACTCGTGCACCTGGCGGCCGGACGCGTGCATCGCCGACAACAGCCGGCTCTCGACCTCCTCGGCGTCGGCCTCGCGCACGGCCCACCCGGCGAAGCCGTGCCGGCCCACCGCCTCCGCCGCGCTCCAGCCGAGGATGCGCTCGGCCTCGCGGTTCCAGTGGGTGACGACGCCGTCCGCGTCGAAGGCGCACAGGGCCGCGTCCATGCCGTCGAGCAGCGCGGCGAGCAGGTCCGCGCCGTCGGGGCCGCCGGGACCGTCCGGCCGCTCGGGCTCGTCCGGCCCCAGCTCGTCGGTGGTCCCGCTACGCCGGGAAGCACTCACCTGGACCCCCTGCAGGTTCGCTCGCTTGCCCTCATTCAACTCGAACGTGACGCAGCCCACATATGGTTCCCGCAAGATTGCAGAGGAATCGTTGTACCGGTGAGGAACCGTTGAACAGCCACCGGGCCGCCATTGGGCCGCCGCTAGGCCGAGTCCTGGAGGCCGGGCGTCAGCCGCAGGTCGACCCACTCGTCGTGCTCCCCGTCCAGGACGTACCGCTCGATCTCGACGAACCCGTGCGCCGCCGCGAACCGCAGTCCGTCCCCGTTCACCGCCAGTACGCACGTCTCGACCGTGCGGGCGCCCAGCACGCGCGCGTGGGCGAGGGCGTGGCCGTAGAGCGCCCCGCCGTACCCGCGCCGCCGGTGCTCGGGCAGCACGCGCGCGATGACGGTCGCCACCGCGTCCGCGCCCCGCGGCGGGCGCACGGTGGAGCAGCCGACGAGGACGTCACCGGCGTACGCGTTCTCCAGGCGGTAGCGGCCCGCGCGCTCGCGCACCTCGTCGAGGGAGAGCGCGGCCGGCGGGACGATCACGTTGTGGACGTGCCGCCAGTGTTCGAGAGCGGTGTCGCCGTCGACGGGTTCGATACGCAGATCGGTCACGGCAGCAGCGAACCGTGCGCCCACGCGCGCGTCAACGCGTTTCTGCGGCCCGCGCGGGCCTGCGCGCGTACACCTCGATCTCGATCCGCATCCGTGGATCGGCCAGCCCGCACACCATCATCGTCGCCGCCGGCCGCACCTCCCCGAAACAGCGGCGCAGCACCGGCCAGCACGGCTCGAAGTCCGCCCGCTCGGGCAGCAGATACCGCACCCGTACGACGTCCTCGAAGCCGCAGCCCGCCTCCGCGAGCGCCGCGCCGATGTTCCGCAGACACTGCTCGGCCTGCGCCACGACGTCGTCCGCGATCGTCATCGTCGCGTAGTCGTAGCCGGTCGTGCCCGACACGTGCACCCAGTCGCCGTCGACGACGGCCCGGGCGTAACCGATCTGCTCCTCGAACACGGAACCGCTGAGAATCGCACGCCGTTCAGTCATGGCCGGAACGCTAGGTGAGCTGCGGAAATACGTCCAATCTCGGACGACCTGCCCTTCGCGCGGTCACTCGCCGGCCTCCTGGCCCGCGCCGGAGTCGTCGCCCAGGGCCGCACCTGGTACGACCGTGTCGTCGCCGCCCCCGACACCCTCGCCGGCCACCCCGACGTGATCGCGGCGGCCGAGACCCAGGACGACGGCGTCCTCTTCGACGAGGACACCACCTACGCCGCGGGCTACGCCTACGAACTCCTCACCGGCGACCCGGACGGCTTCGACACCGCCCTCCACGACCACGAGACGACCCGCCCGGCCGCACGCCCCACCGAACCCGACCCGGGCGCGGACTTCGACTTCGACGACGACGAGGAGATGCGTCGCCGCCTGCCACGCCTGGCGGCGCTGCATCGGCCCCTGGCCGAAGACGGCGGCCAACTTCTCGGAAAAACAGTTGATTGGCGCGGAAGCCGTTCCTAAGGTGTCGGGTACACCGAGAAAGGAGGTGATCGGGTAAATGAATGGAACCCGGACGCGTGAGGTGGCTGCGGGCTAGCGGCCCGCCACCACATTCAGTGCGGTGCCGGACCAGCACGTGCGAGACGCGTGCAGCCGGCCAATTCAACGCAGTCACCCGACCCGCGAGTCGCCGGTACGTCCGGCCGGCCCTCCTCCAGGAGGACCCGACTCGCGGGTCGTCTGCGTTTTTCGGGGCGAGGGGCGGTCGGGGTCGCAGGATCTTCGGGGCGTGGTGGGCGTCACCGAGAGAATTTTCGGCAGGCAGTAGGGTGGGGCCATGCTTGCGCTCGTTCGACGCCGCCACGTGGACTACGTCCGCGTCACGAGCATGGGCTGTCGACGCTCCGTCTGAGCCGTCCAGCCATCTCCTGTCCGCCGCCCGCGCGGCCCTCCCTCGGTTCACCGAGCTTCGCCCCACCCCGTTCTTTCACCTGCGTGGACACAGCCATGACGAACGCGTCGACGACTCCGTCGTACCAGCAACTCCCGATCATCGATCTCTCGGCCGCCGACCGCGGGCCGCAGGCGCGTGCGCTGCTGCGTGCCCAGCTGCACAGCGCCGCCCACGACGTGGGGTTCTTCCAGCTCGTGGGGCACGGCGTGCCGGACGAGGAGACCCGGCGGCTGCTCGCCGCCATGCGGGCCTTCTTCGCGCTGCCGGAGGCCGAGCGGCTCGCGATCGACAACGTGAACTCCCCGCACTTCCGCGGGTACACGCGCACCGGTGACGAGCGCACCGGCGGTCGGCAGGACTGGCGGGACCAGCTGGACATCGGGGCGGAGCGGCCGGCCCGGGCACCGGGGCCCGGCGAGCCCGCGTACTGGTGGCTGGAGGGGCCGAACCAGTGGCCCGCCGGGCTGCCCGAGCTGCGGACGGCCGCGCTCGCGTGGATCGAGCGGCTCAGCGGGGTCGCCGAGCGGCTGCTGCACGAGCTGCTGGCCTCGATCGGCGCCGCGCCCGACTTCTACGACCCGGTGTTCGGCGAGCGGGCGCACCCGCATCTGAAGCTGGTGCGGTATCCGGGGAGTGCGGGGGACGGTGCCGGTCAGGGCGTCGGTGCCCACAAGGACTACGGGTTCCTCACGCTGCTGCTCCAGGACCGGGTCGGCGGGCTCCAGGTGCAGCGGGAGGACGGCCGTTTCCATGACGTGCCGCCGCTGCCCGGTGCGTTCGTGGTCAATCTCGGGGAGCTGCTGGAGGTGGCGACGAACGGGTATCTCGTCGCCACCAACCATCGTGTCGTGTCCCCGCCGAGCGCTGTGGAGCGGTTCTCGGTGCCGTTCTTCTACAACCCCCGGCTGGACGCGCGCGTGGCGCCACTGCCGTTCCCGCACGCTTCGGCCGCGCCGGGGGTGACGGACGATCCGGCCAACCCGCTGTTCGCCGAGTACGGCTTCAACGAGCTGAAGGGCAAGCTGCGCGCCCACCCGCTGGTGGCGGAGCGTCATCACGCGGAGCTGCTCACCCCCGCGTGACGCCCTGCCGTGACGCCCTGCCGTGACGCCCTGCCGTGACGCCCTGACCCAAGGCCCTGACGTAACGCCCCGGCGCGCGGCTCAGTGCGCGATGTCCGTGAAGCCCTCGATCTCCTGGGGGCCGCGGGTGCCGGGGCCGATGTAGCGGGCGGACGGGCGGACCAGGCGGCCGGTCCGCTTCTGCTCCAGGATGTGCGCGGACCAGCCGGCGGTGCGGGCACAGGTGAACATCGAGGTGAACATGTGCGCCGGGACCTCGGCGAAGTCCAGCACGATGGCCGCCCAGAACTCGACGTTCGTCGCCAGGACCCGGTCCGGGCGGCGGGCGTGCAGCTCTTCGAGGGCGGCCTTCTCGAGGGCCTCGGCGATCTCGAAGCGGGGTGCGCCGAGTTCGCGGGCGGTGCGGCGCAGGACGCGGGCGCGGGGGTCCTCGGCGCGGTAGACGCGGTGGCCGAAGCCCATGAGGCGTTCGCCGCGGTCGAGGGCCTGCTTGACGTAGGCGGTGGCGTCCCCGGTGCGCTCGATCTCCTCGATCATGCCGAGGACGCGGGAGGGGGCGCCGCCGTGCAGCGGGCCGGACATCGCTCCGACGGCGCCGGACAGCGCGGCCGCGACGTCGGCGCCGGTGGAGGCGATCACTCTCGCCGTGAAGGTGGAGGCGTTCATGCCGTGCTCGGCGGCGGAGGTCCAGTAGGCGTCGACGGCGGCGACGTGCTTGGGGTCGGGCTCGCCGCGCCAGCGGATCATGAAGCGTTCGACGACGGACTGGGCCTTGTCGATCTCGCGCTGGGGGACCATGGGGCGGCCCTGGCCGCGGGCGGACTGGGCGACGTAGGACAGCGCCATGACGGCGGCGCGGGCGAGGTCGTCG
Organism: Streptomyces sp. NPDC041784; assembly: GCF_055591025.1. NCBI lineage: Bacteria > Bacillati > Actinomycetota > Actinomycetes > Kitasatosporales > Streptomycetaceae > Streptomyces > Streptomyces sp. NPDC041784. The sequence goes on from NZ_JBVJAB010000005.1 coordinate 378,835, forward strand.
CGGGCCTGCTCGGCATCGATGTCGAGGAGCGGTTTGAGGCCCCAGACGGGGGCGAGCATGGCGAGCGCGGACTGGACGTCGACGCGGATGTCCCCGGAGTGGACGGGGATGGGGAAGGGTTCGGCGGGCGGCAGCCCGGGGTTGAAGGCGCCGTCGACGAGCAGCCCCCAGACGTTGCCGAAGGAGACGTGGCCGACCAGGTCCTCGATGTCGACGCCCCGGTATCGCAGGGCGCCGCCTTCCTTGTCAGGTTCGGCGATCTCCGTCTCGAACGCGATGACTCCTTCGAGTCCGGGTACGAAGTCGGACATCAGGCGGCTCCTCGTGATGTGTGCGACGGATGGCGCCGGCGGATCCACGGTCCGGTGCACGCGAGGTGCGGGGACTCGCGGTCGTGGGCGGTCACCCCAGTGATGCCCCGTGCGGTCGGCGGTCACCCAACCGGGATGGCTACAGCACCATATCCCTGAGTGCCACCTTTGGGGAGTGGTTGCGGCACTCAGTGCCACCCCGGATGGGGTGGCGGAGTTGGGGCGCCGATACGGCAGGATGGCCACCGTGAACGACGCCGACGCCGTCTACTCCGGCCCCGTCCCCGATCCCGCCGCCATGCGCAAGCAGTACCGCGCGGAGGGTCTCGCCGAGGCGGAGCTGGCCGCCACGCCCGTGGCGCAGTTCGCGCGCTGGTTCCGGGAGGCGGCCGTGGAGGCCCATCTGTTCGAGCCGAACGCGATGGTCGTGTCCACCGCGGACGCCGAGGGCCGGCCCAGTTCGCGGACGGTGCTGCTGAAGCAGTTCGACGAGCAGGGCTTCGTCTTCTACACCAACTATGACTCGCGCAAGGCCCGGGATCTCGCCGAGAACCCGTACGTCTCGCTGCTCTTCCCCTGGCATCCGATGGCGCGGCAAGTGATCGTGCGGGGCGTGGCCCGGCGGACCGGGCGGGACGAGACCGCCGCGTACTTCCGGACCCGGCCGCACGGCTCCCAGCTGGGTGCCTGGGCCAGCGGGCAGTCCTCGGTGATCGGGACGCGCGCGGACCTCGACGCGTCGTACGCCGAGCTGGCGGCCCGCTATCCGGAGGGCGAGCAGGTGCCGGTGCCGACGCACTGGGGCGGTTTCCGGGTGGCGCCGCAGTCGGTGGAGTTCTGGCAGGGGCGGGAGAACCGGCTGCACGACCGCCTCCAGTACGTGGCGGAGGCGGACGGCAGCTGGCGGGTGGAGCGGCTCAGCCCCTGAGGCGGCCTGCTGCCCCCTGCCCTGAACCGGCCGGCCGCCGTCGAGCCGACCGACCGCCGTCCGCTCAGATCTTGCCCGGGAGGAACGCCGTGCGGTGACCCGGCAGGAACTCCGCCATACGGGCGCGGAACTCCTCGCTGAGCGGGGGCCAGTTCCAGAACTCGAAGCCTAGGTGGGCGAAGGCCAGATGGTCGTCGGACCAGTTCCAGGCCTCCAGCGGGACGGTCTCGGCGCAGGCGGGGCAGTCGACGGCGGCCTCGCCGGTCTCGTGCCACCGGGTGGTCGCGTCGGAGAAGAGCGACGGCTCGTCGACGGCGGCCCCGCAGCGCGGGCAGCTGCCCGTGGACGAGTCGTCGGCGTTGAAGTTGCTCCAGAAGATGTGGTGCTCGGTGTACACGGCGACGCCCTCCGGGCCGCCCCAGCGGGCGTCCTCCACCGCCTTGTGCCAGTGCGGGCCGGGCGGATGGGCCGGATCGTCACTCAGGGCCCAGCCCGGTTTCGCCTCGGCGAGCACGATGCCCTCGGCGACGAGCCAGTCCACCACGGTCCGCGCGAGCCGCGGCGCCTCCTCGGGCGTCGCGTCACGGTCGACGATCGTCTGGAAGGTGCTTCCCATGCCGGAACCGTAGGGCACGGCACTGACAACGCCCTCAGCCGAGCGTCTCGTCCAGCAGTCCCGCCCACTGCGCCACGACCCGTTCCCGGCGGCCCGCGTCGTCGGTGAGGAGGTTGGCGAGGCCGAGGCCGCGGGCCATGTCCAGCAGGCCCTGGACGCTCTCGCGGACGCCGGGCACGGACTCGTCGGCGTCGAGGAGTTCCACGGCTATCCGGTGGGTCTCGCGGCCGACGCGGGCCTCCAGTTCGGTCACGCGCGGGCGCAGCTGCTCCTCGTTGGACGCGGCGACCCACAGGTGCAGCGCGGCCCGGAAGAGGGGGCCGGTGTAGAGGTCGACCAGGGCGGCGACGACCTCGTGGCGGTCGGCGCCGCCTTCGGGGAAGAGGGCGCGCAGCGCGGTCGAGCGTTCCTCGGCGACGTACTCGACGGCGGCGGTGAAGAGGTCCTCGCGGGTGGGGAAGTGGTGCTGTGCGGCGCCCCGGGAGACGCCCGCGCGTTCGGCGACGACGGAGACCGTGGAGCCCGCCCAGCCGTGTTCGGCGAGGCAGGCCACGGCGGCTTCCAGGAGCCGCTGCCGGGTGGCCCGGCTGCGGTCCTGCTTGGGGGCGCGGTCACGGTCGACTGCGCTCACAGCACCCATGCGGGATCCCGTCGTTCGAGGAAGGCCGTCATCCCCTCGCGGGCTTGCGGGGAGGAGAACAGCCGAGCCGAGAGGGCGGTGAGGTGGGCCGCGTCCCGGTCGAAGGTCTCCAGCACCCTAGCCGTGAGCAGCCGTTTCGTCTCGGCGAGGCCCTGGGGGGCGGATCTGCGCAGGCCGTCGAGGACGGGTTCGAGTACGGCGTCGATGTCGTCGCCGGCCGTGGTGAGCAGGCCGGTGCGGGCGGCCTCGGGGGCGTCGAAGCGCTCGCCGGTGAGGTAGTAGCGGGCGAGGGCGCGGGGGTCGGTGCGCGGGAGCAGCGGCAGGGAGATCACGGCCGGTGCCACGCCGATCCGGACCTCGGTGAACGCGAAGGTCGAGGCGGTGGAGGCGGCGGTGATGTCGCAGGCGGCCAGCAGGCCGAGGCCGCCGGCCCGGACGTGCCCGGTGACCCGGGCGACGACCGGCTTGGGCAGCTCCACGATCCGGCGCAGCAGGCCGACGAAGGCGTCCGGGTCGGGCGGGTCGCGCAGGTCGGCGCCGGCGCAGAAGGTGGTGCCGGTGTGGGTGAGGACGACGGCGCGGACGTCGGGGTCCTTGCCGCAGTCGGTGAGGGCGTCGGCGAGGGCGCCGACGAGGGCCGAGGAGAGGGCGTTGCGGGTGTCGGGCGAGTCGAGGGTGAGCGTCTCGATGCCGCGTTCCCGGTCCCGTCGGACCGCTGTCATGCGCGCTCCCTGAGGTGGCGGCGCAGGATCTTCCCGCTGGCCGCCCTGGGTACGGCGTCGAGGAAGGTGACCTGGCGGACGCGCTTGTAGGGGGCGACCCGTTCGGCGACGTACATCGCGATCTCTCCTTCGGAGAGGTCGGGGGCGGTCGGCTGGCGGACCACGAAGGCGTGCGGGGTCTCGTTGCCGTCGTCGTTGTAGACGCCGATGACGGCGGCGTCCGCGATGCCGGGGTGGGTGAGCAGGAGCGCCTCCAGTTCGGCGGGGGCCACTTGGAAGCCCTTGTACTTGATGAGTTCCTTGACCCGGTCGACGACGAAGAGCCAGCCGTCCTCGTCGACGCGTCCGATGTCGCCGGTGTGCAGCCAGCCGTCGGTGTCGATCATGTCGGCGGTGGCGTCGGGGCGGCCGAGGTAGCCCTTCATGATCTGCGGGCCGCGGATGAGGATCTCGCCGGGCTCGCCGACGCCGAGGTCCTTGCCGGGGTCGTCGAGGGAGACGATCCGCATCTCGGTGCCGGCGATGAGCTTGCCGACGGTGCCGGCGGGGGCGTCGGCCATGGCGTCGAGGGGGACGACGTGGGTGCCCGGTGACAGTTCCGTCATGCCGTAGGCCTGGCCGACGGGCGGCAGGTCCAGGCGTGCGGAGCAGGCGGCGGCGAGGGTCGCGTCCAGGGGGGCGGCGGCGCTGACGACGTACTTCAGGGACGACAGGTCGTACTGGGCGACCGCCGGGTGCTTGGCGAGGGCGAGGACGATCGGCGGGGCCACGTAGAGGGCGGTGATGCGGTGGTTCTGGATGGCCGCGAGGAACGTCTCCAGCTCGAAGCGGGGCAGGACGACGACCGTGGCGCCCTGGCGCAGCGGCGCGTTCATCAGAGCCGTGAGCCCGTAGATGTGGAAGAACGGCAGGACGGCGAGGATGCGGTCGCCGGGGGCCGCCGAGATCGCCGGGGCGAGCTGGTCGAGGTTGGTGGCGATCTGCCGGTGGGTGAGCATCACGCCCTTGGGGACGCCGGTGGTGCCGGAGGAGTACGGCAGGGCCGCCACGTCCTCGGTGGGGTCGATCGCGACGTCCGGTTCGGGGGCGGCCGAGGCGAGCATGTCGATCAGCGAGCGGTGGCCGTGCGCGCTGTCGCAGACGAGGATCTCCTCGACGCCGCCCGCGAGTTCGGCGGCCCGGCGGGCCGTCTCCAGCAGCGGGGAGACGGTCACGATCCAGCGGGCGGCCGAGTCGCCGAGCTGCTTGGCGAACTCCTCGGCCGTGGCGAGCGGGTGCACGGTGGTGACGGAGGCACCCGCGCGCGTGGCCGCGTAGAAGGCGACCGGGAAGGCCACGGTGTTCGGGCTGTGCAGGGCGAGGACGTCGCCCTTGCTGACGCCGGCCTCGGCGAGCGCGGCGGCGACGCGCCGGTGGAAGACGTCGAGTTGGCCGTAGGTGAGCGTCGTGCCGTCCGTGCCGTCGATCAGCGCGGGTGTGTCGCCGTACTCGGCGGCCCGGCCCAGCACCGCCTCGTGGATGGGGAGTTCGACGGGCGGGACGTCTGCGTACTCGCTGCGGAACATGGTTCCTCCTGGCACGACGGTGTGCTGCCTAGTAGGACTTGGGCAGGCCCAGGGTCTGGTGGGAGACGTAGTTCAGAATCATCTCCCGGCTCACCGGGGCGATACGAGCCACGCGCGAGGCCGTGATGAGCCGGGCGATGCCGAACTCGGTCGTCAGGCCGTTGCCGCCGAGGGTCTGCACGGCCTGGTCGACCGCCTTCACACAGGCCTCCCCCGCCGCGTACTTGGCCATGTTGGCGGCCTCGCCCGCGCCGGCGTCGTCCCCCGCGTCGTACAGGTGGGCCGCCTTCTGCATCATCAGGCGGGCCAGTTCGAGGTCGATGTGGGCCTGGGCGAGGGGGTGGGCGATGGCCTGGTGGGCGCCGATCGGGGTGTTCCAGACGGTGCGGTCGCGGGCGTACTCGATCGCGCGTGTGAGCGCGTACCGGCCCATGCCGATCGCGAACGCGGCCGTCATGATCCGCTCGGGGTTCAGACCGGCGAACAGCTGGAGCAGGCCCGCGTCCTCGTCGCCGACGAGTGCCTCCGCCGGGAGCCGTACGTCGTCCAAGATCAGTTCGAACTGCTTCTCCGCGCTGTGCAGTTCCATGTCGATGCGGCGGTGGGTGAAGCCGGGAGCGTCACGCGGGACGATGAAGAGGCAGGGCTTGAGGCGGCCGGTGCGGGCGTCCTCCGTGCGGCCGACGATGAGGGTGGCGTCCGCGATGTCCACGCCGGAGACGAAGACCTTGCGGCCGGTGAGCAGCCAGTCCGTGCCGTCGCGGCGGGCGGTGGTGGTGATGCGGTGGCTGTTGGAGCCGGCGTCGGGTTCGGTGATGCCGAAGGCCATGAGACGGGTGCCGTCCGCCAGCGCGGGGAGCCACTCCTGTTTCTGGGCCTCGGTGCCGAAGCGGGCGATGACCGTGCCGCAGATCGCCGGGGAGACGATCATCATGAGGAGGGGGTTTCCGGCGGCGCCCAGTTCTTCGAGGACCAGGGAGAGTTCGGTGATGCCGCCGCCGCCTCCGCCGTACGCCTCCGGCAGGTTGACGCCGATGTAGCCGAGTTTGGCTGCGGCTTGCCAGAGGCCGTTGGTGTCGGTGTGGCCCTTGGCGAAGGCCGTTACCGCTTCGCGGAGGGCCTTGTGCTCGTCCGTTTCGATCAGAGTGGTCATGGTGGCTCCTTCGGGTGCGGGTTCGTCGTGGCCGGTCGCGCTCACGCGGCGGAGCCGCATATCGATGCGGCCCCGCGCCCCTAGGTCGCTTGCACTACCGCCAGCAGAGTGCCGACCTGGACCTGTTGTCCGGTCGTCACCTGCAACTCCGTCAGCGTCCCCGCCGTCGGGGCCGAAATGACGTGCTGCATCTTCATCGCTTCGAGCCACACCAGTGGTTCACCGGCCTGGACACTCGATCCGGTGATGAGACCTTCCGCGATCTTGACGACCGTGCCGGGCATCGGGGCCAGCAGGGAGCCGGGGGCGCGCTGGGCCTCCGGGTCGGGGAAGCGGGGCAGGGCGGTGAGGGTGGTGCCGTTGACGTGGACCTGGTCGCCGTGGCGGGCGACCTCGAAGCGGCGCCGTACGCCGTCGATCTCCAGGACCACCAGGGCGGGGTCCGCGTGGACGACCTGGACGCGGTCCGCCGTGAGGCCACCGCGCCCGTAGGTGTAGCCGACCTCGGCCTCCTCGCCCCCGACCGCGTACCGCTTCGTCTGCGGCTGGGAGGGCAGGTTGCGCCAGCCGCCCACGCCGAGCCCCCTGCGGGCACCGGCGCGCGCTTCCGCCAGCGCGGCGGCCAGCGGGGCGTACGGGTCGGTGGCGGGCGCGGTCAGCGACGGCAGATGGCGGTCGTAGAAGCCCGTGTCCATGCGGGCGGAGGTGAACTCCTCGTGGCGCAGGGAGCGGACCAGGAGGTCGCGGTTGGTGGTCGGGCCGTGCAGGACGGCGCGTTCCAGGGCTCCGGCCAGCCGGCGGATCGCCTCCGCGCGCGTGGGGGCGTGGGCGACGACCTTGGCGAGCATCGGGTCGTAGTGGACGCCGATCTCGTCGCCGTCGCCGTAGCCGGTGTCCAGGCGGACGCCGTCGGGGACGGCCAGGCGGTGCAGGGTGCCGGTCTGCGGGGTCCAGCCGGTCGCGGGGTCCTCGGCGTAGAGGCGGGCCTCGATCGCGTGGCCGCGCGCGTGGGGCGGTTCGGGGGCGAGCGCGGCGCCCTCGGCGACCCGGATCTGCTCCGCGACCAGGTCGACGCCGAAGACGGCCTCGGTGACCGGGTGCTCGACCTGGAGGCGGGTGTTCATCTCCAGGAAGTGCGCGCGGCCGTCGGCGACGAGGAACTCGACGGTGCCGGCGCCGACGTAGGAGACGGCGCGCGCGGCGCGCACGGCCAGCGTGCGCAGTTCCTCCTCCAGCGGCGCGGGGAGGCCGGGCGCCGGGGCCTCCTCGACCACCTTCTGGTGGCGGCGCTGGAGGGAGCAGTCGCGGGTGCCGAGCACCCACACGGTGCCGTGGGTGTCGGCGAGCACCTGCACCTCCACGTGGCGGCCGTTCTCCACGTAGGGCTCGACGAACACCTCGCCGTCACCGAAGGCGCTCGCGGCCTCGGCGCGCGCGCCGTCCAGTGCGGCGCTCAGCTCCTCCAGGCGGCGCACGACGCGCATCCCGCGCCCGCCGCCGCCCGCGGCCGCCTTCACCAGGACCGGAAGGTCCGCCTTCGTCACCTCCCGCGCGTCCAGGGGCGCGAGGCCCATCAGTTCCTTCGCGCGTGTCTTGGAGGCCATCGCCTCGATCGCCTCCGGAGGAGGGCCGATCCAGACCAGGCCCGCGTCCAGCACGGCACGCGCGAAGTCGGCGTTCTCGGAGAGGAAGCCGTAGCCGGGGTGCACGGCGTCCGCGCCCGCCGCCACGGCGGCCTTCACGATCAGGTCGGCGCGCAGATAGGTGTCCGCGGGGGCGGCGCCCGGCAGCCGTACCGCCGCGTCGGCCACGCGCGTGTGCAGCGCGGTCCCGTCGGCGTCCGAGTGCACGGCGACCGTCCGGATGCCCAGCTCACGACAGGTGCGGAAGACACGGCAGGCGATCTCGCCGCGGTTGGCGACGAGCACAGAAGCGATCACTGGAAGGTCCCTCACATCCGGAAGACGCCGAAGCCGCCCCGCGCACCCTCGTAGGGGGCGGTGTGAATGGCCGAGAGGCACAGCCCCAGGACCGTGCGGGTGTCGCGCGGGTCGATGACGCCGTCGTCGTACAGCCGCCCGGACAGGAACATCGGCAGCGACTCGGACTCGATCTGCTGCTCCACCATGGCCCGCAGGGCGGCGTCCGCGTCCTCGTCGTAGGGCTGCCCCTTCGCCGTCGCCGACTGCCGGGCGACGATCGACAGGACGCCCGCGAGCTGCTGCGGGCCCATCACGGCGGACTTGGCGCTGGGCCAGGCGAACAGGAAGCGGGGGTCGTAGGCGCGCCCGCACATGCCGTAGTGGCCGGCCCCGTACGAGGCGCCCAGCAGCACCGACAGGTGGGGCACCGTCGAATTGGAGACCGCGTTGATCATCATCGCGCCGTGCTTGATGATGCCGCCCTGCTCGTACTCCTTGCCCACCATGTAGCCGGTGGTGTTGTGCAGGAAGAGCAGCGGGATGTCGCGCTGGTTGGCGAGCTGGATGAACTGGGCGGCCTTCTGGGACTCCGCGCTGAAGAGCACGCCCTGGGCGTTCGCCAGGATGCCCACGGGGTAGCCGTGCAGGGTCGCCCAGCCGGTGGCCAGGCTGCTGCCGTACAGCGGCTTGAACTCGTCGAAGTCGGAGCCGTCGACGATCCGGGCGATCACCTCGCGCGGGTCGAAGGGGACCTTGAGGTCGCCGGGGACGATGCCCAGCAGCTCGTCCGGATCGTACTTGGGCGGCTCGGCCGGGCTCGGATCGTCGTACGCCTTGCGGTGGTTGAGCCGGGCGACCACCCGCCGGGCCTGCCGCAGGGCGTCGCGCTCGTCGACGGCGAAGTAGTCGGCGAGACCCGACACGCGCGCGTGCATCTCCGCGCCGCCCAGGGACTCGTCGTCGCTCTCCTCCCCGGTGGCCATCTTCACCAGCGGCGGCCCGCCGAGGAACACCTTGGCCCGCTCCTTGACCATGATCACGTGATCGGACATGCCGGGGATGTAGGCGCCGCCGGCGGTCGAGTTGCCGAACACCACCGCCACCGTCGGGATGCCGGCCGCCGACAGCCGGGTCAGGTCCCGGAAGATCGCGCCCCCGGGGATGAAGATCTCCTTCTGGGACGGCAGGTCGGCCCCGCCGGACTCCACCAGGCTGATGCAGGGCAGCCGGTTGGCCAGGGCGATGTCGTTCGCCCGCAGGGCCTTCTTCAGGGACCAGGGGTTGCTGGCGCCGCCGCGCACGGTCGGGTCGTTGGCCGTGATCAGGCACTCCACGCCCTCGACGACCCCGATCCCGGTGACCAGCGAGGCGCCCACGGTGTACTCGCTGCCCCAGGCCGCCAGCGGCGACAGCTCCAGGAACGGCGTGTCCGGGTCGAGGAGCAGTTCGATGCGCTCCCGGGCGAGCAGTTTGCCGCGCTCGCGGTGGCGTCGGACGTACTTCTCGCCGCCTCCGGCCAGCGCCTTGGCGTGCTCGGCGTCGAGGTCGGCCAGCTTGGCGAGCATCGCCTCGCGGTGCGCGCGGTGGTCGGGGCCGTTGGTGTCCAGCGCCGACGACAGGACGGTCAAAACAGGGCCTCCGGGATGTCCAGGTGACGGGAGCGCAGCCATTCGCCGAGGGCCTTGGCCTGCGGGTCGAAGCGGTGCTGGGCGGCGACGCCCGCGCCGAGGATGCCCTCGACGACGAAGTTCAGGGCGCGCAGCCGGGGCAGCGCGTGCCGGGTGACGGTCAACTCGGCGCTCTCGGGGATCAGCTGCCGGAAGAGGTCGACGGTGAGCGTGTGCGCGAGCCACCGCCACGCCTCGTCCGTCCGTACCCACACCCCGACGTTGGCGTCCCCGCCCTTGTCGCCGCTGCGGGCGCCGGCGACGAGCCCGAGGGGCGCGCGCCGCACGGGCCCCGGCGGCAGCGGCTCGGGCGGCGGCGGCTCCGGTACGGCCTCGAGGACGAGACTGTCGGCGCCCGGCGCCACGGAGAGCCGGCGGCCGTCGTCGAGGATCGCGAGGTGCTCGACGCCGTCCCGGGGGACGTACGCGGCCTCGAAGACGCCGTACGGGGCGCCCTTGCCCGGCGGGGCGAGCACATGGAAGCCCGGGTAGCTCGCGAGCGCCAGCTCCACGGCCGCGCCGCTCAACGCCCGCCCCACGACGTCCTGTCGGGGGTCGCGTACGACGAGCCGCAGCAGGGCGCTCGCTGTCTCCTCGGTGTCGGCGTCGGGCCGGTCGGTCCGCACGAGGTCCCAACGGACCTCCTCGGGAGGGGACTTGGCGAATGCGTGGGCGTCCATCTGCTCGCGCACCAGCGCCGCCTTGGCCTCGATGTCGAGGCCGGTGAGCACGAAGACGACCTCGTTGCGGAAGCCGCCGAGGCGGGTGCGGCCGACCTTGAGCGTGGGCGGCGGGGCCTCCCCGCACACCCCGTCGATCCGCACCCGGTCCGGCCCGTCCTGGGTGAGCCGTACGGTGTCCAGCCGGGCGGTGACGTCGGGTCCCGCGTACCGGGCGCCGCCGGTCTCGTAGAGCAGCTGGGCGGTGACCGTGCCGACGTCGACGAGCCCGCCGGTGCCGGGATGCTTGGTGATCACGCAGCTGCCGTCCTCGTGCAGCTCGGCCAGCGGGAAGCCGGGGCGCCGCACGTCCGCCTCCCGGAAGAAGGCGTGGTTGCCGCCGGTCGCCTGGGTCCCGCACTCCAGCACATGCCCGGCGACGACAGCCCCCGCGAGCCGGTCGTACTCCGTGGGCCCCCAGCCGAAGTACGCGGCGGCGGGGCCGGTGACCAGGGCCGCGTCCGTCACCCGGCCGGTGACCACGATGTCCGCGCCCTCGCGCAGACAGGCGGCGATGCCGAAGCCGCCGAGGTAGGCGTGGGCGGTGAGGCTGCCGGGGTGCGCGGCGGTGAGGTCGTCGCCCTCGACGTGGGCGACCCGCACGGGGATGCCGAGGCGGCCGGCCAGCCCGCGTACGGCGTCGGCGAGTCCGGCCGGATTCAGTCCGCCCGCGTTGGTGACGATCCGCACGCGGCGGTCGTGGGCGAGGCCGAGGCACTCCTCCAGCTGACGCAGGAAGGTGCGGGCGTACCCGGCGGACGGGTCCTTGAGCCGGTCCCGGCCCAGGATCAGCATGGTCAGCTCGGCGAGGTAGTCGCCGGTGAGGACGTCGAGTTCGCCGCCGGTGAGCATCTCGCGCATGGCGTCGAGGCGGTCGCCGTAGAAACCGGAGGCGTTGCCGATGCGCAGGGCCGGGAGCGGGGGCGGGGCCGGGACCGGGTCCGTGGGCAGGACCGGGACCGGGTCCGGGGGCGTCACTCGGCCGCTCCCCGCGGTGCGCGGCCCTTGCCGGGCGGGCCGGCGAAGGCCTGGGCGACGTCCAGCCAGCGGTCGGCGTCCGGGCCCTCCGCCTCCAGCGCGAGGTCGGCGCGGTGGGCGCGCTGGGTGACCAGACGGCAGAAGTCGAGCGCGGGGCCGGTGACGCGGTCGGCGGCGTCCTCGGGGCCGTACGTCCACAGCTCGCCCGACGGGCCGCGCAGTTCGACGCGGAACTCCTCGAAGGGCGTGGGCAGGCCGTGCACGCCGAAGGCGAAGTCGCGGGTGCGGACGCCGAGGCGGACGATGTGGCGGAGCCGGTCGGTGGGTACGGGGGTCACGCCGAGCGCGTCCGCCACGTCCAGGCCGTGGGCCCAGGTCTCCATGAGGCGGGCGGTGGCCATGGAGGCGGCCGACATGGGCGGGCCGTACCAGGGGAAACGCGCGCCCGGTGGCGCCGCTCGCAGGGCCTCGGCGAGGGCCTCGCGGCCGGCCCGCCAGTCCGCGAGCAGCCGCTCGGGCGGCTCGGCGGCGCCCTCGTCGGCGCCGTTGTCCACGAAGTCGCCGGGTGCGGCCAGCGCCTTCTCGACCTCACGGCCGAAGGCGTCCTGATCGGTCACGGCCAGCACGGAGGAGCGGTCGGTCCAGGCGAGGTGGGCGATCTGGTGCGCGACGGTCCAGCCGGGCGCGGGGGTCGGGAGCGTCCACTGCTCCGGCCTCAACTCCGCGACGAGACGGTCCAGTTCGTCGCTCTCGGCCTTCAGGTCGTCGATCACGGGCGTCGGGTCGGCCATGGGGTGGAGCATGGCAGCGGGACCAGAAACAATCAAGCATGCTTGCATGAATTTCCGGCCGGGGCCTCCGGGGCGCCCCGGCTCGACGGACGGCTACGCCTCCGGAACCGGCGCCTTCCCCCGTCCGACCTGGGTCCGTACCGCGCCCATGCTCGCGGCGATGACCAGGGCGATCGCGGCGGACTCCATCAGGGACAGGGCCTGGCCGAGGATGAGGAAGCCGGCCGTCGCGGCGAGGGCGGGTTCGAGGCTCATCAGGACGGCGAAGGTAGAGGCGGGGAGGCGGCGCAGGGCCAGGAGTTCAAGGGTGTACGGGAGGACGGACGACAGCAGGGCCACCGCCGCGCCCAGCCCCAGCGTCACCGGGTCGACGAGCTTCGCGCCCGACTCGGCGACACCCAGCGGCAGGAAGAGCAGCGCGCCCACCGCCATCGCCAGCGCGAGCCCGTCGGCCTGCGGGAACCGCCGGCCCGTGCGGGCGCTGAACACGATGTACGCCGCCCACATCGCCCCCGCGCCCAGCGCGAAGGCGGCCCCCACCGGGTCGAGGTCGCCGAACCCCCCGCCCCCGAGCAGGAAGACCCCGGCGAGGGCCAGTCCGGCCCAGACCAGGTTCACCGCGCGGCGCGAGGCGACGACCGACAGCGCGAGCGGACCCAGCACCTCCAGGGTCACCGCCGGGCCGAGCGGGATCCGGTCGACGGCCTGGTAGAAGAGGCCGTTCATCGCGGCCATCGTGACGCCGAAGACGATCACCGTGCCCCAGTCCGTGCGGGAGTGGCCGCGCAGCCGGGGGCGGCAGACGACGAGCAGGACCACCGCCGCGACCAGCAGCCGCAGCGCCACCACCCCGAGCGCGCCCGCGCGCGGCATCAGCGTCACGGCCAGCGCGCCGCCGAACTGCACGGAGACGCCCCCGGCGAGCACCAGACCGACGGGACCGAGGGCGCCCCGGCGGCCGGGGGCGGCGGTGACCGGGGCGAGGGGCGTCGTGGGGGCGGCGTCGGGGACGGTCACGGTGGGTCCTGGTGGCTCGACTCGGATCGTTCAGCTCAATGTACTACCGAGTCCAGGTTAATGGACCTAGTCAGGAGTGTGAACCCATTACACCTCTGTCTCGGGTGCTGAGATCGGGTGGCGGGATCGGGTGCTGAGATCCGGTAGCGAGATGTCGGCTGCCGCTGTCGGCGGGCCATGTGCTGCCGCTATCGGCGGGCCATGTACAGGTCCAGCGCCTTGTGCAGCAGCCTGTTGAGCGGGAAGTCCCACTCGCCCAGGTACTCCACGGCCTCCCCGCCGGTGCCCACCTTGAAGCGGAGCAGGCCGAGCAGGTGGTTCGAGTCCTCCAGGGTGTCGGTGATGCCGCGCAGGTCGTAGACGGCGGCGCCGAGCTCGTGGGCGTCGCACATCATGCGCCACTGCATCGCGTTGTTGGGCTGGACCTCGCGTCTGCGGGCGGTGGAGGCGCCGTAGGAGTACCAGACGTGCTCGCCGACCGTCAGCATGGTGGCCGCCGCGAGGACCTCGCCGTCGTGGTGGGCGAGGTAGAGCCGCATGCGGTCGGGGTGTTCGGCGTTGAGCGCGCTCCACATGCGCTGGAAGTAGGGCAGCGGGCGCGGGATGAACCGGTCCCGTTCGGCGGTCTCGGTGTAGAGCGAGTAGAAGGCAGGCAGGTCCTCCGGGCCTCCGCGGACGACCTTCACACCGGCCTTCTCCGCCTTCTTGATGTTGCGCCGCCACTGCTGGTTGAGGCCGCCCTGGATCTCCTCCAGCGACCGTCCGGCGAACGGGACCTGGAACACGTACCGGGGCTGTCCGGCGGCGAAGCCGTCCTCGCCGCCCGGCTCGGTCTGCCGCCAGCCGGCCCGGCGCAGCCGGTCGGCGACCTCGACGGCGCCCGGTTCGTACGAGGTGGCCTCGGCGTCGCGCAGCCGGTGGGCGTCCGGGTCGGCGACGGCCGCCTTGACGGCCTCGGCGTTCCAGCGGCGGACGACGACGGGCGGGCCCATCTTCACCGAGAACGCGCCCCGCGCCTTCAGATGGGCGAGCATCGGCTCCAGCCAGCGCTCCACCAGGTCGGGCGCGGACCAGTCGATGAGCGGGCCCTCGGGCAGATAGGCCAGGTACCTCCGCAGCCCGGGCAGCGGCCGGAACAGCACCAGCCCCACCCCGGCGAGCCCGCCCCGCTCGTCGAACCAGCCCAGGCTCTCCGCCCGCCAGTCCGGCTTCACCTCGCCCCAGGCGGGGATCTGCATATGGCTGGCGGAGGGGCGGCCCGCGACGAACGCCAGGTGCTCGTCACGGGTGATGGGCTGGACACGCAGGCTGCTCATGCGCCAAGGCTCCTTCGGGTGAATGGTCGAACGGTCGAACGACTGTCCGGCCGTCCCAGCAAATCAGGGCCGCCCTTCCCGGGGGCCGAACGCCTCCAGCGCCTGCGTGTCCGTCACTCGCGCATGCAGATACACGTCGGCCCACTCGGCGATCTCCGGGTAGCCGCACTCTCCGCACGCGGCGACCAGCCGGGCGCCGTACGGCATCCCCACGCTGCCAGGGTTCACCACCAGCCGACCCTGCGCGAGGCGGACGTACGGCATATGGGTGTGGCCGCACACCACCGTGCGCACGGAGTCGTCGAGGCGTCATTCTTCCTCCCCCTCCGGTCCCTCCAGTCCCTCCAGTCCCTCCAGTCCCTCCGCGAGGATCTCCGCCAGGTGCGACCCCCGCACGCCGGCCAGCTGCTCCAACTGCGTCCGGCAGGAGAAGCCGTCGGCGAGGACGACGGACCCCTCGGGGGCGTTCCGCACGGCCGGCAGCAGCTGTTCCTCCGCGCAGGCCACCGACACCTCGAAGTGGCCCTTCTCGAAGCCGAAGTTGCCCGCGAGGCCGCAGCAGCCGCCGCTCAGCTCCCCGGTGAGGCCGGCGGCCGCGCGCAGCCGGCGGTCGGCCGTGTCACCGAGGACCGCGTGCTGGTGGCAGTGGGTCTGGCCGACCGCCGGACGGTCCACGCGCGGCGGCCGCCAGCCGGGCGCGTGCCGCTCCAGCACCTCCGCGAAGGTGAGCACCCGGGCGGCGAGGCGGGCGGCCCGCGGATCGTCGGACAGCAACTCGGGCAGATCGGTGCGCAGGGCGGCGGCGCAGCTCGGCTCCAGGACGACGACCGGCGCGGCCGTCTCCAGCACCGGCTCCATCAGGTCCAGCGTGCGGCGCAGCACCGCGCGTGCCCGGTCCAGCTGGCCGGTGGAGACATACGTCAGCCCGCAGCAGACCCGGCCCCGGCGGGCGGTCAGCAGCGCGGCCGGGGACGTCGAGCGGCCGTCGCCGACCGGGCGCCCGCGCATCCGCAGGGTCGGCGGCAGCGCCACCCGCAGCCCGGCCGCCTCCAGCACCCGGACGGCCGCCCGGCCGACGGCGGGCGAGAGGTGTTCGGTGAAGGTGTCGGGCCACAGGACGACCAGGTCACCGCCCCCCGCGCCGGAGGGCCTTCGCCTCCCCCACCACCGGCTGAACGTCTCCCTCGCCAGCCGGGGGATCGCCCGCTCCGGTGCGAGCCCGCCCACCGCCTTCGCGACGCGTGCCAACGGCCCCACGGCGGCGAGCGCGTTGACGAGCGGCACCGCGCGCGTGCGGGAGGCCCAGCGCAGCCACTCCGGCAGCCGCCCCATGCTGTGGTGCGCGGCCGGCCGGCGGCGCCCGGCGTAGTGGTGGTGCAGGAACTCCGCCTTGTAGGTGGCCATGTCGACCTCCACCGGGCAGTCGGACCGGCAGCCCTTGCAGGACAGGCACAGGTCCAGCGCGTCCCGTACCTCCGTCGACCGCCAGCCGTCGGTGAC
The DNA here is from genome assembly GCF_055591025.1 of Streptomyces sp. NPDC041784. Classification (NCBI taxonomy): domain Bacteria; kingdom Bacillati; phylum Actinomycetota; class Actinomycetes; order Kitasatosporales; family Streptomycetaceae; genus Streptomyces; species Streptomyces sp. NPDC041784. Next base: position 394,680 of record NZ_JBVJAB010000005.1, read on the forward strand.
CAGCTCGCCGGCGAGCATCTCGTGCAGCAGCCGGGCCCGGCCGCGCGTGGAGTGCTCCTCCCGGCCCGTCGCCCGGAACGACGGGCACATCACCGCGGGGCCGGACACGGTCGTCGTACGGCACTTGGCGACGCCGACGCAGCGGCGGACGGCGGCGGAGAAGTCGCCGCCGTCGGACGGGTAGCCGAAGGCCACGTCCACCGGCTCGCGCGGCAGGACGGAGAAACGGAGGTTCGTGTCGAGGGGCGCGGGGCGGACCAGCATCCCCGGGTTGAGGAGGTCGTCCGGGTCCCAGACGGCCTTGGCGCGCTCGAACAGGGCCACCGTCTCCTCGCCGTACATCCTCGGCAGCAGTTCGGCGCGCGCCTGCCCGTCGCCGTGCTCCCCGGACAGCGAACCGCCGTGCGCCACCACCAGGTCGGCGAGTTCCTCGGAGAAGGCGCGGAACCGGCCGACGCCCGCCGGGGTCAGCAGGTCGAAGTCGATCCGGACGTGGATACAGCCGTCCCCGAAGTGCCCGTACGGCGTCCCGCGCAGCCCGTGCCGGCCGAGCAGCTCCCGGAAGTCCCGCAGATAGGCGCCGAGCCGGGCCGGCGGGACCGCGCAGTCCTCCCAGCCGGGCCAGGCCTCGGAGCCTTCCCCAGCCCCGGGGGGCTGGGAGGTGCCCCCAGGCATCCGGGTCGCCGTACCGCTCGCGTCCTCCCGGATCCGCCACAGCGCCCGCTGCCCGGCCGGGTCGGTGACCACGCTCGCGTCCACGACGTCCGCCGCCCGCACGATCGCCTCCGCACGCGCGCGTGCCTCCCCCGGCGACTCCCCGCCCGTCTCCACGAACAGCCAGGCCCCGCCCCTCGGCAGCCCGGCCGTCGACGGCACGAGGTCGGCCGCCATGCCCTCCACGGTGAGCGGCCCGTGCGGAAGGATCCCTGCGGCGGCCTCGGCCGCGGCGCCCTCGTCGGCGTACCCCAGCACCGCGAGGGCACGCGCGCGTGGAGCCTCGACCAGGGCGACGACCGCCTCCGTGAGCACGCCCAGTGTGCCCTCCGAGCCGCAGAAGGAACGGGCGACGTCGGCGCCCTTCTCGGGCAGCAGCGCGTCCAGCGCGTACCCGGAGATACGGCGGGGCAGCTCGGGGAAACCGGTGCGCAGCCGCGCCAGGTCGCCCTCCACCAGCGCCCGCAGTCCGTCCGGCGCCCCCGCCCACCCCTTCCCCAGCCGCAGCCGCCGTCCGCGCGCGGTGATCACGGCCAGTTCGCGCACGCTGTCGGCCGTCGTGCCCCAGGCCACCGAGTGGGAGCCGCACGCGTTGTTGCCGATCATCCCCCCGAGCGTGCAGCGGCTGTGCGTGGACGGGTCGGGGCCGAAGCGCAGCCCGTGCGGGGCGGCGGCCTCCTGGAGCCGGTCGAGCACGAGCCCCGGCTGCACGACCGCCGTGCGCGCGGCGGGATCGAGGGCGACCAGCCGGTTCATGTACCGGGTGAAGTCCAGCACCACGCCCGTGCCGGTCGCCTGCCCCGCGATCGACGTCCCGCCGCCGCGCGCCACCACCGGCACCCCGTGCGCCCGGCACACCTCCAGGACGGCCGCCACGTCGTCGGCGTCGCGGGGCGCGACGACGCCCAGGGGGACCCGGCGGTAGTTGGACGCGTCCATGGTGACGAGCGCCCGGGAGGTGACGTCGAAGCCGACATCACCCCGGACGGCCCTGCGCAGATCGGCCTCGAGATCCGTCATGGGTCAAGCATGCACCCCGTCACTGACAGTGACGATCGCCCGGCCGTCTCGTAGGTCCGCACAGGTCCAAAGGCTGGAGATCTCGTCTCATCGAACGGACACGTTTCCACGCCGTTTCCCCGAAGGGATACCCTCCGCCTCGTGGCTGAGATCCAGATTCCCGCTGACATCAAGCCCGCCGACGGTCGATTCGGCGCGGGCCCCTCCAAGGTGCGGACGGAAGCGCTGGACGCGCTGGCCGCGACCGGCACATCCCTCCTGGGCACCTCGCACCGCCAGGCCCCGGTCAAGAACCTGGTCGGCCAGGTACGCGAGGGCATCTCCGAGCTGTTCTCCCTCCCCGAGGGCTACGAGGTGATCCTCGGCAACGGCGGCTCCACCGCGTTCTGGGACGTCGCGACCCACGGCCTGATCGAGAACAAGTCGCAGCACCTCACGTTCGGCGAGTTCTCGTCCAAGTTCGCGAAGGCCGCGAAGCTCGCGCCCTGGCTGGCCGAGCCGACCGTGATCTCCTCCGACCCCGGCACGCACCCCGAGCCGCGGGCCGAGGCGGGCGTCGACGTCTACGCCTTCACCCACAACGAGACGTCCACGGGCGTCGCGGCTCCGCTGAAGCGCGTGGCGGGCGCCGACGAGGGCGCGCTGGTCCTGGTGGACGCCACGTCCGGCGCGGGCGGCCTCCCGGTCGACATCGCCGAGACGGACGTCTACTACTTCGCCCCGCAGAAGTCCTTCGCCTCCGACGGCGGTCTGTGGATCGGCGTCTTCTCGCCGGCCGCGATCGAGCGCGCGGAGCGGATCCACGCGTCCGGCCGCCACATCCCGGAGTTCTTCAGCCTCCCCACGGCGATCGACAACTCCCGCAAGAACCAGACGTACAACACCCCGGCGCTGGCCACCCTCTTCCTGCTGAACCAGCAGCTGGAGTGGATCAACGGCCAGGGCGGACTCGCCTGGTCGACGGCCCGTACGAAGGACTCCTCCACCCGCCTCTACACCTGGGCCGAGGAGTCGAAGCACGCGGACCCGTTCGTCACGGACCCGGCCAAGCGCTCCCAGGTGATCGGCACGATCGACTTCTCCGCGGAGATCGACGCCGCCGCGATCGCCAAGGTCCTGCGCGCCAACGGCATCGTCGACACCGAGCCCTACCGCAAGCTCGGCCGCAACCAGCTCCGCGTCGCGATGTTCCCGGCGATCGACCCGGCGGACGTCGAGGCCCTGACGAAGTGCATCGACTACGTGATCGAGAAGCTCTGATCACCGCTCCTGTACGGCTGTGGGGGGGGGGGGGGGGGGGGGGGGGGGGGGGGGGGGGGGGGGGGGGGGGGCGGGGGGGGGGGGGGGGGGGGGGGGGGGGGGGGGGGGGGGGGGGGGGGGGGGGGGGGGGGGGGGGTGGGGGGGGGGGGGGGGGGGGGGAGTA